>CAKOLK010000022.1 GCA_934096275.1 uncultured Bacilli bacterium | reverse complement strand
CCTCCTCTCATAATAAAGTCAAGTATTTTCTATACAAAACTTTATAAATTTTTTCTTATTTTATTTTAAATTAGTAATTTTACTAATTTTTATTGTTATTTTTATTATATTTGGGCATACTGAAAATTGTTAACATAGGCACTTTTTTTAAATTTTGTTAACTTAATTATTATATCTATAATTAAGTGGACTACTAGCCAATGTGTTTTTCATATATGCTTATCCTCTCATTTCATTCTGTATTGATAATCTTTGTTATCTACCTAAACTCTTTAATACGGCATTATATGAAACTGGCCTTGGTGATTCTTTCACTCTAGATCATGTCCTACGGAGGCACTTACCAAATTCCACTTTCACATAATATCACTAATCTATCTCTAGTTTAGTGAACTAAAACTATAAATATAAACTTATAATCTTAATTCACTAAACTAGCATTAATGATATTATTAACTAAAACTTATGCAACTTTCTCTTATTGCTTTCTCTTCATCAAACGAATTTCCACTTCTTACTATAGCCATAAGTATATACATAAATTTTCTTATTATTGCATTTATTGAAATTAATTTTGTTAACGGATTTTCTCTTTGTGTGGTATAATAATTATGCAATTGCAGGAAGAAATTATTTTTCCCTACGAGACGGATGCCAATTTGTTTTAAATTACGTCTTAATTTAGAACGACCTCGTTTGGAAATGTGTTTCTTTCCTTTTTTTTGACCACTGGAGCTTTCTTTAAGACTTAATCCACTCATCTTTAACACCTGTTTTGCATGTTCATAATTTTTTAAATCGCCTGTTTCTGCAATTATTCCTACCATACTCATATATCCTATACCTGTTATTTCAACTGCTTTTTCCACATAGTCAATCTGACTTGCTAATTCTATTAATTCTTTTTCATATTCTTCTAGTTCCTTAAGCAGTTCGATGAATCTATCATATAGTCTTTTTATTTCTTTTTTTGTAAAAGCATCCGAATTTATTCCATTACTTTTTTTGCACATTTCTTTTAATTTCATAATGCTCTTTCTATTTGCTCGACTATTATCTTTAGTCATTATTTCAATAAAGTCTTCTAATGCTATATTTTTTATTTCATTAGGTAATAATTGATTATCGTATATTGGTTTGATTCCAACTGAATCTATTTTATATACTTTTTCTACTTCTGGAAAATATTTATCGTTCCATACATGTATTTTATTTCTTATTCGATTTATTTCTTTTTGAATATCTTCATAAATATTGTATCCAGCATATATATTTTGATATAATTCATCTCTTTCTATAGGTTTAACATATTTTCCTTCACTGGTAAGTCTTGCTATTAACAACGCATCTTTAGGATCGCTTTTTGTTGGATTTTGATCATGCATTTCTTTCGCTTGTTTTACTGTATATGTAGGCATTAAAACTGTTTCTTGACCACAATCTTTAAAATATTTATCTATATTTAACCAATAATGACCAGTTGGTTCAAAAGATATAATTACATCTGTTTTATTTTCTTTATACATTGCTGCTGTTATTTGACAACCTATTACATCAAGATTTTCTGTTTTATCAAACCAAACTTTGTGATACACCTCCAATCCTCTATAATCGCAGAATCTAGCACAACACTTTGTTTTTCCAATATCTATTCCACATATCAAAGTATCTGATGTGATTCTTTCGATTTTTTCATTAACTCTCATAACATCATCCTCCTAGATTAATTTTATCAAATTTCGTACAACTT
>CAKOLK010000021.1 GCA_934096275.1 uncultured Bacilli bacterium | reverse complement strand
AAGTTTATATGTCTTTTATTTTATAAAAAAGTGCATATAATGCTTTACACATTACACACACTAAAAATTATACAACCTTTTAATTGTTATTTAAAAAGTTTGCTAAAACTATTGATTTTTTCTTTTTGTGTGATATAATTTAATTAACCAATTACGTTAATCAAAAAAGGAGGGTTGAATGAATTTAACGTATAAAAATGAAAAGCTTAAGAAAATGTGTGAAAATCCAACACACAATAAAGAATTGGTAAAAAAATATGGCTCTGAAGTGGCTAAAAAATTACCAAGAAGAATTGCAGAATTAAAATCATTTGACTCCTTGAATGATGTTCCAACTTCTTTACCCCATAGAAGGCATAAATTAAGTGGTGATTTAAAAGAATGTTATGCTATTAATATTACTGGACAATATAGATTAATTTTTAGACAAAAAGATAATAATATAGTAGTGGATGATTTAAGAAAAATAAAAGAAATAGAAATAATGGAGGTGTCTAAACATTATGAGTAAGTTTAAGGAATTTGAAGAATATGTAATTGCACCTGGTGAAACAATTTTGGAATTATTAGAAATTAATTGTATGAGTCAACTTGATTTGGCTGATAAAACTGGTATTAGTAAAAAAACAATTAATGAAATAATAAATGGAAAAGCTCCTATAACTACTGCTACTGCGTTGAAGTTAGAGTATGTATTTAATATTCCAGCTAGTTTTTGGAATAATTTAGAAAGTAGATATAGAGAATTATTAGAAAGAAAAAATGATATGGAATCAATAAGAAATGATGTGAAATATTTAGAGAATATTCCATATTCTGAAATGGCAAAACGTAATTGGGATTGTATCGAAAAGACAAGGGATTCGATTGAAAAAGTAATAAATTTGAGAAAGTTTTTTTCTGTTGCATCTCTTTCTTTTGATACTGAACTTAAGAGAAAACTAGCATTTAGAAAAAGTGAACATGAAAATTTTTCGTTTGAATCTTTATATTGTTGGTTAAGGTATGGAGAGATACAATCTAATAAAGAAGAATATAATAAATTTGACATAGATCTTTTAAAGAAAAATGTTAAGGTAATTAGAAATCTTGCTAGTAAACCTTTCTTAGAACAGTATGAAAAAATTAAAAAATTATTAGCGGAATGTGGAGTTGCTTTGATATTTGAACCTCATTTACCGAATACATATGTGAATGGTGTGTCTTATAAGATTACTTGTGATAAGGCAATTATAATGATAAGTGATAGAGGAAAGAAAGATGATATATTATGGTTTACTTTATTTCATGAAATTGCTCATCTTTTAAAACATAGTAAAAAGGAAGTTTTCGTTGATTTAGAGAATAGTGAAAAAAATCAAATTGAAACTGAAGCTGATGAGTTTGCTAAGAATATTTTGATTTCTAAAGATGCATATGAGAGTTTTATTAATGGTAATTCTTTGATTGATGAGAAAATAATTAAAAAATTTTCTAAGGAAAATAATATTTCTACTGGTATATTGGTAGGTAGAATGCAAAAAGATAAAGTTATTGGATGGAATGAGTTCAATAGCTTAATTACAAGAATATAAAAATTAAATAGTAATTTATAATTAAGTAGTGATGATCTAAAATATTTGTATTTATTGTTTTTGTGTTATACTTGAATTAGGAGAGTGATATTATATGACTATTAATTTGAATTCTGAAAAAATCATTAGTGATATTATTAGTGATTGTGAAGAACTGCTAGATGATACAAATGATGTAAATACTTTTGATGAAAATGATTTATTAAAGGAAATGGATGATTGTTTTGAATATCAAATTAAATCTAGAGGAAGAAAATATTATGAAGATGGTAATGTTGTTTTATGTTGTAAAATAAAGGGTAAGAATAAATACTATGCTAAGGTAAGAGGAAGTGATGAAAAACCTTATATTGTTAGTGTCGAAAATACTTTAGATGATGTTTTATTAAATTGTACTTGTCCTTGTGATTTTCCATGTAAACATGAATATGCAGTATTGATTGCGATTTCTAATCGAGAATACTTTGTGAGTGATTTAAAACCTGAAATTAAAAAGAAAAAAAGTGATTTAAAAAGTGTTTTAGAGTTAATACCTGCGGAAGAAATAAAAGATTATTTATTGTCGTCAAAGAGAATATATTCTGTATGTTTTGAAATGAATATTTTTGAAAATTATTTTAGAAAATATTATCCTAATCAAGAGTATGAATATTATTATAATAATTTATATAATTCTTTGTCATTAGATAATGGATATGAAGAAATGACTAATTCTTATTTAAATATGGTAAAACAATATGTATATGCGAATGAATTTGAAGAAAGTCTTAAAATAATTATAAGTATTATTAATGCGTATAATGATACGAATAAATTGAATTTTGATGACTATATTGTTACTAAGTTTCCTTTGATAGGAATGTATTTGAGAATAATAAATAGAAAATGTGATGAAAAAGTAAAACAAGATTTATTAAGTTTTATATTAGAACTTAAAGAGAAAAATTATTATAATAATTTGTTTTTAGAAGATATTGTTTTTATGATAAATAATTAGTATTAGAACCTATTGGTTCTTTTTTAAGTGTTTCTAAATACTTGCAATCTTGGGTTTGTGCAGATTGGTTTTGGTTCTAATATTTTTGTTTTTTTATATAATTAACTGGTGATTACTTTGTTTACTAAGAATAATAATATTAGAATTAAAATGGTTTTATTTGTTATAGTAGTTCTTTTGATATTTGTTATTTTACGTATTTTTTATGTTCAGACTGTTTCTTATAAGAGGCTTAGGTTTCTTTCTGATGATTTATGGAGTAGGAAGCTTCCTATTACTGCTGAGCGTGGATTGATTCTTGATCGTAATGGAAAAGTGCTTGCGGATAATGTTACTACTACTTCTTTGATTGTTATACCTAATCAAATTGTTGATAAGGAAAGGACTGCTAGAATACTTAGTGAGTGTTTGAATACTTCATATGATGATATTTATAAACATATTACTAAGGTGACTTCTATTGAAAGAATTCATCCTGAGGGAAGAAGATTGTCTAAAGAGGTTAGTGATAAGATAAATAGTTATAATTTAGATGGTGTTTATTTGGTTAAGGAGTCTCAAAGATATTATCCTAATAATGAAATGCTATCTCATGTTATTGGTTATGTTGGTATAGATAATCAGGGGTTATCTGGTATTGAACTTTTATATAATGATTATTTAACTGGTGATGATGGTGCGATTAAGTATTATAGTGATGCTAAGGGTAATAAACTTGATATTAGTGAGGTTTATATTGAAGCTACTCGAGGTATGGATATAATGCTTACTATTGATTATGATATACAGATTTCTATTGAAAGGGAACTTAATAATATAGTTAAAATGTTTAATCCTGATAATGCTCTTGCTATTGCAATGGATCCTAATACTGGTGAGGTTTTAGGAATGTCTTCTCGTCCTAATTATGATCCTAATAATTATAATAATTATAGTGCAGAGACTCTTAATAGGAATCTACCTATTTGGATGACTTATGAACCAGGTTCTACGTTTAATATTGTACCACCCGAAAGCGATACCTAATTAATGATATTCATATTTGGTGTAAATATGCATAAAGAATAATGATT
>CAKOLK010000020.1 GCA_934096275.1 uncultured Bacilli bacterium | reverse complement strand
TTACCTCCTATTTCTATTTTAACAAAAGAAAAAGTAAACACATTCTTTTTGTGTCTACTTTTATCTTACAACTTCAAAATTACTCTATTTCTTCCTTTAATACATTAAGATCTTCAAGCGAAAGTCCAGTATACTTAGCGATAGTATCTAAAGTTAAATTATCTTGAATCATCTTAAGAGCAGTTTCTTTTCGACCTTCTTCAATTCCTTCATTAAATGCTTCTTCTCTGTTTTCTCTTATTTCTGCTTTCTTTAGCATTTCATCATTTAACTCTTTGTCATACATTCCGATTACTTCATCCTGCTCACTAGCATTTTTAGAATCTTCTATGTATTCTTTCATAATATCATCACCCTTACTTAACATATCGAGAACTTCATCGTCCTCTTCATTAAAGATTAATAATAGTTTTTCATAATCCTCAAGATTATTATAATCTTTTTTTCTTATGTTTGGCAAGTAAATATTGTAAATATGTACTTTATTTGTATATATTTCATCGATATTACTTAAATTGACTATCATATACTCATCCAATACTTCTGTTTTTCCTTCAAAGGTAAAATTATTTACGTTAATTTGAAGGCAAGTTTCATAATTGTCTTCGTCTCCAATCTTCATTCCTCCACCATGAAGTCTAAACATATAATCAAGATTTCTTTCTAGATTAGTTCTTGTCTTATTCTTATTCATTTCAACATTTACTAATACTCCATCTATTCTACATAGATAACCAACTGTCTTTCTAGATTTATCCGCTTTTTCTTCGTCTACTGTTGGTTTAATTAATGTAGTATTTTCAAATATTTCATTATAATCTTGATTAAGTAAAAGAGCGATTAGATAACATCCATATTTTTTTCTGCTTTCATTAAAAAACATTGTTCTAAACATTACATCTGATACAAGTGGTATCCTGTAACCTTTATGTCTTGTTTTAAGTTTATATGCCATATCATTAGATACAGACTTATCTAAAAGAGCTAGCTTATTGCCTGTTAAGTTCATACTTTTCACCTCCCTTCACAAAGATTTTTTTTCTTGCTAAACCAACATAAAACATATAAAAATCATTGTCAAATGACCAAATTTAAGATTTCATCACAAAAAAAGAACCAATTTTTAAAATTGATTCAATTTTTTATCATTTAGTTAGGAAAAGTGTATTCACACAACACTTTTCGTAATACAAATCTTAATTTTATATAGAGTTGCACTTTTTTTAAAAAATTATAAAACTACACATAGCATTTGAAAATAATTTAAATATTAGTTATAATACTAATCGGAAGTGATACTATGTTTAAAAACTCTAATACAAACAAAAGATACTATACACTAGATTACTACTATAAAGAAAAATACAACACAAAAGTATTTAAAGTAAGCCTTAATCTAGGACTAACCTGTCCAAATAAAGATGGAACAAAAGGATACGGTGGATGTATATACTGCAAAAACGGATCCGGAGACTTCGCAGGAAATAAAAAAGACAATCTAAAAGAACAATTTCAAAACATTAAAAACATGCTTCATAAAAAATGGCCAAATGCTAAATACATTGCATACTTTCAAGCAAACACAAACACTTATGGAGACTTAAACTACTTAAAACAAAAATATGAAGAAGTCCTAACATATGAAAATGTATTAGGAATAAACATAGCTACCCGTTGTGACGCTATATCTGAAGAATGCTTAAACTATCTAGAAGAACTAAATAAAAAAACAGACCTAACTATTGAACTAGGACTTCAAACAATACATGAAAAAACAAATAAACTATTAAATCTAGGATACACTGTCCAAGAATTTGAAACTACTCTAAAAAAACTACAAGACAAAAACATAAAAGTAGTAGTTCATATCATAAATGGATTACCATTTGAAACAAAACAAATGATGATAGAAACAGTAAAATACTTAAATAGTAAAAATATAGATGGTATTAAAATACACATGTTACATATCCTAAAAGACACCCCGTTGGAAGAACTCTATAAAAAAGAACAATTTCACGTTCTAACAAAAGAAGAATATACAGATATTGTATGTGACCAGTTAGAATACCTAAACGAAAACATAGTAATAAACAGAATAACCGGAGATCCAAAAGAAGACGATCTAATTGAACCAAACTGGTTAATAAAAAAGTTCTGCGTTTTAAATGAAATAGATAAAGAAATGAAAAGAAGAGATTCATACCAAGGAAAAAGAGCTAAGTAATAAACTTAACTCTTTTCTTATATCCAAACTGCAAAAAATATTCCAAGAACTGAACAAATAATACCCACTAACCAGAAACCTTTTACTATATCCGGTTCTTCATAACCAAGTTTTTCAAAATGGTGATGAATCGGAGTCATTAAAAATATTCTCTTATGCTTAGTTTTATACCAAAATACTTGTAACATAACACTAAATGCTTCAACACAGAAAACAAGACCTACTACAAAAAGTGTTATTTCCCTTCTTGTAAGAATAGCAACTGCAGCAAGAGTAGCACCAAGTGCTAAAGAACCAGTATCACCCATAAACACTCTAGCGGGATAACTATTAAACATTAAAAATCCTGCTAAAGCTCCAACTAATAAGAAACAAAAGATTCCTATATCTTCTTTCCCTACAAAAAGAGCAATAAGAGCAAATGACACAAAAGATATTGCACTAAGCCCTCCAGATAAACCATCAAGCCCATCTGTAAGATTAACAGCATTAGAAAACCATACCATAAATAAAAGTATAAATATTCCATAAAGCCATCCAAGTTCAATATTAATACCTAAAGTAGTAACAACAAAACTAGTATCACCATTAAACTTCATATAAATTGCAAAAAATAAAAGTGCAATAATTATTTGACCAATAAACTTTTGTGAAACAGTAAGCCCTTCATTCTTTCCCCTTTTTATACTAAGAAAATCATCTAAAAATCCAAGTATTGCATAAAGAACAAATACAAGTAATACTATTCCTAAGTTATAAGTCATCTCAACCTTTCCACTCATAACTAAATATGCAATTCCAAGAACAGTAGGTATTATAAAAATAATTCCACCCATCGTTGGTGTTCCCTCTTTTTTTCTATGAGACTCTCCAACATATTCACTAATTCTTTGACCAAAATTAATTCTCTTTAAAAATGGTATTAATATTAAACCTACTATAACCGCAGCAATAAAACCAATCATTAAAGATAAAATTGATTTAGTAAGTAACAACATATATAATGCACCTCTTTCAAAAAACATTATACTATATTTTTAATACATTTCCTAGAACAATTTATTAAATTACACATTTATTTTACATAAAACAAGCATCCTTCCTATTAATTTTATTTCACAAAAAGAAAAAAAGAACTAAAAATAATTATTTTATAACTCTACTCTTTCTCTAAGTCTATTTATCTGTCTATTTAAAACAACACATAATCAGTTTATTTTACTAACAAAAATAAAATCAAATATTTATTCATCACCCATAAGAAGTCTTATTGTACCAGTCTCATAATACCTCGTATTAGCTTTAATACTCTGTTCCAAAACAATATTTCCATCTCCTTCAAAAGAAATATCAAAATTATAAAGTAACTTCTTTGCCTCTTTCTTAGTAAGACCAACTACATTAGGAACATCATAATACTTCTTATCATACCACTCATAATCTTTTTCTTTTTGATCAGATTGCTTCTTTATATCCATAATAGAAATAATATCTAAAAGTATCTTTCTAACAAATGGAGTCGTTGTATAACTAGACAAAAGAGCAGTCTTCTTAGGATTATCAATAGCAAGATATAAAACCACTTTAGGATCATTACTAGGTAAAACAGCCATAAAACTCATTATATAATTATTCTCTAAATACCTACCATTAGAAACCTTTTGAGCAGTACCAGTCTTACCACCAACACGATAACCATCAATATAAGTCATCTTACCTCCACCATTAGATACAACACTTTCTAAAGCCATTCTCATAATCTTCGAAGTATTAAGACTAATCGTTTTTCTAACCAAATCTTTTTCATTAGTTTTAATAATATTATTAGTCTTAGTATCAAGAATACTCTTAACTACATAAGGCTTATATAAATAACCTCCATTAACTATCGAAGAAACCGCAGTAACTTGTTGAATCGGAGTAACACTAACACCCTGTCCAAAAGCAGTAGTAGCAAGTTCCAAATCATGCACTTTATCAAGACTAAACAATATTCCTTTACCCTCTCCATTAAGATCTATTCCAGTTTTTTCACCAAATCCAAACAAATCTATATACGAAAACAATTTTTCTTTCCCTAAACGAAATCCCATTGAAACAAATCCAGGATTACAAGAGTTTTCAAAAACTTGAAGAAAACTCTGATGACCATGTCCTCCACTTTTCCAACACCTTATTTTAGCACCACTTACCTTAACAGAACCAGGATCATAAAAAGTATCATGCTCTAAATCAACAACACCTTCTTCAACCGCTGCAGATGTAGTAATAATTTTGAAAGTAACCCCCGAAAACGATAACTAAACAAAACAAAAAAAGACTAGATTACCATATATAATTTATATACGATAACCTAGTCTATATCATAACTTAAATACACATTTATTC
>CAKOLK010000019.1 GCA_934096275.1 uncultured Bacilli bacterium | reverse complement strand
AGTTTATATGTCTTTTATTTTATAAAAAAGTGCATATAATGCTTTACACATTACACACACTAAAAATTATACAACCAGTTTTTTCACTAAAGTTTTTTTTAATACAAAAAAATAGAAACCGTACCCCCTGAAGGACGGTTTCAAAAGAATAAAAAGGGGTTGGCTAGTGTGATACTAGCATCCAATTCGCCTATTGCCGAACTGGTGATTTATATAATAATCAAAAGTGCTTTAAAAGTCAAGAGTTTTTTATAAAAAACTTCAATTCGCAAAGTAGATTTTTACTTGACAAATGAAAAATTACTTGTCTAATCCTAACAAGTAATCTTTTTTGACCTTATAAAGTTTTGATAATTTTTCAACATATTTATCTGCTGGAAGAGCTAAACTGTCTTCCCAAGCTTGTATAGTTTCTTCACTTACTTCTAGCTCTTTTGCTAATTGTTCTATTGTATATCTATTTTTCTTTCTTGTATCTCTTAAACGAATGCCAATATCGACATCTGTATATGTATTTATGTTAGATATTGTTCCAAACATACCTTTTCTTACTGTTCTCATATAAACCTCCTTCGGTTTCATTGATTTATTAATATAATTATACTATAATATTACATAAAAATAAATGGGGTTGTCTTATTTCAGGGAGGTTTTTGATATGATTAAGATATGTAAAGAGAATAAAGAGTCGGTTTTAAGGAAAATTTATACAGGAACTTTTGGTAATGTTGCGGCAAGTGTGTCTAATTTAGTAGATGACATTATTTTAAGTATGCACAAAAGCGGAATACTTGCTTGTCTTGCAAATAAATTGCCTGATAAAAGAGCACATAATACAACTATACCATTTGAATTAGTAATGGCTTTATCTGTCGCAGCTAAAATGAAAACAAATACTAGCATTTGTGATGTTCCCTATGCTATTACAGACCATAGAGTATTAGCTGAATTAGGTTACAATATTATTGATACAGAAAAAGATTTAAAGGCTGGTATGATGACTGAAAGCAGTTTGCGTTTTCTATTTGGAAAATATGAAGCAAAAGAATTGTTTAAATCATACAATGAAGTTGTACAAGAACAAATTATGCCAAAACTAAATTATAAACCTAATATTCATATTCTTGACTGCACTGAATTGTCTGTAAATCTTGATAATAATAACTACGAACAATCTGCCGTAACAACTAATAAATATGGAGATGCCGACCGTGGATATAAACTAGCATCCCTACGTGGAATTGTTGAAGATACGGGTATAATTGAGGAAATTGAGTTTGGAGCAATGAACGTTCACGATTTGGAACTTAGTAGAGAAATGTTGAAAACTACAAAGGTGTTTAATCCTGGAGATATTCTTATCGAAGACAGAGGTTTTCTTGATAGAGATTTAATAAATTATTTAAAAAGCGAAAGACAAATAGATGTTTATGTACCTTTGAGAAGTAATATGAATGCCTATCAAATAGCCGTACAAATTGCAAAAGATGAAGATAAATGGGAACAACACCCTAGCCGTGAAAAGCAAAAGATTGCATTTGTACCTAATCTTAAAAATTATTGGTGGTCTGATGTGGCACAATCTCGCAAAAAATATAATGAAAATGACGACGTAGAAATTAATTCTTGTGTTGTTTGGGACACTGAAACAGATAGTTATTTCGTATTTATTACTACCGACACAACGGTAAGTGCGAAACAAATTATAACGACATATGAATTAAGACCTGAAATCGAAGAAGACTATCGTCAATTAAAGGATTTTTGGAAACTTCAAGATTTTAAAAGAACAAAAATTAATATGATAGCATTGCATATAATTATGGTTTTATTTGGATATTTATTCTTCCAACTATACACATTAATGCCAGAAGGAGAACAATATTCTCATAAATCTTTACCAGTAATTTTAAAGAATTATCAACCAGTTGCTATGCCTTACTTAGTTTTTTATGCTGATGATGAATTTGGAATATTTAGTATATCCGAGATAATTAAATTATTTTCATCCTGTAACGAAATATCACAAGAACGGCTACTAAAGATTTTGGGATAGCGTAAAAAAAAGAGGCTACTATAGAATAAATCTATAATAACCTCATAATAGCTCTTTGACAATTTATTTTAGAATAGAACTTTCATCAAAACCTTATAATGTTTATCATCAATTTCTATTAGACTTTTCTTACCATCCTTAAATAAAATTGCAACATTATAAATTCCTTTTGTCTTTCCAGACACACCTGCCAATAATCCCACTGGCCCTAGAAGTAAAGCTCCAGCACCAGCCCTTAACATAGTACTAGATGCTGATTTCACTTTATCTTCTGTTAATACTTCGTAACTTTCAACTGTACTTTTATCGAGAGTAATATGTGTAGTAGTAAAAAGGTCATTGTCCTTACCATATCCAAAAACTAGTTGCGTTCCAAGGCCTTCTATTCTCACACTGTCGTCAACATAATCCCCACTAAGAACTTTATTTTTTGCACTTGCCATAAATTATCCAACTCCTATCGCTATTAATTATATCATACATTGGACATCGTGTCCATATATTTTAATGGACATTTTGTCCATAATAAAAGTAGGAAGGTGATAATGATGCATAGCGACACCTACTACTTTGATATTATAAGATATAATATTAAAAGGCTACGTGAAGAAGCTGGACTTACTCAACAACAACTTGCTGATAAAGCAGGTATTACGATGAATTATGTTGCAAAAATTGAAAGTAAGAAAATGCAAAGAGGATTTACAATAGTAAGTCTTGGCAGAATTGCTGATGCACTTGGCTTAGATATTAGAGAATTGTTTAAGCCAATAGATGAAAAAGACCCTACCAATAAATAGTAGGGTCTTAATTAAACTTCAAGCAACTCTAAGCCATATATAGCAAGTATAGTATGGTTGTAAATTGTTATGTGCTTGATTTGCTCCAACTGAAGTGTGTTCGTGAGTTGCATCTACTTTAACTGTTTCATAATATGGGGAACTGACTGATGAAGTATCAAATTTTAAATGACTTCCACTCCAAGTAGTCCTATTTCTTGTTATAATTCCATCAACATTTGTAGTTGAAAAATCTTGCCCTTTCGTACCACAACCACGAATGTTAAAATAACCTGATAATGATTTACTTCCGTGTGTATGTGATGGCATTTCAGCAACTGTTAAGGTATGTGCCTTTTCACCACCAGTTTTTTCAACTATGTTAAAGTCAATATCACTAGTGTCAACTCCAACCAAAGTTCTACCTTGTGCTATTTGTTGCCAAGTACCTCCAAACAATTTAGTTGGGTTGGTACTATCAATAGATAGATAAATTGCTCCTATTGGATAAGGAACCGTCGTCATTAGTTGAACACCATTTTTGGTTTTTAAATAACCACTTTGTATATTAGTCATTTATAAGACCTCCATTCTTTGGAAGTCTATTTTTATTGAGCGAGTAGCCCCCCCTAGACAATAAAATTGTTTTTCCATTTTTAACTTTTCCTCCTTCTTTACAAAGAAAAACGAGTAAATTCTCGTCCCTCCTCTTTCATAGATAATATTTTTGCAAAAAGAAAAGAAATCCCAGTGTCTGCAATACTTTATACAGACTGGGATTTCAAACTTTTTTATTTACTTTGCGAATTGAAGATAAAAAAGTAAAATTATTGTGCATATACTCATTTTACTAGTAATTTTTTTGCGCAATTTATCCTTTCAATTTTTCAAAAAATGTGGTATAATTTGAAAGAAAAGGGACGTGGTATTATGACAATAAAAGAAGTTAAAGGAATAGGCCCTAAGTCAGAAATGTTACTTAATAAGTTAAATATAAATACAGTACTAGATTTAGTTACTCATTATCCTTTTAGATATGATTTTATAAAAAGGAGTGATCTAAGAAATTTAGTAGATGATAAAGTTATAATTGATGGAAAAATTGATTGTGTACCTATACTTATAAGATTAAAAGGAAACCTTAATAAGATGAACCTTAGACTAATAACCAGTGATGGTATGGTCGTGGGAGTATCAATATTTAATCGCGCTTTTCTAAAAAATCAATTAGAAGTAGGTTCAAATGTAACAGTGCTAGGTAAATACGATAAAACAAAAAATATCATTACAGCATCAGAAATAAGAATGGGACTTTTACCAAAAGATGAAAAAATAGAACCAGTATATCATGGAACTGCAGGACTTACCTCTAAAAATATTGCAACATATATAAACAATGCACTAATGCAATATGGAAATGAAATACCTGACTTTATACCTAAATACTTAATAGAAAGATATGACTTTTTAAATAAAAAAACTTCTTTAAATATAATTCATAATCCATCAACAAAGGAAAAATTAAAACAAGCAATGATAAGATTAAAATATGAAGAATTATTTGTTTATATGATGAAGATAAATCTTCTTAAAATGAAACATAAAAGTGAAGATAATGGTATAAAAAAAGAATATGATGAAGATAAACTAAATAAATTAATTAAATCATTACCATATAATCTTACTGAAGATCAAAATAAAGTATTAAATGAAATACTAAAAGACATTAAATCAAAGCGTAGAATGAATCGTCTTCTTCAAGGAGACGTAGGTAGTGGTAAAACTGTTATATCTATTCTTGCGTTATATGCTAATTATTTAAGTGGTTATCAAGGAGCATTAATGGTTCCAACTGAAATACTTGCACTTCAACATTTTAATACAGTTAAAAGTTTATTGAAAGATACTGATATAAAAGTAGAATTACTTGTTGGGTCTCTTACTAAGAAAGAAAAAACTTCTATTCATGAAAAGTTGCTTAATAATGAAATAGATATAGTAATTGGTACTCATGCTTTAATTCAAGAAGATGTTTTATATAATAATCTTGGTTTAGTAGTAACAGATGAACAACATCGTTTTGGAGTGTTACAAAGGACAAAATTGCAGAATAAAGGTAATATGCCAGATGTACTTTATATGAGTGCAACACCAATACCTAGAACGTATGCTTTAACTATATATGGAGATATGGATATATCTACTATTATGTCTCTTCCAAGTGGAAGAAAGCCTATAAAAACTTATTTAAAAGGTACTAATGACATGAAAGAAGTTCTTAATATGATGTATAATGAACTACTTAATAATCATCAAATATATGTAATTGCACCATTAATCGAAGATTCTGAAACATTAGATTTAACTACAGTCGAAGAACTAAGAGATAAAATGAACCTTGCATTTGGTAAGAAGTATAATATAGATGTATTACATGGTAAATTAAAGCAACAAGATAAAGATAAAATTATGAATAAATTTGTAAACAATGAGACACAAATTCTTATTAGTACTACTGTTATTGAAGTTGGGGTAGATGTGGAAAATACTACAATGATAGTAATATTTGACGCGAATAGATTTGGACTTTCAACGCTTCATCAATTACGTGGTAGGGTAGGAAGAAGTAGTCTTCAATCAAGTTGTATTTTAATTAGTGATGTGGATGCTAAAAGACTTGAAGTAATGACTAAGACAAATGATGGTTTTGAAATAAGTGAGGAAGATTTTAAGTTACGTGGTCATGGTGATTTATTTGGTACAAAGCAAAGTGGTGATATGACATTTAAAATTGCTAATATAAAAGATGATTATAAAATATTGTTACAAGCTAAAAAAGATTCATTAGAGTTTATTGAAAATGATTCTAAAGAAAATGAAAAAATTAAAGAAATGATTTTGAGTGATATAACGGAGGGATAAGATGTTAAATAAGAACTATATTATCGATATAAAAGGAATAGCTTTTTGGAGAAAAATAGTTAAAAATGGTCAAGAGTACTTTGTGAAAGATACTATGAAAGACTCATTTGATCTTTATTTTGAAAGTATAAAGAAAAACTTTTATCTTGAACTAGTAACAGGTCGTTCTTTCTTTATATATGAAAATGAAGACCAATATATTATTTATCCTAGTGGAATCTCAGTTTCTAAAGAGTTATTTGTTAAAATTTCAAGACAAAACAGTTTAGTAAAAGTAGCACATATTTTTAACAATAAAGAATTAGAGGAAATATATACTGATATATCCGAAGATTTTATTTATAATGGATATTTCTGTGATGCTATTGCTAAAAGAGATAATATTGATGAAATACCTGCAGAGTTAGTTTATGATTTAATAAAACAAACTGTAGAAAAGGGTAGGCAAGAAAATTATGTAAAATGTATAAAATACTAAAAAACAACCATGTGGTTGTTTTTTAAGTTATGCAAGTTTTACTATTGATAAGTATGCATTAGTATTAGAAGCAGGTGTTACTTCAACTCCAGTAGTAGATTCAAGTCCTAAAGTGATTGCATTACCTTCAGTAAAACTAGCGATAATACTACCAGTAGCGTTTTTTTCATTAGTGGTTTCTAAGTTTAATGTTATGGTAGAACCTGGTACTAAGTTGTTGTTATTATAAACGGCTAAATTAACATCACCTGCAGTATTACTAATACCATTAAAGAAATAATCAATTTTATATGTACCAGCGCTACCTATTGTTAATGCGTTAGTAGTCGCTCCAGTAATAACATTAAGTGGACCAGTTTGTGCTAAAGGAACAGTTGCAACAGTATTAGCAGTTAATGTTATTGGATTAGTAGTAGTATCATATTTATAACCATATTCATTAGTAGCAGTAGTTCCTTGAGGGCCAGTTGCCCCAGTTTCACCTCTAGGAATAGTGAAGTTTAAAACAGCATTTTGAGCAGTTCCTGTATTAGTAACGGA
>CAKOLK010000018.1 GCA_934096275.1 uncultured Bacilli bacterium | reverse complement strand
AACGCATTTGCGTCAGCTTCATAATAATAATTATTGCTTATTTTGTGTCTACACACACTATTTGACAATCATCCACTTTAATTTAAACCATTATAATGTTCAACAGTATCTAGTTTATAACTTACTACATCTTTAGAATCAATATCAGTATAATAAGCTTTAAACTTCCAAGTTTGACCTTTTCCTAGGTTATCTATATAAGCATTTGCAGTTCCTAGTAAATCTCCATCTTTATCATATACATTGTAAGATATATTTACATAGTTACGGCATTCATCATCAAGAGTATTTTTTATTGTTCCAGTAATATAATATGTATCTGTTTCTTTATCATAAAATCCTTTTACTGTTGCATTATCTATCTTAAAACTATCATCTATTACAGTATAATTTCCGTCCTCAATCATTTCAACTTTATCAAAATCATTAAAAATAAAATACACTGTTACTCCTACAAATACTAAAAATGGTAAAACCAAAAATATTGAAACTAAAACTATTATTAAAATTACCCAACTTGGTATTTTCTTTTTATTTTCTTCCTTCATATTTTCCTCCTTAATTTTTTATATCTTTTTTAGTAAATACTACATTACTAACCATATATAAAATAATTCCCCATATTCCTAATACCAATAACGCTTTAGGTAGTGTGTAATATATTTGATACATCATATAATTATCTAATAAAGTTATTTTATTTATTGGAACAAATTGATTAAAGTTTAGATATGGTAGGAATGTTAAATCTACGAATGGAAACTTTAACATTAATAAAACCATCATAGCAAGACTACTTCCCATTAGAACAAATATTGATAATCCTACTGAAAGAGCTGTACTATTCGTAATTGTTGATAAAAAGAATGCTCCAAGTGCTATAAAGATTATTGGTATTAATTGTATGAATAAAGATGATATTGAACTTGCTATATATGATGTTTTTACTACTTGTGTTCCTATAACTGATAGATCATTTGTAAGTAGTTCTCTAAATCCAAATGATATAGAACATGTAATAAATGACATTATATAAGTTATTAATCCAAATATAATAGTTAATGATATTACCGCTAGAAACTTAGATAAAAGTATCTTCCATCTTTTACTTGGCCTTATAACAAGCAATCTTATTGTCCCTTTTTGAAACTCATTAGCTACTATTCCACCTGCTATTACCACTATTATAATACTTATTACCGTTATATTATTATCAATTATTTCATTTAAAGTAGTTTTAGCATTATTAGAATATTCATAATTATTTCTAATTGCATAGTATGATTTTAGAATATTATTATCTATTTCTTTATTTTTTTCTTTTGTTATTTTTACATAAGTTTCATAAGATAATTTATTATTATTTTGTTTATTATACTCTTGTTCTGTTAATACATGTTCTTTTTGATTATAATAATCAATTATTTTATTTGCCTCTTTTGCTCTAAAATCATTTTCATCTGTTATATTTAAATCTATCAATTCTTTTAATAAACCAATTATTTTCTTATTATCTAAACTATCATCAGACATCATTTGTATTTGTCTTTTTAAATACCAAGTATAATCACTTTTATCAATAATATTTTTTAATTCTAATGCTTGCTTTTCTAAAACTTGCTTTTCTTTTATTAACTCTTCTTTTGTATAATTAATATAATCAGTAGTATTAAGCATAAACCATTCATCTACATTCTTAGTATTTATTTTTTCATTATTAATAAGTTTATCAAGTACAATTATACTAAGTTTTACACTTGTATACTCATCGTATAAAGTGTTTTTAAAGCTTGTACTTTGTTCTTTTTTATTAATAGCACAATCTATAATAGATAATTTTTCATTTAATAATTCGTTGAATAGTTTATCATCACTTGTACTAGGGTTCTTAATTATTTGATTTTCATAATACTCCTTACTTGAATCATTAAATATAGGATACGTAGTATTACTATAAGCAAACAACTTATATAAAACTGGTAAACCAACTGAAAATAATACTAATATGCATAAACTAATTATAAAACCTTTCTTTTTTACTTGTTTTAATATTTCATTATAAGTTAATTTCATTAATTTCATACCATCACCTACTTTATTTGTCCTTTCGTCCCTTTAGTCTTTTCAATAAATTCATCTTCAAGTGACTTAATATCTTTTCTTATTTGATATACATCAATTTTTTCTTTTACAAATAACTTATTATATTTAGGTATTTCTTCTTTAGGGATAGATATCTTAATTTGATCTTCTTTTATTTCATATGAAATGTTTTTATTTTTTAATATTTCTTCGGCTTTATCTATTGGAGATAATTCAAATGATACTTGTAATTTATCATCCTTTATATCATTCATATCTTTTACTTCAAGAATTGTACCATTATCTATAATTGCTATCCTATCACAAATTAATTCTATTTCTTTTAGAATATGACTTGATATAAATACTGCAATGTTTTGTTCTTTACTTATCTTTTTTAATATATCCCTTAACTCCTTTATACCAAGAGGATCCAACCCATTAGTAGGCTCATCTAATATTAATATTTTTGGTTTTGATACAAGAGCTTGAGCAATACCTAGTCTTTGCCTCATTCCAAGTGAATATGTACGTACTTTATTATTTAGTCTATTACCTAGTTTTACAGATTCTATTACGTCTTTTACATACTTTTTATCAGGATTAGGATTCATTCTTAAGTATAAATCAATATTATCTTTACCTGTCATATAAGAATACATTTCAGGGTTTTCTATTATTGCTCCGACTGCATTCATAGCATTTTCAAAGTCATGTTTAATATCATATCCATCTATTTTAATGGTACCAGAATCACTTTTGTAAAGACCTAACATCACTTTAATAAGAGTCGTTTTCCCTGCCCCATTTGGTCCAACAAATCCATATATTTCTCCTTCTTTTACTTCAAGAGATAGATTATTTAATATTTGTCTTTTACCTATTTTTTTAGATACATTTTTAATTTCTAGAATATTTTTCATAGTTCACCTCAAAATAATTATAAATCATTTAGATATTTTTGTAAATCTACTGCAACTTCTTTTGGGATTATAGTTGACAAATCCTCTACTGAAGCATCTTTAATTTTATCAATTGATGAATATTTTTTTAAAAGTTCTTTTCTTCTTTTATCTCCGATTCCTGAAACATTTAAAAGAATACTTGATAGACTTCCCTTACTTTTTATATTCCTATGATATGTTATTGCAAATCTATGGACTTCGTCTTGCATACGGGTTAAGTATAGAAATAGTTCACTACTTACTTCAATAGTGTTATAATTATCATCAATTATGTATTTAGTCCTATGTTTATCATCTTTTTTTAGTCCGATTATTTTTATATTTAGTTTTAATGATTCTAAGACATCTTTTGCTACTTTTATTTGAGTTTCTCCCCCATCAACGATTATAAGGTCTGGTAATGGAAGATCTTCGAGTAAGCATTTAAAGTATCTACGATAGATTACTTCTTTCATTGCACTAAGATCATCTTTTACATCAAGGCTTATTTTATATTTTCTATACATCTTCTTATTTGGTAGGAAGTCAGTATAACAAACCATTCCTCCGACATAATATGTAGAAAATAAATGAGAGTTATCAAATAGTTCTATTTGAGATACACTATTTATTTTAAGCTTAGTTTTTAACTCATCCATTAAAGCAATTCTTATATTCTTATCTTTTTTTATAGTTTCTATTTTTTCTTTTGAGTTAATTTCAGCATTTAAATTAGCCATATCAAGTATTTTTTTAATATTTCCTTTTTTAGGTATAACAACATCACATTTTAAATAATCACTTAATAATTCATCATCTATAATATCATTTACTATAATTGACTTAGGTAATTGATATTTTTCATAAAAATCAATTATAAATCTTAAATAAATATCATTTATATCTACAAAATCATCATATATTTTATGGAATCTTCCTATCACTACCCCATCACGGATAAAAAGAACTTCAATCGTAAGAAAATCATCCTTTACAAAATAACCAAATACATCAAAATTATATTTTATATTAGATACTATTATTTGCTTATTAATAGTACTTTTTATATTATCTATCATATTCTTATATAAAAGAGCCTTTTCATAATCCAATCTTTCAGATGCACTAATCATTTTATCCTCTAGTTTAGTAGTAATAAGTTTATAGTTACCATTTAGAATACTAGTTATTTCTTTAGTCATATTAGATATTTTATCTTCATCAATATTATTTTTACAATATCCTAAGCATTCATTAATATGGTAATAAAGACAATAATCCTTTTTTAACTTAGCACATTTCCTAAGAGGATAAACCCTACTTATTACATCAACCGTTTCCCTAGCACTAGTTACATTAGGATAAGGTCCAAATATTTTACCATTTATTTTTTTCCTATTTTTACTTCTTACTATCTTTAAAATAGGATATTTATCATTTGTTAATACAATATAAGGATAAGTTTTATCATCCTTTAATAAAATATTATACTTAGGATTATATTTTTTTATTAAGTTAATTTCAAGTATTAAACACTCTACTTCACTATTAGTTACAATATATTCAAAAGAACAAATATTATCTACAAGTGCTTTTGTTTTACCTGTTTGAACTTTATTAAAGTAAGAGTTTACTCTTCTTTTTAGGTTTTTTGCTTTTCCTACATAGATGATATTATTATCTTTATCTTTCATTAAGTAACATCCAGGGTTTTCTGGAACAAGACTTAGTTTTGTTTTATCTACCATATATCCCCCTTATTTTACTCTTTTTTTTACTAAAAAAATATCTTCAAGCTGTACAATTGGTAAGTTTAGCGTTTGCTCATTTAAATAATTTATTAAATCTAATAAAGTTATTTCATTTTGCTTATTAAGTACTTTTCTAAATGTATCCCTTACATCATATCCAATATCTTCATTTAAATAATTACGAGCGTCTTCCACTTCTTCTTCAAAGTCTTTTCCTAAGTTGTAGCTATATCTTAAAACATCGTATGAACTATCATATTTATCTTGATCTTTTTCAAACCCATATTTTTCTAATGCTTTTAGAAAAGTATCACAATTATTTTTTATTTGTTCATATGACATATTACCGAAGTTTAAATAGTTTATTTCATTTAGACTAGTATCAACATAACAACTAGGAATAGCTATAGATACAATGTCTTCCTTACTAATTGGAAATACTAATACATCAGACTCAATTACTAAACATATTGAGTTATTAATATAGTGTGTTTCTCTTCCTGATAGCGCATCACTTACAAAGTCTTCGTAATTGTATAGATTAACTTCATCAGTATGAACTGGATCATAAGAGCTTTTTATAAAAGTTACTCCTTTTTCTTTATAATCACTCTCAGACATAACACCATAAACTAATGAATTGTATAGTCTTGAAATATCAAATCCTAATGGATAAAGTAATATATCATTTGTTTCTTCTTTTCTCATAATATCCCTCGCACATATTATAACATATTGCAAAGATTATTACAAAAAGATATAATTAATTTGGTGGTTATATGAATACTATTAGTAAAAATGAAGAAAATATTATGATTATAAAAAAATCTAAGTTTATATGTAAAATCTATTATATTAATGACATTTATGAAATAAATAATATTTTAAACGATTTAAAAAGTAAATATAAAGACGCAACTCATATATGTTATGCATATATTATTGATAATAAAGAAAAAGCTTATGATGATAAAGAACCAAGTAAAACAGCAGGAATGCCTATTTTAGAAATATTAAAGAAAAAAGATTTAAAAAATGTTTTATGCGTTGTTATAAGATACTTTGGTGGTATTAAACTTGGAGCAGGTGGTTTAATTAGAGCATATTCAAATAGTGTTAAAAAAACTATTGATAAAGTTGATATTATTCCATATAAAAAATATATTGAAATAAACATTGAATCAGACTATGATGATAAAAAATTATTAGAAAAAATTACAAAAAATTATGAAATTATAAATAAAGATTATAAAGATTCCATAGTTTATAAAATTAGATTAGAAGAAGACTTAAAAGAAGATTTATTAAATAAAATAAAAGATACTAAGATTAAAATATCCTAGTATCTTTTAAAATAAAAAAATAGTATTAAAACTATTTTTCATATACACTTACTTGTTTTTTATCTCTTCCAAGTCTTTCATATTTTATAACACCATCAATTTTTGCATATAAAGTATGATCATTACCCATTCCTACATTAGTACCTGGATAAATCTTTGTTCCTCTTTGACGATAAATAATTGAACCTGCAGTTGCAAATTGTCCATCCGCTACTTTAGCACCTAGACGTCTACCAGCAGAATCTCTACCATTTGATGAAGAACCTCCACCTTTTTTATGTGCAAATAATTGGATATTTAATTTCATCATAATATTCCTCCTATTGTATTTTAATATTTTTAGGATAATCATGCTTTAATTCCTCAAGTAATGAAATCATATTATTAATTAATTTATTAACAATTTCATCATCTTTTAATACATTCATTTCAAAATCTTTTTTATCTTGATAATCAATAGCATCTTTATTAATACTTAAAATAGCATTAACTGTTGTAATAACAATACTACTACAAGATGCACAAACTATATCTTTACCATATTCGTCATAATTAGCATGTCCTGTTATTTTGATTTGTTTTACTAAATCATTTTCCTTTTTAATACTTACTTTAATCATATTAATTACCCAATTTTAGTAATTTCAACTTTTGTATATGGTTGACGATGACCTTGATCTTTACGAGTACTTTTCTTTTTATTAACATATTTGAATATTCTAATTTTCTTATTCTTTCCATGTTTTAGAACTTTTCCTGTAACTTTAGCTCCTTCGATATAAGGACATCCAACATTACCATTAAGCATTAATACTTTATCGAAAACAACATTTTTTCCTTCTTCAGCATCTAATTTTTCAACATAAATAACTGATTTTTCTTCAACAGCATATTGTTTTCCACCTGTTAAAATAATAGCTTTCATATTTACCTCCTTTTAAAACTAAGACTCACTCTTAAGGTAACTAAGTAGTTTTTTTAACCTTTTCAATGTGGTTTAAAACTTCATAATGAGGCTTCAAACAAATAGATTTTACCATATAATATATGGTTAAGTCAAGAAAAATATGAAAAATGATATGCCAGTATAAATGGAAATAATAAGTGTCCGCACATTGAACTACCTCATAAGTGCTAATTTATACTTCTAATAATATCATATT
>CAKOLK010000017.1 GCA_934096275.1 uncultured Bacilli bacterium | reverse complement strand
AGTTTATATGTCTTTTATTTTATAAAAAAGTGCATATAATGCTTTACACATTACACACACTAAAAATTATACAACCATTAAAGTACTTGTAAAAGTGCTTTTTTTATTAATGTTTTATATACTTTTGTGTTGTAATAAATAATATATTTTAAAAATGGTACATGATAATTGACTAATAAAAATAATAATTATATAACTAGATGTTAATTATGAGTTTAAAACTCATTAAAACCAGAATAAAAAGAAATAAGTATAAATAAAACTTATTTCTTTTTTGAATTAAGTAAAACAGTTAACACAATTGGTTTTCTACCTGTTGATTCTTTTATGAATTGTGTTAATGTTTTAGTAAGTTCTAATTTAATATCATTAAATGTAGTTTTTTTATTTTTAAATAGAGTAGTAATAGTATTTTCAGATATCTTTTCGATTTGTTTTATTAATTCTTCATTTTCATTAATTAATATAAAACCTCTAGTAGTAACCATTGGTTTAGATAATATTAATTTAGCTTCCATATTTATATTTGCAATAACTACTAAAATACCATCATTAGCCATATTTTTTCTATCATTTAATACTGCAGTAGAAATATCACCAATTCTATTACCATCTACATATGTTTCTAAAACATCAAAACTTCCAACTTTACTAATATGACCTTTATCCATTTCTAAAACATCACCATTGTCAAGTACAAAAGTATTTTCTTTTGAAACATCACATTCTGTAGCAAGTTGTGCATGTCTTTTTAACATTCTATATTCTCCATGAATAGGCATTACATATTTTGGATTAGTAAGTCTAATCATAAGTTTTAACTCATCAGTCATACCATGTCCAGAAGCATGTATTTCACTGTCATTTGATGTAGTATATACTTTAACACCTTTTAAATATAAATTATTTATAGTATTAGCAATTGCATTAGCATTACCTGGAATAGCAGAACTTGAAAATATTACTATATCATTTGTCATTAGCTTAATTTGTTTATGAATACCATCTGCAATACGAGAAAGTGCTGCTAGTGGTTCTCCTTGAGTACCAGTACAAAGAAGTGCAACTTTACCAGGAGCCATTGAGTTAGCAACTTCTGGGGTAACAATCATATTTTTAGCATCAATATATCCACCTTCGATTGATATATTGATATTGTTTTCCATACTTCTTCCGAAAATGCAAATCTTTCTATCAAACTTTTTGCATGTTTCAATGATGTGTTTAAGTCTATATATATTTGATGCAAAAGTAGCAATAATTAATCTATTATCTTGGTGTTTTGAGAATACTTCATTTAAAGCTTCATCAACTTTTGATTCAGATAAAGAGAATCCTTCATCTAAAACATTGGTACTTTCAGTCATTAATAAAGTTACGCCTTCAGTACCTATTTGAGCAATTTTAGCAAGATCACATATAGGTCCGATTGGAGTTAAATCAAACTTAAAGTCTCCGGTTTCTACTATTGTTCCATTAGGTGTTTTAATAACTATACCATGTGAATCTGGAACAGAGTGGGTTGTTCTAAAAAATGAAACTTCAAAGTTTTTATATTTTAACTTATCATCACTTTTATATGGTCTTAATCCTTTATATTGAATATTTCTATCTTCTAATTTCTTTTTTATAAGTGCATAGGCTTGATTAGGAGCAAATATAGTAGGAATATGTATATTTTGTAATAAAAATGGAATAGCACCAATATGGTCTTCATGTCCATGAGTTATTATTAAAGTTTTAATTTTTTTTTCATTTTTCTTTAAAAAATCAAAATCAGGTAAAACATAATCAATTCCTCTTAATTCACTATCAGGAAAAATAACCCCAGCATCAACAATGATAATCTCATCATTTTGCATAAAACAATACATATTTTTTCCAACTTCTCCTAAACCACCTAATGCAAAGACATAAGTCTTATCGGGTTTAAACATAATTTATAATCTCCTTTCATTAATTTTAAAATATAAGAATCAACCAATAAAGATTATACTATAAAAAATATTTTTTGTCTACAAAAACATATGTTTTAGTGCAAAAAATGTTGAAAAACACTAAAAAATATTGTACTATTATTATAGTAAAGGAGTGTTAGAATGGATACTAAAAAGAAGAAAATATTATTAGTAATAGTATCAGTATTTTTAATTGCATTAATATCATTTGGTACTTATGCATTATGGAATAGTGAACTACTTACTGGTAATAATAGTATAACTACAGGACAAGTGAAGATGAGTTATACTGAATCAAATGAAATAGGAATGGATAATGCACTTCCTATAAAAGATAGTGAAGGTAAAGTACTTACTAATTACTTTGATTTTAAAGTTCTTTCTTATATAAAGACTAGAGCAAATGATGATACACAAAGAAAAGTAAACTATAACATAGTACTAGAACCATTAACAGTAGATAACCCTTTAAGTGATAGTGAAATAAAAGTATATCTTACTAAAGTAGAAAGTGGTACTGAAACAGTAGTGGTTGAACCAACAACGATTGATCAACTAAATAATAAAGTTTTAAGTTCTAAAGAAGAAATATTTTCAAATAATAAAGCAGAAGTAATTACAAGTTATAGACTTAGAGCATGGATAGATGAAAGTGTAGATACAACTAAACTTAATGAAAAGAAATATTCTTATAAATTTAGAGTAAATGTAAATAATGAAGTTGCACCAGTTAAAGTATTAACTGCGGCAGAGTTTGCACAAGCTAAAGTTGGAACAGATGGTTTAGAACCAATAACTCATGAAGTAGATAATACATTACAAGTAGATAGTAAGTTTGCAACTGAATATAGATATCGAGGAGGAAACGTAAACAATTATGTAACATTCAATAATGAAGCATGGAGAATAATAGGAATAATGCCAACTGAGGATACAAATGGTAATGTAGAAAACAGAATTAAGATAATAAGGGATACCTCAATAGGAAATAAGAAATGGAATGAAACTGAATCAAATAACTGGGTAACAGGAACATTAAATACATATTTAAATAATGATTATTATAATACACTGACTACTGATGCAAAAAACATGATAGGAACAGCAAAATATTATCTTGGAGGATATAGTAATTCACAAATAAAAACAGATATAATGTGGCAATATGAAAGAAAAAATGATGCAAATAGAACAGGATATTATTATAGAACAAATCCTATAATGCAAAATGATGCAAATAAAAAGATATCAATAATGTATGCAAGTGATTATGGATATGCAGCATCAAAAGAATGTACAAGTAACTTAATTGATTATGATGGTTCAGCAAGTTGCAAAACAACAAATAATTGGTTAGATAAAAGTGCATATACATGGTTGCTTCCGCAGTATTCAGACAATTCCAGCAGTGCTTTCAATGTGAGTTCGGGTGGCTATGTCAATGGCTACGGCAACGTCAGCATCAGCGAGTATGCCGTGCGCCCAGTCCTTTATCTATCATCTAACGTAAAGATTTCAGGTGGAGAAGGAACTTCTCAAAAACCATATCAACTTAGTATCAGTTGAGTAACATGAGCGAGCCTGCAAGGTAAAATCTTGCGGTGAGCAGTAGAAAATAAGAATTGTAATTAAAATAAAAAGCTTCAGATTTCTCTGAGGCTTTTTTAAATACATGCAATATAAGTGTCATCTAAACATCTAAGTGATCCAACACAATTTAGATTAATTGTAAAGAAATTATTTGTAGAGACATATGGATTTGCTGAGGTAGTATCAGGATTTGGTGCTAAGACTCTACAAGTAAGACAACATCCATCAAGTGTTTCTGCTCTAAATACTGTACTTGAACCAGTTGTACCATTTAATGTATATGGCATTGTCCATGCTGCTCCATTTGGACAAGTATAAAGTGATATAGGTCTTGTGTTATATTGACATATAACTGGACTAGTACCTAAGAATGGTCTATCACAAGTAGCATCACATACATCACTACATTGTCCTTGTTTTTGTAATTTTATTATTGTATTTAATATATCATCAAAACAATTGCAATTATTTTCATTACACATTTTTATCCCTCCTTTAAATACAGTCAATAAATGTATCTGGTAAACATGCTAAAGCACATGTACATTTACAATTTATTGTAAAGAAATTATCAGTTGCTACATAATCAAATACTGATTCAGTATCAGGATTTGGTGCTAAAACTCTGCAAGTAGCACAACAACCATTTACTTTTTCAACTCTAAAAACAGAACTTGTACCATTATTGCCATTTAATGTATATGGCATTGTTATTAATGTATTATTACTATTATAAAGTGTAATTGGTCTTGTGTTAAATACAAAACTTCCATTTGATGAAATTGAACCTAAAAATGGTCTATCGCATGTATTTGGAATATCATCAATTTTTTCTGCTTGACATTGTAAAACATTTATAACTTCTAAAATGTCTGCTATGCAACATTCATTATTATTCATATAATCCACCCCTTTATTAGTTTCTAATATAAGATATTCTTTTTATTATAAATGGTGTGTTTAAAACACCTATTAATAATATTGTATGAAAAAAATGTTTTATTTTTCCAAAAAATAGTTTATAATTATACTAGGTGATAAAAAATGACATATCAATATATAATAATACTAGTAGTATTTTTAATACTTTTATTAGCGGTATTAAAAATTAATAGAAAAGATGTAAAACTAGATATGAACAAACTAGTAGAATACCTTGGAGGAAAAGAAAATATAATTGATTCCGAGATCCATCTATCTAGATTTATTGTTAGTCTAAAAGATATGACAATTGTTAATAAGGATGCAATTATAGCACTTGGTGCTAAAGGAATAGTAGAATTAGAAAATCAATTAAAAATAATACTAGGTCCTAACTCAAAACAATTAAAAAAATACATTGAAGATATGAAATAGACAAAATTCGACAAAATTCGACATATAAAACTTGTATGATAAATATGGGTGATAAATATGTCGTTTTTTGATAGTCTAATGTTAAACTCTATTCTTATAGTTTTACCAATATGCTTTTACTTAATAGTAATGTTAAAAAGAAAAAATGCTTCATTTGATCTTTTGATACCACTTGCATGTTTTACTGCTATGTACTTAGTATTTAGATATAGTTTAATAATCGAAGGATTAAAAAATATGTTTTTTATAAATATTCCTTTAATTATACTAATAGTATATAGAAAAAAATATAGTACTTTATTAGCGGAAGCTTTTGTAATATTTTTTTACTATTACTTATTTTCTTTTTCACTTTATTTTCTTTTAATTGAATACACACTTTATTTTTTAATATTTCATATTTTAAAAACAAGAAATAAAAGTTTTGAATTCATTATTAATACTTTTATATTTATAAAAGGAGTAATTTTAACAATATTATTTGTAAAAGATGGTAATGCTACTTTACACTTATTCTTTTATCAATTTTGTAATTTGATAATATTTTATTTAGTTACAAGAGTAATAATATTTTCAATAGAAAAGGGTGAGGATATAGTTAAATATAATAATGTTTTGCAAGAATTAGAAAAAGAAAAAATACTTAAAACATCTTTATTTAAAATAACTCATGAAGTAAAAAATCCACTTGCGGTATGTAAAGGATATTTATCTATGATAGACTTAGATGATTATAACAAAAGTAAAAAATATATAGATATTATAACAAGTGAAATAAATAGAACTTTAGATATAATGGATAATTTTAGTAGATATACTAAAATTAATATTAATAAAGATATAATGGATATGTCTTACTTAATCGAAGATGTAATATCATCAGTTAAACTAATCTTAGATGATAATAACATTGAAGTCCTATACAATGGACCAGATGAAGTATTAATGAATGGTGATTATAATAGATTAAAACAAGTCTTAATTAATGTAATTAAAAACTCTAGTGAAGCAATGAATAAAAAAGGTGTAATAAACATACTCCTAAAACCTGGAAGAAAATATGTAAATCTATTTATTAGTGATAATGGTAAAGGAATAGAACCAAATGACTTAAAAAAACTAGGTGAATTATTTTACTCATCAAAAGATAAAGGATGTGGAATTGGAGTAGCACTTTCTATGGAAATAGTTAAACTACATGATGGACAAATGAAATACTCATCCGTTCTAGGAGAAGGTACTACTGTTATGATTAAATTACCAAAATAAAAATAGAAAAGTGATTCTATTTTTATTTAAAGACTTGATAATTATAATAATATGGTGGATATGGTTGGTATTGTTGATAAGGATATGGTCTTGGTCTAGCTGGTGGAAGTATTAATGGAGCGGTTGCAAAACCAAGTGCAAAAGGTAAAATAAATCCTCCAGGTGCAAATCTGTCTGCTACTGGAGAGGGCATCCTTATATTTTTAATATTATTACTAGGATAGTACATATTATTATAGTAATTAGGCATATTAGTAAAGTAATCCATATTTTTTCTCCTTTCATAATATTTTATGATATACTATAAAAGAGGGTGATTATAATGAATTATTTAGATATTTTAGCTACTACTATTGTGGAACATTCAGTAAAAGTAAAAGAAAATGATAATGTTTTAATATCAGTTGAAACAATGGAACCATTACCATTAGTAAAAGAAATAATAAAAAAAATACAAGAACATAAAGGAAACGTTTCAGTAAAAATATTTGATCCTTTTATTAATGCAATGATTATTAATAAAACATTAGACTCTAAATTAGATCTACTTGAAAAAAGTGATAAGTTTGAAGTAGATAATTATGACTGTTTCATTAGAATATATTGTAATCAAAATGATTATGAAGATAATTTTGTAGACAGTGAAATGAGAAAAAAAGTAAGTAAAAAATTAGAAAATGTTCACAATATTATGATAGATGAAAGAAGATGGGTTTTACTTCAATATCCAAGTAGAGTAGATGCTTATAAAGCAAAAATGAGTTATGATGAGTTTTATAATTTTAGTATGAATGCAATGTGTGAAGATTATATGCAAATGGTAAAAGATATAAAGCCTTTAAAAGAGTTAATGGAAAAAACTAATAAAGTAAGACTAACTGGAGAATCTACTGATATAACATTCTCTATACTTGGTATGCCCATTATACCTTGTTGTGGTGAAGCAAATATTCCAGATGGAGAATGTTATACTGCACCAATTAAAGATAGTGTAAATGGTATTATAAAGTATAATACTCCAAGTCCATATCAAGGAGATATTTATAATGGTGTTACTTTAGAGTTTAAAGATGGAAAAATTATTAAAGCATATTGCGATGATGAAACAAAAAACGAAAAATTAAATAAAATCTTCGATACAGATGAAGGTGCTAGATACGTCGGAGAATTCTCAATTGGACTAAACAAAAAAATACTTTATCCAATGGGAGATATTCTATTCGATGAAAAAATAAAAGGAAGTATTCATTTTACTCCAGGTAAAGCTTATAAAGATAGTTACAATGGTAATGACTCCGCCATTCACTGGGATATGGTTCTAATTCAAAGAGAAGACTTTGGTGGTGGAAACATTTACTTTGATGATGTTTTAATAAGAGAAAATGGAGTCTTTGTAATAGATAGCCTAAAACATTTAAATTAGTGTAAAATACTAATAGATAAAAAATAAAGATATCAATTGTAGTAGTTGATATCTTTCAGACTGTTGACAAATAATTTTTTGTTAATAGTCTTTTAATTTTAAAAAAAATATTGTATAATGAATATG
>CAKOLK010000016.1 GCA_934096275.1 uncultured Bacilli bacterium | reverse complement strand
TCCTTTCGGAAATGTATTTTATCATATTTTTGTAGTCCCTCTTTTTTATTAATGTCTACTTTAAGGGGTGCATTTCAGTAATCTATTTCTTTTATTATGGATGTCAATTTGATGATAAAAACTTTAAAAATTATTACTAACATGCTATAATAAATAGGACGGAGGAAAGTATATATGGATAAGTTAACAAAAGAAGAAGTTTTGCACGTTGCAAACTTAGCACGTTTAGATTTAAATGAAGAAGAAATAGAAAGATTTTCTTATCAATTAAAAGAAATATTTGATAGTATTAATAAAATAAATGATGTTGAAATATCTACTGATGAATTGTTTATTGCACCATGGACTAATAATACTACATTAAGAGAAGACAATTATAAAAATTACAATATGAAAGAAGATATTCTTAACAATTCTTCTTCTAGATTTGATAATTTCATTGAAGTCGGAGGTGTTTTTGATGAGTAAATATATAGATATGCCAATCGTTGAAATAAACAAATTATTAAAAAATGGTACAATTAAACCTATAGACTTAGTAAATGAATGTTTCTCTAGAATAGAAAAGTCAGATTTAAATGCATTTATTACACTTGATAAGGAAAATGCTATAAAAAAAGCTAAAGAATTAGAAGGACATTCTGTAGATAATTTATTATTTGGTATTCCAATTGCTTTAAAAGACAATATAGTTACAAAAGATCTTAAAACAACATGTGCATCTAAAATGCTTGAAGATTTCATTCCAGTCTATGACTCATATGTAAAAGAATTAATAGATAAAAATAACATGATAGTAATAGGAAAAACTAATATGGATGAGTTTGCAATGGGTTCTAGTAACCAAACAAGTTTCTTTGGACCAGTTAAAAACCCTTGGAATAAATCTTTAGTATCTGGAGGATCATCCGGAGGTTCTGCGGCATGCGTATCAGCACATCTTGTACCACTTGCACTTGGTAGTGATACCGGAGGTTCTATTAGACAACCATCTGCTTTCTGTGGAACGGTAGGAATGAAACCAACTTATGGAAGAGTTTCTAGATATGGTCTTATTGCCTTTGCATCTAGTATGGATCAAATTGGACCAATTACAAAAAATGTCTATGAAAACGCTTTATTACTCGAAGCAATATCAGGTAAAGATGAAAGAGATCTAACTAACGTAGATAAAGATAAAAACTTTACTAGCTTAATTGGCTCATCTGTAAAGAAAATGAAAATAGCTATACCTAGTTTCTATATTAGTGATGTTATTGATAAAGAAATACTAAATAAGTTTAATGAAATTAAATCTATGCTTATTGATATGGGTATTTCTATTGATATAGTAGATATGAAATACTTAGAAAATGCAGTAAGTCTATATCAAATTATTGCTCTTGGAGAAGCAAGCAGCAATCTAGCACGATTTGATGGTATAAAATATGGTTATTCATATAAAGAAGCTAAAAACCTTGATGAACTTTATAAAAAGACTAGAAGCCTTGGCTTTGGAGACGAAGTAAAAAGAAGAATAATGGTAGGATCATTCCTACTTAGTGGTAAAAATAAAAATGAATACTATGATAAAGCACTTATGATAAGAAATGCCTTTAATATAGAATTTGACAAAGTATTCAAAGATTATGACTTGATAATTGGGCCTACCACTACCACATTACCATATGAAATTGGTAGTAGTCTTAATGATCCAAACAAAGGATTCTTAGACGATATTCTAACTAACCCAGTAAATATGACAGGACTACCAGCACTTTCTATGCCTATTGGTTTTAGTAGTAATAACTTACCAATTGGTATGCAAATAATTGGTAAAAAATTTGATGAAAAAACAATCTATTGCCTTGCATCATTCATTGAAGAAAAACTTAATTTATCTTTAGGAGGTGCTTACAATGAGTAAATATACTGCAACAATAGGAATAGAAGTCCATGTTGAATTAAAAACTAATTCTAAAGTATTTTCTCCTACTAAGAATGATTATAATAGTGAAGCAAATACTAATATTTGTGAAATAGATTTAGGATATCCAGGAACACTTCCTACTTTAAATAAAGGAGTAGTTATGAGTGCCTTAAAAGCTTGCTTAGGACTTAACTGCAGTATTAATAAAACAATGCACTTTGATAGAAAAAACTATTTCTACCCAGATTTACCTAAAGGATATCAAATCACTCAAGCTAGAACTCCAATTGGTTATGATGGATATGTTTTAGTAAATGATGAGAAAATAAGAATAGAACGTATTCACATTGAAGAAGATACCGCTAAAAGCTTACATGCTAATAATAAAACATATCTAAACTACAATAGAGCAGGAGTTCCACTTATTGAAATTGTTTCTCGTCCTGATATGCATACTAAAGAAGAAGCAATGAAATACCTAGAAAGACTTAGAGAAACATTGTTTTATCTAGGAGTTAGTGATTGTAAAATAGAAGAAGGAAGCATGAGAGCAGACGTTAATATATCAATTAGTGATAATGATACTCTTGGCGTACGAGCAGAAATTAAAAATATTGGATCAATTTCTAATGTTGGTCTTGCAATCGACTATGAAATAAAAAGACAAGAACAAATACTAGAATCAGGTGGCGTAATTGAAGAAGAAACTAGAAAGTTCGATAGCGCTACTAATACTACAATTCTTATGAGAAAAAAAGAAACAGGCAATGACTATCGTTATTTTCCAGAACCAGATATTCCATATTTAGAGCTTTCTGATGATATGATTTCTAGTGTTAAAGAAAGCATTGTATTATTACCAGATGAAAGAAGAAAAATATACTTAGAAAGAAATATATTACCTATAAATGTAGAAAAACTAATAAATAATAAAGATTTATCTGATTACTTAAATAACTTTATAGAAACAAATATTGACTTTAAAATAGCAAGTAATTTACTTCTTACTGATATATCATCATATCTAAATAAAAATAGACTTAGTATTTTTGATACAAAATTAACTTTTGATAAGTTTATTGAACTAGTTACTTTACTTTCTGAGGGAGTTATTACTAATAAAATATTTAAAGATATTATGCTTGATATATTAGAAACAAACTCTAGTATCAAAGAAATCTTAAAAGAAAAAAATATATCATTAGAAACAGATACTGCATCACTTGAAAAAATAATTGAAAAAGTGCTACTTGATAATGAAAAAAGTGTAAATGATTACAAAGCAGGTAAAGACAATGCTCTTAAGTTTTTAATGGGCATGGTAATGAAAGAAGTCAAAGGATCATTTAATCCAAAACTTGTCAATGAAACGTTAATTAAGATGTGTCAAAAAATGTAAATTGATTTTATATAAGATATAATGTATAATTACTATAATGAGGTGATTAAATTGAAAAATAAACTAATTAAGGAAATAAAAAAGAATAAGTATACTTCAATCGCAGTAGTGGCATTTATTGCTTTATTACTACTTTTATTTATAGTATACAAAGCAGTTATGCCATCACTTGGAACACCAGTATATGGTAATAGATTAGAGGGAATAGAAAAAGTTGAAATAACAACTGATAAGATGAGTGAACTTGATAAAAAAGTTGAAAAAGAAAAATATGTTTCTTCTAGTAAAACCAATGTAAGTGGTAAAACAGTCGATGTAGTAGTAACAGTTATCGAAGGAACTAAACAATCAGATGCAAAAAAGGTTGCAGATGTTATCTTAAAAGAATTTGATAAAGATCAAGTGGCTTATTATGATTTCCAAGTATTTATAAAATCTGAAAACTCTAAAGAAAAAGGTTATCCAATAATTGCGTATAAAAACAAGAGTAATGATAAATTCTCATACTCTTCGGCTTCAAATAAGTAGGTGTAAACAATGAAAAATAAAAAGAAAAATAATAACAAAAAGAAAAACAATGGGAGTAAATTAACCAAGTTAATTATAATCTTGGTTCTTTTACTTGCTATAGCACTAGGAGTCTATTTCTTCCTTAATGTTCCAGATAACAGTACTAAACTAACATTATTTGAAAAACAATGGATAGATAAAAATAAAAACAATTTATTTAATATTGAAATACCAAATAATTTAAATATTTATGGTGAAGATGGTGAAGGAGTACTATTTGACTATGTTACTTATTTAGAAAATGAAACTAAATTAACATTCAATAAAAATCCATATAGCTATCCATCAAATAATGAAGAACAAGAAGATCAAGCAGGTCTTAGAATGATAGTGCTATCTAATAAAGATACTCTAAAAAAAGACGATATCATAATAGGAGAAGACAAATACGTCCTAATAAGTGCAGATAATAATATCATTGATAATTTTAATGAATTATCTACCAAAAAGATAGGTATCTTAGAAAATGATAAAGAAATAATTACTAATATTTATAGTAATAACTTTGCAAGCTATTCTAATATAAATAATTTAATTAGTGATATTAAATCTAAAAAAATAGAATACGCTATTGTACCACGTCATTACTGTCTATCTAAAATCGTTGAAAATAAATTATATATAAACTATGATTTTACTGATTTGTCAAACAAAATAATTCTACGTATGTCTACTAATGATAAACTAAATAGTGTAGTTAGTAAGTATTTAAAAAAATATAAAGAAGAATCATTTATAAGCGATTATAATAAAGAATTCATGAACTTTTATACTGAAATCATGAATGTATCTGATGTAGATAAAGCATCACTTTCTAGTAAAACCTATAAATATGGATATGTTAAAACTAGTGCTTATAACTTAATTAATAATAAAGAAATCTACTCAGTCGCAGGACAATATATAAACACTTTAAAAAATATGAATGACATTGATTTTTCATACGTTAAATATGACACTAAAGAAGAATTATTAAATGATATGAAATCTAATAAAGTAGATCTTGCTTTTATAGATTTTGAATATAAAGATGAAAATGCTTCTTATACTAATATTTCATCATCATCACTTGTGGCACTAAGTAAAGATTATATCAATCTAAATAGTAAAGATGGTTTAATGAATCAAAAAATATATGTTTATGGAAATGATAACCTATATAATTATATAAATAATAATTATAATGCTAATATTATTGCAATTAAAAAGATTAGTGAATATAACGATGGTATTCTTTTGATGGATGAAGTTGATTATCTAAATAATAAAGATGATTTATCAGACTACAATCTAATATTTAAAGATTTATACTTATCTGGAAATAGTTTTTACGTTTCAAAAAATGAAACAGTTCTATATTCACTTCTAAACTTTATTACAAGTTATGCAGATAACGATAATATAAAAAGCCTAGGTATGAAGTCAATCGTAGATAATTCTAGTAATGCTAAAAACTTTAATAGTTTATACATTCTATTATTATCAATTGTACTTATTCCTGTTGTTTTAATAATATTAATTGTTATGATTAGTAAAATAAATACTAAGTTAAAGAAAACAAAAAAAGAAAATATTCTTAAATACAATGATATGCTTACATCATTAAAAAATAGAAATTATCTTAATGCTAATATAGATAGTTGGGATGAAACTAAGATTTATCCACGTACTATTATAATGTTAGACTTAAATAATTTAAAATATGTAAATGATAATTATGGACATGAAGAAGGAAATAAACTAATTAAAAGAGCAGCTGCTATTCTTATTAATACCCAATTAGAAAAAAGTGAAATAATAAGATCAGATGGTAATGAGTTCTTAGTTTACTTAATTGGTTATAATGAAAAACAAATCAATACATACATAAATAAATTAACAAAAGAATTTGATAAACTACCACATGGTTTTGGTGTTGCTACTGGTTATAGTATGATCGAAGACGAAATTAAAACAATTGATGATGCTATAAATGAAGCTAGTATTGCAATGAGAAAGGATAAGCAGGAGAATAAGTAATGAAAGGTGAAGTAAAAAGAATATATCAAAACTTTTTAGATGCTTTAAAAACTCCAGAACTTCGTATTTTACCAGGGCAATTAGCATTCTATATATTGATGTCAATGATACCAATTATTGCAATTATTTCTCTTGTTGCATCAATACTATTTAGTAACTTTGATCTAGCTAATGCCCTTAGTGGTATAATACCAGATGCTTTGTCTAATATTATTATAAAATTAGTAGATAGTACTTCAGTAGGTAATGTAGCATTCATTATTGGATGTTACATAATACTGGGATCAAATGGACCAAGCGCTATCATAATTGCATCAAATGCTATATATGGTTTAGAACAACCTAATTTTCTAAGATTAAAAGTAAAAGCATGCGTGATGACAATGATCCTTGTTATACTATTACTATTTATAATAACCATTCCACTTTTAGGAAATGTTATTCTAAGAAATATTATGGAATACTTTTCTATAACGTACTTAATTAAAGAATACTATGGAGTTATAAGTATTATGAAATTACTTGGATCATTCCTAGTAATATATATAAGTGTTAAACTTCTATATACTCTTGGACCAGACACATCAGTAAAAAGTAAACACACTACACTTGGTTCAATATTTACTACCATTGGTTTTATAGCATCAACTGAATTATTTGCATTTTATATTACCAATATAGCGAGATATGATGAGTTATATGGAAACTTTGCTAATATACTTATCTTACTTATTTGGATTTATTTATTAGCATATATCTTTGTAATGGGTATGGCTATAAATGTAAATAGGTATCAAAATAAGGAGTGTAATAATAATGAAAAAGAAATTAAATGATCTTAAAAATAGTCCTTTTATAAAGAAAATAAGTAATTTTATAAAACAATCATATTCATTCTTTAATGAAAATAAACTATTATTTATCTATATATTTGGTTGTTTATTAAATGGTATTATACTAAGAGTATTTACTACTGGTAACATACTTAGTATATCTCCAATATTTGCAGATCTTTTTATTACTATATTCTTTGCATCATTTTACTTTTTATTTAAGAAAAAATGGCGTAATGTTTATCTTTATACAATGACTATTCTTACTACTTTAATTTGTATTTGTAATATAGTCTATTATCACTATTATAGTTCTTTTATATCAATTACATTCATATCATTTGCATTAACTAATCATGATACTGGAGACTCTAATGTAGTAGGTAACCTTGTTGAAATTAAGTATTTAATACCATTATGGTTTCCTGTATGTTTTTATTTATTTGATAGAAAACAAAGAAAATATAAAGAGTTTTTAAAAGCAAAAAGATTCTCTAAAAATAAAAGTCTTAGATATATGTATATTTGGTCTTTAGTGTTTTTAGGACTACTTCTTACTACTTTAAAAGGAGTAGATTATGGAAGATTTTATACTCAATGGAATAGAGAATACCTAGTTAATAAATTCGGAGTATACCTATACCAAGTAAATGATGTAGTAAAAAGCATTGAACCTAAAATGGCAACACTATTTGGTTCAGATAGAGTATATAAAGAAGTTAATGACTTTTATAGTGATCGTAGTGATAAACAAAACTATAAAAATGAATACACTAATGCCTTAAAAGGTAAAAATGTCATTGCAATTCATTCTGAAAGTATGCAAAACGTCCTTATTAATATGAAAATTAATGGTACTGAAATTACTCCAAACCTAAATAAATTAACACAAGAAGGAATCTACTTTAGTAATTTTCATCCTCAAGTAAGCTTTGGAACAAGTAGTGATACAGAGTTTACTATGGCTACTTCTCTTCTTCCTGTTAAGAGTGGTTCAGTATTTATAAACTATTCTGATAAGAAGTATGTTTCTATGTATAAATTACTAAAAGAAAAAGGATATTATACATTTAGTATGCATGCTAACACTGGAGATTTCTGGAATAGAAATATAATGCATAAAAATCTTGGATATGAAAAATTCTATGAAAAAAAATCTTATGTAGATGATGAAAACATTGGATTTGGTCTTTCAGATAGATCTTTCATGAGACAATCAGTAGAGTATATAAAACAAATTAATAAAGAACATAAACTATACTATGGTACAATGATAACACTAAGTAATCATACACCATTCTCATATAATGAATTATTCGAAAAATTAGATCTTACTATGACTGTAAATGGTAAAAAATATCCATATATGGAAAATACTAAACTAGGAGATTATTTTGTTTCTGCTCATTATGCAGATGCCCAAATAGGTTACTTAATATCACTACTTGAAGAAAACAACCTTTTAGATAATACAGTAATTGTTATATATGGAGACCATGATGCTAGAATATCTACTTCAATGTGGAATAGATATTACAATTATGACTATGAAACAGATGATGTCTTAGATTCAAATGACAAAAACTACAAAGAATTAGATTACTACTGGCAAGAACTTAACCGAAGTACCCCTCTTATAATATGGAGTAAAGACGAAGGATTTAAAACTAATTATGCTAAAAAAGTAGATACCGCTATGGGAATGTATGATGTATCAGTTACCCTTGGTAATATGCTTGGAGTCTATAATAAATATGCTTTAGGGACAGACGTTATGGATAAAAAAGATAACCTAGTAGTATTCCCTAATGGTAACTTCCTAACTAATTACGTTTATTATAATAACAACAAAGGACAATATAAATTATTAAAAAACACTCCTCTTAGTGAAGACTATATAAAGAAAAATAAACAAAAAGCTGATCAAATACTTGAAATATCTAATAACATAATAGTTTATAATTACTTTGAAAAAGTATTATCAGATAGTGAATATATAAAGGAGAAATAATATGAAAAAGAAAAAAATTACTTTAATCATTATAATATTATTACTTGTAGTCTTATTATCAGTCGGAGGATACTTTGGATATAAAGCAGTAAGTAAAAATAAAGATGCAATCGGAGGTACTGTTGTAGTAGATAAAATTGATAAATATGGTTATACTCTAGAAGAAGATGCTCCAAAAGTATATAAAGATTTATTTAAAGAACTTCAAAAAGTTTTAAACAAAGATGAAGTAGACTATGAAGAATATGCTAAACTAGTTGCTCAAATGACAGTAGTAGACTTCTATAACTTAGATAATAAAGTATCTAAAAATGATATCGGAGGAGTACAATTTATTTATAGTCCATACAAAGAAAACTTTGTTCTTGAAGCATCAGAAACAGTATATAAATACATTGAACACAATCTATATAAAGATAGAACACAACAATTACCAGTAGTAGACTCATCATACGTTGATAGTATTAAAACTGAAAAATATCAATATAAAAAGATAAAAGATGATGAAGCATACAATGTGAATGTAAAACTTACTTATAAAAAAGATATGGGTTATCCTTCAAATGTAGTAGTAAAACTATTACACAATGATGGTAAACTAGAAGTTTACTATATGAAATAATTATAAAATATGAAAATACTTAATTTAGACTATCCTTAATGGATAGTTTTTTCTTATTTTTTTATTGAAGAACATTTCCTAATGTGATAAAATTATTCTTGGAGGACATAATATGAAAAGAAGTAAAAAAGAAAATAAAAAAAATAGTAACAATAAAAACAAAATAATTAAAATAATAGTATTAGTTTTATCAATCATACTAGTTGGAGAACTAATATATATGGGAGCATTATCTTATAAACAAGATAAAAATAATACATATTATACTTTTATAAATGGATTAGTATCCACTGATAAAGGTTTTGTTGGAGTAGGTAACTCAGACTTTAAACATGGAAAAAGTCATAATAAACAAGAATATTCTAAAGCATTATTAAATGTTTATAATAAGGACTTTAGAGTAAAAAAAGAAATTATGTTAGATACAGGATATAGTTCATATTACAACGATATAATAAGTGTTGATGATGGATTCATCGCAGTCGGTGCTATTGAAATGACAAAATATCATAATGAAAATAATGGTAGTGAAGGACTAATTGTAAAATATGATAAAAACTATAAACAAGTATTTAGAAAAAACTTTAAAATACTAGGAAATACAGAGTTCACTAAAGTAAAAGCTCTATCCGATGGTAGCTTTATTGTGATAGGAAAAAGCCTATATGAAAAAGATGTAATTGGAAACCATAATACTGGTGGAGCAATAGTAGTCAAGTTCGATAAAAATGGAAAAGAAATATCAAGAGCAAACTATAAAGGTCCATACAAAGGAATATTTACAGACATTTTAGTGGATACAGATGGTTATGCAGTCGTTGGTAGTATTAATGATTCTGTCGGAGTATTAATGAAATACGATGAAAACCTAAAAGAAAAATGGCATTATCATTACTCATACACAGATACATTAGGTTTTACAAGTGTTGATAAAATAGATAATAACTACATACTAACTGGTACAAAACTAGATAGTAAAAATAAATTAGATTATTATAAAGCATCACTAGTAATTGTAAATAATGATGGTAAAAAAGTAAAAGAAGTAACTTATAAAGGAAGTAACTTTACTGTATTTAATGATTTATTAATTGATAAAGACAATATCACAGTAGTCGGAGTAACCGGAATAAAAGGAAAAAATACTGTTACTGATGGTATTATAGTAACCTATAATAAAAACTACGAAGTAACAAAAGAAGAAAAACTTTCTTATAGCAATAATGAATCATACAATAAAATCTATAACTTTAATAATAAAAAATATTTACTTGGATATACTAACTCTAAAATAAAAGGTATAAAAAGTAATGGTAAAGACTATTTTCCTGTTATAAAAGAATTAAATTAAGCATAATAAAAGATACGATTTTCTTCGTATCTTTCAGACTGTTGACAAATAATTTTTTGTTAATAGTCTTTTAATTTTAAAAAAAATATTGTATAATGAATATG
>CAKOLK010000015.1 GCA_934096275.1 uncultured Bacilli bacterium | reverse complement strand
ACATCATCCTCCTAGATTAATTTTATCAAATTTCGTACAACTTGACTTATCTAGTTTTTATTATAAGAGTCTTTCACAAAGATTTTTTCTCTTGCTAAACCAATATAAAACATATAAAAATGCCTGTCAAACGACCAATTTTAAGATTTCATCGCATAAAAAAGAACCAATTTTTAAAATTGATTCAATTCTCTATTAAAAATCTGTTCATAAGTTAAGAAAAGTGTCTTCCAAGAACACTTTTCCAAACATATTAATTTTGAAATGTCTGTTTTATATAAAATTGCACTTTTTTTAAAAAATTATAAAAAAATCTCATATTAAAATGAGATCTTACATTAATTATATTTACTAAGTGCTTCTTGAAAAAGTGGTATTAATGTACTAAGTAAATTAACATCAGTAATTTTATTTAAAGTACCATTTTGATAATCAACTTCTAAAACTTTGTACTTTTCAAGTAATTCTGTTTCATCAGTATTTATTTCATCAACATATAAATATTCTCCACCTTCATGAAGCAATGATTCTAGTACCACAACTTTATCATTTTCTTCAAAAGTTATTACATCATATCTTTTAAAACTCATAAGCTCAAACCCTTTCTTATTCTATTTTACTTTTTTTATATATTCAGCAGCAGCACCAGTTACCATAGCACCACCAGCACCAATTGCAGCAGCAGTTACAAGACCACTTGCTCCAAGTGTGATAGCTCCAAGGGCAACACCACCAACTACAAGTAACATTTTAGCTAAATTAGCATTGATTTTACCATTTTTTGAGTTGATTTTACTCATTAAAGCATCTTTTGCTCTAGTAATTAACTTAGGTCTTTTTGGAGCTTCTTCTCTTGTTAGTTCAGAAGTATTTTCTTTATCTTCATCAGTAATATCATTCTTAGCTATATATTCTTCTAGATCATTTTTCGCTTTATCATCATTAGTTAAATCAACAATAGTAGTAGGTTTTGGTTGTTCGATTGCAACAACTTGTGGTTCAGAGTTAGTATTTGCTTTTTGATTAATATCAGGAACAAATGCACTTAAATCTTCTCCAGTAGTATTGTTAACAATAAAATCACTATACCCTTCAGGTAAGCCTGTAGTAGTTTCTTTAACAGGTTCTTCAACATTACTTGTTTCAGTTTGTTCTACAACTGGTTTTTCTTCATTTATTTCAATAACTTTTGAAGGATCAATTTTACTAACTATTTCATTATATCTTTGTGGTGCACTATTTTTAATATTTTCAATTAAGCTTTGCATTTCATATAAAGACATCTTAGTTTCATCTTCAAGTAATTCATCAGGATATACTCTGTTTCCATATGAATCATAGATTTGAGATAGAAATTGTATTGCAAAAGAAACTTCAGATTCTTGTTCTTTATCGCGCAATCTTTTTCTTTCTTCTTCTGCACCTTTTCTTTCATATTCATTTAATCTATCTCTTAAATCTTGAGATTTTTGTCTAGTTTCATTTACTAATTCTTCTCTTTTTGCTTCAGAGCTTAAATCTTTATTTTCTACAACTTCTTTAGTTTGTTCATTTACAACTTCTTTAATAAAGTTTAGATATTGTTCTTCACTAATAGTTTTTGCATCAAATAATTCTTTATAAAGTGCTACTTTTTTTACAAAATCGTTATTCATTTTATCACTCCCATTTACATAAGTGAATTATATCATATTTTTAAAGTATAGTAAACAAAAAATGACTACTTTTTTTATTAAAAAGCAATCATTTATAATTCTTATTTTTTATTAATGCCACCAAATCTACGATCACGATTTTTATAAGAATCTACTATATCAGTAAACTCTTCATATGTAAAATCTGGAAATAAAGTATTTGTAAAGAATAGTTCTGCATATGATAATTGCCATAGCATAAAATTACTTATTCTTTGTTCACCACTAGTTCTAATAAGTAGATCTAAGTCAGGTAAATCTTTATATAAGTATTTACTAAACATATTCTCATTTAAATCATTTATATCAATCTTATTATTTATAACATCTCTACATATCTTTTTAGTGGCATCTACTATTTCAGCACGACCTCCATAATTAAGACAGAAATTAACTATTAATCCCGTATTATCTTTTGTATCATGTTCTAAAGACTCTATTTCTTTTATAATTTTTTTATCTAAGTTTTCTTTTCTACCAGAAAACAATATTTTAATATTTTTATCCTTATATTTTTTATTAATTATTTTAAACCATTTGGTAAATAAATTCATTAAATAGTCTACTTCATTTTTATCACGTTTAAAGTTTTCAGTAGAAAAAACGTATAAACTAAGTACTTTTATATTAGATTCACTTATTTTTAAAATTAATTTTTCTAAGTTTTTTGATCCTTCGAGATGTCCTTCACTTCTTTTTTTATTTCTTTTAGTTGCCCATCTTCCATTTCCATCTACGATTATACCAACGTGTTTTAATTCACTCATACATTTTGCCTCCTTCATAAATTATAGCATATAAGTTTTTAATTAGTATAAAATATTTAGCTTACTTTACATAGAAAAAGCACTTATTTACATAAGCACTTTTTCTACATCAAATGATACTTCAATATCATTTATTAATTGTTTATTACTAATACTTTCATCTTTTTTTATTTCTAATGATAAAGTTTCTTTTTTGATATAGTCATTAAATTCTTCAACTACAGAGTCAAAGTAATCATTAGAATTATAATATAGTTTAATTCTATTTTCTATATCAAAATCTTTTTCTTTTCTTAGATTTTGAATTTTTGATACAAACTCTCTAGCATATCCTTCTTTTATTAGTTCTTCATCTAATGAAGTATTTAATATTATAAAGTTATTATTCATATTAGCGGTATTAAATCCTTCTTTTGAGATGATTTTTATATCAATTAGATTACTAGTAATATCAATATCTTCGAAGGAAATAGTTTCATTATTTCTTAGTTTATTTATTTGTTCTTCATCTAAATTACTCAAGAAATTAGTAAACTCTTTCATTTTTGATCCCATTACTTTACCAGCTTCTTTAAAGTTTGGTTTTACTATAAAGTTCATGTATTTAGAAAGATCATCTTCGAATATAATTTCTTTTACATTTAATTCTTCTTTTATTAAGTCAGTTAAGTCACCAAGAATATCTTTATTTTTACCATCTAAGATGACTTCTTTAATTGGTTGTCTAACTTTTATTTTTTGTTCTTCTCTTACATTTCTACCTAGTGATATTAAGTCTCTTACTAAATCCATTTTTTCTTCGATTGTATCATTTATTAAAGATTCATCATATTTAGGAAAATCACTTAAATGTACTGATTCTTTATCAGTTAAGTTTTGATATATTTCTTCAGATATAAATGGTGTAATCGGAGCAATTAGTTTTGATAGATCAAGTAATGTTTTATACGTTGTATAATAAACACATTTTTTTGAAGTATTTAACTCACTACCCCAGAATCTTTTCCTATTTCTTCTTATGTACCAATTGGATAGATCTTCACTAACGAAGTCTGTTAAGTATTTTACTACTTTGTTTAGATCATATTCTTCATATGAGTCTGTAACATTTTTAATTAATTTATTAAGTTTAGAAAATAACCATTTATCTATTTCTTCTAAATCATTGTATGATACTTCATATTCTCTTGGATCAATGTTATCTATATTAGCATAGATAGTAAAGAATGAGTAAGTATTTTTTAATGGGTTAAAGAACTTAGAGTGTACTTCTTTTAGACCATTTACATCGAACTTTAATGGTGTCCATACAGGTGATACATATGGTAAATAAAACCTTACTGTATCTGCTCCATACTCTTTCATAGTAGTAAATGGTTCGACAATATTACCTTTTGATTTAGACATTTTCTTTCCTTCACTATCAAGTAATAAGTCATTTACTAATACATTTTTATATGGGGCTTTTCCTGTTAAAAATGTTGATATAATAAGTAATGTATAGAACCATCCACGAGTTTGATCTATTCCTTCAGCAATGAAGTCTGCTGGAAATTGTGTTTCCCATAATTCTTTATTTTCAAACGGATAATGATATTGTGCAAATGGCATAGATCCTGAATCAAACCAACAATCAATTACATCTGTTGTTCTAGTCATTGCCTTACCACATTTATCGCATTTAATGTGTACGTTATCAACATATGGTCTATGTAAGTCGATTGATTCATCGATATCTTCGATTGATAGTTCTACTAGTTCTTCTCTACTTCCAATCATATGAGTATGTCCACATTCACATTTCCATAGAGGAAGTGGTGTACCCCAATATCTATTTCTTGATATTGCCCAATCATTTAGATTTTCTAACCAATTACCAAAACGTTTTTCTCCGACATATGATGGATGCCAATTTACTGTTTTATTAGCTTCGATTACCTTATCTTTTATTTTAGTAACTTCTAGATAATAACTTGGTTTTGAGTAATATATAAGCGGTGTTGAGCATCTCCAGCAATGTGGATAATTGTGTACTATTTTTTGTTTTTTGAATAGTTTATCATTTGCTTTTAAGTATTTTATTACATCTAAATCTGCATCAAATACAAGTGTTCCTTTCCATGGGCCTTCTAAATAACAACCATCTTCTCCGACAGGATTTAAGTAAGGTAGATCATATTTTTTACCTACAAGAGCATCATCTTGTCCAAATGCTGGTGCAAGGTGCACTATACCTGTACCATCTTCCATAGTTACATAGCTATCACAACATACAAAAAATGCTTTTTTAGATACAGAAAGTTCTGGTATTAGTTGTTCATATTCAGTATATTCTAAGTCCTTACCTTTATATGTTTCAAGCACTTTGTAGTCTTCTCCGAGTACTTTGTTTGCTAATTTTTTAGCTACGATGAACTTATACCCCATTGACTGTGCTTTAATATATTCTTCATCCGGATTAACACATAAACCAACATTAGCAATTAATGTCCATGGAGTTGTAGTCCATACTAGGAAGTAGCAGTCTTCATTTTTTATTTTAAATGATACAGTAACAGTATCTACACTTACTTCTTTATATCCTTGTGCTACTTCATGAGATGCAAGACCTGTTCCACATCTTGGACAATATGGTAATATTTTATGTCCTTCATAAAATAACCCTTCATCAAAGAACTTTTTTAAAATCCACCATTCTGTTTCAATATAATTATTATCATATGTAACATAAGGATGTTTTAAGTCAATGAATTGTCCCATTTTAGTAGTAAGATCACTAAATGCTTTTTCATTTTTCCAAACTGACTCTTTACATTTTTTATTAAAGGCTTCAATTCCATATTTTTCAATATCAGTTTTTGATTTGAATCCAAGTTCTTTTTCTACCGCTAATTCAACTGGTAGACCATGAGTATCCCATCCTACTTTTCTTAGAACTTTATACCCTTGCATAGTTTTATATTTACAAAAACTATCTTTTAAAAACTTAGCAACCATATGATGAAGTCCTGGAAATCCATTCGCAGTCGCAGGTCCATCATAGAATACAAAGTATTTGTCTCTATTATCTATACTTTTTTGTAAGATATTATCTTCTTCCCAAAATCTAGAATAAAATGATTCTATTTCTTCTGGTTTTCCTTTTTTTAATTCTTTAAACATATTATTCCTCCCTATAAAACAAAAAAGATGATACCAAAGGACGAAATATTCGTGGTACCACCTTATTTTTATACTCTAATACTATAACGCGTAACCGTTTTTACTTTTAATAAAACACATCAGAAGTGATCTAAAATATATCTTTTTATTAGTTTTCACCACCACTAACTCTCTTTAAAAAAGTAATATATTTCCGTCTTCATCATTTGTTTTTCTTATATAATATAGCACAAGTTTAAACAAAAGTAAAGAGATTAATAAACTTCTGGGTCCAAAAAGTATCTTAATCTCTATTAATATTATATAAAAATTATAGATGATATGCAACATTTTACGATATTTTTTTATATTTTTAGGACAATAGTTTAATATATGCATATTATATATCAGGAGGAATAACCATGTATAATCAATTTTATCCATATATGATGGGTACTATACCAAATGCTACTCGTATGGCAAGTCCTTTGATGGGTGGTGCTTTACGTACTAGTCCACTCTCTTCTTTATTAGGTGCAAGAAGTGCACCAGCAGTTAATGCACTAGGTAGCGCTACTAAAGCAAGTACTTTTACCTTTAGTGGTTTATTAAATGGTGCTAGTAAAACACTTGGTGTAATTAATCAAGCTATACCAGTATTTTATCAAGTAAAACCAATTATTAATAATGCTAAAACAATGTATAGAGTAGCAAAAGAAATTAATTCAAATGATAGAAAAAATACTAGTACAAATACAAATAGTAGTAATAACAGTAGTAATTCTAATAACAATACTAGTACTAATAATGTATCTAATAGCAATGATACAAATAAACCTAACTTCTTTATTTAAGAAATTATAACTATGTAATTTCTTTTTTTATATTAAAAATAGTACTTTTTCAAGCACTATTTTCCTCTTTAATTTCTTCTACTCAACAAGCTTGACATACAAACATTTATTTGTTGTATTTATATTGCACGTTCATTACGGCGCCGTCTTCATTATCTTTTTAAAGAAATGAGGTGATAATTATGATGAGTAAAAAAGACTTTGTCATTTTACTACAATTTGTAGTTATTATTTTATTATTAATTATCTTCTTAAAATATTTTAAGTAATAGTTATAATAAATGCGACGTCTCTTTGATATAAGAAAGCGTCGCATCTTTTGCTAAAACAAGAAGACGGCGTTCATAGAACGTGCTTCTTTATATATAATATACTACTTTTTGTAGTTTTATACAAGTAATTTAATAGAGTTTTTTAATAAAACTTATAGTTAGTATCTTCTTCTTTATTTTCGATTGGTTTGTTTATTTTTTTAGTATATGTATTCTTATCTATATGAGAAGAATGTTTATTTAGTTTATAATCTTTTATTTCTAATTTCTTATTATACTTATATGTTATATTATTATTAAAGGCAATTATTGATAAAAATATTGGACTAAGTAAAAATATTCCTATTCCAAATGGTTTACTTTGATTAAATGATTCTGCTAAATAGATACAGAAGTTAACTGTTAGAATAAATATAAATAGTGATCCTAATAATTGAGTTATTATAGTAAATAATGGTACATAGAATAAACCAATACAAACTATATAAGGAATTATATATGCTTTTGATAGTTGCGCTATTTCAAATAGTATTAGATCTGAATATATCGGTATTAAAGAGTATATACTTTTTTTATTTGCTTTTTTAAATATTATCCATTTTAGATATGTCATATATATAATAAAAATACTTAGTATTATAACTTTTATCATGATCTCACCTCAGTATAATGATATCATAAAAATAAAAGAAATTAAATTCTTTTTAAAAATCTAATTTCTTTTTCTAACTTAATCTTTTTTATTAAGTATTTACTTGTTAAATTATTTCTTATATTACTTAGTTTAGTTATTTCTTTTTCTATATATTTTTTAAATATTTCATTATTACTTTTTAAAAGAATTGGACCATATTTTAATTCATATTTTTTATATTTTTTTGTTCCTTTTTCAAATATTATTATGGGATAGAACTTATTATTTTCTAGTATTATATCTTCTTCTTTTATATAGTAGTTATTTTCTGTAAATGTTTTTCTTAAGTTATACCAATCATTATTTGATGATATAATTATTTTTTTGATATTTTTTAAATTATCTTTATTTCTAAATATTATATCTAATACATTAGAAGTACCCATTCCTGAGATTATTATTGTGTCTACTTCTTTTTCTAAAGTATCTATTCCATTTCTTTTAGTTATTTTTATTTTATTTAATAAGTTTTCTTTTTTTATGTTTTTATATGCATATTCTAAAGGTCCATCACTAATATCACTAGCAATTGTTTTTATATTTTTTTTAGTTTTTACTAAGTATATATCTAGTAGTGCATGATCACATCCAACATCTATAATATAAGAGTTGTCATCAATGTATGATGCAACTCTTTTTAGTCTTTCATTTATTTTCATTAGTCTGTTAAAAAATCCTTAAGTTTTTTAGATCTAGATGGATGTCTCATTTTTCTTAACGCTTTTGCTTCGATTTGTCTTATTCTTTCTCTTGTAACTCCGAATATTTGTCCTACTTCTTCAAGGGTTCTACAATGTCCATCGTCTAATCCAAATCTAAGTTTTAATACTTTTTCTTCTCTTTCAGTTAGAGTAAGTAGTACTCCTTCAAGTTCTTCTTTTAATAATTCTTTAGTTGTATATTCTTCAGGTGACATCATTCTTTCATCTGGTACAAAGTCTCCAAGATGTGAATCATCTTCTTCCCCGATTGGAGTTTCAAGTGATACTGGTTCTTGTGATATTTTTAATACTTCACGAACTTTGTCTTCTGTAATTCCCATTTTTTCTGCAATTTCTGCTTCACTTGGTTCCCTATTTAGTTCTTGTGTAAGTTGTCTTTGAACTCTAGCTAATTTATTAATTGTTTCAACCATATGTACTGGAACTCTTATAGTTCTAGCTTGATCGGCAATTGCACGAGTTATTGCTTGTCTTATCCACCATGTTGCATATGTAGAAAACTTATATCCTTTTGAAGGATCAAACTTATCTACTGCTTTCATAAGTCCAATGTTACCTTCTTGTATTAGGTCTAGAAATGCCATTCCACGTCCAACGTATCTTTTTGCTATTGATACTACTAAACGTAAGTTAGATTCTGCAAGTATTCTTTTTGCTTCTTCATTTCCTTCTTCTGCAAGAAGTGCATATTCATATTCTTCATCTGATGTAAGTAGGTTTATTCTACCTATTTCTTTTAGATACATTCTAACTGGATCGTTTATTTTTATATCTTTATTACCAGAGATATCTTCGATTAAGTCTAGTCCATCATCGCTATCATCAACTTCATCAGTGTTTTCTCCTTCGGTTGATACTACTTCGATATTGTTTTGTACTAATGTATTATATAGTTTATCTAGTGAGTCACTATCAGGATCTAACCCTTTTAAATGTTCTGCTAATTCTTCGAATGTTATTTTATTATCATTTTTTTTACCTAGTTCTACTAATTCTTTTGTTCTTGCTTCAAAAGTTTTGATTTCATTTACCACTTAAATCAACTCCCTATTTTAACCCGTTTAATTTGTTCTGCAATTAATGCTTTTTTTACTGGATCGGGTTCATTTCTTAATTGCTCCATTAACCTTTTAGTAGCACGGTTACTATTATACCCTTTTATCACAGATATATATTCATCTATTGCATCGAAATTAACTTCATCAAGTTCAACATAACTTAATACTTCTTTTAGCATAGTATCCATTTCTTCTTTGTCTTGTAAAGTAGACATAAAGTCCGCTAGCACAAGATTTTGATTTTTTTTGTAGTAATAAATTATTTCATTAGCTAAATATCTAGCAGGTCTTGTAGGTAAAAAGTTTAGTTCTTTTTCATATTTAATCGCAGCATTATAACTGTTTAGCATAGTATATAGAATTAAATATGTAGCCTTTTGATATTTATCTAATTTTTGTTTTTTGATGGGTTCTTTGTTTAACGTCTCAATTTTACTACATTTTTCCTTATTTTGCAACTTATTTTTTAATATTTCTACATCTAAGTTAAATTCTTTAGATAGTTTATTAAGTAATAATTCTTGTTTTATTTCATCTTTTTCTTTTGATATTTCATCAATAACATTATTTATGTATGTAGTTTGATCTTCGACTGATAAAAGATTTTTGCCTTCTTTTAGATAGTTTATTTTATAGTCACTATATGGTATTGCATTATCAAGAAGTGACATATATGAATCTTTTCCATTTTTTAAGATGTATTCATCGGGATCAAGATTATCAGGTAGTTCTACTACTGTGACATTAAAACCTGCTTCTTCAAGTAAAGCACCATTTACAGACATTGCTTTTCTACCAGCACTATCACCATCTAAACATAAAGTTATATTAAGTGATAATCTTTTTAATAAGTTTATTTGTTCCTTAGTAAGAGACGTTCCCATAAGTGCTACGGCATTAGTTACGTTTATGCTATGTAGTCTTATAACATCCATGAATCCTTCGACTAAAACAATCTTTTTTAATTGCCTAACACTATCTTTAGCATTATAGTAGTTATATAGCAGTTCTCCTTTTTTAAATATTGGTGTTTCTTTAGTATTTATATATTTTGATGATGAACTGGTATTATATATTCTACCAGAAAAACCAACAATATTATTTGATATATCAAATAAAGGAAACATTATACGATTAATGTATAGATCATTTGTACCAGTTCCAAGTCCATATAATTCTATTTCTCTATTAGTATAGTCTTTACTATTTAAGATTTTAGTTAAGCTATCTTTTGATGTTGTTGCAAGACCTATTTTAAAAGTTTTAATTAATTCATCTGTAATACCCCTTTTATGTAGATATTCTTTAGCACTAGTACCTAGATTAGAACTAAGATTGTTTTGATATAGCTTTAATGATATATCATACATTTTATAGTATTTATCATATTTATTTTCTTTACTTTTTACATTTACGTTATTAAGAGTAATTCCTGCTTTTTTAGCAAGAATAGATAGTGCTTCTTTAAAATCAACATGTTCATAATCCATTACAAAGTTAAAAACATTACCACTTGCACCACAACTAAAACATTTATATATTTGTTTATCTTTTGATACACTCATACTAGGATTGGAATCATCATGAAATGGGCATACTCCGAAAAAGTTTTTTCCTTTTTTTTCTAGAGGTATATATGATGATATAACATCTACTATGTCATTAGCACTTCTAATTTCATTTATTTTACCATCCATAAGACACCTCCATAAATAATGTATTTATTATATCATAAATATTAATAAATATAAAGAATAGAAAAAATTTGATAGTGTAAAATCAAAATTACACATCAACTAATTCACTTTCTAATATGTTAATAATATTCTTTATTGCTTTAATTGTATCATCAAAACTTACTTCTTTGGTATATTCTAATTTGCTTTGATAATCAGTAAATACTCTTTTTAAAACATTACTATCTTCTAATATTTCTACTGTTTCTTTAAAGTTATCGATATAAAATTCAGTATTTCTTTTATTAAAAGTATTTTCTATAGCTTTAACTAAATTTCTATTATTGATATCATCTTTATGATTATTCAATAACATATATAAATCATAAAAATCTTTAGCTCTTGTAGTAGTTATATTTTTACTAATAATACTTTGAAACTTTTCAGCAATAATAGTTTCAATAGTATAAGCCATAATATTTATCTTCTTATCTTCAAAAATTGAATTATATTTATATTTAATTTCTCTAGGTGTAATAATATCTCCAGTAGTTATTTCGATAAAGAAATTAGTTTTTATTTTATAAAAAGTGCCTTTAACATTTATTCTAAATCCACCATATTCATCTTCTAATCTAATGTCTTTAATATTAACTATTTCAAAGTTAACATTATCATCAATATCAATAGATAATATTTCTTCAAAGATATTTCTAATAGAATCTATATTTAATGGTAAGCTTTTTAATGTAGCGTCTATATCTTTAGTAGTTCTTAAATCTTCTCCAATAATAGAAGAAAGTAAAACTCCACCTTTTAAAATGACATTATCTCTATTTGCTTTTTTCTAACCTCGTTAATACGTGTTCAAAGAAAAACATTTGATGAAAATGATGTGCTAAATTATTATTACCATTAGATTTTTTCTTAATAATACTATTCAATTTATCTGAATTCATCTATAATAATACCTCCATTAATTCAACAACTTCATCTTCAATATCTAACTTTTTAGCATATTTAACTAGTTTTAAAATATCTTTATTTTTATTTCTAGCATATTCTTTTAATGCTTTAGAATAAATCTCTTTATCCACACGATTTTTATCTTTAATAATATCACATAATGTTCTTTCTAAATCATAGCATTTAACTGTTAAATCATTAATAGTTTTAATATCAATCATTCCAAGTTTAAAGATATCGTCTTTAACATATCTTAGTGATACATTTTCATTATTTAATAAATTACCACTATAATCATAGGGAACGGTAATATCATAAACTAATGGAATTCTATCAGACATATTATGTAAATATAAACTAGTAGCATGAGAATAACACATATTTTTACTGCTTTTAGATAATATATAAAAATTATCAATTGGATATTCAGGTAATTTATAAATACCTGTTCCAATTCTTTCTAACTTTTTATCATTTACTAAATTACTTAAAAATGTACTATTAATTTCTAAATCTTTTACTTTTTTTGTAGTAATGTATCCATTATTTTCTTTAGCATAATTTAAAATTTTATCATAATTACTCATATACATCATTTCCTTTTTCTAGGAAAATTATAACATTATTCCTAAAAAAAGTCAATTTATCAACAATTTATTTAGATATTTAAAAAAAGATATCAACTACTACAATTGATATCTTTCAGACTGTTGACAAATAGGTACAAATTTTACTTATTTGTCTTTTATTTTGTAAAAATGATAAAAAATCTC
>CAKOLK010000014.1 GCA_934096275.1 uncultured Bacilli bacterium | reverse complement strand
CAATTCAATATAAAATTGAATCAGGGTTTTAATGATTGTTTTTTATAAACTGTCTATTTTTACTTGACTAGTTCAAATGCTTTATTTTTTTCTTTAATTAGTATATACTTTAACCATAGGAGGTAAAAAAATATGAATAGAAAAGAAATTAAAGAAGAAGCAAAAGCAAAATATAAAAACAATAAACTAAACATCTGGGTACCACTATTAATATGGGGAGTAATAACAAGCATAATATCATTAATTACAAAAGCAGCAGGAGTTGAAATAGTAACATCAACAGGAACCATCACATTAGCGGGCAAAATCTACTCACTAATAATCGCAATGCTTCAATCCCTATTTATAGTATGCTATTACAAGTATATACTTAACTTTGTAAGAACAGGAAAGTTCGAATCATTCAAAGAAATACTACCAAGCCTAAAAGAAAAATGGCCAACAATAATCTTAGGATACATACTTATAAATATCTTCACATCAATTGGATACGTTCTATTAATAGTGCCAGGAATCATTTTAACCCTAGGATTTTCAATGTTTTACTACATAACCGCAGACAACAAAGAAGAAGATGCAATAGATGGATTAAAGAAAAGTTGGCAACTAATGAAAGGATACAAATGGGACTATTTTGTATTCAATCTTAGCTTTCTAGGATACTACATTCTTTGCGTATTAACATTAGGTATCCTATGCATATGGGTAGTTCCATACTGCAACACAGCATTTGCAATCTACTACGAAAAACTACAACAAACAAAAACAATATCTGAAGAATAATTTATATAAAAGTGGCATAACTCTATAATCAATATAGACACTTGCTGCTTTTAAAATACTTCAAAAAGCAAATTATACATTAATTTGTGCATATTTATTGCGACAATAAATTGCTTTTACTTTACTTAACCATCAAATAATGATAAAATTATATCAGGAGGTAACAATATGAAAAAGTTTATAGAAAAAAATAAAAACACTGTTATATTCGTGGGAATCATCGTAATTATACTTGTAGGACTAATTATTCTATCAACATGTCTAACCAAAAAACCACTACAAGAAATAACATATGATGAATACACTAAATTAGTCGAAGGAGGAAAAGACTTTGTAGTATACTTTGGAGAAGAAAATCAAGAATACAATAACATCAAAGAAACAATATCAAACAGCAACGCAACCTCATACTTTGTAAACACAAACGATCTAACAGATGAGCAAAAAACAAAAGTATTAGGAAAAGAAAAAACATCATTCCAAGAGTATACTAACAAAGAAAAAACATATTCTTATAGTGATGACAATTACAAAAACTACAATTTTACACAAGAACTTATGAACAATGACATTATCGAAAGAAAATACATTGAAGTATCAATTACTGAATATCTAGACATCATAAAAACAAAAGGATACAACTTCATGTTCGTAGGAAGCAATACATGTAGTTATTGTACAATGTTTAAAGAATCAATAAACAAAGCTTTAAAAAATAAAAAATTCAACGTTTACTACGTTGACCTAGCCCGCGAAGACGTAACCGAAGAACAAAGAGAAAAACTACTAGCAAGTGATAAATACTTCACTGAAGAAGAATGGGGAACACCATTAAACTTGCTATATAAAGATGGCAAGAGAATAGACGTATTAAATGGATACGTTGATGAAAACGAACTTATTTCATTCTTACAAAAAAATAAGGTGGTCGAATAATGAATAATAGTAATAATATTTATAGATGGGCAACATCATTCAAAAAAAGATACCCATCAACAGTTGCATGGAGATTAAAAAATCATTGTCAAATAGCGCAAAAACACTTAAACGACGATGAAACAGTCCTATACGTTTTTACAGGTCAAAGAAACGATAACTGGTATGATGTTATCTCGACATCAGTATTTGTAATAACAGATAAAAGACTAATAATTGCACAAGATAGATTACTATTCGGATACTTTCTATATTCCATAACACCAGATATGTTCAATGACCTAACAGTAATATCAGGACTAATCTGGGGAAAAATAAAAATTGACACAATAAAAGAACTTGTCACAATATCAAATCTAAGCAAAACAGCACTAGACGAAATTGAAACAAACATTACAAAATATATGATGGAAGAAAAGAAAGAATACTCATTAAGAAATAAAGAAAACGAATAAGATATTAACAAAAATGTTAATATCTTATTTTTTTACCCTAATAAGGGGCAAATGTTCCTTCACAAACTCATCATCATAAAGAACATCAATAGTATTACCAATCACAGTCTTAGCCTCAACACCATTACTTCGATCGACATATCTTGCAGAAACACCAATCGTAAGCAAAATATTAAAACTCATCAAAAAACAAGCAACAAAAGACAACCTTTTAAACCAATCAAATCCACATAAATAATTATACCCCCTTTTAATATAAGGAATCGCCAAATAATAAAGCAATATAACAAACCCCCAAATAAAACAATATGGCAAATAAACGCGTCTATTAATCACAAGAGGCCCATCAGAATAAAGCCAAGAATTATAACCAAAAACATTCTCTTCAAAAAGACTAACTCCATATTCATACAAAGTTCCAACAACAACACCAGAAAAAATAACAAATAAATATCTTTTCTCACTAACATTTCTGTAAATGAGATACATAATAACAGCGCCAAGACCATATAACGGTTTAAAAGGACCATAAACCATTCCTTGCATATTTGAAAACTCTCCATGACTATAAATATGAAACAAAGTCTCACCAATAAATCCTAAAAAAGCACCAATTATGTAAAGCCACATAATCTGATAAAAACTTAATTTATTATTTGAATACATAGTAAATACCTCACACCCTAATTATAACACAACAAATTTAAATAACAAAGAAAAAGAATAATACAATTAAGCATTATTCATCTTCATAAGAAGTATTATCATGAGTAGTAAGCATTTTATAATTATCATCAGATATATATATTTTAACTTTTACATCAAAAGCATCATTATAATTTCTAATCTTCTTATTCTTAATATCATTGCTTATAACTTCAAAAAAAGAAGCAGGACTTACATTCTTATAAAAATAATAAGATCCATCACCATAAACATCATAATCATAACCAGTACTTTTTAAATGAGTAATTTCAACCTTAATATCTTTTCTACCATTATCAATGACAACATCATCAACATTATAAATATTCATATTCTTACTCATTTTAATATACATAGAATCAGTAACATACTCTAAATCCCTGTTATCATTAACATACTTAAAATCAAACACACTATCCAAACCAACTGCACTACCAACACCAATAAATAAAAGACCAATCACAAATACAATAAAACCTCTTTTATAATGATGCACCCTATTAAACACAAAATTATATATAAACTCAATTACCAAATATGATATAAAAGAACATCCTAAAAAAACAAGAAGAAATCCAAAGAAAATTACACCATATTTCAAGTACATAATAAGAAGCGCATCAAAAATAACAAACAAAACAAATCCAAAACACACACAAACTCCAAAGAAAACAGCAAACACTTTTATCCAGAAAACAATAAACCTAGAAAGCCCCTCGAAAAAACTAAATGAAGAATGCTTTGGATCCCTAATAATTATTCTATCTCGTGACTTCTTTAAAAAAACCGAAGACTCCTTATCCTTTTCAATAGGATCCTCAACAACTTGTTTCTTCACATTTTTATCCTCAATAGTCACATAATAATCCAAATACCTAATCTTAAAAAGATGCAAGAAAACAATAATACCAAGCACTGCCAATATTAAAGTAGTAATACCTTCAAAAATAGAATCTATAACATAACCAATTTTTGGAATATTAACAAATAAATCAATCAAAAAAATATTAACAAGAGAATATATAATTTTACACATAAAATAAATAACAACAAATATAAAAGCCATTTCTAATAAACACTTAATCTTATCCTTAAAAACCATATTACAAAACATATTATAACTATTAGTAATATACTTTAAAAAATCATTAAACCAGTTATTCAAATTAAACTTACTATTACCCTTATCCGAAGTCTTAATAACACCATCATCCATTAATTCCTCTAAAGTACAATTCAAAATATTACAAAGAAGCAACATTTTTTCCATATCAGGATACGTACTACCACTTTCCCATTTAGACACAGCTTGTCTTGAAACATTCAACTTCTCAGCAAGAATCTCCTGAGAAAAATTATTCTTTTTTCTAAGATTTACCAACTTATCACAAAATCTCATTTTTTCCACCTCCACCAAAATTATAATATAAATAATATCAGTTGCACTACCAAAAATCGTTATCATTTTGTATAAAATAGGTAGCAATTAACCAAAATTAACACTATTATACCTCAAAAATCATCATTAAATAACATAAAATAACAAAATAAGAAAAAAATTGTTCAAATATGATATAATATAAAAGAAAGGAGGAATATCATGACAGATTACGAAATATCAAAAAACTTCAAACTAAAAAAAATAGACAAAATAGCAAAAGAACTAGGTCTAAAAGAAAACGAAGTAGAACTATATGGAAACCATAAAGCAAAAATAAATAAAACACCAAGTAACAAAAAAACTAAACTGATATTAGTGACATCCACAAACCCAACCCCATTCGGTGAAGGAAAAACAACATTCTCAATTGGACTATGCGATGCAATGAACTACAATAAAGAAAAAGCAATCTTAGCACTTAGAGAACCATCACTTGGACCAGTATTCGGCATAAAAGGGGGAGCAACCGGGGGAGGACTATCACAAGTAATGCCATCAAATGATATAAACCTACACTTTAATGGAGATTTCCATGCTATAACAAGCGCTAATAACTTAATTGCATCAATAATAGATAATCATATTTACTTTGGTAACGAACTACAAATACAAGAAGTACTGTTTCAAAGATGTCTAGATCTAAATGACAGAGCACTAAGAAATATAACACTAGAAAATAGAAAAGAACACTTCACCATAACCGCAGCATCAGAACTTATGATTACATTATGTTTAGCAAAAGATGAAGATGACTTAAGAAAAAAAATAAAAAATATTATAATAGGTATAAATAAAGACAAAAAATATGTTTATCTAAAAGACTTAAAATGTGAAGGAGCAGTCCTAGCACTCTTAAAAGATGCATTAAAACCTAATCTAGTTCAAACATTATATAATAATCCTGCAATCATACATGGAGGACCATTCGCCAACATTGCCCATGGTTGTAACACCGTTATTGCAACAAAACTAGCCATGTCATTAAGCGACTACACCATAACAGAAGCAGGTTTCGGAAGTGATATGGGAGCTTTAAAGTTCTTAGATATTAAATGCCGTGATAACAATATCTATCCAGACTTAATAATAATAACATCAACAATAAGAAGCCTAAAACACAATGGCGAAGGATCACTAGAAAAAGGAATAGAAAACCTAAGATTCCACATTGAAAAAATGCATCAAGCAAATGACAATGTGTTGGTAGTCCTAAACAAATTCAAAGACGACAAAGACGAAGAAATTAACTATGTAAAAAAATTCTGTGAAAAACTAAACACACCATTTGAAGTAAGCAACATATACAACAACGGACCAAAAAACACAAAAAACCTAGTAAAAAAAGTAACAACATTAGCAAACAATAAAAACACAAAACACTTAGAACTATATCAAGATGATGACGACATAATAACAAAAATAGAAAACGTATGTAAAAACTTCCTTACTGCTAAAGAAGTAAAATATAAAAAAGGCTTGAAAAAAGAACTAGAAAATCTAAATAAAGACTTTAAGGACTATAAAATATGTATATCAAAAACACAATACAGCATCACAGACAATCCAAAACTACTAGGATACCCTAAAGACTTTACCATAACAATTAACGATTATAAAATTAACAATGGTACAAAAATAATAACACTTTTAACAGGCAACATACAAACAATGCCAGGACTTGCTAAAAATTCAAATTATTTAAATATAGATGTAAAAAATGATGAAATAATAGGAATATTTTAAAAAAGAGGCGAATTTAATGAAATTAAAAATTGGAAAAACAGTTACACTAACAAATGGAAAAAAATACACCCTAGAAAAAATAATCGAAGCAGAAGATAGAGACTATCTATTACTTACAAAATCTAAGAAAGACTTTACATTTGGACAAAATACCATGAAAGGTATTGAAGAAGTAACAGACATTGAAGAATTAGAATATATTAAACAAATACTTAATAATAAAAATAAAACAAAATAATATATTTTAATATGAGTAAAGAAACAGAAGAAAGATTAAAACAAATAAAAACAGAAAACTATGTATGGATAATCTATTTATTTTTAATAATACTCTGTTTTATATCAAACTACTATGAAAAAGATTACTTTATAACAAACAATCAAATATCAAAAGAAAAATATAGAAACATCTTAATATTTATATTTTCAGTAGCATTACTAGTATACACATACTTCTTATACGACAGCTACAAAGACTATAAAAATCTTTCTATATATGATAACAAAAAGAAAAAAGACTTTACCAAGTACTCATTAATAGGAAGCATCCTAATCTTTATCGCGGGATCAATCTTTCTATACATCGCTATAAACGATCAAGACATCGAAGCAGAACTAGCATTCAACTAAAAAAGGAAACAAAATTATATAAGTTTCCTTTCTTTTTTTATCTCTTCTTCTTGTCCTTCTTCATCTAATAACTCAACCTTAAATTTTGGTCTCTTGCTATAAACATTATGTTTTTCCTTTATGTCTAAAACTATATCATGATAAGAATAACCATTACGTTTTCTAATATAAGCAATAACAGCAAACAATCCAGCAAGCGTAGTAAGATAAATTGTAGTATCCATTGCATTATCATAACTATTTTGAATATACCTAACAGGCATAGAATATTCAGTATCAGTAGTACTAACTACAACATATCCCTTATTGTTATTAAGGACTTCATCGGACAAACTATCAGCATGTTCTTGAACATCTGACTTATATTCTAAAAAATCACTAAGTTCAATATAATCTTTACAATCAAGAATTTCTTTAAGCAAAGCATCATTAAAAACCAGATTATCAATACCATAAGTATACTTAGTCCTATAATAAGTACCATCATCATTTTTCTTCCATTCAGTATAATACAACACGTTAGTGGTAACAAGCGAATCAGTTAACGGTTCCTTACTATATATATCCCCATCTTGAACAACTGTAGCATTTCCGTTACTATCCCATTCTTTAATATATTTTGCATAACTAAAAGAAGTATCCTTTATAAATGGAGTAGAACCATTCAAACTAAAAGCCTCAAACACAACAGCACCTGCAACAATATAAGGAGCAACCCTTCTTATACTATGAGCAAATATTTTAAGATTCTCAATAACCCCATTTCCTTTCTTATTATCATCTATTTCATTAAAATTATTATTATTCATCATTTTCATCCCCTCCAAGTACATATATTATATATAAATAAAAAAATATATCAAGAAAAAAGTAAATAAGTTTTACACACTTTACACTTTGCTTTACACAAAAAAAACAATTGACAAATAAAAATTATTGGTATAGAATTAAATACATAAATTGATGACGTAGACACGTACTATTAAAAACTGATTCAAAGAGAGTTGGGAAGGTGGAAACCAATAATAAAGATTAATAGTATAACACTACTGAATGCTTATTTGAATAAAGTAGGATAAGCCGGATAAAACCGTTACATGAATTAAGTAATCAATATAGGATGGTACCGCGACAAAACGCTCCTTTTATATTGATTTTTTTATTATAAGGGAGGAATAAAACATGGACGTAAAAGAATTATATCAAAAACTAGATCAATTAATGAATGAAGAAGTAACACTACAAGGATGGATAAAAAACCATCGTAAACAAAAAGAATATGGATTCATTGACTTCTCAGATGGAACATACTTTAAACATGTACAATTAGTATACGATGATGAATTACAATCATTCGAAGAAATTCAAAAATACCACATAGGAAGTGCTATAACAGTAACTGGACAAGTTATTCCATCAATTGGAAAAGGACAAGACTTTGAAATAAAAGTAAAAACTATAAAACTTGAAGGAACATGTCCCGAAGACTATCCAATTCAACCAAAAAGACACTCAAACGAATTCTTAAGAGAACAAGCATACTTAAGACCAAGAACAAATCTTTTTAATGCAATATTTAGAGTAAGAAGCATTACCGCTATGGCAATACATCAATACTTTCAAGAAAGAGGATATGTATATGCTCATACACCACTTATAACTACCGCAGACTGTGAAGGTAGTGACCAAATGTTTAAAGTAACAACACTAGATCTAAACAATCTACCAAAAACAAAAGATGGAAAAGTAGACATGACCAAAGATCTGTTTGGAAAACAAGCCTACATAACAGGAACAGGACAATTACATGGTGAAGCATTTGCTATGGCATACAAAAAAATATATACATTTGGGCCAACATTTAGAACAGAAAACTCAAATACTAAAGTACACGCCAATGAATTCTGGATGATTGAACCTGAAATAGCATTCTGCGACCTTGAAGGTTTAATGGATATTGAAGAAGAAATGCTAAAATACATAGTATCATACGTATTAGAAAAATGCCCTTTAGAAATAGAATTTTTTGATAAATACGTTCAAAAAGGCTTAAAAGAAAAACTAGAAAAATTAGTTAGCTCAAAATTCACAAGAGTTACTCATCATGAAGTAATAGATATACTAAAAAAAGCAAATATAGAATGGGAATTTGAACCAGACTATGAAGAAGATATAGCTAAAGAACACGAAAGATATATAACAGAATACTTTAATGGGCCAGTATTTATTACTAACTGGCCAAAAGACATTAAAGCTTGGTATATGAAACTAAATGATGATAATAAAACAGTCGCAGCAGTAGACCTTGAAGTTCCAGGAGCAGGAGAACTAATGGGAGGTTCACAAAGAGAAGAAGACTACGACAAACTAATGACAAGAATAAAAGAAATGAATGTTGATGAAGAAGCAGTAGATTGGTTCTGCAACCTACGTAAATTCGGAGGATGCTACCATTCAGGATTTGGAATGGGATTTGAAAGACTATTAATATACTTAACCGGAGTAGACAACATAAGAGACGTAATACCATTCCCAAGAACACCAGGAAACTGTGATTATTAAGAAAGTGCGAAAATGCACTTTTTTTTACTAAGAAAATGTGATAAGATATAAGTATATGATAGTAAAGGAGGCACTAATATGATAGAAAAATTTAAAATGCAAAACAAAAATGTAAAACTTGCAACAATATCATTCATATTAGGATTCATCGCTCTTTGCCTAATTATAACAGGACAATCTTTTGCAATATTTTCAGGAACATTTACTGATACAAATGAACAAGTAGTAAAATTAGGTAATCTAGAAGTAATAATGAAAGAGCCATCAACAGGTATTGACTTAGGACTTAGCTCAATGTCTGATATAGAAGGATTGCTTCAAGAAGAAGTATACACATTCACTGTAGAAAACTCTGGAAGTGCTAATGCAAAATATAAAGTTTTAATAATAGACGATGAAACAAGTAAAGCATCATATACAGGAACATTATTAGATAAAAACTTAATAAAACTTGGATTAGAAATAAATGGTGAAGAAAAAGGACCACTAACTCTATCAGAATTAAATGAACTATTAAACGAAAAAGAATTAAAAGCAGGTAAAAAAGATACATATAAATTAAGATTATGGATAGATGAATCTGCTAACCTAGATGAAATATCTGAACAACAAATATTTTTAAAATTAAAACTTGAAGCAGATCAATACTTTAGTGAAATAGTAATAAATAATTTGGATAAAAGTGGTGCTAACCAACCAACATTGACAAGTAATATGATACCAGTATATTATGATAGCACTAGTGATAGTTGGAAAAAAGCTGATAGTGATAATGCAGATAAATCTAATCAGTGGTATGATTATGATAATAAGATGTGGGCTAATGCAGTAACTGTTACAAGTACAAATAGAGATACATATTTAAATGCAAACGCTGGTACAGAAATACCAATTAGTGATATAAATACAATGTGGGTTTGGATACCAAGATATACTTATACATATTTAAATACAAATACACCACAAGAAATAAATGTTAAGTTTGAAAAGGGTACAGCAAGTACTGGTACAATAAAATGTACTGATAATGTTACTGGAACATCAAGTACAAGTGAAACATGTACTGATACAACAAATGGAGGATTAAAAGCAGGAACAAGTACATATACACACCCAGCATTTTGGTGGGATAAAAATGACAACAATGTAAGAGAAGAAAATGAAGAACTAACAGGAATATGGGTAGGAAAGTTTGAAGTATCAAGTGATACTAGTTGTACAGCTTCAAGTTCTGTAGCAGTAGGTTCAGGATGTAACTTACAAACAATAAGACCGAGAATATTACCAAATGTAACATCATGGAGAGGAGCACAAGTAGGCACATTCTTTAATGGAATCCAAAAGATGAGAGAAACTGGAAATAAATATGGATTTGCAACAACTGATGAAACACACATGATGAAGAATATGGAATGGGGAGCAGTAACATATTTATCACATAGTAAATATGGAATAAATAAAGAAGTAGCAATAAATAGTGCAAATACATATACAACAGGATGTGGACCACAAAGTGCAGGTTCAACATCAAGTGGTTCAACATGTAATTCATATACAACAACTTTAGGACAAAGTGCATCAACAACAGGAAATGTATATGGAGTATATGACATGAGTGGTGGAGCGTATGAATTTATGATGGGTAACATGATATGGAGTAATGGGCAACAAATGAGTGGTAATTCGACAACAAATAATTACAACTCAGCATTTACAGGAATCTTATATGATGGTGGTAGGACATTTACAGGAACATATACTTTCCCAAGTAAAAGATATTATGATAAATATAGTTATGATGCTTCATCAAATACTACATACACAAGAGGAAAACTAGGAGATGCAACAAAAGAAATGGCACCAACAGGAACAAGTGGTAACTGGTATTCAGATTACGCCCGCTTTCCTAACAGTTCCTCCCCTTGGTTCGTCCGTGGTGGGGGCTATAGCAATGGTGCTAGCGCCGGCGCGTTCGCCTTCAGCAGCGACTACGGTAATGCTAGCCCTAACGGCTCTGCTCGTGCCGTGTTCCTTGGCACTCTGGACTGATGAGACCCTTTTCATCTAAAATAGACTTAATCTAAACATGGTTAAGTCTTTTAAAATATATTTTGCCCAGTATCAATATCACTATTTTGATACTTAACAGAAACATACAAAGTAAGCAAAGCAAGACCTAAAGTAATAAGATTAATAAATATTCTAATATACTGTTCATTCAAATTACCATTCTTCTCTTTTACAATCTCTAAAGCAACAAAACTACTATATAAGAAAAGACAAACTATAAATATAGCAAACAATCTATTACCAATATTTATCTTATTCCTTTTATCTTTATCAATTATCCTTATATTAAATATTTCAAGTTCTTCACTATAAGTAAGAATAATTGAAATAATTATAGATATAATAAATAATAATGAAGCAATTATCTGGAGATTAAAATTGTCTATTTCCTTATTAGTTGTATTCATAATTAATTTTACGGAGGATAACATGGATTTAATACCAAAAAATGTATCATTAGAAAACTTTTTCAACGAAAATATCAATATGAAATGTGATATCTATGAAAAAGATGACAAATACTTTATCGAAGTAGATTTACCCGGAGTAAAAAAAGAAAACATAAACATATCCTATAGCAAAGGCTATCTAAATATTAAAACAACACAAAAAGATGAAGTACAAGAAGAAAATAAAACATACATCAGAAGAGAACGAAACTATAAAAAACTAGAACGAAGCTTTTACGTCGGAGATGTTGAAGAAACAAAAATAAAAGCAACCTATAAAGACGGAATATTAAATGTAACAATTCCAAAACAAAAAGATAACAATACAAATAAGAGAATTAGTATAGATTAAAATTCTCTTTTTTCTTTACTTTTATTATACTAATTTGATATACTCTTATTATCGGGAGTGATACAAAATGAAAATACAAATATATTTTATGCTATTTATAACATACGCCATCATCGGATGGATACTTGAAACAACTTATGTATTCATCGGAACAAAAAAACTATACAACAGAGGATTCATGGTTGGACCATACATACCAATATATGGAGTAGGATGCTTACTAATAACAATACTATTAAGTAGATATCAAGATTCAGTATTTGGACTATTCTGTATGTCAATGGTAATATGCTCACTACTAGAATACTTCACAAGCTACATAATGGAAAAACTATTCAAAGCTAGATGGTGGGACTATAGTAAAAGAAGATTCAATATAAATGGAAGAATATGCTTAGAAACAATGATACCATTTGGATTAGTATCATTAATAGTAATATATTTCTTAAACCCTTTCTTTATAGATTTATACGAAACAATGAATCCAACAGGACTAAACATTCTATGCATGGTAATTGCAACAATCTTCATAATAGACTTTATCTTCTCATTCATCGTAGTATCAGGGTACTCTAAAACATTAAAAAATATTAAAACAGTTAACAAAGATGCTACTCAAGACATCAATCAATACATTAGAGATTTATTCACAAAGAAATCATACTTCTCTAGACGTCTTGTAAAAGCATTCCCTAATATGAGTGTTGTAGATAAAATAAAGAAAAAACTACAAGAATTAGTCGAAGAACCAAAAGAAGAAAAAGAAGAAGTAGTAAGTAAATAGCAAAGTAAGCAGATTGCAAAAAACAATTTATAAATTGAAAAATTAAGTGTCCGATTGTGACATAAAAAAAGACACATAGAATTACCTATGATACAATGTAAG
>CAKOLK010000013.1 GCA_934096275.1 uncultured Bacilli bacterium | reverse complement strand
CAACGCATTTGCGTCAGCTTCATAATAATAATTATTGCTTATTTTGTGTCTACACACACTATTTGACAATCATCCAAAAAACTAAAGTTTTTATTTTATAGATTAATTCCATCAATACTAGTATTATAAATCCATTCTTTTAAATCAGTATTATCATCAGTCTCATAAAAATGAATTAGTTTTTCAAAAAATGTACTTTGGTTATCTTGAGAAATTGTTATAATACCACATCCGTTATCTATCATAATTTTGTTTGCAAATAACATCGCTACTCTCTTATTACCATCAATAAACATTTGTCTGCGCATTATCCATAGCATTATTTCTATAGCTATTTCTGTTTTTGTTTTATCATTTTGATTAAGTAAATAGTCAAGTTCTTCTTTGATTTGGCTTTCAATAGGAAATTGTGGTTTCCAAGTAGTTCCCCCAATATTTACTGGTGTACTTCTTAGTTTTCCTAGATTTTGATCAAGAACTAATTTATCACAAACTAGTTTATGGATTTGACAAAGTTCTTTATAATCATAATCTATATCATTGTTTTCAAGTATAAATTGCCAAGCATATTTTAAATTATTAATGGCAATTATATTGTCTACTGTTAAACCATTAACTATGCCACCATCATAAATAACTTGTGTTTCAGGATAAGTAACTCCTATTCCTTCCAAATTAGCACTTTTCCAAATATAATCTACTATATTTCTTTTGGCAACGAATACATTTTGTTCTCTTGTTAATTTAAATTTATCTTTCACTTTATCACCTCACTTATAACTTATTTACTTGCATCTTCTTTTAATTCATTATCTTTTTCAATAGAGTTTTCTTTATTCTTTTCTAATAAGTCTGATTTAATTCGATATCTATTTTCTCTTTCAAATATTAAATCATATTTAGAAAAATCACTTTTACTATCAAGTTTTAATTCTTTTGTTACTGGGTTATATCTATAAAGTGGAAAATATCCAGATTCTGTTGCTAGTTTTTCTTCTTTTATAGAGTCTTTCATACCAGTTTTTATTCCATGTGATATGCATGGAGAATATGCAATTATAATAGATGGTCCATCGTATTCATTAGCCTCTTTTAAAGCTTTAATTGTTTGCATATAATTTGCTCCGAGTGATATTGTTGCAACATAAACATGAGGATATGTCATTGCAATACGTGCTAAATCTTTTTTCTGAGTTTTTTTACCACTGCTTGCAAATTTTGCAACTGCCCCACATCTGGTTGATTTAGATGATTGACCTCCAGTATTAGAATAAACTTCTGTATCAAGAACAAGAATGTTAACATTTAGATTATTAGCAAGAACATGATCTATTCCTCCGAAACCAATGTCATAAGCCCATCCGTCTCCGCCGACCATCCAGATTGATTTATCTTTTATATATTTTTTAAGTGGTAATATTTCACTAAAGTCTTCATAATCAAGTTCATCATATACTTTAAATGAAACATCTTTGCTATAGTTATTTAAATATTCATTAATTAATTCTTTATTTTTAGCATTTACTTTATCTATGTTTTCTCTCATTATTCTTTTTACTTTTTCTTTATTGTGAGACTCTGCTACTTTGATACCAAAACCAAATTCTGCATTATCTTCGAATAATGAGTTAGCCCAAGGTATACTATAAGGTGTATTGGGTAGACTAGCGCCATATATTGATGAGCATCCTGTAGCATTTGCTATTATTAAGTTATCACCAAATAATTGAGTAAGAAGTTTTATATATGGTGTTTCTCCACATCCAGCACATGCTCCATGAAATTCAAATAGTGGTTTTCTAAATTGACTTCCCTTTACTGTATCAGTACTCATTACTCTTTTTTCTGATACTTTTTCTAAGTAATTATGTTTTTCTATTTCTTTATCTTTACTTTTTTCAATAGACTCCATTGTAATAGCTTTAGTAGGACAAACTCCCGCACATAAAGAACATCCAGTACAGTCAAGTGGACTTATACCAATTGTAAACTTTAGATCTTGATCTTTTATTTTAGCATCTTTTAGATCTGATTTAACTACCTCAGGCGCAGATTCAACTTCATCATTATCAAGTAAATATGGTCTTATTACTGCATGAGGGCATACAAATGAGCATAGATTACACATGATACATTTTTCTTTATCATAACATGGTGTAATATTACTTATTCCTCTTTTTTCTAGTTTAGATAGTCCTGCTTCATATGTACCATCAACATTGTTTTTAAAATCACTTACTTTTAAGTCATTACCTTTGGCATGTTCTAAATAAGAGAAAATAGTATTATCTACTTCTTCCATTTTATAGTTTTGTTTTAAGTTTTCTATATCTACTTTAACTAAACTATTTCTTGCATCTTTTATAGCATTTATATTAGAGTTAACTATATCTTCACCTTTTTTAGTAAAGTTCTTTTTTATCATTTGTTCTATATATGAAGATAGTTCATTTTCATTTAGTATATTCATAAGATCTAGAATTATCATTTCCATAATTGTACTTATTTTATTTGGTATATTATTATTTCTTGCTATTTCTGATGCATTTACTATGTAAAAGCTTATATTTTTATCTTTCATAGTATTAATCATTTCTATAGGTATTTCTAAGCTATCAATATCTTTTTCAGTATTTAGTAGGAATATTCCATTTTCTTTTATTCCTTTTAGAAGATCGTATTTAGTAAGATATGTATCTTTTGAACATACTACTACTTTAGGACTATCAACATAATAAGTACTTAGTATTTCTTCATCACTGAATCTCAAGTGACTTTTTGTGACTCCTCCAGATTTTTTAGAGTCATATTCGAAGTATCCTTGTACATATTTATTTGTGTTATCTCCCACGATTGTTAAGATGTCTTTTGATGTTGTAATCATTCCATCAGAGCCATAACCCCAGATTAATAGTTCTTCATAGTTTTTAGTGAATTTTGTATTAGTTTTGTCAAGTGAAAGACTTGTTACATCATCTATTATTCCTATTGTAAAGTTATGTAAGTTATCAGTATCTAGGAAGTTATAGACTGCTTCAATATCATTAAGATTAGTATCTTTACTAGATAGTCCATATCTACCACTTATTATTTTTATGTTAGTATCTTTTAGTATTTCACATACATCTAGATATAATGGTTCGCCATTTGCACCAGGTTCTTTTGTTCTATCTAATACCGCTATTTTTTTTGTGTTTTTAGGAAGTATATCTAAGAAGTATTTTTTAGAGAATGGACGATATAAGTGAACTTCGATTAGTCCAACAGAGTTGTTATATTTTAAATATTCTTTTATTGTTTCACAGACTGATCCCATTGCTATTATTACATTAGTGGCATCTTTATTTCCATAATAATTAAATGGTTTATAGTCTTTTCCTGTTATTTTATTTATTTTGTTCATATAATTATTTACTATATCTGGAAGTTCTAGATAATAAGGATTGCGTGCTTCAACTGCTTGAAAGTATATTTGATCTCCTTGATTTGTTCCTTTTGTTTTTGGATTATCAATATCAAAGCTTCTTTCTCTAAAGTCATTTAAAGCTTTATAATCAATAAGTTTTTCTACTTTAGAAAAATCTATTACATCAATCTTATTATATTCATGACTGGTTCTGAAACCATCAAAGAAGTTTAAGAATGGTATTTTCCCCTTTATTGTAGATAAATAAGCAACGTTTGTTAGATCCATTACTTGTTGTACAGATGATGATGCGAGAATTGCAAAGCCAGTTGCACGAGCTGAATATATATCACTATGATCTCCCATTATTGATAAGGCATGGGTTGCTATAGTACGTGCTGCAACGTTGATAACACATGGTAGTTGTTCCCCCGCAATTTTATACATATTTGGTAGCATTAGTAAAAGCCCTTGACTGGCAGTATATGTACTAGATAATACTCCATTAAGTAGCATACCATGTACCATTCCAATTGCTCCTGCTTCACTTTGCATTTCTACTATGTCTACTACATCACCATAAAAATTAACTTCTTTTTTCGAAGACATTTCATCCATATGTTCTGCCATAGTTGAGGCTGGTGTTATAGGATATATTCCTGCACATTCTGTAAATTTATATGATACTAAAGCACATGCTTTATTTCCATCCATTATTTGTTTCATTAATAATCACCTTTTCTTTCTATTCTATTATATAATAGATTATGATTTTTTTAAATAGTAATGCAAAAGAAAAACAATAAGTGTGTGAACTTATTGTTTATTCTATTACTAGTACTGAACGAGTTGCTTTATGACTTGTATTTGTCCCATTATCGTAAAAAAAGTTAAATGAACCAGCATTGGCCCCATCAGCGGCATATCCACCACGAGATAGCCAAGAATATGATGAATAATAAAGCTGTCCATAATCTGAGTACCACGACCTATTAGTACTATTAAGATTTGGAGCCATTTCAATTGTTGCGTCTCCCAACTTTCCTCTGGTGTATGTTGTAATTGATGTATTATAAGTATAGTTATCATAATATTTTGATAATGGATATAGTGATGTACTCCAGTTTGCTGCGCTTGATGAATAAAATTGATTTGATGAATTTACTTCATTTGCCATCACATATTCATATGATCCACCACTTAAATCATAGATTCCGTATATATTTCCAGTTGAACTTGCAACTTTATTCATATCTCTTGTTGTACTTTTTGTATTTGTGTTATATGTAAGCAAATACCCATCGTATGTATAGAAACCATACTTGTTATATTGTGTTGTCGATGTCTGATTTGTATATACTTTATTTATTGCGGTTGAACCACCGACGTCTCCTCCACTTCTTCCAGTATAGTAATCACTTGAGTTATTGATATTTATTTCTTTATTTATTCCATATTTACTATGTGATAAGTATGCTACTGCTCCCCATTCACTATTCTTCATCATATGTGTATCTATATTATTGGTATCACCAGTAAGTTCACCATTCCAGTTAAATGTTGTCATACTACTTTGTGGAAAACCATATATGTTATTTGTTTTTTCCATTTGTCTTATATCTCTAAATTGATATGACAATGACTTATATCTTAAAGACTGAATATCTGGTTTTATTATTATTGTTGCATCTTCAGTACTATTGGATGTAGGTATTGTTGTAGCACTATTTTCAAACTTTCCTACCCATATTCCTGTTAACTCTTGATCTCCAAATGTAAATGCTGGATGTGTATACGTTGAGGTTCCTATTTTCAGACTTCCGTTAGTACTGTCAGTACAGTTCTGTGATGTTGTACCAGACCCTAATACGGCATTAATACATTTAATTGTTCCCGTACTTTTAGTTTCTTTTTCAAATTTTATATTTATTTCTTCTGGTGTATTTGTATTAAAGTAAGTATATGTATATCTTGGTATCCATACCCACATTGTATTTATATCATCCATTGATATTTCTTCTCCAACATTTTTATTCGTAAAAGTTTCTTGCATATTTTTTATTGTATATGGTTGATAAGTGTTTATTATAACATCTGTTACTTCTGCAGACCACATAAAACCATAACTCACATCGATTATTTTATATATCTCATCACAGGTATTTGACATAGTATTTGGACATACATAATTATCACTTAAAGAGTTTGCTGCTTTACTTACTAGATTCAAAGTATATTTTCCTGTTCCTTGATCAAGGGTGTATGAGGAACTAGCATAGTAATTAGCTGTGAATTTTGAACCAGTATTTTCATAAGAAAAATTAGTATAATTATTACTTAAAAGTATGTTGGATAATACAACACTGTTGTTAGCTCCTGCATTAGAAGAAGTAACTACCGCCGTTATAACTACAGTATAGTTTGTATTGGCTTCTAGCTCTTTAGTAAATGTATTATTATATGTTCCTCCCCATATTGAGTCTCCTATGCTAGAATATTCTTTGTTAATTTCTACTGTATCATTTATTGTAACTTTTAGATTCGATGTTTTTACTCCTGTTAACATGGTATAATCAAATGAAAAAGTACTTGCTTTAGTTGTAGTGAATGACATTTTATACTCTGCATCTACTTCAGTACTTGCATTAGTGCTTGATTCAGATGTAAGTGTACATGGCATAAAACTTATATCATTACTCTTTTTTGTTTCTTCTACTTCTTTGTACTGAAAAACTGTTACTGCATTAGCCCACATCTTTTGATTATAGTCATACCATTTATATTCTTTTTTATTGTTATTAGGATCAGCTTTCTTCCATGTTTCACTTGTTTCATCATAATATACTGGTATCATGTTACTAGTTAGTTTGGGCTCATTTGCTCCACTTTTATCTAAGTTATTATTAATATGTATCTTTAATACATTTTTCGATTCTGTGCTACTACTCCATTTTGCGTATGATGTGTTTGTATAATTGTAAGATATCATTCCTGTAAGCAATAATACAAAGATACTTATTAGTGATAGCAAATATTTATTATATTCTTTTACATCCTTAAATAAAGGATTCATATTGTTAAAATTTGCCCCCCCCCCCCATACGAATATTTGTTTTCACAATATTCTTCATATTCATTCACCTCTTTATTTTCATATATATAATTTTATAATAAAAACAACACTTTTTCAAGTGTTATTTTTTTTACATTTTTCTACTATTTTTCTATTATTTCTCTAATATCTTTAATATGTATACTATTCCCATCAATAGTAATTATTTTATCACTTATTGTTCCAGCGATACGTGTATCATAAGTATTGTTATCTGTTTTAATTATTACTTTTTTATTAAAAATGTAACCATCTTTGTTCATTAATTCTTTTAATTTATCTACCGGATCTATTTTATGTCTTTCATCAAGGTTGTGAATTGATTCTTCAATAAAAGAATAATATACTTTTCTATTGTTATTTATTTTGTTACTAATATTTGGTTTAAAAATACTTGGTTTCTTTTCCATATAATCTCTCCTTGATTAATTATATGTTTTAAAGTATAAAAAATTATAAAAATATAATACTATAAATATGAAAACAAAGTTAAATATTAATAAAAATTATCTTTATTTACTAGTATTATTCTATGTATGTAGTATTACTTCAATATATAGTTTTTCTAGTTTTTTATACTCTAATGTATTTACATTGGTAATTAGACAAACATGTTTTTATGTGTTCGGCTTTATTTTAATATTATTAATTCAAAAGATAGGTTTTGATAAAATATTAAAATACAGTATTCATATTTATTTAATTAATATATTTCTTCTTTTACTAGTTCTTTTTATCGGCGAAGAGATAAATGGTATAAAAGCATGGTTTACTATTCCTTTTTTTGGTTCTTTTCAACCTAGTGAGTTTATGAAAATACCTTTAGTACTTTTGATTGCAAAAATTATTAGTAATGATATTAAGCATAATAAGAGTGAATTCTTATTAATAATTAAAGTTATAATAGTTATATTAATTCCATCATTAATAACTTTTTTAGAGCCTGATACTGGTGCGGTGATAATATATTTAGTTATTGGTTTTATTATGTTGTTTACTTCAGGAATAAGTTATAAGTGGTTCATTTTATTAGGAATAGTAATACTTTTATTATCTGGATCATTTTTTTACTTATACTTATTTAATACTGATTTGTTTATAAATATTTTTGGTAGTAATTTCTTTTATCGATTTGATAGAATACTTGATTGGCAAAACTCTAGTGGTATGCAGTTAACGAACTCTTTGATAGCTATTTCTTCTTCGGGATATTTTGGTAATGGCATAAGTAATATATTATTGTATTTTCCTGAGGGACATACTGATTTTATTTTTGCAAGTTTTTCTTCAATATTTGGGTTATTTGGTATATTTGCACTGATAACTGCGATTGTCTTTTTTGATTTATTAATTATTAAAACTGCGAAGAAAAGTAAAAATAATATAAATAAATTAATTTGTACAGGTTTTCTTGGAGTATTTATATATCAACAAATACAAAATATTTGTATGACCGTGGGTATTCTTCCTATAACAGGAATTACTCTTCCTTTTATATCTTATGGAGGTTCCAGTTTAATATCTTTTATGATCATACTTGGAATAATAATGGCAATAGATAGTAAAAAATAGTTAAATTGAAACAAAAAAACTAGCAATGCTAGTTTTAAACTTTTTTAGACTGGTGGCTCCAGCGGGAATCGAACCAGCGACACACGGATTTTCAGTCCGTTGCTCTACCGACTGAGCTATGAAGCCAAAAATAAATGGCGGTTCCGACGGGACTTGAACCCGCGATCTTCTGCGTGACAGGCAGACGTGATAACCACTACACCACGGAACCATTGGTTGCGGAGATAGGATTTGAACCTATGACCTTCGGGTTATGAGCCCGACGAGCTACCGAACTGCTCTACTCCGCGATAGAGTAAAAATTTTTAATGGCGGAGGAAAAGGGATTCGAACCCCTGCGCCGTCGCCGACCTTCCGGTTTTCAAGACCGGTCCCTTCAACCAGACTTGGGTATTCCTCCATAGTAATTGGTGCCTAAGGCCGGACTTGAACCGGCACGAGGGATGAACCTCGCAGGATTTTAAGTCCTGTGCGTCTACCTATTCCGCCACTCAGGCATAAATAATGGTGTCCCGCTGGAGATTCGAACTCCAGACCCTTTGATTAAAAGTCAAATGCTCTACCGGCTGAGCTAGCGGAACAATAAAGATGGTTGCCTCGGCTAGATTCGAACTAGCGCATGCGAGAGTCAAAGTCTCGTGCCTTACCGCTTGGCTACGAGGCAACAAAACTAAGTTATGGTGGAGCGAGGTGGATTTGAACCACCGAACCCGAAGGAACAGATTTACAGTCTGCCGCGTTTGGCCACTTCGCTATCACTCCACAGTGGTGCCGAAAATAGGACTTGAACCCACAACCTACTGATTCATACTACTATAGCTTTCACTACCACAATGTGTTTGTAGTCTGGACTTTCTCTTAACCATATCCGAAGACTTAGGTTCGTCGTATAAAGTCTCTACACTCGGTATACTACCTAGCTCGGGATTGCCATACAAAGAATATTTTCTTCTACTTTTCCTTCCATTCTTATTAGCACCTTTGTATGTTGATGTTAAAGAATGACAATTTGGACATAATAGAATAAGATTTGATTCTGAATTATTAAGATAATTACCATCAATATGTTCAATTTCTAGCGGACTAATTTTGGTATATGGATTACCATATTCCAACCACACTTCGAACATTTGCCATGATATTTTTTCAATAAATATCTTCTGATATGATTAGATATCTGATACTTACCTTTCATTCCATCAACTTTGCCACTTTTCCAATTATTAATATATTGCATATATTCATAATCTTTTTGACAATTATTAGAACAAAATTTTTTATTCTTGGCTAATGGTTTATTACAATTTAAACAATTCATAATCCTCCATGCTATAGGTTTCCCCGAATTAGCGACGTCCACCTTAAATGTTTCCAAATAAGGGTGCAAGATGATTTTGTATTATTACTAATACATCCTACAAGTCAGTTGCTCTACCAATTGAGCTATTTCGGCATAAAAAATGGTGGGCGATGAGAGACTCGAACTCCCGACCCCCTGCTTGTAAGGCAGGTGCTCTAACCAACTGAGCTAATCGCCCGAATAAAATCATATGTCGACGTATATAAATATAATATATTCTGAAAGTTTTGTCAATACAATTTTGAAAACTTTTTAATTTTTATTTTTTTCTATTTCTTCAAATTTAATATTTATCCATTTATCTAGGTTATCTTCAAGTATTCCAAAACCACTACCGGTTTCTACGATCTGTCTTTTCTTTTTAACTTTTCCCTTATGATCCATATCTTTGATACTTAATTTAACATGAAAAGTATCATCATCAACTTCAATGATTTTTGCCTTTATTGTATCTCCATATTTAACATAATCATTAACATCTCTTACAAAATCATCTGATATTTCAGATATATGTATAAGGCCACTGTAATATTCATCTAAACTAACAAATATCCCGTATTTTTCTATACCTGTGACATTTCCTGTTACTACATTACCTACTTCATACTTCGACATATTTATCACATCCATATACATTATACTATATTTTTTTACAATTTTAAAGTATAACATTTCTAAAAACTGTGATATAATACTATTTGGTGATTAATTATGGAAGAAAAAGTTTTAGAAGTCATTAATGATTTAAGACCATTTTTAATGAATGATGGTGGTAATATCGAATTAGTTAAGATAGAAGACAACATCGTTTATGTTAGATTTCAAGGAGCATGTTCTTCTTGTATGATGAGACAATTTACACTAAAAGATGGTATTGAAAAAACAATAATGGAAAAAGTACCTGAAATTAAAGAAGTAAGATTAGTTGACTAATCTTCTTTTTTTATCCATTCAATTTGTGGAATATTATTATTCTTATACCTATTAAATATTATTTTTAATAAAACTAATACATTTTTATTTTTATTTATTACATCATTTAAAACATCTTCATCTCTACTTCCAATCATAATATCATCATATCTATCAAAATAGTATGATGGAAACATTATTCTACAAATAAATCTTTTTACTTTGGTATCATCTAAGGATATCTTATTTAACATATTATTTATATTATCAATTGTATAACTTTCATTAATTATGTAAGATTTAAAATATTCTCCTAGATCTCTTTCTTTGGTATCTATTATAAGATTAATAGGATTTAGAAATGAAAGTAAGTCCATATTAGTATCTACTCTTTTATGCACTACTTGTTTAGTATAAGAATCGTTTATATTATCATTATAATAACTAATTGCATTTTCCCATAGTCCTATATAATAATTAATACTGTTTTTAATAACTTTATATTTATTCATAATACTACTAAACTGATATTCTATATAATCAATTTTTTCACTCCAGTAATAACCCCAGTTTGATTTATCTAAAGCATTTAGTATCTTATCATTGTTTGTATAAACATTAAAATTAATAACGTCTTCATATGTAATTACCCTATTTCTAATTTTTGGAATTATCATTAAAAAATACAAATATCCATCATATTCAAATAAAACATTATTCTCTTTAGTAAGTATTATTTTATATGTATTTATCTTATTATCTAGCATTTCTTTATTTAATTCATACATAAAAACAGATTCTTTAATATTAAAGTTATACTGTTCAATAACATAATCTTCATTATTAAAAGAAAAGTAGTAATTATTATTTAATTTTCTTATATCATCAATATACATGTTATAAAAATAGATAATAGCATTTTTCATATAATCCCTCATCTAATTCTATGATACAGTATAAAAAAAAGACCATTAGCGTCTACTAACGGTTCTTAATTCCATTTCATCATTTACTTCTTCTTCCATACTTCTTACTCTATCAAATGGATTAGAAATACTTGTTACTTTCTTAGGTTCTTCATCAATAAAAGATAAGCTTGAATATAGTTCACTAATTCCACTTTGAATTTTTTCTTCTTCACGTTCATGTTTTTCTTTTAAACTTTCTAGTTCACTAGAACGTTTCATATATTCACTTGCTTTAACTTTATTATCTTCAATTTCACGACAAATTTCATAAAGTTCATTTTCTTTTGATTTTTTAGTTTCTGCAACTGAAGCTTTTTCTTGTTTTTGAACAACAATTTTATCTTCAATATCATCAATTACTTTATCAGATTCAGTTTTTCTAGTTTCTAGAACACTAATTCCTTGATTAATACCTCTTGCTGCTTCTAAAGCTATTGCATCTTGAATTTTAGTTAAATCAATTTTGATGGTCTTACTCATTTCATTTTCAAGAGCTTTATTATCTCTTTGAGCAAGATTTTTCTTTGTCATTAACTCTTCAATGATACCACTGATTTTCATATTTCTTTCATCTAAGTCACTGATTTCTCTTTCAACTTGTTCAATTTTTGAAACACCACCAAGTAATACTTTACCAATTATAGAGTCTTTATCTGCAGCGGCAGCTTCTTTTTTTAACTTTTCAATTTTAGTATCAACATTTAATGTATTACTGACACTCTTAATATCTGGTACAGAACTTGTAACGCCACGATATCCAGCATATGGATGTGGTTCTTCAATACTTGGTTTAACAGTATTTACAGTATTGTCATGTACTATAATTGGTGTTTCTTCTACTTCTGGTTCTTTATAAATAGGTTCAATGTGAACTGGTTGTTCTTCAACTTCAGTAACGTAGTTAACGTCAATTTCTTCATGAACTGGTTCTTCTATTTCAATATTTTCTTTTGGTTGTATTGCTTTTGATAAAACATTTGCAAGTTTTTCAGTAGATAGTTTTATTTTTTTACTATCATTTTCTAAAACAGCACTAAGTGGTGCTTCGCATATTAAAACACCATTCATATTTTCAATAACTATTTTTTCCATAATGTCCCTCCTGATTATTTAGCAAGTTCGCGAAGAACATCTTTAATTTTAGACCATTCTTCTTCACTTTCTACTCCAACAAATTTATTTGCACCATTTGCATCTGTTATCATTTCAGTAACATATACTGTAATATTTCCATTTGCATCTGTTTCATTTTTTGTATATACAACATATTTTTTTAAAGTATCACTGAATTCAAAGCTAATTACTTCTTCAACAGTTTCTACTGTTCCATCTAACTTAGTTATAGTAAGCATTTTCTTTTCTTTCATATTGCCCTCCTCTAGTTTCTAATGAAATTGTATCATAAAAAAAAAGTAATTTCAACACTTTACGTCAAATTACTTTATTTTTTTCAAATAAAACCATTTGCATCCTTCAGCACAATAGTTTTTTATATAATCATCTAGTTTAGAAAAATCATTTATTTCATTAAATTTTTTATTATTTTTGTCGCAAAAACCTTTTAACCTTAATTTACCATATGCCATATCAAAGAATATATAATCATATGATACAAAGTAGTCAGTAATAAGCTCTTCAACTAAATCATAGTCAAATATTTTTCCATCATCGTGTTCTAAACTATATTTTATATTATTAAATTCATATATCATGTTACCACCAACTTAATTATACAAGAAATTATTCGATTGGTAAAGTAAAAATACTAGAATTCTTACTCATACTTCCACCATAATACTCTGGTATTTTACCATTTATTATTTTATAAGAGATTGGTACTTCATTTTCTATTGTTATAGTATCACTGATAACTGGAAGTATTACTCTTACATCTACTTGTAATAAAATATATATTTCAACCATGCAATTGTTTACTCCATATTCTTTTATTTTAATTTCAACGTTAGAATAAACTGCATTAGTAAGACTTAATCTAACTGGTATATTTGGTCCAAGATTACTAATTAAGGGGTTATTAAATATAGAGAAAAATGGTATATAAAATGTTTTCTTTTCATTAGTAAGCTTTGTTATTTCTTCTTGAACCGATGATGAGACTTTATCTAAAAATAAGTTTACTTTGTAAGTATTATAATCTATCATTTGTATTTCATCATTACTATTTTTAGTTACATAGAACATATCATCTTTCAAATAATCAAATGTATCTTGTTTTATAGAATTATTTATCCTTAAATTAACCATTTCTAAGGCTTCACTTTTAGCATATTCCATGTATGAAAATGAAATATTGCTTATTAGTTTTCCTATTAAAACTACAACAAAAAATATAAGTATTAATAGTATAATTACTTTTAGTTTTTTATAATTAATAGTTTTCTTTTCATTATTCTTAAGACACATTCTCATATTAAAATATATTTAAATAAAATAAAAAAAGCACTATATAATATTAAAGTACTTTAGTATTATATAAGCTGATACTCCAAGTAAGATTAGAACAAATATTATTATAAATAGTAGTTTTTTAGATATTATTTCATCTATTTCAATAGTATCAGTCATTTCATTTACTGTATTAGTATCTTCCTTTTTATCTTCTTGTTCTTCTACTTCTTCATTTTCTTCATCTATTTCAACTTTAGGTACCACTTCAGTAACAGTTTTATCTAAGATGTCTTTACTTATATCTTCGTTTAGATTAACTGTGTCTTCTTTTAGATTAAGTAGATCATCACTACTACTTAAATCTTCTTTTTCATATAATATATTTTCTTTCTTTTTGGTAGTTTTTTCTTTTTCATATATAGTATCAATTAATTCATGCAAGTTTTCTTTTGAGTATTCCTTATTTGTAACTTCATCTAAGTCTAGTTTAGTTAGAATATTATATTCAGTATTTATCATTCTTTTCTTTGAAGAGTCACTGTCAAATAGTTTGTTTTCTTTAGCAAGTTTTAATATTTCATTAATGTCATAGACTCTATCTTCTTTATTATCTAGTGTATTGTCTATATATTCTCTACTCTTCTTTTCATTAGGCATGAAGTAATTTAACTCTCTTTGTTTTTTGTATTCTTCACGAGCACCAGTTTTTTTATTACTTGACAAATCTATTACATTATTAACATCTATATCTACATAATCAATATTCATATCTGATACTTCATCATATAATCTTTTGTTTTTTTCACTTCTTAGACTTGAAGTATTTTCATCATATTTATCCATTCTAGTTTTCATTTATACATCACCTATTATCTAAAGTATAGCATAAATCATTTAAAAAGAAAATAATTGTTTTTATATTTTTTTTATTATATAATATTTACGGAGGTAATTTTATGAAGGCTCGTGTAATAGAAAGCACTTGTATTGGTTGCGGTGCTTGTCAAGCATTAGTACCTGATGAATTTGAAATTAATGATTTAGGTATTGCAGTGGCAACAAATGAAGAAGTAAAAGAAGAAAATAAAGAAGCTGTAATCGATGCAAAAGAAAATTGTCCAGTTGGGGCAATATTTGTTGATGAAGAATAAAAGATACGAAGAAAATCGTATCTTTCAGACTGTTGACAAATAGGTACAAATTTTACTTATTTGTCTTTTATTTTGTAAAAATGATAAAAAATCTC
>CAKOLK010000012.1 GCA_934096275.1 uncultured Bacilli bacterium | reverse complement strand
TATGATATTATTAGAAGTATAAATTAGCACTTATGAGGTAGTTCAATGTGCGGACACTTATTATTTCCATTTATAATTTCACAAGGAAATGCTTATATTATTTTAACTAAATCATACACAGTTTGAAGATCTATCTTTAAGAAATACACTAATAAGAAAGCAAGAACTAAGAATGGTCCATAAGGTAACTTTCTTTCTTTGTTTATAAAATATATTATTAATGACGCAGGAAGTGCTATAAAAGCAGAAAGCGCAATTGATACAAACGATATCGAAGGAACCATTACCATACCAAGCGCAAAAAGTAACTTCACATCTCCTCCACCAAGAGACTCTTCTTTAAATAATATATTTCCAAAGTTCATTAACAAATACATAAACAAAAACATTATTGCACCAAATACTAAGTACTTACAAGCTCCAAGAAAACCAAATCTTAATATATTTATTATAAATATTAAAACTGCAAAAAAGATATTTATTTCATCAGGTATTATATAATAATTCAAATCAGTAACAACAATTATTACAAACATTGATGATAAAGCAAGAGCCATTAATAAATCATAACTAAATCCAAATGAATAATAACTAATTGAAAAAAGTAGTCCTGTAAATAATTCTATCATTGGATAAAACACTGATATTTTAGTTTTACATTTTCTACATCTTCCACCTTGGATTATATAGGATATAACAGGTATTAGTTCAATTGGTTTTAATTCATGATTGCACTTAGGACAGTGACTTCTTGGTTTTACCAAAGATTCATTATTACATAGTCTAAATCCCACGACGTTATAGAACGATCCAAAAACTAAACCTAGTATAAAAAACATTATTAAATATATTGATTCCACTTTACTCCCCCTTGTTTAATTACATAATTTGTCCGTAGAATGAGAACATTGGTATAATAACTGATAATACTACTACTCCGACCATAAATGCAAGCATTATAATCATTACTGGTTCAATAAATGTATTTACTCTCTTAATAGCATTAGTATACAAATCATTATAATAATTTGATACATATTCCATCATCATTGGAAGTCTACCAGTATTTTCACCAGTAACTAACATTTCATATGCTACTACTGGGAAAGCCCATTTATCACGGAATGAATCACTAAGTTTAGCACCTTTAGCTAAGTTATTTAATGAATCATTTATTATTTCTTTATAAACTTCATTTTGTGATACAGTTTCAAGTATTGCCATAGAATCAGTTATAAATACATTATGATTTAATAAAGACGAGAAAGTCTTTGTAAATTGTGTTACTTCTTTATATATAATTATATTTTTAACAACAGGTATATGCATATAAACAGTTTGCATTGCCTTCTTAAACCCTTTTGAATATTTATAACATATAACATAAGTTGCAAGAAGTAACACCAAAGCCATTAAAATAATTAAACCATTACTAGTAAAGAACTTACTTATTGAAAGTATCACAGTAGTTATCTTAGGAAGTTTAGCACCATTAGCAACGAATATACCTTGAAACTCTGGTATTACATATACTAATATAAATGTCATTACACATATTGCAAATACAAATATAATCGTTGGATACGCCATTGCACTGATAGCTTGTTTCCTTGTTCTATCTATTGAAGTATAATAATCAGTCATATCATCAAGTATTTCTGGTAAATCTCCAGTCATTTCTGCTGTTTTTACCATGTTTATTAAAAGTTTAGGAAATGTAGATCCTTGAGACGCTAGAGCATTGGAGAAACTTTCACCCTTATATAATTGATAAGTTATATTTGAAAACACTTTCTTTTGAGCAGCTTTAACGGATTGTCTTTGTAATATTCTTACTGAGTCAATAAGAGGTATCCCTGCTTTTAAATATGTTGAAAGTTGTGTAAGTATAAAAGCAAGTTCAGACATCTTAAGGTGAACAGAACTTCCTCCGATTTGAGCATTCATAATACCCTTCATCGCATCAATTCTAATTACTTGGAACCCTTCATTTTCAAGGAATGCTTTTATTTCTGCTGTACTTGTACCATCAATTTGACCCTTTATCTTTTGACCTTGTTGATTAAGTACTTCATAAGAATAAGTAGTCATCTTAACACCCGGAGCATTAACACCCTTTATATCAACATGAATTCCATCAGTGTTACTGACTCCAGAATTTTGAATAGGAACACCATTAATATTAGCATTAGCTTGATTCTTAAGCATTTCTTGTCTAGTTTGCTCTTCAATCATTCTAAGTTGTTTTTGCATTTCTTCATCAAGAATACCCTCTTTTTGAGAAAGTTCATTGCGCAATCTATTAACATGTTCTTGAGCTTGTTCCATTTCTCCTTGTAAAGCATTAACTTTACTTTCAGACATTTCAATTTGATCTTTTAATATATCCACATAATCGTCTAACTGATTAACATACTGATTTTGATTATCAACAACATTCTCTACATTAAAATCATCATCTACTTTATTATTTTTCTTTTTCATACGGCATTGCCCCTTTATTATTACTATAATCATTTTACAAGAAATAATAATCGATGTCAATTACCAAAAGAAAAAAGTAGAAATAAATCTACTCTGCTTTCTTTTCTTTTTCAGTTACAACATCATTTTTATTACTATAAAAATCTCTAACTTTCTTTTCTAACTCATCTCTTAACTTAGGATTGTTTCTTAAAAGAGTCTTAACATTTTCTTTACCTTGACCAATACGTTCTCCATTATAAGAATACCATGCACCACTTTTATCAACGATATCAGCATCAACCGCTAAATCAATAATTTCTCCCTCTTTAGATATACCTGTTCCATACATAATTTCAACACAAGCAGTCTTAAATGGAGGAGCAACTTTATTTTTAACTACCTTAATATTAGTTTTAGCACCTACAACTGTATCACCATTCTTAATTTGTTCACCACGTCTTACATCAAGTCTAATTGTTGAGTAAAACTTCAACGCCCTTCCTCCAGGTGTAGTTTCAGGATTACCAAACATAACTCCAACTTTTTCTCTTAGTTGATTAATAAATATAGCAGTAGTATTAGTCTTACTAATTGTACCACTTAACTTTCTTAATGCTTGTGACATAAGTCTTGCTTGAAGCCCAACATGAGAATCTCCCATTTCACCTTCAATTTCAGCCTTTGGTACTAACGCCGCTACCGAATCGATTACAATTATATCAACAACTTCACTTCTAACTAATGCTTCACATATTTCTAATGCTTGTTCACCAGTATCAGGTTGTGATAATAATAATTCATTAATATTTACTCCTAACTTTTTGGCATAAACAGGATCAAGTGCATGTTCTGCATCAATAAACGCTGCACGCCCTCCCTTTTTTTGTACTTCCGCAATTGCATGAAGTGCAACAGTAGTCTTACCACTTGACTCTGGTCCAAATATTTCAATTATTCTCCCTTTAGGAAAACCATTTACTCCTAACGCTATATCAAGCATTAATGAGCCAGATGAAGTAGTTTCAACTTCCATATGTTTTTGTTCACCAAGTTTCATAATAGAACCTTTTCCAAATTGTTTTTCAATATCAGCCATTACTTGGTCTAATGTCTTATTTTCTTCTTTCTTAGCCATAATATTCCTCCTAACATGTATTAATCATAACAACTTTTTAATCATTTGTCAACACTTTTTCAAACATTTGTTTTTATTTGAAAAATAACATCAAAAAATAAAAATTCCCCTAAGGGAATTTTAAAATTTCATTCAATTTTTTCTATCAATTATAAGATTTCATCTTTAGAATCAATAAAAATATTTTTCTTATTTAACTTATAATACTCTATTCCAGACACAATTGCCATTATAGTTCCAAAGCATAAAAAGAACTTCGATACTTGTAAACCCCATAATTCAAATGGCAAATTATAAATAAAAGTAAGTGATATACCAATCATTAAACAAGCAGTCTTTATTTTACCACCAGTTCTTGCCGCCACAACTGTACCTTTGCTAGCACTCATCATTCTAATAGCATCCACTACTATATCCCTTATTACAATAACAACAGGAATAAAAACAGATATAAAACCTTGACTAGCAAAAATAATTAAAACAGAATTAACAAGAACTTTATCCGCTATCGCATCAAGAAACTTTCCAAAATCAGTTACTTGATTATTCTTTCTAGCAAGCTTACCATCTAAATGATCAGTATAAGATGCAAAAATAAATAATATTCCTGCAATTATATATCTAATATCCACTAAAATATTATGATATAAAAATGTTTTAATTTCTATTCCTACTCTATAGAATGGAAATATTAATAAGACTATTATTATAACTGATAAAAAAAGCCTTAAAAACGTCAACTTTGTTGGAAGATTAAACTTCATAATCACACCTACCCTATAATTAATTTTCTAAGTAATATATAAAATATTACAAGTATAATAACCAAAACAACTATAATAGAAAAAATAGTCTTATTAGAACTCTCATTTCTCTCAATTGTATATGGAGTCCTTATTTTCTTCTTTTCCTCTTCTTTTTTTATTGTCTCAATCCTATCTTTTAAATCATCTAAATCTATCTTTGAAGTCTTTTCAAATAAATAATCATTTATCTCATCTAAAATACTTTCTGGATCAAGCCCTAAATACTTAGCATATGAAGAAGATATTTCCTTTAACTCTAATACATCCTTAAAAACCTTTCTATTTCCTTCCTCTAAGTTTTCTATAATGATTGGGTCAGTTTTCAAATCACTCGCTACTTCATTAATAGAAATACCTATTTCTTCCCGTTTTTCCTTAAACTGTTCCCCTATTTCTTTCATCCTATCTCTCCTTAATTATATAAAAAAAATAATATTTAATAAGCCATGTTCTGTACCATAAAGGTGGTAAACATTTATCTATCTTTCGATTTCTGAATCAGTTTTATTCCCTATCAGAATTCCCCTACCAAAATTTGGGTTTCTCACTTGCGGGGTTTACCTCGTTTCATTCTTTCAGTTTCCCAAAAGACTCGTTTCTGTGGCACTTTTATATCTACTCTAGTCATATTAAAACTTAGACTATTTCAAAGCCGTCAGATCACTCTACCCTAGGTTATTTTTTCCCTAGGCACAAACACTAAGAACATCTCAGTTCTTGTGAGCATGGACTTTCCTCTATATAATAAATATACAGCGTTTACCTAAAATATTATTCCCTATTATCCTCTTTTCCAAAAATTACTTTTTCTAAATTAGATATTCTTTTTAAAATATCAACATTCGATGTACCAGTACTAGTATTAGCCTTAGCAATCTCTACATTAACATTAGCATCCCTAAGTTGTTGTTTAAGTCTTAAAATCTCATCAGTAAGCTCATCCTTTTCTTGTTCTTGCTTCTTAATAATATCAATAAAAGTATTATAATCCTCAATCACAAGATCAAGAAATTGATCTACTTCCTTTAATCTAAAACCTCTAGTATCAATTTTAAAGTCTTTTTCTAGTATATCATTAGGTGTTAAATTAAGCTTATTTTGGTACATAATATCACCAACCCTTTACACTTAATATTTTAAAGAAAAATTATTTCTTTGTCAATATCTATGTAAAATATAATAAAACATAGTTTTAAAAACAATATAAAACTGGTATTCTATAAATGAGGTGCAATTATGAAATCAAATAAATTAAAAATAATACTAATAATAACATCTACATTACTTGCAATATCTATATCAATTATAGTCTTTCTATACATATTTAGACCCTACAACATTATATTAATAGACAAGGATATAACCATGGAAGTAAACACATCATACAATGAACCAGGATACACAGTAACAAAACTAAATAATAAACCCTTTCATTTAGAGGTAATAAATAATATTAACAGCACTAAAATTGGTGAATACGAAATTACATATAAAATAGGAAACTATAAAAAAATAAGAAAAGTAAATGTTGTAGACACTACTAAACCAGTTATCACCATATTAAAAGATAATCCAATGTATATATGTCCCGATGGAAAAGTAAAAGACTATGGCGCTACTGCAAGCGATAACTATGATAAAGATTTAACTAATAAAATTAAAACCACCATTAAAGAAGATGAAATAATCTATGAAGTATCTGACTCATCAGAAAACAAAACTACTCTATCTAGAAAAATAATTAGAAAAGATATTACAAAACCAGTAATTAAACTTGATAAAAACATCACTATTAAAAAAGGAAGTACTTTTAAAGATGTGTATACCGCAAATGATAATTGTGATGGCAATATTACTGATAAAGTAATAAAAACTGATAACGTAAACACTAATAAAGCTGGTACTTATGAAATAACTTATAAAGTAAAAGATAAAAGTAATAATGAAGTATCAATCACAAGAAAAGTTAAAGTAATTGATAACACTATCAAAGGAAAAGGTAAAACAATTTACTTAACTTTTGATGATGGTCCAAGCATAGAAAATACACCTGATATATTAGATATATTAAAAAAACATAATATAAAAGCAACTTTCTTTGTAATAAATCATAACAAAAATACTGACTACTTATTAAAAAGAGAATATGATGAAGGGCATGCTATTGGATATCACTCTTACACTCATAATTACTCTAAAATATATAAAAGTGATACTGCATACTTTGAAGATCTAAATAAAATCAAAAACAAAGTTAAAAATGTCATAGGAGTAGAAACTAATCTAATAAGATTCCCTGGAGGTAGTTCTAACACAATAAGTAAAAGTTACAATGAAGGTATTATGACAAGACTTACTAAAAGTGTTACTGAAAAAGGATATGTATATTTTGATTGGAATGTTGGTTCTAGTGACACTACTTTAAAAGATTCACAAAAGATTTGCAATCAAGTAACTAAAAGTTTAATCTATAAAGAAAACGTTGTCCTAATGCATGATTCTAGCGATAAAATATACAATAGTAAAGCACTTTCTTGCATTATAAAATATGGTATGGAAAACGGATACGAATTCTCTAAACTAGATAATAACTCTAATACTGCCCATCACTATGTAAATAATTAGTAAATATCTGTCAATATATGTCTAAAAATTAGTATTAAATATGTACTAATTTTTTTTGATTTGTTATAATTATATATATAATAATGAAAGTGGTGATTAAATGAGGAAGATAACTAATTGTTTTTTAATAATTTCAATTATGATGAGTTCATTTTTATTTATAAATAATGTAAGTGCTGTAACCTACACTGCTACTATAACAGATAAAGATGGTATAAATGTAAGAAGTGGTGCTGGTACTAATTACAGTATTTCCGGTTCCCTAAACTATAATGCTAAAGTAACATTAGTGTCAAACACTAAAAAATCTGGTACAGGTTGTTCTGGTGGATGGTACCAAGTAAACTATGGTGGTTCTACGTCAAGATACATATGCAGTGAATTTGTAAAAGTTACATCAAGCGGTGAAAGTGCTACTATTACAAAAGAAGAATACTATACAATTAAAAATTGGGTATCTAGAATAAACGAAAACTCCACTAATATAAGAACAGGCGCTGGTACTAGTTACAAAGTACAAGATACTATTTACTTAGGTACTGAAGTAGAGGTCATTGATACATTAAAAGATTGGTACAAAATAAAATATTATAATAATAAAACAGGATATGTCTATAAACCACTAGTAAGTTTCTATGATGAAATAGTAGCAAAAGATACTGCATACGAAGCCACTCTAAAAAAAGCAGGCTTTCCTGAAAGTTATTATCCTTACTTAACTTATCTACATAAAAAACATCCTAATTGGAAGTTTACCGCAGTTAATACTAATAAATACTTTGATACTGCAGTAGATAAAGAAGTTGGTAAAAACTATATACAATCTACTATTCCTACATATAGACAATCAAACACTTTAAAAGAAGCACCAAACTGGTATGCAGCATCAAAAGGAGTCGTAGCATTCTACCTAGATCCTAGAAATTACTTAAATGAAAAAAATATTTATGTCTTTGAAAACTTATCATATGATGAAGTAAATCATACTAAAGATATCCTATCACAAATATTTAAAGGATCATATCTTAATACTGATACATATATAAACTATTACCTATCCGCAGGTAAAACATATAATATAAGCCCAGTTCACTTAGCAGCACGTACTAAACAAGAAGGAGGAACAAACAGTAGCTATGATGGCGTAAGTGGTAAAGTAAGTACTACTTGGGACAGTTATACTGGTTATGTATGTAGTTCATACGTTAAACTAAATAGTGATAATAAAACAGGATACATATCCGACAGTGGTGGTGTAAACCTAAGAAAAAGCAACACTACATCTTCCGATCTATTAGTATTTTTAAGAAAAAACCAAGCATTTACACTATCAAGTACTACTAAATACACTGGTACAGGTTGCTCTGCTGGTTGGTATAAAGTAAATGTTAAAAGAACTCTTACTGGTTACTATAATTATTATAATATCGGAGCATATGGTTCTAACCCAGTTGTAAGAGGTTTAGCAGTCGCCGCAGGATACATCGGAGAACTCGATGGAACTCCATGGGATACAAGAGAAAAAGCTATAAAATATGGTGCTAAATTCATCGCAGAAAACTATACAGGTGCTGGACAAGATACTCTATACTTTCAAAAATTCAACACTGGTCCATCTGGAAACTATAACAATCAGTTCATGACCAACGTTACTGCTCCTGCTAGTGAAGCTATATCAACTTATGATTCTTATAATGAAATTGGTATTACAAGCAAAGGCCTATCATTTAAAATACCAGTATATAAAAATATGCCTAGTAATGCTACTACTCTACCACCTCTTGGAAATACAAATAATAGTTTATCTACTATTACAATTGATGGTACAAAACTAAGTGGATTTGATAGTGATGTATTAACATATGTAAAATATATAAGTGATAAAACAACTAAAGTAACCGTTAAAGCAACACCAAGTGCTAGTACTTCTAAAGTCGAAGGAACAGGTACAATAAATACACCAAATACTGAGACAACTGTTAGTATTAAAGTTACATCTGAAGTTGGTACATCTAAAACATATAAAATAACTTTAGTAAAAGTTAAAAGCGAAGATGATGGAAAAACATTATCACCAGATGAAATAATTAATAAAATAGATGTTAAATATAGCAATGCTTATCTATCTGGTATAAGAAATAAAACTTCTGCTACTACACTTACTAATATGATCCAAAATAAAGAACCTAGTGCTAAAGTGGAAATAACAACAAAAAATGGAGTAAAAAAAACTGGTAACCTAGCTACCGGAGATATACTAACTATTGTATCAAATAATACTACTAAAAAGATAACAATCTCAATAAAAGGAGATGCAAATGGTGATGGAAAAGTTAGTGCAATTGACTTATTTCAAATACAAAAACACATTCTTAAAAAAGGTACTTTAAAAAATGAGTATCTTGAAGCAGCAGATGCTAATTACAATGGAAAAATAACTTCAATAGACTTATTCCAAATACAAAAAGAAATACTAGGTAAATCAGTATTAAAATAAGGAGGAAAAAATGAAAAATAATATAAAATATTTAATTTTTACACTAATGCTAAGTTTAGTTTGTGTAATGAATGTTAATGCTGCAACTGGTAGAATATCTCTTAGAGCATCATCAACAAGTGTTGCAGTGGGTTCTACTACTACTGTTACTGTGACTTGTAGTAGTACATCTTCGCTTAACTCATGTCAATACAATTTAAAATATGACTCATCAAAATTAAAAATAACAAGTGGGGATTCATCACAAGCATGGTATGATACATCAGGAAGCGCTTCAAATAAAAGTAAATCATTCACTGTTAAGTTTAAAGTAATAGGAAATGGTAGTTCTACTGTTTCAGTAAATAGTTATGAACTTGGTGATTACAATGGAAATGAACTTAGCACTACAACTGGTTCTGTAACCATCAAAGGATACACTCCAACAAGAGAAAACACATCATCAGGAAGTTCATCTTCAAGTAGTTCTAAACCAACTACCTACTCTACTAATAACAATCTAAAATCACTTACTATATCAACCGGAGACCTATCTCCAAAGTTTAGTAAAGATAAAACAGAATATACAGTAAACCTTGACTCTACAATAGAAAAAATAACAGTAAAAGCAAGCCCTGAAGACTCTAAAGCAACTATATCTGGTGCTAAAGAATATAATCTAGGACTCGGAACTAATAAAATAGAAATAGTAGTAACTAGTGAAAAAGGTACTAAAAAAACATATAAAATAACTATTAATGTTGAAGATAAAAACCCTATCGAAGTTACACTAAATAATAAAAAATATACTGTTATAAAACAAAAGAAACTACTTACTAAACCAAATGGTTATACTGAAAAAGAAATAACTATTAATGATACTAAAGTACCAGCATTTTATAATGAAGCACTTGATTATACTCTAATAGGTCTAAAAGATGAAAACTCTAATATCAACCTATATTCATATGATGAAAAAACTAATAAATATAGTAAATACGTTGAATATAGTTTTGATAATATTAAACTTACTCTACTAGAAACTGATGAAGTACTTAAAGGATATATTAAAACTAATGTAACAATAAATGATAATGAAGTTACTGGTTATAAATTAAATAAAGGATCTAACTATACTATTATATATGCCTTAAACTTAGACACTGGAGAAAAAGGATGGTATTCATACGAAAAAACTGAAAATACTGTTCAAAAGTTCTCTTCTGAAATAATGGATGCTATGCTTGAAAATAATGCTAAATCAGATGAAATAATTAAAATACTTATGTCAGTCATATTAGTACTTGCCCTACTTATTATAATAGTATCTACTACTAAAACTAAAAAGAAAAAAACAAAGAAAGAAAATAAAACTAATAATATAATAAATGAAGATATAAAAAAAGATAAGAAAGAAATAAAAGATGATAAGAAAGATACTAATGACAAGAAAGAAATAAGTACTGACAAATCAAATAATAATACAGAAGAAAAAAAGAAGAAAAAGAAAAAAGATACTAAAATTCTTGATGAATGGTAAAAACGTTTTACAGTTTTTACCTTTTTTTTATAAAAAAATAGACTTTTTACCTATAAAACCTTGATTTTACTTTAAATAAATGGTAATTTATATATGTAAGCATATCACAATTGCTTAAAAACATGAGGAGGTAATTTTAAATGAAAAAAGTTGAATTAATTGAAGCAGTAGCAGAAAAAGCTGGTATTACTAAAGCAGATGCTGGACGTGCAATCGACGCTACATTCGCTACTATTACTGAAGCACTAGTTAAAGGAGATAAAGTTCCATTCGTTGGATTCGGTACATTCGCAGTATCTCAAAGAGCTGCTAGAAACGGACGTAACCCAATCACTGGAGCAGAAGTTAAAATCCCTGCTAGAAAAGCTGTTACATTTAAAGCTGGTTCTGCATTAAAAGACGCAGTAAACAACTAATAAAAAGCCATTAGGCTTTTTTATTTTACATTGATATCTTCCCTACCACTTGTTTATAAAATATTTTTAATATATAATTATAATGGTGATTCAAATGAATAAAATAATTTATAATATTTTAAAAACATTCGAGGATAATGATTATGAGGCATATCTTATCGGAGGTTATGTAAGAAATTATTTAATTAATAAAAATAAAGAGGTTTTTGATATAGATATATGTACTGATGCTACTCCTAAGGAAATGATGGATTTGTTTAGTGAATATGATATAAAAACTCTAGAATACGGCAATGTAATGTTTTATATAAATGATTACAAATTTGAAATTACTACTTTTAGAAAAGAAATAAAATATAAAAACAATAGAAAACCTATAGAAATAGTATATATAGATAATCTAGAAGAAGATCTAAAAAGAAGAGACTTTACCATTAACTCAATATGTATGGATAAAGATAAAAATATAATAGATAAAGAAAATGGTAGAAAAGATTTAAAGAAAAGACTAATCAGATCAATCGGAGACCCATATCAAAAATTAGAAGAAGATTCTCTTAGGATACTAAGGGCAATAAGGTTTGCTACTACTTTAAAGTTTAGATTAGATTATGATTTAAAGCAAGCAATTATTAAGAATAAACAACTGCTTAAGAATCTATCTTATGAAAGAAAAAAAGATGAGCTTACTAAGATATTTGCTAGTGATAATAAGAAATTAGGTGTTAGGCTTTTAAAAGAACTTGATTTACTTGAAGTTTTAGAGCTTAAAAATATAGATAATGTTTTACTAACAAAGGATTTAATAGCTATATGGTCTACTATCACAGATAGTTATCCATTAACTAAAACAGAAAAAAGTTTAAAAGAAAATATAAATAACATCCTAAAAGAAGATCTAAGAGATAATACTGTTCTTTATAAATATGGACTATATCCTCTTATGGTAGCATGTGACCTAAAAAAACTAAATAAAAAGAAAATGAATACTAGATATGAAAAACTACCAATTAGAGATAGAAATGAAATAAATATTACTACTAATGAAATATGTGAATTATTAGATAAAGAACCAAGTAGTTATTTAAAGGATATTTATAGTGATTTAGAGTATAAGATATTAAAAAGAGAATTAATTAATGATAAAAATAAAATAAAAGAATATATAAAGACTAATTATATGTTATAATAACTAATTAAACGGAGGTAAATATGAAAACAAATAATATAATGAATACAATCTTTAAAAACAATTTAGTAATACCTAATATATTATTAGAAAACTATTCTAAACTTAATATGGATGAAAAAGAATTAATATTTGCCTCGTATCTTATGTCATATGAAAAAGATATACCATTTGATATAAATAGCTTCTGTAATGCTTTAAAATATGATATACCAAGTCTTATGAGTATAATAGCATCTCTTACTGATAAAAGCCTAATTGAAGTAATAACTAAAAATGAAAATAATAAATTAAAAGAATATATTGATATATCATTACTAAAGAATAAACTAATTAGTCTAATCGTTCTAGAAGAACAAGAAACTAATAATAACAATAACGATAACAGTAAGATATATAAGAAGATAGAACAGGAGTTTGGTAGAACATTATCCCCTATCGAATGTGAAACTATAAAGTATTGGTTAGATTCTAAGATTAGTGAAGAACTAATTGAAGAAGCATTAAAAGAAGCCATATTAAATGGAGTTAATAACTTAAAGTATATTGATAAAATACTTGTAGAATGGAATAAAAAAGGTTATAAAAATAGATTAGATATTAAAAGAAAAAAGACTAAAGATGAAGATAATCTAGATATATTTGATTATGATTGGTTGGATTTAGATGAATAATATAAATACTATATTAAATTATTTAGATGAACTAATACCTAATCCAAAATGTGAACTAGAATACAATAAAGACTATGAGTTATTAATTGCGGTAATGCTAAGTGCACAAACTACTGATAAAAGAGTTAATCAAGTAACAAAAGAACTATTTAAAAAGTACAACACTTTAGATAAATTAAAAGATGCAGAGTTGAGTGATATAGAGGGTTATGTTAGAGTGCTTGGTAATTATACTAAGAAGTCTAAGGCTGTAATTGATATAGCAAGTATTTTGTATAATGAGTATGATAAGAAAGTACCAAATGATAGAAACATTCTAGAAGACTTGCCAATGGTGGGTAGAAAGACTACTAATGTTGTTTTGTCTGAGTTGTATGGTATTCCTAATATAGCAGTGGATACTCATGTAGAAAGGGTTTCTAAAAGGTTGAAATTAGCAAAAGATAAAAGTAGTGTTTTAGAAGTAGAAAATGTTTTAAAAAGAAAAGTACCAAAGGATAAATGGATCAGATTCCATCATCAAATGGTACTGTTTGGTAGATATTATTGTACAGCAAAGAGTCCTAAGTGTAATGATTGTAAATTAAAAGATATATGTAAATATAAATGACATATATCTTTTTCATACTATTTTATCACTAAAACTGCACGCGTTGAAATACCAGAAGCTGCAATACCTCTTTCATAATTGAAAGAAAATATTCCTGAAGAAGAATCATTAAAATAACGACCACTACGTAAAAACCATGGATTACTTCCTAACAAGAACAATGCGTAATCAGAATACCAATTACCTGTTAAGTCTGTTGGCGCCATTTCTTTGGTTGCATCCCCTAACTTTCCTCTTGTATATTCTTTTGCACTTGTTCCATGGCTATATTTATCATAATACTTAGCCTCTGGAAATTCATATGTTCCTGTAAATGATGAACCATTAAGAACAAAACCAGTAAATGCTGAATTATAATTATTTGATGTTTTATATCCACTCATCATTTGCCCATTTGTATATACAAGATCCCCCATAACATATTCATTTGCACCACCACTCATATCATATACACCATATACATTTCCTGTAGTACTTGCACTTTGTCCAAGTGTTGTATTATAAGAATTACATGTAGAACCGCTACTTGTTGAACCACTACTTTGAGGTCCACATCCAGTTGTATATGTACTTACACTATTTAACGCTACTTCTTTATTTATTCCATATTTACTATGTGATAAATACGCAACAACACCCCATTCCATATTCTTCATCATATGAGTATCATCAGAATCACTAAATCCATATTTATTATTACTTTCATTCATCTTTTGTATTCCATTAAAGAATGTTCCTACCTGTGCACCCCTCCATGATGTTACATTTGGCTTTATATTTGGCCTTATTGTCTTTAAATTACATCCTGAACCTACTCCGATAAAATCAGACACAGTACAAGTAATATCACTAGATACTTCAAACTTACCTACCCATATTCCTGTTAACTCTTCATCACCAAATGTAAATGCTGGATGGGTATATGTTGAAGTTCCTGCAATTAACCCTCCATTAGTACTATCAATACATGTCTCACTTGTGCTTGATTCTCCCGTTGCAGTATCAGTACACTTTATTGTACCAGTACTCTCTGTACCCTTTTCAAATTTTATTTTTATTTCCTCAGGTGTATTAGTATTTAAATATGTATAAGTATACCTAGGTATCCATATCCACATAGTATTTATATCATCCATACTTATTTCAGTACCTGCACTTGCTTTTAAATATGTATCTCTATTTATATTACTAACAGTAACAGCATTTGCCCACATCTTATTATCATAATCATACCATTTATTACCTTCATCAGAATTATTACTATCAGCTTTCTTCCAACTATTACTAGAACTATCATAATAAACAGGTATCATATTACTAGATAATACTGGTGCATTGGCTCCACTTGTATCTAGATTAGGAATCTTAACATAAACTTTAATAGTATTTTTAGACTCTACACTACTACTCCATTTTGCATATGATGTATTTGTATAATTATAAGAAATAATACCAGTTAATAAAAGCACAAAAATACCTATTAATGATAATAGATATTTATTATATTCTTTTACATCTTTAAACAAAGGGTTTATCTTTCTAGTATTTTGCCCCCCCCCCCATCGAATATTTGTTCATGATAACATCTCCTTTATTCATCTTTATATACATTTAACATCTTCTTATAGATGTCAGGTTCTACTATATTTATTGCCGCAATAGCAGTCTCTAAAGACTTTTTGTAGTTACCTTTAAAAAATAATTGACCTGCTACATCAAGACCACGTTCTATATCATCATCCATAGGTTTATATCTATTTCCATAAACAATAGTCATTTCAGCAAGCTTAGCAGTCTTAATCATTTCATTAGTAGTACTATATAATTTAAGTGATAAATCTCTAGCAGTATCTACTCTTATATTAAGTGTTTTAATAGTAATTGGAGTCTTTTCTAACTCTTTAACTATTTCATAAATAGCATCATTAGCTTCACTTAATTCTACAAAATAATTATTTGATATAATTGGTAATTTATAATTTCTAATCTTACTACGACACTTCTTTAATAACTCAGTAATTTCTTCAAGTTGTTCTCTTGCTCTTATTTCATCATCATGCATACTTCCTAAAGATTTTAAACAATCATTTAAATCTTCTTCAATATGTTCAAATCTCATAGAAAGATTAAGTATCCTATCCTTTAATACTGAATATGGTTCCTTCTTATCCTTTAAATCTTTAATCATTTTATTGAACTCATTATTAGCATCAAATAAATTTCTATTAACTGTTTCTAAATCATTTAAATCATCTTGATTTAAGTTATACATACTTTTTATATCATCAAGTTGTGCATATATATCCGCTACTATTTTATTAACTTTTTCTATTTTATATTTAAATGTTTTAGCAGTCTCATCAAATATCTTACGACTTCTTTTTTCATTATCAAAATCATTCATTAAATTATCTAAATAACTAAGAAAAGTCTTTAACTCAAACATACTATCAGTAAGATTTAACATCTTAAGCCTATCATATGTTTCTTTTATTTTTTCTTCAATAGTATTAAGATTATACTCTACTTGTAAATATCCAAGAGGATATCCCTTAGAAACCATTTTAGAATAAGCATCCCTTATTTCTTTTATCCTAGTTGGAATAATCTTATTAATAAGCAAAATAAGATCAGGTGTTTCTTCCACTACTACTCCAATATGGGCAATCATCTCATCCAAAACACGCACTACTTTTACAACTTCATCATACTCATTATTTTCCATTACATCTTCAAAATCTTGAAACTTCTTCTCAATGTTTTCAAACTGTAACTCAACATTATTATATATTTCTTGATAAGCATTAGAATTATTATTAAAAGTTCTTTCTAAATCTCTATATCTAGACTTTAACTTAGTTACAATAGCACGATTTCTCTCTTCACTCATAGTAACTTCACGTATTTCATCAAGTAAGTTATCAGTAGTAACACGAAGTTTATATATTTCCATCTCTAAATCTACTGCTTTTTCTTTAGCTTCTTTAATGTTTTTTTCTTCAATCAAACCATCTAATTCTAATAATTTATCAGTAATAACATTATATCTTTCATTTTTTATTACTTCATATCTTTCTTGCCATTGTTTTAGTTTTTCTTCTAATTTTTCATTTTTTAAAATGACTTCTATCTTAGCAAGCTCAGACATAATTGGAGTACTAACAATAAGATTTCTTTGTTTCTCTAACTCCATTTCTTTATTCTTTAGTCTTTTTAAACTACTAAATCTATATACAATAAAAAATATAAATATTAAAACTATTAAAGCAATTGCACTAATAATATAAATTGTACTCTTACTCATAAGACCACCTACTATAGATATTTTATCATAATATATTATCTTATTCAATAGAAAAATAAAATCTCTAGACTGCTTATAAATGGAAATAATAAGTGTCCGCACATTGAACTACCTCATAAGTGCTAATTTATACTTCTAATAATATCATAT
>CAKOLK010000011.1 GCA_934096275.1 uncultured Bacilli bacterium | reverse complement strand
CAATTCAATATAAAATTGAATCAGGGTTTTAATGATTGTTTTTTATAAACTGTCTATTTTTACTTGACTAGTTCAAACAAGATATGTTTTTATATACAAATAATGTATCATGTGATACAATATAATTATAAAGGAGGAAAACATGTCTAAACCAACAAAAATTACTAAAGAACTAATACTAGAAAAAGCATTTGAAATAGCAAAAACACAAGGAATAGAAAAAGTAAGTAATAGAGAAATAGCAAAAAAACTAAACTCATCAATAAGACCAATTTATTACCAATTTGAAAATAGTGAAGAGCTATACAACGAACTCTTAATAAAAATGCAAGTATACTTCTACAGATTCTTACTAGACAACACTATAGAAAACATTCCAAAATATAAACAAGTAGGAATAAACTATATAAAGTTTGCAAAATGTGAAACAAATATATTTAAAGCACTATTCATGAGAAAATCCAATCTTGTAGTAGAAAACTTCATAGAACAAACAAAAGAATTCAAAGAAATAGAAAAATTCATTAAAATAAGCACAAATCTAAAAGATGAAGAAATAAAAACATTCCATGTAAAAATGTGGATATTTACACACGGATTAGCAACACTCGTAGCAAACAATACAATAAATCTAACTGATAATCAAATAACAGACTTATTATCATACGAATTCCAAGCATTAATGCTACTCGAAGAAAACCCTAACAATAAATGGGTATTAAATAAAGGAGAGATAAAATGATAAGTATTAAAAACGTAACCAAAAAATATGGTGACAAAAAAGCCCTAAACAATGTGAGCTTTAACGTTGAAAACGGAGAAATATTTGCCTTCATCGGACACAATGGCGCAGGAAAGACCACTATGATAAAATCAATCATAGGAATACTAGACTTTGATGAAGGAGACATTCTAATAAATAACACCTCAATCAAAAAAGACCCACTAAAATGTAAAAAACAAATGGCCTATGTACCAGACAATCCAGATCTATACGAAAACATGAAAGCAATAGACTTCATAAACTTCATATGCGACATGTACGAAGTACCAGAATCAAAAAGAAAAGAAAAAATTGAAAAATATGCTAAAATGTTTGAAATAGAAAACAACTTAAACGATGACATTTCAAGCTTTTCTCATGGTATGAAACAAAAAATAGCCTTAATATCAGCACTAGCACACGATCCAGAAGTCTTAATAATGGACGAACCATTCGTTGGACTAGATCCTAAAGCAGTATACGATATGAAAGAAATAATGAAACAAATGAAAAAAGAAAATAAAACAATCTTTTTCTCAACTCATATTCTAGACGTCGCAGAAAAACTATGCGATAAAGTAGCAATCATAAAAAAAGGTGAAATAATAAAGTCAGGTGACATGAAACAAATCAAAAAAGATGAGTCATTAGAACAAGTATTCCTAGAATCCGGAGACCAAAAATGAAAACAATATCACTATTAAAAGCAGTACTAACACAAGATATGAACATGTTTAAATACAAAACAACATCAAAGAAAAAAACAAACAAAATACTAGTGCCAATCTTACTTTTCTTAATTGTTGCAAGCGCTATAGGTAGCTATGCTTATATGATTGGAGAATCCCTTCATCAAGTAAACTTAACATATGTTATGCTAACCATGTTCATACTACTCGTAACAATCCTTACATTCACCGCAGGAATATACAAATCCCAAGGAATACTATTCGACACCAAAGACAACGACCTATTATTTTCACTACCAATAAAAAAATCAAAAATACTATTCATTAGAATCTTAAAACTATTAATATTTCAATACATATATAACCTAATGTTCTTATTACCTGCTTTTGTAATATATATCTACTTTGAAAAACCTAGTATAGACTTCTACCTAATATCATTATTAATGACATTCCTACTCCCAATCATCCCAACAATCGCATCAAGTATTCTAGGATATATTACTAAAATGATATCATCAAAATCAAATAAAAAAAGATTAGTTCAAACAGTAGTGACACTCCTAATATTTGTAGCAATATTCATACTTAGTTATAACTTAAACTCATACCTAGAAAACATTGCAACACACGCTAAAAGCATTAACGAAGTAATAACAAAAACATACCTACCCGCAGGACTATACATAGACTTAATAACAAACTATAAAACAACCGACTTAATAAAAATACTACTAATAAACATAATCCCACTAGCAATATTCATCTACATTGGACAAAAATATTACTTCAAAATAGTATTCAATTCTAAAGAAGCAAAAATAAGTAACCAATCAAAACCAATCAAATATAATAAAAACACTAAACTAAAAGCATTAGTAATAAAAGAGTTAAAAAGATACCTATCATCACCAATCTATATGATGAATACAGCCTTTGGATACATCATAATCCTAGTTCTTTCAATAGCATTATGCTTCAATGACAAAATAATAAATAATTTAATACTATCTCAATATGGACTTACAACAAACATATCAATAACATTCATATACTTCTGTATGGTACTAATAATGATATCTATGACATCAATTACATCATCATCTATATCGCTCGAAGGAAAAACAATCAATATAACAAAAAGCCTACCTATAAAAACATCAACAATAATGAAATCAAAAATAATATTCCCATTCATAATAGAACTACCATTCATTATACTAAGTGAAATAATCTTCTTCATAAAGTTTACCCCGACCATACAAGAAACAATTCTAATAATTCTAACATCACTAGTAACAATAGCATTCCAATCAGTACTAGGACTAATTATAAACCTAAAATATCCTAAATTAAATGCCTCAAGTGATACTGAAGTAGTAAAACAAAGCATGAGCGCAACCCTATCAGTATTTTTAGGACTAGGTATATCAATCATTCTCATACTCATCATGATTAAATTAAATAAAATACTAACCATCCCAGGACAAATGTTAATATCATTAATAATCTTAATATCATTAACAACAATTCTATACATTATACTTATGAATAAGACATCAAAAGAATATCAAAAACTAAATATCTAAGGAGAAACCATGGAAAATATAATTGAAATAAAAAATCTAACTAAAAAATATAAAAATAAAAAAGCAGTAGACAACCTTTCACTAGAAGTCCACGATAAAGAAATACTTGGACTACTTGGACCAAACGGAAGTGGAAAAACCACTACCATAAACTGCATTCTATCACTATTAAACTACCAACAAGGAAGCATCAAAATACTAGGAAAAGAAATGAAACCAGATTCATACGATATCAAAAAACAAATCGGAGTAATATTCCAAGAAATCGCAGTATTCGAAGAACTAACAGTCTATGAAAACATTGATTACTTCTCTTCACTATATATAAAAGACAAAAAAACAAGAAAAAAATTAGTAGAAGAAGCAATCAATCTAGTAGGACTAAAAGACTATAAAAAGTACTATCCAAAACAACTATCCGGAGGCCTTTTAAGAAGACTAAACATAGCATGTGGAATCGCTCATAAACCTAAAATAATCATCCTAGACGAACCAACCGTCGCCGTAGATCCTCAAAGTAGAAATAACATCCTCGAAGGAATAAAAAAACTAAATAAACAAGGAGCAACAATAATCTATACAACTCACTACATGGAAGAAGCTGAAATACTATGCGATAGAATAGTTATTCTAGACAAGGGAAAAATAATTGCCGAAGGAACTAAAAACGCTCTAAAAAAGAAAACAAACATCGAAGAAAAAATAACAATCGAAACAAAACTAACAAAAGAAGAACTAAAACAAATTGAATCATTCAAAAACGTTTTAAATATAAAACAAGAAGAATCAACAGTAATAATTACATACAAAAAAGGACAAAACAATCTAAAAGACATAATTGAGTATTTAAATAATAATAAAATAAAATATAATAAAATATTCTCTGAAAGACCAACCCTAAACGATGTATTCCTAGAACTAACAGGAAAGGATCTAAGAGACTAATGTTCTATCAAAACCTTAAATACTCATTAAAAATACTTTTAAGAAATAAAGCCTTAATATTCTGGACCTTTGCTTTTCCAATAATTTTAGGACTATTCTTTAACCTAGCATTTCAAAACATAGAAAAAAAAGAACAATTACAAGTAATAGATATAGCTATAATAAACTCAAACGATTATAACAATAATAAGATAGTAAAAGAATCACTAAATGAACTAACAAAAGGTAAAAACAAACTATTTAATATCAAGCTAACAGATGAAAAAACATCAAAAGATTTACTAAAAAACAATAAAATAATAGGATACTTAACCTTTAAAGAAAACCAAGTAAATATAACAGTAAAAAACTCTGGTGTGGAGGAGACCATTCTAAAACAAGTTCTAGAACAAATACAAACCAACTCAAAAATAATTAATAAAAAAGTTGAAAAAGAAATAAGTGAAAAAGTAGCAACAAATAAAAAAATAAACTATGAACAAATATATCAAAATGCCCTAAGTCTAATAAATAAAAATGATATAAAAATAAATAACATATCAAATAAAAACTTAAGCTACACCATGATAGAGTACTATACTCTAATAGCAATGGCTTGCCTATACGGTGCATTAATATCAATGTTTATCATAAACTATCAACTACCTAATATGAATAGCACAGGCAAAAGAATATCAGCATCACCAATAAATAAAACAAAACAACTTATAAGTAGCCTTCTATCAGCATATATTGTCCAAATAATCGGACTATTACTCTTATTTCTATTCACAATCTTTATCCTAAAAGTAGACTATGGAAAAAATCTTTTATATGTAATAATAACCTCCCTATGTGGAGCACTTTCAGGATTATCCCTCGGAGTAGCAACATCAACCCTATTTAAAACAAATGAAAATGCTAAAACAGGTATAATAATTGCCATAACTATGCTATTTTGCTTCCTATCAGGAATGATGGGAATAACCATGAAATACATAATAGACAAAAACATCCCATTACTAAATATGATAAATCCTGCCAATATGATAACAGATGCCCTATACTCACTATATTACTACAATACATTTGATAGGTTCTACAAAGATATACTAAGTCTTTTAATATTTTCATTTATAATGATCCTAATCTCTATAAAAGGATTAAGGAGGCAAAAATATGACAACATTTAATACATTTTGGAAAATAGTAAAAAAATACAAAGGAACGATAATTCTATACACTGTAATACTAATAGCCTTCGGAGGAATAAACATAAAAAACAACGACATCACAAAAACATTTGAAAGTGAACTACCAGACATTGCAATAGTAAACAAAGATGAAAACAAATCATTAACAAATAATCTAATAAACTACTTAGATAAAAATACAAAAATTAGAAACATCAAAGAAAAAGATTTAGAAGACGCTTTATTCTATAGAGATATAAGCTATATAATATATATCCCAGAAAACTATACAAATGATCTTCTAAATAATAAAAACAAAGAAATAAATATAAAAACAAACAACAACTACGATGCATCACTATCAGAATTAATACTAACTAGATACTTAAAAGCACAAAACATAATGCTAAAACAAAGTACAAATGAAAATGAGATTATAAATAATATTAACGAAGTATTAGAAACACAAGTAAACATTAACTTAACATCGAAACAAAACATATCAAATATAGAAAAAACAGCAACATACTTCAATTTTGCAAGCTATAGTATAACAGCAGTTGTAATATTTATAATCTGCCTAGTACTTTCAAGCTTTCATCAAAAAGAAGTAAACAAAAGAATAATCATCAGTAGTACTAACTACAAGAAAAACAATAAATTAATATTAATAGCAAGTACACTATTCGCAAGTATAGTATGCACATTCTATATAATACTAGGACTAATTCTCTTAAAAGAGCCACTACTAAATATAAAAGGAATATTATATATACTAAACACAACAATATTTACCTTTACAACCCTAACTCTAGCACTGTTAATAAGTAACTTAATATATAATAAAAACGCTATAACAGCACTAGTAAACGTCATTTCATTATCACAAGCATTCCTATGTGGCGCCTTTATACCAGCAAAATATATGCCAGATAAAGTATTACAAATAGCACAAATACTACCTGCTAGATGGTACATAAAAAGTAATGATATATTAAAAAGTCTAGAAACCATTACTCTAAATAATACAAACGAAATAATAATTAATATGATTGTTATGCTTATATTTGCAATTATCTTTATAACACTAACCAACATAGTATCAAAAAATAAACAAAAAATATAAAAATAAAAAATACCAAAGTAACAAAATGATTACTATTAGGTATTTTTTTATTAATGAACAAAATATAACTACAAGCACACCTCATTGTATAAACTTGTAAAAAACACAAAAAAATGGTAATATAAAGCAAGAAAAAGAGGTGCTTTATGAAAAAATATTTATTAATTTTACTATTACTATTTCCACTTACTGTAACTGCTCAAACATACCAAGTAGATGAATATATGAAAGTAGATATGAATGATAATTGGTATACATTTACAAGAACTAACTTAAAAGACAATAAACAACTAGAAGAACTAAACATTACATATGACTACTTAAATGATTTTATGAATAAAAATAGTGTTTACTTAGATGCATTAAAAAAAGAATCTAAAACAGAAGATATGATAGAATCATTTGTAAGAATAAAAGAAGCTGATATAAATAATTTAAGTAACTATGATGATAACTTTGTAAAAGAAGTAGCAAAAGAATTACAAAAGAAAATAAATGCAAGTGAATATGATATATACAAAGATAATTATAAATATGCATATATAAAGTATAATGATCAAGGATTAAATATAATTCAATACTACACAGTAGTAAATAAAAAAGGTTATAACATTCAGTTTCAAAAACAAAATGATTTTACTAAAGAAGAACAAGAAGAATTTCAAAATATAATAAGTAAAATAACATATAAAATAAATAAAGACTTAAAAGAAGAAACTAATAATAAAAATAAGACTTATAATTATACTATGATTGGTGCAATAGCAGGAGCCATTATAGGAACCTTATTAGTGGTTAATAAAAATAAAAAGAAAGTAATGAAGTTAAGATAAAAATAAAAAAATAAAACAACTGCAAATAACTGCAAACCAATATAGTTAATAGATTTTAATTGAAAATTAAGAACATTATTTTTGTTCTTTTTTGTATTATTGGAAGTTATCATACGTAAGAGAAATGATAAGGTATAAGGTCACATTATAGTATATAGCATTTTATTACACATTTCTTCATTTGTCAGGAATAAGACTAAATTAACCAAAATAGTCTAAACTTGTAGGAAAAATAACCGTTTAATGATATAATGAATATATATTTAACTTGGAGGTAGATAACAATGATAAAGGGAAAACCATTTGTAAAGTGGGCTGGTGGAAAAAGACAAATAATTGATAAATTATTAAAATATGTACCTGAGGACTTTGATACTTATTACGAACCATTCGTTGGCGGTGGAGCTTTATTATTTGAATTATCACCAAAAAAAGCTGTAATAAATGACTTCAATAAAGAGTTAATGAATGTATACAATGTTTTATGCGATGAAAACAAGTTTAAGAAGATGTGCAATGTATTAAATAATTATGAAGCAAATCATAGTGAAGAATTTTTTTATGAAATAAGAAATAAAGACAAAAATAAATCATCATTTAATAGATTATCAGACTATACAAGAGCAGGAAGAACAATTTACTTAAATAAAGCTTGCTTTAATGGTTTATATAGAGTAAACAGTAAAAATGAGTTTAACGTTCCATTCGGTAAGAAAACAAAAGTAAATACTTATGAAGGAAGTAATCTAATAACAGTTAGTAATTATTTAACAATGAATGATGTGAAAATACTAAGTGTAGACTTTGAAGAAGCTGTGAAAGACGCTAAGAAAGGTGACTTTATATACTTTGATCCTCCATATGATTCAGATACAGTAACATTTAATAGCTACACAGAAGGAGGGTTTGGAAAAGAAGAGCAAAAAAGACTCGCAAAAGTTTATAAAGAACTTTCTGACAGAGGTTGCTACGTGATGCTTTCAAATCACAATACAACATTAGTCAAAGAATTATATAAGGATTTTAACATTCATGTAATTGAAGCAAAAAGAAATATAAATGCAAATGGAAAGAAAAGGGGAAAAGTAGAAGAAGTAATTATAACAAACTATGAAAATAAAGAAGGATTAGATTAATAAAAATACAATATATAGGAGGTGCATTTAATGAGTAAAGATTATTACTACGAAGAAGAAAATTTTAAACTACTACATGGTGATGCACTTTTATTATTAAAAAAAATTGATTCAGAAAGTATTGATATGATATTTGCAGATCCACCATACTTTCTATCAGGAGATGGAATAACTTGTAGTGCTGGTAAAATGGTATCAGTAAAAAAAGGCGAATGGGATGAGAAGATAGGTATCAAAGAGAAACATAACTTTAATAAGAAATGGATAAGAGCCTGTAAACGAGTTTTAAAAGATGATGGAACAATATGGATAAGTGGAACAATGCATAATATTTATTCAATAGGCATGGCACTTGAAGAAGAAGGATTTAAAATAATAAATAATATAACTTGGAAAAAATTAAATCCACCACCAAATATAAGTTGTCGTGCATTTGTTCATTCAACAGAAACAATTTTATGGGCTAAAAAAGATCTGAAAAAAGCTAAACATAAATTTAATTATTATATGATGAAAGAATTAAATGAAGGTAAGCAAATGAAAGATGTATGGGAAACATCGTTAACTAAACCGAGTGAAAAGAAATGTGGCAAACATCCTACTCAAAAACCTATTGCCATATTAGAAAAAATAATATTAGCATCTACAAAAGAAGGAGATTTAATTTTAGATCCATTTAATGGAAGTGGAACAACAGGAATCGTAGCAAGCAGACTAAAAAGGAAATATATAGGAATTGATAAAGAGAAAGAATATTTAGATTTAACTATAAGAAGAAAGGAATGTGATTCTAAATGAAAAGGGATTTTAATGAATGGTTAAGTAAATTTAAATCAAGCATATCAGATTATACTTACTATGTTGATTTTGAAAAGATTTATAGAAATGTTGATAAGCTAAAAGTAGAACTTAATATTTTAAATTCACTAATAGGCAGTAAAAATATTGAGAATGAATTCCAAACAATACTAATCAAGTATCCTGAAACTTTAGAATGTGTACCATTATTGTTAGCAGTTCGTTCAAGAGAAATATTTATCAAAGATGAAATGAATGAGTATTTATTTGACTTCAGAAAGATGGTTTATTCTGTTCCTGAATACATAGATTTTATGAGAAAGAGTGGTCTTTTTGATTTGCTACAAAATCATATAATAAATAACCTATATGACTATATATTAGGAATTGAAGTTGGATTAGATTCTAATGGTAGAAAGAATCGTGGTGGACATCTAATGGAGAATCTTGTTGAAGATTATATTAAGAAAGCAGGATACAAAAAAGATGTTAATTATTTTAAAGAAATGTATCTAGCAGATATAGAAAAGAAATGGAATTTGGATTTATCAGCCATGTCAGGAAACAATGTCTCAACTAAAAGATTTGATTTTATAATTAAGACAGATAAGCAAGTTTATGTTATCGAAACTAACTTCTATTCAGGTAGTGGTTCTAAATTAAATGAAACTGCTAGAAGTTATAAAATGTTAGCAAGTGAATCTAAAAATGTAAATGGTGTAACATTCATATGGTTTACTGATGGATTAGGATGGTTAAGTGCTAGAAAGAATCTTGAAGAAACATTTAATGAAATGGACACAATTTACAACATAGATGATTTAGAACATGGAATAATTGAAACATTATAATAAAAGCTATATTAATACTCTAGCTTTTATTTTGAATTAAACATTAATCGGAGTAAAACCACAAATATTCATGATATAATAACATATATGGAGGTATCATTATGAAAGCATCTATTAACGCATTTAAAGGTTATAATTTTCAGGGAACAGTATATTATTACTTATTATTTATGATGGATTTGCAAAGAAAAATAGAGGAATTAGATGCAGAAAAATTAGTAAATAATAATTTTGATGATATTTATGTAAAAAGTTCAAATGGTAATTTTTATATTCAAGTAAAGAATTATTCAAATATTTCTTTTGATGATATTGTCATAGATGAAGATGAAAATGTTATTGTTAAAGGTCATGAACCTATTAAAAGTTCTAAAAAATCTCGATATGATAAATATGTTATTTTTGTAAAAGATTTAATTATTCCAAATGATAAGATTAATTCTTCATTATTTGAAATTGATTGTTACAATAAAGATAATGTGTTTGTTGTTGGCTATAATGAAATAGATATAAACGAAAAAATAAGAAAATTATATTCAGATGAGAAAAGATATAATGATATTCTTCTTTTTGCAGACAAAAAAATTAACAGTGGAAGTTTTAAAATTAAACCTAATGATTTGCCGAAAATTTATTTATTTAATCAAAAATTACAAGAGGAAACAGCTAATATAAGAAACATGGTATTAAATGATAATGATAATATTATATATATAATAGGACAACCTGGTGTAGGCAAAAGTCATTTGGTAAATGAATTGGAAAAAAATAATCAAATAAAAAATTTCGTTTTAGAAAGATTATGGGTTTCTGATATAGATATAGATAAGATTGAAAGATTAAAATTTGATAACTTTATTGCTGATATTAGTAAACAATTATTTAATACTCCACAAATTAAAACAGTAGATGATATAATTGCAGAATTAAAAGCTAGAAATTGTACTTTAATTATTGATGGATTAGATCATGTGGAAAATTATAATAAAGAAGAATTGGTAAAATACATGAGTTTTATAGATAAATTCACAGATAATAAGTTATTAGTATTTACAAGACCTTTAGTTGCAGATATAAAATACAAAAAAGTATTTATAGACAATTGGACAGAAATTGAAACTAATGATTATCTAGATTATATGAATATTTCGGACTATGAAGATAGAATGGAAATATATAGAATTTCAAAAGGCTATCCAATAATAGTATCATTTTTAGCTAAACATTATTTGCTGAATAATGAGAAACTTCCAAAAATTGAAGAAATAGATTCTTTGAATTCTTTTTATGATAGTTTAATAAAAGAGGGAGTAATTGGATTGTCTATTTTTCTTATTAACAATACATATTTCAAAGAAAGTGAACTTGAATTTTTGTTATCGAAAATGGGATTTGAAATTGTTAAAGAGATAATTAAAAGATGTCCTTATTTGTTTTCGAAAAAACAAGATCGTTTATGTTTAATTCATGATAGCTTAAATTCATATTTAAGGACAAAGAATCCTGATTATTTAAAAATTAATGAGCCTATTATCGAAAAAATTTCAAATGAGTTATTAAATGGCAATATAGGATATCTAGCTAGGTTAAGTGCTTTTTCTATTAATCAAGAAATCAAAGTTGAAGTTGTAAAAAAATACTGTAATTTTGATTACTTGTTCGAACAGCTTGCTTTAACAGTTGATTATGAAATATTTGGCGATATAATTAATTGCTTTGGTAATGTTATTTCTAATAATTTCAATCAATTTAATTTAAACGAAATCTACGATTATATATTACTATCTGAAAGTTTAAAAAGAAATCATCATGATGGAATGTATCTGCTTATAGTTGAAAGATTAAAATATTATTTGATTAATGATGAAATAAATTTTGATAAAATATTTAGCAATGGGTTATTATTCCACTCATTAATTAGTTTTAAAGAAAGGGATTATTCACCTTTGGCAAACTATTATTCTTCTAGATTTGATGATACAGATAGAGAAGTATCTGAATTTAGTGAAGCATTAAAAGAAAGCCATGAATACTTTAAAATCTTTGATGAAAAAATTGAACCTGAAGAATATTTGAAAAGAAAAATAAAAAATGTAGATATAAGTGATTTGGATTCCTTGATTTATTTAATTTCATATTTATATATCCATAAAAAGAATTATAAAAAATATGAAGATGTTGCAATAGCGATTATTGATGAAAAAAATGAAAGCAAAGCAGAACAATTATTTATAGGTATTTGCAGAGAATATAATATTAGAGATTTTATGGCCGTTGGTGGAATAAAAAAGATTAAAGATTATTTGTTTTCTCTTGGTGTAGATAATGGTGATAATTATTATAAAGTTAATACATTAAAACAACATATTATTAATTATTCAAATTATGGTTCTTTTGATTCTAACAAATATATTTGTAATTATATCAGATTGGCAAATCGTGAAAAAAGAAAAATAGATATCGAATCATTAGGAATTTATTATTATATGTATTACCAGCACAAAGATTATTCATTGTATAAATTGCCTCTTGCATTGCTGATTTTTTATAGAAGAAAGTATTTGAATATGAGTGAGTGTATCAATTATATTCAAGAATCAATAGAAATGTCATATAAAGGAATTAGGTCAATAATGACGGATTTTTATAACTTATTAAATGAAGAGGAGTTTATAGAGGCTAAAGAATATTGGAATAATAGGATTTATATAGAAGATCTAGATGTGGAAAAAATTAATAGTATTGATGAAAAAATTGTTATTGAGTATTTTTATAAGAATATTATCCAATATCATTATCCGACGAAAAGTATAAGATCAGAAGAAATAGAAAATTTATTAAAGAGCAAATATAGTAACAATATTCTTGATGCATTTGCCTTTCATGGATTTACAATTGATGAAATACCTGCATCTGATTTTGACCTTACATTACTTACATCTAAAACTAAGGATATAAAGCCTTTTGATGAGAGAAATTATTTAATTGAAGATGATGAAGAAAATATTTTAAGTCATGGTATATCATGTGTTGATTTAGCAAAATATACAGATGGTTGGTATAATACTTTGCCACATGTTGAATTATTTAAACTGTACGATATAAATGAAATTAAAGATAAAGTAAAAGATATTATGAATAATGCTATTTTTAGTTTTAAAATATTTAGCTCATATGCTACAAGAGATATATTAATTGGTAATTATTTATTGTTTATGGATTTGTATTCAATAGCCGATATCAATTGGAATGTATTATATAATTCTTTTATTAAATTTTTAGAATTATCCTTAGTAAAAAAATAGTTTAATCATTTTAGGTACCAACATACTAACAAATACCATTCTATTAAGATAATAAAAAAATATAACGGCTTTAAAGAGAATGCTGAAAAAATGGTTAAAATAAAAACTGATAATTGGAAATATTTTGGATGATTGTCAAATAGTGTGTGTAGACACAAAATAAGCAATAATTATTATTAAAGGGAAAATAATTTTCCTTTTTTTTCGTACAACAAAAATAAAAACCATTTCTATTTTTACATATTGTCATTACAGTATTCAGCAAGTAGTTATGTATTCAAAAGCACATATAATCTTGTATATTTAGATTCAAATATTAATGACAAAAATACACTTTTTTGGTACAATATATCTGTGGGAAAAGTGTAAAAATAAAAAATAGGTGGTAATAGTAGTGATAAATTATGAAAGTGAAGCAAAATTAGAAGATCGTATGATAGAGCAACTTAGAAGGCAAGGATATAATTACATTGAAATAAATGATGTTAAAGAATTAGAACAAAATTTTAGAAATCAAGTTAATTTACATAATAGAGTAGAATTAAAAGGAAAGGATTTATCAGATAAAGAGTTTGAAAAGTTAATGATAAAAATATCTGGTAAAAGTATTTTTCAATCTGCTAAAGAATTAAGACAAAAGCATGACATAATTCGTGATGATGGCACTATTGCATATATTGAATTATTTAATACTAAAGAATGGTGCAAAAATTTATTTCAAGTTACTCATCAAACTACAGTTGAGGGAAAATATGTTAATAGATATGATGTGACAATTCTTATTAATGGCCTTCCATTAGTTCAAATTGAATTAAAGCGAAGGGGAATTGATATGAAAGAAGCTTTTGATCAAATCAAAAGATATAAAAATCATTCTTACAATGGACTATATAGATTTATTCAACTATTTATAATTAGTAATGGTGTTGATACAAAATATTTTGCAAATGGAGACCAAGAATTAAATTATGGTTTTACTTTTTATTGGACTGATGTAAATAATGATAGAATTACTAATTTAGAACAGTTTTGTACTTCCTTTTTAGATAGATGCCATATTGCTAAAATGATAGCAAGATATATGATAATAAATGAAACAGAAAAAATGCTTATGGTAATGAGACCTTATCAAGTATATGCGGTTGAAAATATTGTTGATAGGGCAATAAATACTAGTAATAATGGTTATGTGTGGCATACAACAGGCTCTGGAAAAACAATAACATCTTTTAAGACTAGTCAAATTTTATCCTTAGAGCCATCTATTAATCTAGTGTTTTTCTTAGTTGATAGAAAAGATTTAGATAAACAAACATTGGATGAATTCAATAAATTTGATCCTGGTTGTGTTGATATGACTAATGAAACATTTAAATTAGTTCAACAGATTAAAGATAGTACAAAACCTTTAATAATTACAACTATTCAAAAAATGGCTAATGCATGTTCGAATCCAAGATATGCATCTGTAATGGAAAAATATAAAGACAAAAAAACAGTGTTCATAATAGATGAATGCCATAGAAGTCAGTTCGGTGATATGCATAAGCAGATTGCAAAAACATTTACAAATGCTCAATACTTCGGATTTACAGGAACTCCAAGATTTGAAGAAAATAAGAGTCAAGATGGCAGAAGTACAGCAGATATTTTTGAAAAATGTTTACATACATACTTAATTAAAGATGCAATTAATGATGGAAACGTTTTAGGTTTTTCAGTTGATTATGTTAAGACAATAGAAAGTAATATTGATGATAGTAATGATGAGAGAGTGCAAGCTATAGATACAGATGAAGTATTTGTAGATGATACAAGAATTACAATAATAGCTCAGCATATTATAGATCACCATAATATTAAAACGAGAGATAGAAAATATAATTCTTTATTTGCCGTTTCATCTATTCCAATGCTTACAAAGTATTATGATACATTTAAAAAACTTGATCATAATTTGAAAATTGGTGCAATATTTACTTTTGGTGCAAACGAAAATTTAGATAATAAAGAAGAACATTCAAGAGATACACTTGAAAGAATAATAAAAGACTATAATAAGATGTATAATACGAATTTTACTACAAATAACTTTGATGCTTACTTTAGAGATGTTTGTAAAAAGATTAAAAATACGGATATTGATATTGTAATTGTAGTAGATATGTTATTAACAGGATTTGATGCTAAACGATTAAATACTTTATACATTGATAAACCATTAAAGTTTCATAGTTTAATTCAAGCATTTTCAAGAACAAATAGAGTTGAATCAGATACAAAACCATTTGGTAATATAGTGTGTTATGATTTGCCTTCTAAATTTAGAGTTGATGAAGCAGTAAAATTGTTTTCTCAAACTGATAGAACAGATACAATTATTATGGCACCTTATTCAGATTATTTGAAAAAATATATAAAAGCTGTTAATTATCTTTTAACTATTGCTCCAGATGTTGATAATATTCAAGAATTGGAACAAGAAGGTAATGAAGAAAATTTAAAAAAGTTCATAATTGCTTTTAGGGAAGTAGCAAAACTACTAGTAAGTTTAAAAACATTTAATGATTTTGACATGAATTCTGAAGAAATACTTATGACGTCACAAATGTTTGAGGATTATAAAAGCAAATATTATGAGATTTATAGAAAATTAGTAACAGCAAAAGAAAAAAGTTCAATTTTAAGTGATATTAGTTTTTCATTAGAGTTAATTCAAACAGATAAAATAAATGTTTCTTATATTTTAAACTTAATTAGAAATGTTGATTTAACAAATGAAGAACAAAAACAAAAAGATATAGAGGATATTGAAGCAAAATTAGTTAATGTAACTGATGATGAATTGTTCCTAAAACTAGATTTAATCAAAAGGTTCTTATCTAATGTATTGCCTACCTTAAAACCTGAAGATTCAATTGATGATGCACTTAATAATCATATGAATAAAGAAAGGCAGAAAGAAATAGAAAATTTTGCTAAAGAAAATGATATTGATTTAGAAGTATTACAAGCAGTAATTGATGAATTTGAATATAGTGGAATATTCCCTAATGAAATGATAGGTAAATCAATTCATGCTCCATTTTTAAAAAAGATATCGTTAATTGATAATGTAAAGGTATTTATAAAGAACCTTTTAAGAAAGTATTTATAGGAGGATATAATGTCAAGAGAAGAAAAGCAACAAACTCAACAAGCAGAGTTACAAAAACAATTATGGAGCATTGCTAATACCTTAAGAGGTAATATGGATGCTAATGATTTTAAAAATTATATATTAGGGTTAATATTTTACAGATATTTATCTGAAAATCTTGTTAACTACGTCGAAAGAACATTATTAAAAGATGATGGAATAAGTTATGTAGATGCATGGAAAAAGGATGAGTATAGAGCAGAGTTAAAAAGATATTTAATAGAAGATTCTAATATGGGATATTTTATTGAAGCAGATAACTTATGGAGTGAATTAATTTATAAAATTCAAACAGGTAAGTTTGATATTTCAATGTTATCAAAAGCAATTAATTCCATATCAGACTCAACATTAGGTAATGAATCTGAAGATGATTTTGAAAACTTATTTGAAGATATGGATTTGAATAACTCTAAATTAGGTAGAGGAGAAGCAGAAAGGACTAAGCTAATTTCAACAATAATGTTAAAAATAAATGATATTGATTTTCATCATGAAGATGCTGAAATTGATGTTTTAGGTGATGCTTATGAGTATCTAATATCAAACTTTGCAGCATCAGCAGGTAAAAAAGCAGGAGAATTTTATACACCACAACAAGTATCAAGAATATTAGCAAAATTAGTTACTATAAATAAAAGTAAATTACAAAGTGTCTACGATCCAACTTGTGGTTCTGGCTCTTTACTATTGAGAGTAGGTAAAGAAACAAAAGTTAGTTCATACTACGGACAAGAATTTAATTCTACAACTTATAACTTAGCAAGAATGAACATGTTATTACATGGAATATCATTTAAACATTTTGATATTAAAAATGCTGATACATTAGAAAATCCAAAACACAAGGATATGAAATTTGATGCAATTGTAGCTAATCCTCCATATTCAGCACAATGGAGTGCGGTTCCTAAGTTTATGGAAGATGAAAGATTTAGTGCTTATGGAAAATTAGCACCAAAGTCTAAAGCTGATTTTGCATTTATTCAACATATGATTTATCAATTATCTGACAATGGAACAATGGCAGTTGTTCTCCCACACGGTGTTTTATTTAGGGGAGCATCAGAAGGTATAATAAGGGAATATCTAATAAAAGAAAAGAATTATTTAGATGCCGTTATAGGATTACCTGCAAATATATTTTTTGGAACTAGTATTCCAACATGTATATTAGTATTTAAAAAATGTAGAGAGCATGAAGATAATATTTTATTTATTGATGCTTCTAAAGATTTTGAACCTGGAAAAAATCAAAATAGATTAAGAGATGAAGATGTAGATAAAATAATTGAAACATATAAAAATAGAGTGGAAATAGAAAAATATTGTCATGTTGCTCCATTAAGTGAAGTAGCAGAAAATGAATATAATTTAAATATTCCTAGATATGTAGATACATTTGAAGAGGAAGAGGAAATAGATATTAAAGCAGTACAACAAGAATTAAAACAAATAGATAAAGAAATAGCAGAAGTAGATAAAGAACTTAATGTATATTTGAAAGATTTAGGATTAGAGGAATTGTAATGTTAAAAAGTAGTACTGGTAAAATAAAAAAATTAAAATGTCAGCACTGTAATAACGAAACAATTATGGAAGTTGTCTCATCAATTCAGCGTAATTATTCCGATAGATCAAAGGATGATTATTATTATGAAATTCAATCAGTGTTATTGTGCCCAATATGCGATCAATATAATATAATTAGTGCATATTGGGATAATACATATGGAAAATTAGAATATACTGATGAATATGATTTATATGACGGAGATAATGTTGACGAATCTATTATTTTTCCAATTCCTTCTAACTTAGTATCAAGTAAGTCTGATTTGGTGCCTGATACTATAATAAAAATATTTAAGAAGGCAATAGAATTAAAATTATATGATGAAGAATCATGTCTTATAAAATTAAGAAAAACATTAGAAATGATATGTAATGACCAGAATGCAGATGGAAATAATTTGTTAGAAAAAATAATAAATATTTCTGAAAAAGGAATATTACCAATAACATTAAAATCAGCTTCAACTATTATAAGGAAACTTGGAAATATTGGTGCACATGAATCCGACATCAATATTAATAGCAGCGAAATAGAATGCGTCATAGAGTTAGTAGAATATATAATACAATATATTTACGTTTTACCGAAAGAAATAGAAAAAATAGATAAAAAATTTAATTTAATTTCTAAATAAAAAGGACTTATACAAATATATCTTGCATAAGTCCTTTTTTAATATCTAATAATTTATTGACTTTTGTTTCTTCTAAATGTATTTTTAAATCAAGTTTAATAAAAGGATTTCTAAATTTTTTTTGTTCCAAAATTGGCAAAAGTGGTATTTTATGTTTTAAAATGACATTTCTTGTAATTTGAGGCTGCCCAGAGCCTGAAATGAGGTACCTTAAATTTTGAGAATCTAAAACGCATTTTAAATATATTTTATCTACATTATAATTATTATCTGTGTTTAAAACCATTGAATTACCTGTTATCCAACATTTTTCTGGTGTTATATTAACTTTTCCGGAATTTTCACCCCTGCAACTAATTGTTATTTGTTTTTGCTTATGATTGTATCTACTATATTTTCCAATAATTCCATTAGCACCAAAAACAAAATATTTCCCATTATCAAGTTTATTTTGAGAGATTGTTTGTGGTTGATATATATTTGCTATATATGATAATTCTACTAAATTTTTGTCTTTTATGTAATTATATTGTTTTTGTAATAGTCCTTTTTTAAATAACTTAAGGTCTTCAATTTT
>CAKOLK010000010.1 GCA_934096275.1 uncultured Bacilli bacterium | reverse complement strand
GCAGTACCAGCGGGACCTTGTGGTCCGACAGCTCCAGTTTCACCTTGAGGGCCTTGAGGACCAGTTGCCCCAGTTTCACCTCTAGGAATAGTGAAGTTTAAAACAGCATTTTGAGCAGTTCCTGTATTAGTAACGGAAGCATTAGTACCAGCATCTCCGGTAGTAGTAGTTCCAACTGTTACAGTAGCGGCTTCACCAGCAGTACCAGCGGGACCTTGTGGTCCGACAGCTCCAGTTTCACCTTGAGGGCCTTGAGGACCAGTTGCCCCAGTTTCGCCTCTAGGAATAGTGAAGTTTAAAACAGCGTTTTGAGCAGTTCCTGTATTAGTAACGGAAGCATTAGTACCAGCATCTCCGGTAGTAGTGGTTCCAACTGTTACAGTAGCGGCTTCACCAGCAGTACCAGCGGGACCTTGAGGGCCAGTTGCCCCAGTTTCACCTTGGGGACCTTGAGGACCAGTTGCCCCAGTTTCACCTCTAGGAATAGTAAAGTTTAAAACAGCGTTTTGAGCAGTTCCTGTATTAGTGACGGAAGCATTAGTACCAGCATCTCCAGTAGTAGTAGTTCCAACTGTTACAGTACCAGCGCCATCTCTTCCTCTTGGGCCAGGCGTACCAATTATATATATTTTATCTTTGCATTTATCATGTTGTGGTTTACAACAATTATTCATATTTTTTTCCTCCTTGATATATCTTATGTTCTTTTTAATGTAGTAATCATTATATATGCTGCTATAGAATCTATATGATTTTATATTTATTTTTTCATTTCAAAAAAAGTGGTACAATGTTTTATACATCAAGGAGGAAATCAATATGAAAGCACAAGAAATTTATATTAATTTAGATGATTCTGGAAAGTTAACAAATAAAGAAAAAATTAGTGTTTATGGGGGATTATTATTTTTATCAAAGAAAGAAAAGGACAAGTTTATTACGCAATATCGAACTATAATTAACGATATTAAGTGCAGTTATTGTAATATATGTAATAAGAAATGTCCTGAAATTAAAAATACTAATATAAAAAAGAGTGATAAAAGAAGAATAATGAATTATTTAAACAGATACTATACTATTGCCTTAGTTGTCGAAAATGATAATGTTTATGATTATATAAAGCAAAGTAAATCTGCTAAAGGGAGATTTATTGATTATTCATTACGTAGATTAATTAAGGAAATAATTAAAACTTTAATAAAAGAAGAAAAAATTGATCCTAATAAAGCAATTAGATTAATAATAAATATTGATCAACAAAGTACAAAAAGTAATGGATATTATAATTTACATGATGGATTAATCGAAGAACTAAAGCATGGTATTTCGAATTATAATTATTTTTCAAAGAAAGCACCAATAATATTTTCTGATTTAGAAGTAAAGATATCTTATCAAGACTCTGGGAAAAGTTATGTTGTTCAAGCAGCTGATTTACTAGCAGGTACAATTAGAAAAAAAGCTATTGATAATTCTTATGACATTAGTGGGTCATTATCTGAGTTTATAGATTTTAAAATAATTCTTCCTTAAAAGAAAAAAAGTCACAAAGTGACTTTTTCCCAGTTAGGGCGGTGTACAACACAGCACACTTAATTAAAAAATCGTATCCTAACTATCGACCTGACAAGATTTCTCTCCGGTAACACAATAATACTATATATTTGTAGAAAAGTCAATAGTATCATTGTATATGTAGTATATGCAAGTGGTTTTATAATTATTTAAAAATATATAAAAAAAGCGAGAGACTTTCGTCTCTCTTCAGGGGGTTTTGGTTGAACTACTTTTCACATTTTGCCGTAAAAAGTAGGCGGGTAATCTACCACGCATTTTAATAATATTATTTTTTTTGAAAAAAGTCAACTATATTTTTGAAAAAAACAAAGAAAAAAGTTGAAAACAAAATAAATCTTTGATATAATACTAATGAATTAAACACGAAAAGGAGGGATATATATGACAGAAGTTAGTGTAAAAGGTAACTTAGATGGTGCAATCAAACGTTTCAAAGTAAAATGTTCTCGTGATGGTGTCCTTTCTGACGTTAAAAAAAGAAAATACTATTCTAAACCTGGAGTAGTAAGAAGAGAAGAAAAGAAACAAAATACAATCAACTCTAGAAAAAGAAATAAAAGAACAAGAAGAGAAAGTTAATCTTTCTCTTTAATTTTAAAGGAGGATATTTATGTTAAAAGAAACAATTAAAAATGACTTAATAAGTGCAATGAAAGAAAAAAACAAAGTATTACTTAATACCTTAAGAGCAGTAAAAGGAGCAGTACAACTTGAAGTAATTAATAACAAAAAAGAAGAAAATGATGAATTATATCTTGATGTTATTAATAAACAAATCAAAATGAGAAATGATTCAATCGAAGAGTTTAAAAATGCTAATAGAATGGATCTAGTTGAATCATATCAACAAGAAGTAGATATTTTAAAGAAGTATATGCCTAGTATGCTAAGTGAAGATGAACTAAATGATATTATAAATGAAGTTATTTCAAAAACTGGTGCAGAAAGTATTAAAGATTTTGGTAACGTCATGAAAGAAATTACTCCTTTAGTAAAAAATAGATGTGATATGAAAGAATTATCTAGTTCTATTAAAGAAAGACTTAATCATTAATTAGGTCTTTTTTTCATACAATTATTTAGGTGATTACATGTTTTCTAAAATACTTGAATATATAAAAGATGATAATTTAAAGATTAACTTATATAAAGATAAAGTAAATATAGTAAACTATAAATCTATTTTAGTATTTGATGATGATAGAATACTTATAGATTGTTTTTCATTTAATCTTTTAATAAGTGGATCTAATTTAATTATAAATAAACTATATGACCATGAACTCTTAATTAAGGGTAATATTGATAAAATAGAATATAGGTGATTTATGATCAATTACTATGTAATTCAAATAAAAGGTAAAAATCCTAAAAGAATTCTTTCTAAGTTATTTAAACTTGGTATTGATATATATGATATAGAATATGGAAAAAATGTAATTACTTTTAAAACAACATATATTAACTATACAAAAATTAAAAATATAAAAACTACTTATGAAATAAATATAATAAAAACAAGTGGAATAAATAGAATAAAATACTTATTTAAAAGATATAGAATGTTTCTTATATTTTTTTTACTTTCTATATTTATAATTATTCTATTTACTAACTTTGTACTATTTATAAACTATGAAACAGAAAGTACTGAATTAAAAACTCTTTTAAAAAGTGAACTTGAAAAAAATGGTATTACTTTATATAGTTATGGTAAAAGTTATCATGAATTAGAAACCATTAAAAATAAAATTAAAAATGATAATAAAACTAAGATAGAGTGGATTGAACTTGAAAGAAAAGGAGTAGTACTTAATGTTAAAGTAATAGAAAGAAAAGATAAAAATAAAAAAATTATTATTGATACTGCGACTGATATTGTGGCTTCTAAAAACGGGTACATAAGAGACATCTATGCATCAAGTGGAGAAATACTAAAAAATAAAGATGATTACGTTAAAAAAGGAGATGTGATTGTATCAGGCAACATCTTTAGAAATGAAAATGTTGTTGCAAGAGTAAAATCAAATGCTACTGTTTATGCTGAGGTTTGGTATTTAATAAAGGCTAATATGAGTGATACAAGAAGTATTCTAACTAAAAGTGATGATGGAGAAAGTAGATTAATTATAAATATTTTTAATAAAGACTTATCACTGTTTAAAATAAATAAAAAAATATCTAATGAAAAAGAAAATGTTTTAATGAAAAACAATTTACTTACTTTAAAAATACAAAATAAAAAAAATACTCATAGTATTAAGAAAAAATATACTGATAAAGAGATGATAACTATACTACATGACAATGTTATTTCTAGTATGAATAAGTCTCTTGAAGATAAAGAATATATTATTTATGAAAAAGTTTTGAAAAATTATAAAGAAAATGGTAAAATGTTTATAGAGGTTTTTATTAAAACTTATGAAGATATTTCTTTGGAAAAAGAATCAAAAAAACCAGAAGAAAATAAACAAGAGTAAGGAGCAAATATGCTAATAGAATTAAAAGAACAAGTATTATTAATATTAGAGTATTCTTGGCCAATGATTGCTATGGCTGTTATTGTGGCAATTACGGTAAGGGTAGGTTATCTTAGAAAGAATAATGAAAAAGCTATTCTATATAAAGAAATATTTAATTTATTATTTATACTTTATATACTATGTTTATTTCATGCTGTTACATATCAAGATGTATCATGGGCTAGTGCTAATTTAATTCCCTTTAAAGAAATATTAAGATATGACTTTGGAAGTAATCTATTTTATAGAAATATATTTGGTAACTTATTACTTTTCTTACCATATGGACTTTATATAACATATTATTTAGACTTAAAAAAGCCACTTTCAGTAATGGGATATGCCTTTATTGTATCTTTATCAATTGAACTTATCCAGTCAATTATAGGTAGAGTATTTGATGTAGATGATATTATATTAAATGTACTCGGGGCATTACTTGGATACTTCATATATAGATTATTTGATAGATTTGAAGATATTTTACCAGATTGGTTGAAAAAAGAGTGGTTAATTGATATATTAGTAATAGTACTAGTCGGAGGTGTAATATGGTTTTTAATGGTATAAAAAATTACAATATTTATAATAATACACAGTACAACCTAAAAAAAGAAATTAGATGTATCAAAAAAATCTTAAATCATGCAATTAAAGTAGAAGGACTAAAAGATATATATTTCAATGTCATTTTAGTGGACAATCCTACAATTCACGATTTAAATAAAAAGTATCGTAATATCGATAGAGAAACAGATGTAATTAGTTTTGCATTACTTGATGAAAAAGAAGAAGAAAACTATTCTTCAAAAACTGTTCTTGGAGACATCTACATATCAGTAGATAAAGCAATAGAGCAAAGTAAAGATTATGGTCACACTTTAATTAGAGAATTATGCTTTTTAAGTGTACATGGTCTACTTCATTTACTAGGGTATGATCATATGGAAAAAGAAGATGAAAAAATAATGTTTGAAAAACAGGAGTTGATTTTAAATGGAAAAAGATTCACAAATATTCAAGGAAAATAAAAAAAGTTTTAAAAGATTTACATTATCTTTTAAATATTGTTATGAAGGAATTAGATATGCATTTTATCATGAACAAAACATAATAGTCATGTTAGTAATGGGAATTATAGCTATGATACTAGGAATTATTCTTGGTATATCATATACTGAAAGATTAGTAGTTATTCTTCTTATTGGAATGATTTTATCTCTTGAGATGATTAATACTGCAATCGAATCAGTAGTTAATTTAGTTACTACTGAAAAAAAACCACTTGCTAAAGTTGCTAAAGATTGTGCCAGTGGAGCAGTAGGAATTGCATCAATATTTGCATTTATTCTTGGTATATTAATTTATTTACCAAAATTAATAGAATTTTTCAGAGGTTAATTATGAGAGAAAAACTAAATAAATTATTAAACAATTCTTATAGTCCTTATTCTAACTATAAAGTTTGTGCAATTGTTGTTACTAATGATAATAAAGAGTTTTCTGGTGTAAATATTGAAAATGTTTCATATGGCGCTACTGTATGTGCAGAACGTGTTGCTATATTTAATGCTATATCTTCTGGTTATGGGAAAAATGATTTTAAAGAACTACACATTGCATCATCTGGAGTGCATCCATTTCCTTGTATGCTATGTAGACAAGTATTTACAGAATTCTTTACTAAAGACACAAAAATATTTATCTATGATAAAGATAAAGTAACAGAATATAAATATACTGACTTTTGCATTAATGAATTCAGAGGTATATCATGAAAAGTGGATTCGTTTCAATCGTAGGAAGACCTAATGTAGGTAAATCAACACTACTCAATAAAATAATGAATAAAAAACTTGCAATAACTAGTGATAAAGTAGGAACTACTAGAAACAATATCTATGGTATATATAATGATACTGATACTCAAATAGTATTCGTAGACACTCCAGGTATTGCTAAAGCATCAAATAAACTTGGAACAGTTCTTAACAAAAAAGCCTATGAAGCAATGGAAAATGATATAGTTTTATTTATCGTAGATATAGCATCAGGATTTGGTAAAGGTGATGAAAAGATCTTAAATAAACTAAAACAAGAAGAAAAAGAAGTAATTTTAGTACTTAATAAAACTGATAAAATAAAAAAAGAAAAATTAATTACTGAAATAGTTAATTTAAAAGATATGTATAATTTCCTTGATATAGTTCCAACATCTTCTTTAAAAGGAGATAATATTAAAGAACTTATTAAAGTGATTAAGACTCATTTAAAAGATGATATAAAATATTTTGATGATGATGTTGTTACTAATGTATCAGAAAACTTTATGATAAGTGAAATCATTAGAGAAAAAGTCCTTATGTTAACAAAGGAAGAAGTACCTCATGCTATTACGTGTCTTATAGAAAATATTTCATATAAGAAAGATAGTGCTTATATAAATGCTTTAATTATTGTAGATAGAGATAATCTAAAAAAGATTGTTATAGGAAAACAAGGTTCTATGTTAAAAAAGATTGGAAGCGCATCACGAGTAGAGATTGAAGAATTACTAGGAAAAAAAGTATTCTTAGAACTATATGTAAAAACTATAAAAAACTGGAGAGAAAAAGAAAATATTTTTGAATATTTAGGTATTACTGAATTAAATGATTAAAAAAGTATCACTATATTATTAGGTGATAATAATGAATGATATACTTTGGAAATTATTTAAAAATACTGGAGATTTAAAATACTATCTTTTTATGAAAGAAATAGAAAAAGATGAAGATAGAGAAAGTAAAAGGAATAATAATTAAAGATATAAATTATAAAGAATCTAGTAAAGTATTACATATCTTAACAAAAGAATATGGAACAATCGGAGTCATTTCTAAAGGATGTAGAAATATTAAAAGTAAACTAAGAAGTGTTTCACTAAAACTAACTTATGGTTATTTTTATATATCATATAAAGAAGATGGACTATCTACCTTAATCGAAGCGGACATAATAGATGAGTTAAAAAATATTAAAACAGATTTTTCTAGAATAGGGTATTTAGCGTACTTAGTGGATCTAACTAATCAAGTAATAAAAGAAACAAATAACTACGATTTATTTGATATAATGGAATCAGCTATCATAAAGATAAACGATTTATTTGATCCAATGATTATTACTAATATCGTTGAACTTAAATTCTTAGAATACCTTGGTGTAAAACCAATACTAGATCACTGTAGTATATGTGGTTCTAAAAATGAAATAATGACCATAAGTAGTGACTCTGGAGGATATGTTTGTAAGAATTGTTATACTAATGAATATGTAACTGATATAAAAACAATAAAACTACTTAGAATGTTTTATTATGTAGATATATCAAAAATAAAAGAATTAAATATACTAGATAAAAACAAGTATGAAATTAATAAGTTTCTCGAAGGATACTACGAAAGATATACAGGACTTTACTTAAAATCAAAAGATTTTTTAAAATCTATAAGATAAGGTTTCTTTTATTAAGTTTAAATGTTATACTTAATATATAAAAAGAAAAGGAGTTTTAATTATGACAAAGAAAAAATATTTTATGATTGGAGTATTAGCTCTATCAATTGCAACTTTATCAGGTTGTGCAGGAGAAGTTAAAACATTAGAATGTACAAAAACTAGTGATAGTGAAGGTATGAAAATGAATGAACTAATAAAAGCAGAGTTCAATGGAAACAAAGTTACTAATATCGATATGAATATATCATTTGATACAACTGGACAACAAGATGGATTTGCTAAAATTTTAGAAGATTCATTAAAAGAATCATTTGATGACAAATACGGAAATAAAAAAGGAGTAGACTATAAAGTTAATACCACATCTTCAGAAGTTGGAGTATCAATTAAAATGGAACTTGATAAAATGACAGATGCTGATAAGAAAGAATTAAATGTTGAAGACGGTTATGATACTTACGATGATTCTAAAAAAGATCTTGAAAATGAAGGATATACCTGTAAATAATTAAAAAAAACTTGTATTTTTTCAAACAATAGTGTATAATTTATAAAGCAGTGACAAATTAGTCAAATAGGATGAAGAAGGAGTGATATAAATGGCAGTTCCAGCAAGAAAAGTTTCTAAGACAAGAGCTAGAACAAGAAGAGCGCATATGGCTCTTACTGCAAAAGGAGTAACAAAATGTCCTAGTTGTGGTGCAATAGTTAAATCTCACCGTGTATGTAAATCATGTGGAGAATATAAAGGAAAAGAAGTTATTAAGAAAGTTGAAGAATAGAAATATTCTTTTTTTCTTGCTTTTTTTTAAAATAAATATTATCATTAATATAAGGTAGTGATGATATGAAAAAAAGAAGTAACTTAAGATACTTTGCATTATTCCTTTTACTAAGTGGAATATTCTTAATTACATATGGTATTTTATATGTAAGAAATGATATGCAAAAAGAAGAAACAGATAATACTAATAATATAGATATAAAAGAAGATGAAAATATAGTTTACTTTAATAAAAATATATACTTTAAAATTGAAGACTCTACTTTAAAATATGTTAACGAAATCTCCGCAGTACAACTGGGTAAATCATTTCCATATGGTGTTGCTAAGATTTCTGCTACTAGAACTTGTAGTGATAACTCAATGTTTAATTTATATGTTATTAATAAAAAAGGAAAAGTCTTTATAAACAAATATCCATCTTTTAAAATAGATAATTCTATAAACTATGAAATGGATTTCATCGAAGTTAAATCAGATAGAAAAGTGAAAGATATGACAGTTATACCAAGTAATAATTGTAATGAAGGTGGAATAAAGTTTACATTAGATAATAATAAAAGTGCAACTATAACTATAAAAAATAGTAAAGAAAAATATATGAATAATAATTACATAATAGAAAGTGCTGAAATAACTCAAGAATAAGGTCTAAAACCTTGTTCTTTTTTCATATAATTAAGTGGTGATATCATGAAAAAGATGTTTCAGATTATAGGAATAGCATTTCTTACTTGTTTTAGTTTTTATTATACCGATAAAATGGTTGAACTATCTAAAAACAAAGATCCTTTAATGATAGAGATAGTAAGCAAACAAGATGATTTTAATACCTATGCAATGGAATCAGTTATATATGATGATTATATACTATCAGGTACTAAAGGAAAAGTAGTTAATATAAAAGAAAGTTATATGAAAATGAAAAACTTAGGTAAATATAATGAGAATCTATATGTTTACAAAGATGAACTTCCTAATGATTTAATAAGTGATAACTTGGATAAGTTTATAATTGGAATAAATACTGATAAACAAGATATATCATTAGTATTTAGAGTATCTAATACTAATAATATAGATAAAATACTAAATATACTAAGTGATAATAATATAAAAGCAACTTTTTTTATTGATGGTAAAATAATAGAACTGTCTCCATATATAGTTAATTCTATAATAAAACAAGGACATTATATAGGAAACTATGGATATGATAAGAAGTATAATGATGTTGATCTTAATAAGACCAATAAAATATTAAAAAAATACTCTAATTATGATATAAAATATTGTTATACTGATGAAATAAACTATGATACATTAAACACGTGTAAAAATAATAAAATGAATACTATTAAACCTAAGTATGTATATGATAATTATTTATATGATAATATAAAAAAAGACTTAAAGAAAGGTAATATATACAGTCTAGATACTAATAATTATATAGTAAATGAATTAGATACAATGATAAAATACATAAAACAAAGAGGATATTCATTCAAAACTTTAGAGGAATTATTTGTGTAATTATTGCATTTATATAAAAGTATTGATACAATTTATTCGAGGAACACATTTAGTATGTAAAAAAGAATATACTAATTTAGCGGTTAGTACTTTCTCTGTTCTAGAATGATATATCTAAAGTTTGAAGGAAAGTACCTACTCATGCTAAGTTGGTACTTTTCGTCTATTTCCAATGCTTTATTGATAAAATTAATAACAATAAAACTACACAAAAGGCAATTAAATCGTACATAAAAATATCCTATTTTGTCCCCTGAAAAACAGTAGAACAGAGAAGTACCAACAATTAACATATCCCCTAAAGTAAGGAAAAAAATACTTGTTTGTGTGTCAAGTTTATTGTGTTTAAGAATCTAAAGACAAAGAAGTACTTGAAAAAGTGCTTTTTTTGTTATAAAATTAACTTATAATAAACTATGGAGGTAAAACTATGAAAAACAAATATTCGTATGGGGGGGGGGCAAAATACTTATAAGATAAACCCTTTATTTAAAGATATAAAAGAATATAATAAATATCTATTATCATTAATAGGTATTTTTGTACTATTACTTTCAGGAATAATATCTTATAATTATACAAATACTTCTTATGCAAAATGGAGTAGTAGTGTGGAATCAAAAAATGTATTGAAACTTAGCGTTAAAAATGGACAAAGTGCTTTAAAATTTGCAAAAGATAATGTGGGAACAGGTGGACTTGAAGAAGTGACACATGAAATAGATAATACATTGCAAGTAGATAGTAGATTTAAAACAGAGTATAGATATCGAGGAGGGGAATCAGTAGTAAATAACTATGTAACATTTAATGATGAGGTATGGAGAATAATAGGAATAATGCCAACTGAAGACACAAATGGTAATGTAGAAAATAGATTTAAGATAATAAAAAGTAGAATTGCGGTAACCCAAGTATGGAGTACTACTTCGAATAATTGGACAATTGCTACGCTTAACACATACTTTAATGGTGATTATTATAACACGTTAACTAGTAATGCAAAAAGTATGATTGGAACAACAAAATATTATCTTGGAGGATATCTTGACTCTAGAATAGTAGTTGAAGATATGTGGCAATATGAAAGAAAAAATGAAGCAAATAGAACTGGATATTTTGTAGACTCTAATCCAATAATGCAAAATGATGCAGATAAGAAAATAGCACTAATGTATGTAAGTGATTATGGATATGCAGCATCAAAAGAATGTACTAACACATTAATGGCTTATAGACAAAGTTCATATTGTATATCAAGCAATAATTGGCTTGATACAGTAAGTCTTGAGTGGTATCTAGCACAAAATTCTCAACATGGGTACGTATTTATGGCTGATATGTATGGAGGAGTATCTTATGATGCTATTCCAAATAGCTCTGATGTTAGTGCACGTCCTGTTTTAACACTTTCATCTAATGTAAAGATATCCGGAGGATCTGGTACAAGTTCTGACCCATATCAACTTAGTCTTTAAAAAAATAAAAAAATATTTAATAAATTCAGTTTCATTTAAGTTTTATTCACTATACTTAAAATGTAAACAAAATTATTGTTTATGAAAGGTGGTGGGAAGTGAATATAAAAATTATCGGTGATAATTCAAGTAACAGAATAAAACTCCTAAAAAACTTAAATAAAGCAACTAAAGATATAAAAAACAAGATAGAAATAAATATTCTAGATGATGAAAAAACTCTAGAAATGTATAAAAGTATTAATAAACCTATTTTTATAATAAATGAAAAAATTATCAGTAATGGTAAAATTTTAACCGATAAAGAAATTAAAAGATATATAAAATTGTTTGCATAGTAAATTAAAACACCTGATTAAATGCATAAAATACTTAAATGGTGACTTATTAGTCATCATTTTTTCTTTATTTTAAGATATAATAATGATATAATATTCATGTATAAAAAGGAGAGATATTATGTTAGACATAATAAAAGATACATTAATAGATTCTATTAAACTATTTCCATTTTTATTTATAACATTTATAATCATTGAACTTATTGAACATAAACTAGGAAATAAATCTAAAGAAAAACTAAAAAATAGTAAATTCGGAGTAATAATAGGTTCACTTCTCGGAGCATTCCCTCAGTGTGGTTTTGGTGCTTCAGCAGTTAATCTATATATAACAAGAATTATATCACTAGGTACACTTATAGCTATATTCTTATCCACTAGTGATGAAATGTTACCAGTATTAATTGCTAATCATGCTAGTTTTTCATTGATTATAAAAATATTACTAGTAAAAATAATAATTGGTATAATATGTGGAATGCTTATAGATTTAATAATAAAACCCAAAAAAGAAAACAAACATGGACATTATGAAATATGTGAACATGATCATTGTGACTGTGAACATAGTATTATTAAATCATCACTAAAACATACTTTTAGTATATTAATATTTATAATTATAATTACTTTTATACTAAACTATGCAATGACTTTTGTGTCCGAGGAAACATTAAAGAATTTATTTTATTCCAACAGCATTCTTGGACCAATTGTCTCATCACTTATTGGACTAATTCCAAATTGTAGTGCTAGTGTCTTAATAACACAACTATATATTGATAATATAATAAGCTTTGGTACTACTATTTCAGGACTTCTTTCAGGAAGTGGAGTAGCTTTATTAGTACTATTTAAACAAAATAAAAATATTAAAGAAAACATTATGATATTAATAATAATATATATAATCGGAGTAATAAGTGGTATTATATTAAATATTATTTAATTACTATGGGGGTTTTTATGGATATATTAGAAAAGATTTTAGAACTTGGCTGTTCTATAAACAAATATGATTTTAAAGATGATAATAATGTTATTGGAATCATTGTAAATAAAAAAGATACTGATATGTTTAATGATGATGGGTATGCTTTCTTAATTGATAAAAACTTAAATGAAAGTGATTCTAAATTAGTTAGTGCAATGCTTTATAAAAAATTAATTGAAAGTAACAATTCCTTAGATATGGGAAAATGTCTTACAATAAAAAGAACAAACTTAAAAGATATTACTAGTGTTATTGAAGTCTTAGACTTACTAATTGATGATAATTCATTTAGACAAGTACTAAATAGGTATTGTTATAACTTAGATAAAGTTTGTTATTACTATGAATTAAGAGGTATTAGTCCTTTGCTTGTTGACTTAAAATATTCAGTATTAAACTATGAAGAAAGTGTTAATGATATGAAAAATGTTATTCTATTTAAAAAAAATAATAATTTTATAAAGAGTAAAATGATTAGTAAGGAGTAGAACAATTATGGAAATAATTGGATTAAATGAAGAAAAAATAAAAGAAATATCTAAAATGAAAAATGAAAGTGAAGATGTTTTAGAATATAGATTAAAATGTTATGATATGTTTAAAAAAATAGATTTACCTAAGTTTGGACCAAAAATAGATATAGACTTTGATAAGATAAAATACTATAAAAATGATTCAGACCTAACTATAAAAGATGACTGGATAAATATAAATAAAAATATAAAAGATGAGTTTGATAAATTAAAAGTACCTGATTCAGAAAAATATTTAGATGGGATAGGAGTACAATATCAAAGCGAAGTAATATATCATAATATGATTAAAGAACTAAACGATAAAAATGTAATATTTACTTCGATTGAAGATGCTTTTAAGAAATATCCTGATTTAGTTAATAAATATTTTTCTAAAATAGTATCACCAAATGAAAATAAGTTTACAGCTTTAAATGGTGCAGTCTTTTCTGGAGGAAGTTTTATATACATACCAAAAAATACTAAATTAGATAGACCACTTCAAAGTTATTTTAGAATAAGTAGTAAAGACTTAGGACAATTCGAAAGAACTCTTATAATAGTGGATGATAATAGTGAGCTTCACTATGTTGAAGGATGTACTGCTAGAAATTATTCAACAAGTAATCTACATGCCGCAGTAGTAGAAATATATGTTGGTAAAAATAGTAAATGTCGTTACAGCACCATTCAAAACTGGGCTACTAATGTATACAATTTAGTAACAAAAAGAGCTCTAGTTGAAGAATCAGGTACTATGGAATGGATAGATGGTAATATTGGATCACATAAAACAATGAAATATCCATGCTGTGTATTAAAAGGAGACAATTCAACTGGTACATGCATTACTATTAGTGTTGCAAAAAATAACCAAGAACAAGATAGTGGTGCTAAAATGATTCATATTGGTAAAAATACTAATAGTAATATTATTGCAAAAAGTATTGCAACCTCAGGTGGCAGTGCTGATTATAGAGGAAAAGTTGAAATAAAGAAAAATGCCACTAATTCAACATCATTAGTAAAATGCGATACATTGATACTAGACAAAGAATCTAGTAGTGATACATATCCAAATAATATAGTTAGTAATAAAACTAGTTTTATAGAACATGAAGCAACAGTATCAAAAATTAGTGAAGAAAAACTATTCTATATGATGAGTAGAGGTCTTTCTAAAGAAAAAGCAATTGAGCTTATTATATTAGGTTTTACTGATAGATTTAAACAAGAGCTTCCTATGGAGTATGCTGTTGAGCTTAATCAATTATTAAGACAAAATCTATAAAAATAATTATAAAATTACTTGTATAAAGCTACTAAAAGTAGTATATTATATATAAAGAAGCACGTTCCTTGAACGCCGACTTCGATGTTTATTTTCAGTGATGCGACGTTTCCCTATATCAGAGAGACGTCGCATTTATTTTAAATTATTTTAATAATAAATAAATAATTACAAGCAGTGCTAAAATTAATAAATCTTTCTTACTCATAACTATCACCCCATTTCTTTTAAAAAGATAATGAAGTCGGCGCCCAAAGATACGTGCTAATACCACTATAAACTATAGAAAAATGCTTGTCAAATGACCAATTTTAAGTTTTGAAATAGAAAATGATTACAAAAATAAGATTTGCCTTAGAGCAATTTTTATTTTTGAATAAGAAAACTTGTATCAAAAGTCTTGTTTATATAAAAATGCAAAAAATTGAAGAAATTATTATCTTTTTAGTGCAAAGTAATATTGATAAAATAATGAAATCATGTTAAATTATTAATAGATACTAAAGAGGTGTTTTGTTATGGAAAAAAATAAAAAGAAAAAGATTTTAAAGATTACTTTATGTACTTTAGGACTAATATTAGTATTGGCAATAGGTTCTCTTGCAGTATATAATGCAAGTATACCTGGTACTGCTTTAAATAAGTTATTAGTATCACAACCTGATTTTAAGTTTAATTTTACTGAATCTAATACTGTTACTATGAATAATCCTAGTAGTAATGATAAACAAGATTTTAATTTTAATGTAATAGTATCAAGTACTGATACTAATTATATGTTTGATATAGATTATTCTATATTTTTAAAAGTAAATGAAAGTAGTACTATATCAAATGATTTAGTATATGTAGAGTTATATGATAAAAATAATAATAAACTAGTAGATAAAACTAAGTTAAGTGATTTAACTAAAGTAGAAGGTAAAGATAATGAATATATATTAAAGACTAATAATATTTTATTATATAATGAATCTAAAACAAATGATTATATATTAAGATATGGTTATATAGATAATACAAAAGTAAATTATACAAAAGATGATACTAGTCAAAGTGGTACTTTTAAAAATACTGGTACATTTAATATGACTGTTAATGTATCTATGAATAGATTTGATTATGGAAAGATCAATAGTTTAAGTATTACAACACCTCCATCAAAGATAGAATATAATGAAGGAGAATCTTTTGATAAGACTGGTATGGTAGTTAAAGTTAATTTAAATAATAATAAATCATATGAAATAAAAGATTATACTATTAGTCCAAGTGGTGCTTTAAAGTCTTCGAATAAAGAAGTTACTATTAGTTATGGAAATAAGAGCGTTAAACAAAGTATTAGTGTTGTTGTACATGGTGTGACTGCAACAGAGTTTGCACAAGCAAATGTAGGGCAAAATGGATTAGAACAAATAACTCATACAATAGATAATACATTACAAGTAGATAATAAGTTTGCAACAGAATATAGATATCGTGGAGGAGATTCAGTAGTAAAAAACTATGTAACATTCAATAATGAAACATGGAGAATAATAGGAATAATACCAACCGAAGATACAAATGGTAGGGTGGAAAATAGAATAAAAATAATAAGAGATACCTCAATAGGAAATAAGAAATGGAACGAGACACAAGATACAACAACTATTACATATAATAATTGGGTAACAGGAACACTTAATACATATTTAAATAATAATTATTATAATACATTAACTACTGATGCAAAAAACATGATTGGGACAACAAAATATTATCTTGGTGGATACAAAGATTCAGGAATAACATCAGATGTAATGTGGCAATATGAAAGAAAAAATGGGTCTAATAGAACAAACTCTTACTACGGAACAAATCCTATAATGCAAAATGATGCAAATAAAAAAATAGCACTAATGTATGCGAGTGATTATGGATATGCAGCATCAAAAGAATGTACAAGCAACTTATATGATTATGATGGTGCAAGTTGCAAAACAACAAATAATTGGTTAGATAAAAGTAAAATCACATGGTTACTTTCGCAGCGTTCGGATAGTTCTGTCTGCGCTTTCCTTGTGACTTCGAGTGGCTATGTCAATTACGGCAGCGGCGTCAACGACCTTGAGTCTGCAGTCCACCCAGTATTAACTTTATCGTCTAATGTAAAAATATCATCAGGAGCAGGCACAAGTTCTGAGCCATATCAGCTATCATTATAGTATAAATAGCATAATTCTTCTCATAAAGCATAAATTAATTATGTAAAACACTAGACAACAATCATTTTTTATGGTAAAATCATATACGTTATCAAGCAATCCGCTGACTATAGGATCATGATTGTATTAGAAAAGGAGTGTTAATATGAATTTAGTAGACAAAATGGCCGCTAAACAAATTAAAAGTGATATTCCTGAATTCAGAGTAGGAGATACAGTTCGTGTAGATGTAAAAATCATCGAAGGTAAAAAAGAACGTATCCAAGCTTATGAAGGAGTAGTCACTAGTCGTAAAGGTTCTGGACTAAGTGAAACTTTCACAGTTAGAAAGATTTCTTATGGTGTTGGAGTAAACAGAATTTTCCCTGTACATTCTCCAAAATTAGCAAATATTACTGTTGTAAGACGTGGTAAAGTAAGACGTGCTAAGTTAAACTTCTTAAGAGATTATGTAGGTCAATACAGAATTAAAGAAAGAGGAATAAAATAAGGCACTGGCCTTATTTTTCTTTATTTATGAAAGATAAAACAAAAGAAATAATAATCTATGGTTCCATAATATTGGCAATAATTTTAATAAGAACCTTTATTATTACCCCAATAAGAGTAAATGGAACAAGTATGGATACAACTCTACAAGACAAAGAAATCATGATCCTAAATAAAATCAATTATAAGTTTAACAACATAGAAAGATTTGATATTGTAGTAATAAAAAAAGATGATTCATATCTCATTAAAAGAGTCATTGGTCTTCCTGGAGAAACATTAAAATATGTAGACGATAAACTATATATTAATGATAAAGAGCAAAAAGAGTATTTCAAAAATCAATCTACCGAGGATTTTAATATAACAGATTTAGGATACGATAAAATACCAGAAGATTGTTACTTTGCACTCGGTGACAATAGAGGCGACTCCCTTGACAGTAGAATCTTTGGTTGCTTTAAAAAAGAAGACATTTTAGGAAGAGCTAATTTAGTACTATTCCCACTTAATAGCTTTGGATACAAAAAATAGTATCCTTTTTATTTTAGATACTTATCTTTTAAAAACAATATTTTTTCATAAACATCTTTACTTAACTTTTCCTTAGCAATCTTTAAATAAGGATTCGGATCATACATAATATCTTTCCAGTTATTCTTAATATAATAGTAAATAGTATCAACCTCTTCATTAGAAATAGTAATATTTTCTTTTATACAAAAATTTCTTATATGCTCCTTAGTAAGCTTATTTACATAATTTTTAATAATACTTTCATACATATTTTAATCACCTAGTAATTTATATGTAAGTTTTTAGAAAAATTAACCAAAATAATAATATGAGAAAATATAAGAATAATAAAAAATATAATATTAATAAAAGAATAACAGTACTAGAAATATTAATTGTTTCTATATTTATTGTCATGCTTGGAAGAATATGTTATCTAAATATTATACGTGGTGACTATTATAAAATGTTACTTACTAATATGACTAATGTTTATGTATATGGTGATAGCACACCAAGAGGAAGAATATATGATAGAAATATGAAACTACTCGTAGACAATAAAGCAGTAAAAAGTATATATTATAAAAAAGAAAAAAACATAACTGTTAATGAAGAAATAGAATTAGCATACTTTATGAGTAGTAAAATAAATCTTAATTACAACAATGTAACAGATAGAGTATTAAAAGAATTCTTTATACTTAAACATCCAGATATATCAAATAAAAAAATTAAAACAAGTGAACTTGAAGATTTAAAAAACAGAAAACTAACAGATGATGATATATATGAACTTAAGATTAAAAGAATAACTAAAGATGATTTAAAACTATTTAACACTAGAGATAAAAAGTCAGCTTATTTGTATTATTTAATGAATAAAGGTTATTCATATGATGAAAAAATCATTAAAAAAGATGTTAGTGATAAAGAATATGCTTATATATCAGAAAACATAAGTACTTTAAAAGGCTTTAAAACAAAGTTAGAATGGGAAAGAAAATATTTATATGGTGATACTCTAAGAAATATATTTGGAAAAGTATCTGAATCAAATAAAATACCTGAAGAAGATTTGAAATATTACTTATCACTTGGATACTCCAGAGATGATAGAGTAGGCTTAACAGGATTAGAAAAAGAATATGAAAGTATTTTAAAAGGTAGAAAAGATAAGTATAAAGTTATGGAAGATAACTCATTAAAACTAGTAGAAAAAGGATCAAGAGGTAGTGATATAGTATTATCTATTGATATAGATTTACAATTAGAATTAGAAAAAATGTTAGAAAAAGAAGTAATTAAAACAAAAAAAGAAGCTAATACTGACTTTTATACAGGTAGTTTTATTACAATGCAAAAACCATCAACCGGAGAAATATATGCAATGCTTGGAGAACAAGTTTATTATGATAAAAATAAATATAAGACATATAATTATGAAGAAGGAAATATGTTAATGACTATAACACCAGGATCAGTAGTAAAAGGTGCTAGTATGATTGTTGGGTATAATAATAAAGCAATAGATATTGGTACAACATTCTATGATAATTGTATTTATTTATATAATTTACCAGAAAAATGTTCATGGAAGACTCTTGGTTATGTAAATGACTTACAAGCATTACAATACTCGTCTAATGTATATCAATATCTTACTGCGATGAGAGTCGGAGGATTTACATATTATCCTCATAAAAAATTAAAAATTGATGAAGATGCATTTAATAAGTATCGAAGTATTTATTATCAATTTGGACTTGGAACAAAAACAGGAATAGATTATCCAAAAGAAGAGACTGGTTATAAAGGAACAAGTAAAGCAGGTGACTTATTAATAAACTTTGCAATAGGACAATATGATACCTATACACCACTTCAGTTAAGTCAATATATAAGTACAGTTGCAAATGATGGAGAAAGAATAAAACCAAGATTTCTAAAAAGTGTTCTAGATAAAGATCAAAAAGTTATATATGAAAACGAAACAGTAAAAATTAATAAAGTAGAAACAAAAGAAAAATATATAAAAAGAATACAAAAGGGATTTAGATTAGTAATGACAAATGGTACCGGAGCAGGATATATAAAATATGAATACGACCCAGCAGGTAAAACCGGTACTAGTGAAAGTATGATTGATGTAGATAATGATGGAGTAGTAGACAATGAAACAGTAAGTAATAACTTCATTACATATGCACCATTTAATAAACCAATTGTATCAATAATGACTTCATCTCCCAATGTTCAAAACCCTAAAAGAGGAGAATATAAATCAGATATAAACTATCGATTAATGGAAAAAAGTAGCAATATTTTCTTTAAATATTATACTAAAAATGGAGAAAGAAGAAAAAATGTGTAAAAATGTTTTGCTTTTTCTGAAAAATTTGATATAATATCTATGGAAATGAGGAGGGATATTATGGCAAAATTAGAAAATAGACAAGGAAAAACACTTACTTGTACTGTATGTAAAAGTCAAAACTATCGTACAGAAAAAAATGTAAAAAACACAACAGCACGTTTAGAACTAAATAAATATTGTCCTAAATGTCAAAAACATACATTACATAAAGAAGAAAAATAATTAAGTAGGTGATTTAAATGATAAATGTAAATGATTTTAAAACAGGAATGACTATTCAATTTGATGGAAATATCTATACAATATTAGAATTCCAACACGTTAAACCTGGTAAGGGAGCAGCATTTGTAAGAACTAAGTTAAAAAATTTAAGAACTGGTTCAACAACTGAATATACTTTTAACTCTGCTACTAAAGTAGAATTAGCAAGGATTGAAAGAAAACCAATGCAATATTTATATTCAACTGGGGATGATTATACTTTCATGAATATGGAAGATTACTCTCAAATAGATATAAATAAATCTAATCTTGGCGATGATGTTAAATATTTAAAAGAAAACTTAGATGTAGATATTACATTCTTTGAAGGAGAAATGTTAGGATTATCCCTTCCAGATAAGATAGAAATGGAAGTAGTAACAACTGAACCTGGTGTAAAAGGAAATACTACTTCAAGTGCTATGAAAGATGCAACACTTGAAACTGGATATACTGTTAAAGTACCATTATTCATCAATGAAGGAGAAAAAATATTAATTTCTACTAAAGATGGAAAGTATGTTTCAAGGGCATAATTAAAAATACAACAAATATATTGCTATATTTATAAAAATATAATACAATATATTTAGTGCAGATGTGGTTCAATGGTTAGAACATGGCCTTGCCAAGGCTAGGATGCGGGTTCGATTCCCGTCATTTGCTCCAGATTGATAGGGAACTCGGAAATTAACTTCTGAGAGTAATAAATGCTAACTAGAAATAGTTAGTTTTTTTGTTATGTAAAGGAGTTGATTATATGTTAAATATAGAAACAAAAGAATTAAAAATAAGTGATAAATTAAAAAGAAAAATTGAGATGATTGGAAGATTTACTAATACTACTCCAATTATAAATAATGGTTCAATTAAAAATATAACAGGTACAAATGTTGCTTATGTTATGCCACATATTATAGTTATTAAGAATAATAAATACCTAATGTTTGATGAATGTGATAATGTTTATGTAAATACATTTAAAAACAAAATAGTATTTAAAGATTTAGAAGATTATATAAATAGTCATTAAAAATCTTTTTAAATGTTAGACTTCGTAAAATTAACTTTAAAATGTCAAACAAGTGAGAGGTGTCTTTTAAAATATCTATATTTTAGACTACACTTTTCAAGCTTAAAGTGCCAAACATATGAGAAGCATATTTAAATTTTTTAAAATTTTAGACTTAACTTTTCTCATTTAAGATGCCAAACATATGAAAGGAGATATTTAAAAAATATGAATAAAGAAAATAAAATAGCAGGTATTTACATTAGGGTCAGTACAGAGGATCAAGCTCGTGAAGGTTTTAGTTTAGGAGAACAAGAAGAAAGATTAAGAGAGTTTTGTAAGTTTAAACGATATGAAATATTTAAAGTTTATAAAGATGCAGGAACCAGTGCTAAAAGTGATAAACGGCCAGCATATCAAGAAATGCTTGAGGATATAAAAAGCAAGAATATTAATGTAATTGTAGCATTTAAACTTGATAGACTTACTAGAAGTGTTTATGATATTGAAAAATTAATGAAAATAGTTAATGATTTAGAGTGTGATATCGATTGTCTAGCTGATGAATCTAACACTACTACTTCAAATGGCAGAATGGTTATGAGAATTATGACTAGTGTAAGTCAAAATGAAATAGAAAAATGTTCTGAAAGAACTAAAGTCGGATTAGCAGGTGCAATTAAACAAGGACACTTGCCAAGTAGAATTACACTGGGTTATAAAAGAGAAAATAAAAAGTTAGTTCCCAATCCACTTACAAAAGATATTGTAGTGAGAGTTTTTGATTTATATTTAGAAGGTAAAAGTCACCAAAAAATAGCAAATATTTACAATAAAGAAAATGTTTTAGGTAAAACTTGGAGAGATTCTACTATTCAAAAGATATTATCTAATGAAATATATAAAGGAGATTATATTCATGGTAAAAGAACTAAACATCCAACATATTATGAAAATGTAGTTGAACTTTTAGTTAATAAAGAAAAATGGGAATCTTGCCAATATCAAAAATTAAGAAATGCAAGACACTATGAAAGAACTTCAACATATCTTTTTACTAACAAATTAAAGTGTTCTAAATGTGGTAATTATTTTGGTGGTAAAGCTAGTGTTAAAAAGAAACTTAATAAAAAATATTACTACTATAAATGTAATCATTGTAAAATTAATTTAAAAGAAGATTCTATTGAAGATTTGACTCTTTTAGAACTATTAGTACTTGTTTACATAGATGATCTATTTAACGACTATTATATGCCTTTTATAAAGTCAAAACTTGATTATAATAAAATAGATTATAAAAAGAATTTAAAAGAACTAGATAAGGAAAAAGATAGAATTAAAACTGCATACATTAAGGGTATAGTTAAACTTGATGAGTTTGATAATGAATTAAAACAAATAGAATATAAAAGACAAGTACTAGAAAAACAAGAGCAAGATAGCAAACAATATGAAAATTTAAACTTTACCATGGATGATTTATTGCTTATTAAAGATAAAAAAGAAATAGAAGATTATCTTCACCCTGAAAATATAATTGATTTGTTTGTTCGTTGGAATTATTTAGATAAAACAAATAAACAAAAACTAATTTCTAAATATATTGATGACATAGAAATAGAAAAGTTAGGTACAAAAATAGAAATAAAAAAATTAAATTTAAGAAACTCATTTTATTATGACTTAATTGATTATCATAATAATTATGACACGCCGCTTGATTTATTTATGTTTATGGATGAGGATAAATTTCCCATACCTGTAGCACATAATGGTTTTAGAACTAGAATTGAAATAGAAAATTATGTTAATAAATTAAAAGAAATGTATGATGTTAATTATTATGAAGTTATACCGAATAAAGATTTCACTAATTTATCATTTACACCTAAAAATGATATAGAAAAAATAATAAGAATAATACCTATAAAAGATAATGATAAATTTAAAAGTAACAAATTAGAACTCGGAATAATCACTATTAATTTATCAAAAATAAAAAGCCCAGATGGAACACTGCTATATAAAAATATTTTTAAAACAAGTAAACTACCAACTTAATACTTGTTTTTTAATATAAATATTTATACTAATTTATATTATTATTTATATTCTTGTTATATTAATTCTTTATATTATATTATTATATTATGTTAGACAAAAAATATAAATCTTATTCAAAATAAAAAGACTAGTTATATTTCAAACTAATCTCATCAATAAATTGTAATTTGTCTTTTACAATAATAGCATAAAAAAGAAAAGTAGTTATTGTTAATCAACTATTGCATTTTTCTA
>CAKOLK010000009.1 GCA_934096275.1 uncultured Bacilli bacterium | reverse complement strand
AAGTTTATATGTCTTTTATTTTATAAAAAAGTGCATATAATGCTTTACACATTACACACACTAAAAATTATACAACCGAAATAGTACTTGAAAAAGTACTTTTTTTGTTGTAAAATTAAACCATAAGAATAGACAAAATAGTCTAAAATGGAGGTAAAACTATGACAAACAATAATTCGTATGGGGGGGGGGGCAAAATACTTATAACCCTTTAAAAACTAAAGGAAGAAATAAAAAAGTAATAACTATAATAATATTCTTAGTACTAATAGTAGTTAGTATTTCTTTTGCTTTGTTTAACCCAAGTATTAACTTACTAGGAAGAAGAAATATAAAAATATCTAAATGTGAACTAGACATAAACTTTAAAGAAAGTGATGAATTAATGCTAGTTAGTAAGTATCCAATACCAATTAGACAAGCTCTTGAAGAATCAAGTCCTAAAAAAGTTACTATAACTAATAATTCTACATGTGATACAGCATATTATAAATTAACTATAAAAGATTTAGTAAACTCATCGATAAACAAAGATATGATTTATTATCAGATAATAGATAAGAAAAACACTATGACATACAAACTTGGAGATTTTACCAATGATGGTGCAATTGACAATGAAGATGTGCGTGCATTAAATTGGTATCTCAAAGATGATGGAAGTGCAAATTTATTATTTGTGAAAAATTTTAGTATAGATAATTTTTCATTTATAAGAGGAGATGTAAATGGTGATAAAAAAATAACAGATGAAGATTTAGAAATACTTAATCAATACAAAAATAATTCAATAACAACATTTCCAGCTGGAAATCCAGGAGAAGAAAAATCAACAAATCAAGAAAAATTCGATGTTAATCCAGATAATTTTATAATAAATGATTCATTAAAAAAAGGAGAAACACATGAATATGAAATAAAAATGTGGATTGATGTTAACGCAACAAATACTGATTTATATGAAAATGGGGATACAACAAAGCCTATAGAGTATAAATTTGCACTTAATCTAGAAGCTTATGAAACAAATAGTACTGTTGATGCAAATGAATTTGCAAAAGCAAATGTAGGAAAAAATGGTCTTGAAAAAGTAACTCATGAAATAGATGATACATTACAAGTAGATAATAGGTTTGCAACAGAGTACAGATATCGTGGAGGAAATGTAAATAACTATGTTTTATTTAATAATGAAATGTGGAGAATAATAGGAATAATACCTACTGAGGATATAGATGGCAATGTAGAAAATAGATTTAAAATAATAAAATCAAATCATGGAAATCAAACAAGTCAAGCATGGGATAATTATGCAGATGCGCATAGGTACACTGTTGATTGGACAAAAGCAACAATGAATGATTACCTTAACACTGCATATTACAACAACCTAACAAGTGATGCAAAAAACATGGTTGGAACAACGAAGTATTATTTGGGTGGTATTTCAGCTGCAAGCGAATTGAATAGTACAACAATTGATAATGAAATGTGGCAATATGAAAGAAAAAAAGAAAACGATAGTAGTTGTGTGCTTGATTCAAGCGTTGAATTTAAACAATATAAATCAGGTTTATGTTATTTTTTTGAAGATAGTCAAATAATGCAGAATGATGCAAACAAAAAAATAGCATTAATGTCAATAAGCGATTTTGGTTATGGTGCACCAAAGGAATGTACAAAAAATATTATAAATGAAGTTGATAACAATTTATGTCCTAAATATGACAATTGGCTAAGCAATGATAGCAACTATTTAGAAGTTCTTTTATCTGCCATAATTACAGACGTTCCTAGAGTTTTTAGTATAACCGATAACGAAATCACATCACAGGATAGTGCTAATCCTGCTACAGTATTTCGTCCAACGCTAACTTTATCATCCAATGTAAAAATATCCGGAGGATCTGGTACTAGTTCTGATCCATACACCTTATCACTTGAATAATCAACACAATCTGAGGAATTGACTTTGTCTTTTCTTCTTTTTTTTGATATAATTCTTATGGAGGTATCAATATGGGATTTTTTGATAAAATAAAAAACAGTTTTAAAACAAAAGAAAAAAATAACAATGAAATAAATGATTATACAAAAGGACTTAGTAAAAGTAGGGAAGGCTTTGTATCAAAACTAGTTAACCTAACTAATAAATACAGTCGTGTTAATGAAGATTTTTTTAATGAACTCGAAGAAATACTCATAATGGCAGACATCGGAGTAAATACCGTAATGTCATTCATGGATAGATTAAGAAAAAGAGTAATCGAAGATAAAATAGACGATCCTAAAATGCTTAAAGAAGTAATCGTTGACGAACTATTCATTATATATGTTAATGGTGACATAATAGTAAACAAAATAAACTATCAAAAAGAAGGACCTACAGTCATACTATTCGTCGGAGTAAACGGAGTAGGAAAGACCACTACTATAGGAAAAATAGCAACACAAGAAATAAATAAAGGAAAAAAAGTACTAATGGTCGGTGCAGACACATTCCGTGCTGGAGCAGTAGAACAACTAAGAAACTGGGCTGAGGAAACTGGAAGTGATTTCGTTGGTGATGAAAACCTAAAAGACCCAGCAAGCGTTGTCTACAACGGATTAGAAAAAGCCGTTAAAGAATCATATGATATAGTTCTAATAGATACAGCAGGTAGACTTCAAAATAAAGTTAATCTAATGAATGAACTAGAAAAAATTAATAGAGTTATAAACAATTTTATACCAAATGCTCCTCATGAAACACTATTAGTACTAGACGCAACAACAGGACAAAATGGTATCAGTCAAGCAAAACAATTCAAAGAAGTAACAAACATCACTGGAATAGTCCTAACAAAACTAGATGGTACAGCCAAAGGAGGAATAGTACTAGCTATAAAAGAAGAAGTAGGAATACCAGTAAAATTCGTAGGATTCGGTGAAAAAGCAAACGATCTAAAAGTATTTGACATAGAAAACTATATATATGGTTTATTTAAGGATATGATCTAATGAAAAAAGAAATATATTACAATAACTTATTTGATTACTATGGAGAACTATTAAACGAAAAACAACAAGAATACTTTAAATACTACTATTTTGATAACTTATCTTTATCTGAAATTGCAGACAATCTTAATCTATCTAGAAATGCTATTCATAAACAATTAAAACTAATCGAAGAAAAATTAGAGTTCTATGATAATAAATTAAAACTAATAGATAAAGATAAGAAATTAATAGATTTTTCAAATAAAATTAATGATAAAAATCTAAAAGAAGAATTATTAAGTATTATAGAACTATAATATAAAAGGATTTACCATGAAAATATATATAATGGGATCAACTGGATCTGGAAAAACATACTTATCTAAAAAACTAAGCAATAAATATAATATAGAAGCCTTTGAACTAGATAAAATAGTCTATAATCAAAATAATTTAATGACTCATCAAAGTGATAAAGATATAGAAAAAGACTTTGATAAAATAATTAATAAAAAATCTTGGATAATCGAAGACATAGGAAGAAAAAGATTCTATAAAGGAAGACTTTTAGCAGATAAAATATACTATATAAAAATATCCAAACTAAAAACATATAAACAAATGATTAATAGATGGTATAAACAACTAAAAAATAAAGAAGATTATAATATCAAACCAACCATTAAAAGTCTAATCAAACAACTAAATGATGTAAGACTATATAAAAAACAAGAAAATAAAATCTTAAAAGAACTAGAACCATTTAAAGATAAATTAATATTTATAAAAAGAGGTGATAACCTTGATTGAAGAAATCTACAATAAAATGTTAAAAGATAATGAAATAAAAAATATCTATAACGAAGTAGAAGAATATGAAATAAATACTGGTGGATGGTGTTATCATAACTATGATCATGTAATGAATGTAACAGAAATGGTAATATACATTTTAAAAGAACTAAACTTCAATGAAGAAGATGTAGCAAAAGGGAAAATTGCTTGTCTACTACATGATACTGGTGCAATATTAGGAAAAGATAACCATGCTTATCGAAGCTATACATATGCCAAAGAATACTTTAAAAAGAATGATATTAACTTTAAAGATATAGACCTTGTTCTTGAAGCAATAAAAGATCATAGTAATAACTTTGATACAGATAATATTTATACATTAGCCCTAATACTATCAGATAAACTAGATACTAAATCAAATAGAGTAACTGAAGTAGGTAAAACTATACTAGGTAATAGACAATACACACATATAAAAGATGTCAAAATATCAATAAAAAATAATTTATTAAGCATCAACTATATAACAGATAAAAATATTGATATAAAAGAACTAAATGAGTTTTATTTTACTAAAAAAGTATTTAATGCTATAAAATCATTCTCTAATAAAATGAATCTTAATTATAAAGTATATATAGATAATAATGAATGGTCATTACAATAAAATGTAACAATTTTATTGTTTTTTTAAACATTTCTATTACGCAAAATCAAAAAAAATTGAAAAATGCGTAATAGAAACGATCTTTCACAAGATATGTTGTACTATTTAAATAAATAAGGAGGCGCAAATATATGAAAAATAAAAAAATAAATTTTTGTATTATATTAATACTTATAGTCCTAATTAGTTTTTTGTCCATAACAATAACAACTATATATATAAAAACATATGAAGATAAAGATTATGAAAAACTAGATTTAGGAATAAAAGACTATGATATAGATTATTACACTATTTATAGTAAAGATAACTCATATGAATATAAAGTATATAAAATAAATAATTCCCATGATAAAGACAGTATATATAGAATAAAAAAAAGAATTGAAAATAATAAAAACTGGAATAAAAAGAAGTTTTATGAATATATAATGAACAAATTTTATGAAAAAATAGATAGAAAAACAGTAGAAATAGATAGAGAAGATTTATATTATTATAATAAAGGCTTAATATATGCCATAATAGATGTTAAAAATGCAAAACTATACTATTTAAAAAACAACATCATAGATTATCATAATAATTATAAACAAGTTTTAGGTATAAAAATAGATGATTATAAAAATATTGAAATATACAATGTAAAAGGACAAGATGCACAAAATGATGGTATTGATTATTACACATATGTATTTGATGAAGAAAAATGTAATCAAATAAAAAAAGATATAATTAAAGATAATGCTTGGAGTACCAAACAAATTGATCAAAAAATATTAAAAAAGTTTGAACATAATAGTGAAATATTATCAATTAAAAATGGATATTACTATTATAAAGAAAATAATACTTCTGTAAATACAAATAAAAAAGAAACAAGATATGAAGTTGGTGTTTATGACTGTGATAATAATATTTTGTATTATTTGAGTTATTAAAAACTAGGGTTAGAAGATAAAATTTGATTCTATTACGCAAAATTAAAAAAAATTAAAAAATGCGTAATAGAATACTATGAATGTTGTACTATCTAAACAATAAAATGTAACAATTTTATTGTTTTTTTCATATTATATCTTTTTTAACATATAAGTTAAATGAAAGAGAGTGATGATATGAATAAAGAAGAGATAATAAAAAGCATAGCAACAAGAACTGGGGGAGACATATATTTAGGGGTTGTTGGTGCAGTAAGAACGGGTAAATCTACATTTATTAAAAAAGTAGTAGAAACTCTTGTTATACCAAATATAACAGATGAGTTTGAAAGAAAAAGAACTCTTGATGAACTTCCACAGTCAAGTGGAGGAAAAACCATTATGACAATCGAACCTAAGTTTATACCAAACAATGTTGCTAAAATAAAAATTGATGAATTAGAATGCAACATTAGATTAGTAGACTGTGTTGGATATGTAATTGAAAACTCCAAAGGATATGAAGACGAAAATGGACCACGTATGGTAAAAACTCCATGGTACAATGATGAGATTCCATTCATCGAAGCAGCAGAAATAGGAACAGAAAAAGTAATAAAAGACCACTCAACAATCGGAGTGGTAGTAACAACAGATGGTTCAATCGGAGATTTTGAAAGAGGAGACTATATTAAAGCTGAAGAAAAAGTAATCGGAGAATTAACATCTATTAATAAACCATTCATCGTAGTTCTAAACAGTACTCATCCAACCGATCCACAGACTCAAGCACTAGCTAAAGACATGAGAAACAACTACGGTGTACCAGTTCTACCTATGGACGTTTTATCAATGAATGAAAGAGATGTAACAGATATCCTACGTGAAGCATTATATGAATTCCCAGTACTTGAAGTATCAGTAGATATGCCAGAATGGATCGGTGTTCTAAACTCTAATCACTACGTAAAAAAATCATATGTTGAAAAAATTAAAGAAAGCGTAGTAGAAGTCGATAAACTTCGTGATGTAGATACTATTCTAGAACACTTTAATGATTGTGAATATATATCAAAAGCATACATGTCTAAAGTAGACCCATCAACAGGAATACTAAACATTAGACTAGATGCACCAGATGAACTATTTAATACTGTTTTAAATGAAATGATTGGTGTAGATATAACTAGTAAAGCAAGTTTGCTTTCAATGTTCCAAGACTACAAAGAATCAAAAGCAGAATACGATCAAGTTAAATATGCTCTTAAAATGGTCAAAGCAACTGGATATGGTGTAGCAACACCATCACTTAGTGATATGACACTAGATACACCAGAAGTCACTAAACAAGGAAATAGATACGGAATTAAGCTAAAAGCAAAAGCCCCATCAATTCACATGATAAGAGTAGACGTCGAATCAAGCTTTGAACCAATCATTGGGACAGAAGTACAAAGCAAAGAATTAATAGACTACATAATGAAAGATAGTAAAAACGATCCTAATAGCATTTGGTCATCTGAAATATTTGGAAGAAGCCTAGATCAAATAGTTCAAGAAGGAATTCAATCAAAGATAAATATGATGCCTGAAAACATTCAATTCAAACTACAACAAACAATGAGTAAAGTAGTTAACAAAGGGTCAGGAAACTTAATTGCAATAGTCATTTAGTTTACATAAAAAGATACAAAAGTGTCTTTTTTTATTAAAACCATTTACTTTATTAAAAAACTCTTGTATAATTTACTTATAAAGTATATGGAGGTTAAAATATGAAAAATAATAAAAAAGGTTTTACTTTAATTGAATTATTAGCAGTAATCGTAATACTAGCTATATTAGCGGGAATAACTGCTATAATGGTAACTAATTACATTGAAAACTCTAAAATTAATGCAGACAGATTAAATGCACAAAACATAACTAATGCAGTACTTAGAGAATGGCAAGTGCAAGGAAATGAAAGTAACAGACAAGTTTATGTATTTGTAGACAAAGATTCTAGTAAAATAAATTCATCTGACTTGCTTGAAAAACCACTTGCTAATAGTCCATGGACAGATAATGGCTATGAAACAGCAAGAGCAATCATTGATGTAAATGGTAATGTTAGAGTATGTCTTTTTGATAGCCAAGCTAAAAAAGGTGTAATCGGAGACTACCAAGCAATTGCAGCTGATGAAGACTTAAAAGCAAAAGAACCAGAAGGAGAAATTAAAGAAACTGTAGATGGTAAAGAAGTAATTAGACTACAATATAGAAACATAACTAGCTGTCCTTCTGAATTCTATCCAACTACAACACCTGAAACACCAGGTAACTAGTATAAATAGTAAAAAGAGTTTAAAACTCTTTTTTCTTTATGTTATAATTATTAAAGGGAGATGTTATACTATGTTAGTAATTTTTGAAGGATTAGATAATTGTGGCAAAACAACATTAGTTCAAATAATAAATGAATATTAGAAATTAGAAAAATAATAAATGATGTATTGGAGGAAAAATAAATGATAGATTTAAAACAATTACAAAAAGATATTTATAAAAATAAATTAGATAAGGGATTTAATGTAACAGACATCAACAAAGAATTTTGCTTAGCCTATGGCGAAATGGCCGAAGCATACGAAGCTTGGAGAAAAAAACAAACCGACGTTGGAGAAGAAATTGCAGATGTAGTAATATATTTACTGGGATTATCCGAAATTTTAAATATAAATTTAGAAACCGAAATTTTAAAAAAAGTAAATAAAAATAAACATAGACAATATAAAATTATTAATGGGGTAAACACAAGAGTTAAAGAATATAGTGAAGAATAAACCTTAAACCTGCTGAAAAAATATAAATATATTGTACTATAATAAACAAATATATTATACTATTAATAGATTGATTTAACTAAATACTTATTTCTATTTTTTGCAAATGACACACGTAATTGCTCCATAGTGATATTTAGTCGAACTTTTTAGTTCGATTTTTAAATGTGTATACAATAGTGATCAATTAGTTGATAGTATTTATATTTTTGCATATATATCTTGAGTTTAACGTAAAAACAAATTAGAATAAACTACATATTAATATTTTATGTTATAATTATTAAAGGGAGAGATAACATGGTATTTAGCAGTTCAATTTTTATATTTGGTTTCTTACCAATATTACTATTATTTTATTTTTTAAGTCCAAAAAAACTTAAAAACTATACACTATTACTATTTAGCTTATTATTTTATGCTTTCGGAGGATTAAAATATCTATTTATAATGATGCTTGTTGTTTTAATAGACTACTTCGGAGCAATTCTAATAGATAAATATAAATCAAAAAGAAAACAAATACTTATCATTACAATAGCAATTAATATACTAGTATTAATGTTTTATAAATACACCAACTTCTTTATATCAAACATAAACAATCTATTCAATATAGACATAAAACTATTAAACATAATAATGCCTATAGGAATATCATTTTATACATTCCAAGCAATGAGTTATGTAATAGACGTTTATAAAAAAGAAGTAAAAGTTCAAAAAAACTACTTACTATTACTACTATACGTTAGTCTATTTCCACAACTAATCGCGGGACCAATCGTAAGATATCAAACAATAGAAAAAGAAATAACTAAAAGAAAAACATCATTCGAGGACATATCATATGGTATAGAAAGATTTATCTTAGGGTTTGCCAAAAAACTAATAATAGCCAACCAAATGGGTAAATTAGCAGACATCATCTTTGCAGGAAACTATTCTTTTACAACCTCATGGATCGGGGCAATAGCATATATGTTCCAAATATACTTTGATTTTTCTGCTTATAGTGATATGGCAATTGGACTAGGTAGAATATTCGGTTTCCATTTTCTAGAAAACTTTAACTTTCCATACATGGCAAAATCAATCACAGACTTCTGGAGAAGATGGCACATATCACTATCAACTTGGTTTAGAGACTATGTATACATTCCACTCGGAGGAAATAGAAAAGGAATAAAAAGACAAATACTAAACATGAGCATAGTCTGGTTACTAACAGGATTCTGGCATGGAGCAGCATATAACTTCATTCTATGGGGACTTTACTATTTAATATTCCTATCACTAGAAAAATTTGTTCTATCAAAATATTTAAAAAAGACACCAAACATCTTAAAACACATTTATGCATTACTTATAATACTATTTGGTTGGGTTCTTTTTAGAGTAGACAATCTAAATCAATTCTACAACATAATAAGTTCAATGTTTAGCTTTGATATAACAACCATATCACTGATGGAATCACGTATATACATAGAAACATACTACATATACTTCATACTAGCAACTATATTCTCAACAAATATATACTATGTTATATGTGATAAGTTTAAAGACAAACTATTATTTAACATAATAAAATACATAGGCCTAATAATCCTATTCATTATATCAATTATGTTTCTAGCACAATCTACATACAATCCATTTATATACTTTAGATTCTAAGGGAGGAACCATGAAAAAAATAAAAACAATATTTACTATTACATTCATTATTATAATATATACATTCATGTTTATAACACTTACTAATAATAACGAAATAAGTACTGTAGAAAAAAGAACACTTAAAACATTTCCACACTTTTCATTAAAAACACTAATAAATGGAACATACCTAGATACACTAACTACAGCATTCTCAGATCAAATTGCTTTTAGAGACAAACTAGTTAAAGGATACTATTTATTTCAATTTCAAAGATATAATGGTGATGTAGTAAAAGGAAAAAATAATGAATTATACTCTGCATATCAAAGAATAAATAACGAAGATACTTACTTAGAAAACGTAAAACAAAGTACATACAACATAAACAAAGTAGCAGAAGAAATAACACAAAATAATACTAAGTTTATCTTCCTATCTATTCCAAGAAAAGATGCAGTAGAAAAAGACAACCTACCAAACAGTTACATCAGTAGTGATACTATTTATAATAAAAGTATAGACATAGTAAAACAAAACCTAAACAATAATGTTATCTTAATAGATGCTTATGAACTATTTGATGATAAAAACATTAGATACTATTATACAAATGATCATCATATAACACCACGTGGAGCAAATATTCTATACAATAAAATAAAACAAGTAACAAATGATAATAGACTAAAACAAAGCGCACTAGAAGACTTATATACCATAGAAAAAACACTAATAAATGGTTCATTTAATAACCAATTAGGACAAAGTATAAAACCCTCTTTAGAAGAACTTTATCTAGTACCTAAGTTTAATATTAACTATACAAGATATGAAAACCTAAAAATATCAAATAAAAAAGTATATAAAAAAGCAAATACTTATGAAGACTCATATATGGAAGGAGATAATGCCTTTACCATTATTGATACGAATAGAAAAGATTTACCTAATATTTTATATGTAGGCTCATCATTTACCAACATACTAGAAGCATTAAGTATACATGACTTTAATAAAATGATTTCAATTGACTATAGACACAATACTAGTAAAAACAGTATAAACTACTATGTTAAAACCTATAATATAGACTATGTAGTATTCATTCCATCTCAATCAAATGATGCATTCTCATACAATATGATTAAAAAACATCTAGGTATGTAAACAAAAACAAAAAAATAAAAAAAGTAATTGCACATCATATAAAAAAATGATATATTTTATTTGGGAATACGTCGTTGTTCCCATAACAAAGAAGTATTAACTTACGTTGTTGAGTTATCTTCTTTTTTTATATTAGAAAAAAACTGTCATATATTAAGTAATATATAGACAGTGTGTAAAAAATTATACTTACTATTTTAATAAAAATTACTTTTATCATAAATATTTCTAAGAGTCTTAGTAAGCTTAACTTGCTCAATACGTTTATCTAATTCCATTTCATCTGCACATTTAACAATTTTATCAAATTTATTCTCCATAATCTCCTCTTTAGTACATAAAAACATAAAACTATTAAGCTCATCATCAAACTCCCAATTAGACATAAAAACAGTCTTATAAAAATCACGTAAATCAAAAGGATACTTCTCAGGATTAGAATAATACTGTTGTTTTCTAACATTATATAAAACATTAAGCAAAACATCGGCATTAATAAAAGTATCAAAATATCTTATTAATCCATGTATTTTTTTACTAGCTTCATCTTTATTTTGATTAACTATTTCAATATATCTAGGATCATTCCATGCTTCATCAAGAATATCTTCACCCCCAACTAAACATGACATAGAATTAATAGAAAGAATAAAATCACTTGGTAATTTTTCTAAACCAATTCTATCTACTAATTCATCAAACTCTAAAGCAATATTGGAAGAAAAGTAGGGGAAACGTCTATCAATAATTCTACCTTCATCATACTCATCCATTTTTTCCTTAGTCATAGCAAAATACTTATATGAAAGTAAGAACTTATTATCATCATCATTTCTTTTACAATCCCAAGTAGGATCAAAAAAGTAAACACCATCAATATCATATTTTTCATCTTTAACATAAACAGCCACTCTTACATGACCACCATAACTATCAATATTATCTAATATAATCTTATAACAATCAATACCCAATTTATTAAGTAAAGTTTGAAAAATTACAGAATACCCAAGACATACGATTCTATTACCAAGTAGAGCAGAAGACAAGTTTCTAGAATGTGTTTCATCTTCACCTTCATCAACTTCTAAATAGACTTTATCTCTTACCATATCATAAACATACATAATCTTTTCTAAAACAGAAAAATCATATCTTTCTATCTCATTAATCTTTTTATTTATAGAATAAGTAGTATTTTTATACTCATCAAATGTAATTAAAGAATAATTCCCTTTAATTTTAAAATATATATTTGAAGTATCTTTAAAATTACTCTCAATCTTTTCAATTAAACTATTATCTAACAAATTATAATCACTAAAAATAATTCTCTTAGTAAGTAAAATAGGGTTATCATTAACAAACTTAGAAACAACATCTGGTTCATAAAAAAACTCAATATCAGATATATTCTTAATACAATTTACTCCATCACTTTTAATTTTTTCTAAAACTTCTAAATATTCTTCATTATCATCATACAAAGATATACAATAATCAACATCAAAATCAAAATCATCCAAACCAGAAATAATATCATCAAAGCTTTTATCAAGTGATGAATAAATATCTATCTCATAATCATATAATGAAGAATATGGCATAATATAAGTACGCATACCATCTTCTAAAGGTCTAATAGACAATTTACCATTCATAAAAACTCCTCCAGTAAAAATAAACTAAATATAAAAATATATTAATCATTTATTGCAACAGATTATAACAAAAACTAAGTTAAAAGTCAAATTAACCAAACAAAAAGCTTTACAAATTTAAAGCTTTATTCTTTAGTATTTTCCAGAGGTTCACTAGGAGTACTAGGCTCACTAGGAGTATCAGGAGTACTTGGTGTATCTGGTTCACTAGGAGTATCAGGTTTAGTAGGTTCACTAGGCTCATCTGGAGTACTAGGAGTATCAACCTTTAATCTATTAACAGTTATCACAATCTTACCAGATATTAAATCTATTCTTTTATTTTGTGGATAACTTTGATCAGTTACAATACCATCAGTACCAGAAGTAATTATATTTTCTTTTATTTCATAACTAACTCCATTACTACGTAACCAATTAACAGCATAACTCTCACTCTTACCAACGAAATTAGGAAGTAGGGTATAAGTACTAGTAGCACTCAAGTTATCAGTACCTATTGTTTCCATTTCATATTCTTCTTCAATATTAAAATCCATTCTCTTAACATCTAAATTAGGTTTAGCAGATAAATTATCTTTCATAGCTTTAACTATTTGATTAAGACTACTCTTATTAGGAATATAATTATATAAAACTAAACCACTTCTTTCATCATATATCATTTGACTAGAACCAGATAAATAAAGTTGTCTTATATTAATTAAATTAGATGACTCACTACTAGTAAGAACTAAATTCTTAGCAATATCATAGAAAGATAATATTTGATTAGTAGTAAAGTTTGTATCTATATTTTGACTAACCATATCAAGTATCTTTAACATTTGACCAGCACTTTTAATACTCTTAACTTTATTAAGCATACCTTGAATTACTAATTGTTGATTAACACCACGTTGAAGATCTCCAGTTAATAAAGTTTTTCTATGTCTTGCAAGAGCAAGAGCTTGTTCACCATTAAGAGTTTGTTTTCCTTCTTTTAAACATATTAACTTATCCTTAGAAGTAGCACGTTTAGAATTAGATTCACAAAAATCTAGTGGAACATCTACTTCAATACCATCCATAGCATCAACTAATTTAACGACACCTTGGAAGTTAACTTTAACATAGTAATCTATATCTACACCCGTAAAGTTTTCAATAGTTTTGATCATACAACTAGCACCATTCCATGCTGCATGAGTAATCTTATTTTCTTTTTGATTAGCAAAACATGCAATTGGAACATAAGTATCTCTTGGAATACTAAGTATAGTAGCATTAAGCGTTTTAGGATTAAATGTAAGTAACATCAATGCATCTCCATTACCACTTGCATTCTTCTTTAAAGTCTGAGCAGTAGAGTCAATACCCATAACTAACACTGTAAATGGTTTATCTACTTTATCAGATGAACTAATATTAGTATCTTCTCCAGTTAACTTAGCAATCTCATCCTTTGTATAAGTCATCTCTTTTTTATAAACTACTTTAGTTTCCTTAGCAATATTCTTATATTCATTTATTTCATCAAACATTGATACATAATCTTCAGATACAATCATTATATCAATATCTTTACTATAAAGACCCTTTACTAAAGCAGTAAAATCTTCATAATCTACTAAAGTATTATTCTTTTCTAAACTATTCTCTTTAATAACTTCTTTACCAATTACATACCCATCAATAGAAGTCTCATCTTCAACTATACCAATCTTAGCATCCTTAATAGAGGTAATATCTTTAATCTTACTATTCTTTAAAGTAACAAAAGCAGTAGTATAAGTTATTTCATTCTTATTCATGCTACTAAGAGTACTATAAGTCTTTAATATGTAATAACTACCAATAGCTTGAGCAAATATAAATATACTAGCTATTATTACAAATATAAAGAATTTACTCTGTTTTTCTTTTTTAAGCAACTTAGTAGTAAGAATTATACTTATAATATTAATTATTGCTACTAATATCATAAATACATATCTTAACTCAGTTTCTATTCCTTTAATTATATATAAAGAATAGAGTAGAGTAAACATAGCAAGAAGCTGAACTACTATAAATAAAATACTAATTACTTTTATTGCTTTCTTAGATTTAGACTTTGTCTCATTATTATCTTTAATCTTAACTTGTTTTCTTTTCATACAAACACTCCTTATGCTATTAAGTATATAATATTTTTAATAATTATTCAATTATAATATGAAAAAAAGAAGCATTTTCGCTTCTTAATTTACAGTTATATTTTTACTAAATGTTTCAGATTCACCACGATAACTAGCAGTATATTGCACTGTATAAGAACTAAAAGCACTTGTATCAATACTACTAACTTCCTTACCAGTAGCATTATCTATTATCTTACTAGTAATCTTAGCACTAGATGTAACATCTTCATTATTTTCATAAACCGAAACAGGATTAGATGTCGGAGTGTATGTACTTCCGATTGGTAGAGTAGTTTCTGACTCATCATTAAACTCAAACTTAATTTTTGATGCAATTGATGCTGTCGCCGGACTACTCATGTTAGTTGTAACATTCTTAAACGATGTTCTAACAGTATATGTTCCATATGGATAATTTGGAGTATAAGTATAGTAATTATCAGTAGTAAATGCTATTTGTTTACCATCTTTATAAACCCTATAACCAAATTGACCATTAGTCTTTTCACTCATATCTTCAGGTTTATTAACACTATTCCATGAAAGTTTAACTTTACCATCTACATATTCAGCAGTAAATCCAGTCGGAGTATCAAGAGTCTTATATCTACCAGATGTTTCAGTAGGTTCTGTACCACGTTTAAATAACTCTGTAATTATCATATTTGATGGAGTACTCTTACTAGGCAATAACTCAGTACCTTTTTCAACTTTTACTGATACAACACTCGAAGGCTTCTTAAATGTTGCACCATTATTATTAAATATTGCTTTAGCACAAGCTTTATATAAGTTATTTTTATGAGAATACATTGTACTACCAGAAAGATATTGCCCTTTCTTATTTTCAGTGTAACCAGTCCACATTGCAAGAGATATATCTGAAGTAAATCCTGCGACTAATCCATCTGGACCAGTACCACTTGGATAACCATAATATGCCCTTGTTTTATCATCATAGTTTGTAGTACCTGTTTTAAGAGCTATTTGATCAGATACAGCTCCATAAACACCAATATTTTTAGCAGTTTGTTTTAATACATCTGCGATCATATATGCTGTAGAATCACTAAGTACTTTTTGTTTTTCTGGAGCAGTTTCTTTTTCATCGATAACTTCATCAGAGTTTCTAAGTACGATTTTATTTACAGTATATGGTTCATAATAATATCCGCCATTAGAGAATACTTGATATGCTCCCGCAAGTTGAAGAGGGGATGTACCATCAAATGCTCCCAGAGCATGAGCCTCATGCATATATCCTGATGAATCAATCTCAGGTGTTAATCCAATCGAAGTAACAAACTTCTTAATCTTTTCATTATCAACACTTCTAAAAGCCTTAACCGCAGGAATATTCCTTGAATCAGATAATGCATATCTTAATGTAATATTACCTTTATAAGCAAAATCATAGTTAACAATTTTTCCTCCGCCACCAGAATAAGAAGTAGGGGTATCACTAAATATTTTAGCAGTACTCCAGTTTTCATACTCAATACCAGGTGCATAATCAAATAAAGGTTTAGCAGTAGAACCAATTTGCCTTTTTATATCAGTAGCATAACTCATTGTAAGTTCACCTTTTCTATTTCTACCTGCTCCAAGTGCAATTATTTTACCAGTACTAGAATCAATTGCTACAACACCAGCTTGGACTGTTTTATTAGGCCAGTTATATGTCTTACCATCAAAAACATCATTTAAAGCCTCTTGTTTCTTAGTATCCATATTAGTATAAATATCCATAGACACAATATAAGGATCAAAACCATATTTTTTAACAACCTCATTATAAACAGTATCCAAGTAAGGTTGATACTCACTAGTAGCATAAGAACTACTATTAGAACTAAGTAAATCAGAAACCGATATAGAACTTGCAATATCAGCTTGTTCTTGCGTTATATACCCATGTCTTACCATCAAAGACAATACAGTAGCACGTCTTTCCTCAGCATTTTCAGGATATATATTAGGATCATAAGAACTTGGTGCTTGGAAAAGCCCTGCAATAAGCGATGCCTCAGATAAATTAAGTTCAGTAGCATGCTTACCAAAATATGTTTGAGAAGCTTGTTCTATTCCAAATGAGTTAGAACCTAAGAATGGAATATTTGCATAAAACTCAATAATTTCTTGTTTAGTATATGCCTTTTCCATTTTAAATACTGATAAATAAATATCTGTAAACTTTCTTATAATTCCCTTTATACCAGAAGCATTATCACTAGTAAAACTCTTCTTAACAACTTGCATTGTTAAAGTAGAACCACCTCCAGCATCTCTACCAAGAAGTTGTCCCACAACTGCCTTAGCAAATCTTGGAGCATCAAGCCCATTATGTTGGAAGAATCTTGAATCTTCTGTTGCAATAATTGCATCAATTAGTACTTCAGGTATTTCATCATACGTCACATTTTCTCTTTTATCACTACCAAATGTTGCTACTAATTTGTTTTTATTATCATAAACTCTAGTAGTTTCTCTAGTAACTAATTGTTCAGTATCAAACTTTGGAGCACTAATAACAATGTAAGCAAAGAACAATATAAATGATAATATTCCAATAATACCAAGAGTCAATATTAAAATAAATATTGATTTTATTAACTTTCTCTTACCACTATTCTTAGGGTATCTATCTAGGGTAATTGTAAGTGCTATTAATATTGTAAAGAAAACCATTATAGGAATTGTAATTATTATTCCAAACATAATAATAGATGCAATAAATAAGACAACACTAACTACTGCTAGTAACAAGATATATAAGTTTGAAATCTTCCTAGGTCTAGTATCTACAGTATTAACTTCTACTTTTTTTCTTTTAACTTTCTTCTTCATTTTTAATACCTCCATATTTTTCTATTACTTTTAAATAGTCTACTTGTGGTTGTAATGTATCTTTTATTAAATGACCTCTTTCTTTAAAATACTCATATGGAATAGACTTTCTTTCATTATTATTAATAAAATCTAATAAGTCCTCTCCAAATAAAAGATATGTTTCATTTAATGTTGTAAATCTAAGTATTATAAAACCTATACCCTTATGTCTTATAACACTTTCTATGTGTTTAATTTGATGATTATGAATATTAGATAAAGGAAAACTAGTTTTACTCTTTGTTTCTTTAGCATCAAAGTCAATATACTTTCCCTTATATATACCATTATAATCAGTAGTCGAAGCAACCTTAAAATAAGCATCTACTATTTTTTGATTTACCTGTTTTACTACCGCAACAGGAGTCGGTTTTTTGTGTACAACAGCTATATCATGTAACAAATAGTACTCATTAGTAGAATTAATCTCACTTTCTAAAGTCATTCCTCTGTTTCCATAACTTTTAACTTTTTTATTAGTAGTTTTAACTATATTATTCGGGTACTTTATCAAATTAATCACCATAACAAAATTATACTACATTATTATATTATTTTCCATATTAATTAGCGAAACTTGACATCTATTGTCGTATTTGATGATTTTTTTTAAATATTAGTATATATTTGTATTGGGAGTGATTAAAATATGAAAAACGAAGAACTAATTTTTTTAATGAATAAGATGATTTATGATGTAAAAAGCACAAGAATAGATATTGGTTATAAGTATCTGAAAAAAGAGTATAAATAGACTATATTCATGTGATTTAAATTATTGATAATGCCAGGGATAAATAGCAAAACTATACAACTTCAGTAAATTAAATATATCTAAACATATAAAAAACTTATCGGAAGAAAAACCTAGATAAAAATACAGTTGTTCGAAATTTCCGAACAACTGAAACGAATTTTAGAAAATTAACAAATAAAAACTTGCATACAACATATTGAAAATATAAATAATATTGACAATAAACCTAAATACATATACAATAACCAATCAAGTGAGGTTAATATGATGAAAAAAAATATTTTTGAATTAAAAGAAAATGAACCGTTAAAAATAATTAATGTATCTTGGTGTGGTAAACTTTCATCAAATGAAGTACTACAAGATGAAAGAATAAAAATGCAAGTATTTACTGATGGGGTAGTAGAAAAAGAAGAAAAGACTATATTAACAAGTATTGATAATTACAAAATAAAAGAAAAAGATTATAAATACTCAGTAAATACATTAAAAACAAAAGAAATATATTTAAAAGATTATAACTATATAGTAGCTTTCCTAATAGCTAAAGAAGATTGTGTAGTAGGAAATATAAGTGGTTGGTTTTTTGTAATAAAGGATATAACAATATATTTAAAAGATCTTAATGACAAAAGAGCTTTAAAGAATGCTAAGCAAGTTATTAAAGATTTATATAAACTAAATTCACAACAAGATTATTCATCAATATTAACTACAATTAATAATCAAATGGTGAGTGGACTTAGTCATTTTGAACTTGATAATATTAATAAAAATGTTTTGACTTTAAGTAGAAGAACTAAATAGGTACAATAACCTATTTTTTTAAAACTTTACAATTGAAAAAACAATATATTTTCCTAAATTATTGACCTTTCATACAAATCAATGATAAAATACAATTAAATTAACCGGAGGTTATACTTATGAAAGAAAAAATAATAGAAAAATTTAATTTAGGAAAAACTTTAACATACGATGAACTATCATATTTCTTTAATGGTTATTTATCAAATGATGTATCTGATGAAGAAATGACTATTGTTCTTAAAGATATCTGCAAAAATGGTCTTAGTGAACAAGAAATCTTTGATCTTGTTGATATCTTTATAAAAAGTGGAGACACACTACACTTTGACTTTCCAACGATTGATAAACATTCAACCGGAGGAGTCGGTGATAAAACAACATTAGTGGTCCTTTCAATACTTGCATCATGTGGAGTAAAAATAGTAAAAATGAGTGGACGTGCTCTTGGATATACCGGGGGTACAATAGATAAATTAGAAAGTATTGGGGTAAATGTTAATCTAACTTACGAAGAAGTACTAAAACAAGTAAATGATATTGGAATGGTAATTACTTCTCAAACTAAAAACCTATGTCCAATAGATAAAAAAGTCTATGCCCTAAGAGATGTAACAGGAACAACTAATTCTCTTGCTCTTATTGCTATTAGTGTAATGAGTAAAAAAATTGCTGGGGGAGCAGATAATATCTTAATCGATGTTAAAGTGGGACGTGGTGCACTTGTAAGAACTGCTAAAGAGGCTAAGAAATTAGTGGATCTAATGATTAATATTGGCAAAAAATACAATAAAAAAGTAGTATGCATGCTTACTAGAATGGATAATCCTTTAGGAAATAATATAGGAAACTCTATTGAAATACTTGAAGTCCTAGATGTTTTAAAAGATAAAGTTAGAAATAATTTATACTATCTAAGCTATGAAATGGCAAGTGTAATGCTAAGTATCTACACCGGAATGAAAATACATGATGCAAGAGTTAAAGTACAAGAAACAATTGAAAGTGGTAAAGCATATGATAAGTTTGTAGAGTTTGTTAACTATCAAGGAGGAAAACTTGAAATAAGACTTGAAAGACCAATTGAAATATATGCCAAAGAAAGTGGCTTTATAAAATCAATTGATGCCAAAGAACTAGGAAGCCTTTCTATGAAACTTGGGGCAGGAAGAAGCTTAACTAATAAAAGTATTGATTATAATGCTGGAATAATTCTTGAAAAAAATGTCTGTGACTTTGTATCACGAGGAGAAACTCTATGTATGCTATATGGAAAAAACTCTGTTGATATTGATCGCGCTTTAAAAGCATTTAAAATCCAAAAAAATAGACCATTTATGAAATCGATAGTTATAAAAACAATAAAATAGTGTTGACAAAAGTTGACACTATTTTATTGTTTTGTTGCTATATTCTAAATTTTATTTTATACTTAATTTATAACGATATGGAGGTTTTAGAAATGAAAAACAAAAAAATATTTACAATTTTGGTACTATTTACTATGTTATGCAACATATTTAGTCCATTTATGATGATGGTCGAAGCAGAAGAGATAACTGTTAATGATTACATCAATTCATTAAATAATAGCATTAATCTAATTAATACAAAACTTGAACTATCTAAAAATAGCATTTCATCTACTGATATTGCTTATGAGTCAGCTTTAATAACTATTGAAAGTGATATTTCTGATTTTAATAGCAAAATTAATAATTTAAATAATGAAATATCAAACATAAATCTAAGTAATTTAGTACAAAACAATACAGAACTAAACAATAAGTATAATGATTACTTATCAAAAGGATGTAAAGATCAAACACTAAACATCAACAATATAACAGATATAAGTTGTTCTTATGAAGAAAATGGTATTATTATAAATAATAACTTTATAGAAAAAAATGAAATAATTAATCAAATAAATACTAATTATATTAAACCAGTAAAAGAAGAAATTATTAACTATAATAACAACTATGATAATAAGATAAATGAGTATAAAGAAGTATTTAATAATTATTTTGATAATGAATATAAAAATACTTTACAAAATGCTGAAGAAACATATAATAAAATTAAAAACTTTATTACAAATAATCAAACTAATGGAAATAAAACCAATGAATTAGAGATTTTTAATAGTATAGAAGAAGATCTTAATAATATTAAAAACTATAAAACAGCATGCAATATTAATGAAATATCAAATATTAAAAACAATATTAATTCATTAGTGACAAGTATTAATAATAAAAGTACTATATTTTATAATGAAAATAAAACATATATAGAATTAGGTCTTGATACTGAGATCGCAGATTTAACAAATAAATATAATAATTTAGTAAGTTCATATAAAAACTGGCTAAATACAAAAAATATAAATATTAATAACATCACTGATGAACAAATGTTATCAAATATCGATGGTGAATTTAGTAACTTATTTACTAAAACAGTTGATACAACAAACGAATATAATAGATTAAATAAGGAAATAAATACTTATTTAGAAAGAATGCCTAGTGATAAAGGAACACTTGATAATTTAATGCAAGATCTAAATACAATAAATAGTAAACTTAATACAAATATAATATTTACTTATATAGAAAACTTAATTGAACAATCAGATTTACCAGATGAAGATACTGTAGATAGATTATTATTTGTTAAAAAATTTCAAATTAAAGAAAGTGCAAAAGAAAAACTTATAAATAAAAAAAATAGTTTCTATACACTTAGTATAAATTACTATGATTATAAAATAACTGACGATAAAATAATTCTATACAATGTAGCAACAATTCCAACAGATTTAAAAAATGATATTGTATATAATGCAACATTTAGATTAGAAAATAATATGTTATATTTAAATGATAGAAATGATGAATTTCTTAATGAATATAAAATAGTTCTAGCTGGTGATTTTAATAGTGATAACATATTAGATGAACAAGATTTAGATTTATTACATCAACTAATAGTATCAGAAAATATAAAAGAAGATCAATTACAACTTGGAGATCTAAATAAAGATGCTACATTAGATATTATAGATTTAGGTCTATTAAATAACTTAGTAAACTATAATCAAAATATAACAGATGAAGCTTCATATAGAATTACTAAATCTATTAAAGATAATACTATTACTTATAATATATATTTAAAAAGTAATGGAAATGTAAATGGATTTAGTTATAAAATTAAAACTAGTAAAGATTTAACTCTAAATAAAATAGTTACTAATAATAAAGTATTAACAAAAGATGATTTAGTAATAGGATATGGTTCATTTAATGATGGAGACTTACTACTAAGTATTGTCTATGATCAAAATGATACAAAAGAAGATTATACTATATTTGAAATATATGATGGTATAATAACATTTAATAATTTTTCTAAAGATTCAAACTATAAAGATGTAGTAAAAAATATAAAAGAAGAAACTACCCCTACTAATACTAATAATGTTGTTAATACTAATAATGCTAATAGTAATAACAATGTAGTAGTACAAGAATTATCAGTAGAAAAAGAAGAAATAAAAACAACAAAAGATGAATCAAAAGATAATGGTAAAAATGTTACAATAACAGATTTAGAAGACACTAATAAAGATAAAGTTGAATGGAAAAATATTATAAAAGTAATTGTTATTGTATTACTTGGTGCACTTATTATCTATTTCTTAAGTAAAGAAGATAATAGTGAAAATAACACTGACAATAAAAATAATATATTAAACGAATAGTACTTGAAAAAGTACTATTTTTGTTATAGAATTAACTTATAAGAAACTATGGAGGTAAAACTATGACAAACAATAATTCGTATGGGGGGGGGGGCAAAATACTAGAAAGATAAACCCTTTATTTAAAGACATAAAAGAATATAATAAATATCTATTATCATTAATAGGTATTTTTGTGCTTTTACTTTCAGGAATAATATCTTATAATTACACAAATACATCATATGCAAAATGGAGTAGCAGTACTGAATCAAAAAATATTATCAAAATACATATTAAAACTGGGAAGAGTGCTTTAGAGTTTGCACAAGCAAATGTAGGGCAAAATGGATTAGAACTAATAACTCACACAATAGATAATACATTACAAGTAGATAGTAGATTTGTCACAGAATATAGATATCGTGGAGGAAATTCAGCAGTAAAAAATTATGTGACATTCAATAATGAAGTATGGAGAATAATAGGAGTAATACCAACTGAGGATACAGATGGTAATGTAGAAAATAGAATAAAAATAATAAGAGATACCTCAATAGGAAATAAGTATTGGAATACAACACAAGATACAACAACTAGTTCATATAATAATTGGGTAACAGGAACATTAAATACATACTTAAATAATGATTATTATAATACATTAACAAGTGATGCGCAAAACATGATAGGAACAACAAAATATTATCTTGGGGGATATAAAACCACAAATATGATAACAGATGTAATGTGGCAATATGAAAGAAAAAGTAGTGGTAGCGATTATTATAAAGGCTCAAATCCAATAATGCAAAATGATGCAAATAAAAAAATAGCTCTAATGTATGCAAGTGATTATGGATATGGTGCGTCAAAAGAATGTACAAGTAACTTAATTAGTTATGATGGTTCAGCAAGTTGCAAAACAACAAATAATTGGTTAGATAAAAGTGCAGATACATGGTTGCTTCCGCAGAATTCAGGCAATTCCACCAGTGCTTTCTCTGTGCCCTCGACTGGCTATGTCAATTGCCGCAACTACGTCAGCAGCACCAGGAATGCGGTGCGCCCAGTCCTTTATCTGTCATCTAAAGTAAAGATTTCAAGTGGAAATGGGACTTCGGAACTACCATATCAACTTACTCAGTAACTGACAGTTTTGAAAAAAGCCAGTATCTAAGGTAAAAATTGGCCATTAATTTTCGACCAGAAGTTAATTATTTTGAATATTTTATATGAAAAGTAAAATTTATAACACACAAATTAGCTCAACTTGAGTTGAGCTAATTTTTATATGAGTTTTATTTATTCAGACATCGTATAATTTAAAATTAAATTTAATTCTAATATATTTAACAGAGCTTAAAGCCAGTTTAAATAATTTCAAACCTGCTTGAAATAATGATATTATTCTAGTTAAATTACCCGTGCTAGTTTTTTTAGATGTTCGCATACCAATGTGTTTATATGAACTAGAGTTTTTAGACATATCAGTACCTAAACAAATATAATAAGATACTGCAATACATAATAAAGAATATAAATTATCAAATGCATGTAGATGTTTTAAGCCAGTTTTTTCTAAATAAAAACCATTAGATTTTTGATTTTTAAATATAGTTTCAATACCACCAAATCTGTAACCATAAAACTTTTTGGCACGTCTAGGATCAACATTAGAAATTAAATACCAACGTTCTTGATGGTCAGCACTTTTGCAAACAGTTAAATTGTATTGAAATTTGTTTTTAGTGAATTCTAAGTTTTCATAGAATTTAGAATGATATTTTAAACTAGGTAGTTTAGGAAGCTCAGTCCATATTTTGTGTTTTTCTTTCTTATCATAATAAAGAATTTTAAAGTTATCTTTGCATCTAAATACAAAAGAATCCTCAAGAACTTTATCAATAAAATGGAATAATGGAAAGAAGTTACCAAACCATCTGTCAGCAAGAAAAACAATTTCAATTGAGTCATCAATAGATTTAATTATATCATGAACATATTATAAAGCATTTTTGATATTATCAAGTTTAAAAGTATCTCAATGTCCTTTTTTACTTTTGCCCTCAAAAGCATTAAAGAAGATAGGAAATCCCTGTTTACCAATTTTTATACTAAGCATAAAAACAGTAAACTTGTCTTTTACAAACATGTGATTAAAAGAAATAAAAACTCTGTTGTCATCATGTTTAACTTTAAAACTAGATAGAATGTGTTTAATAACATTATCAAATAAAGAGTGAAAGTTGTTGTTAGAATTATTAAGAAACCTAGATATTCTAGTAAGAATAGAATCAAATTTAATATCAGGATATAAAGAAAATAATTCAAGAGCAATTTTATCAAAGTTAATAGATGAAGAAGAGAGCATAGCAGTAAAGAAATTACCTAAGAAATTAAGTTAATTTTTAGTAAGAGAATTATCAACTGATAAAAAGAAATCATTAAAATTTATTGAATAAGGACGAAAATTATTATATAATTTAGACATAGACAACCACCTTTGATTTTATTTTTTATATTATAGCTATATAATAGCAGAAAACGGTTGTCTATACAATAAATACAAAATGAGATAGAAATATCTCTTTTTTAAATAATCAAAAACTGTCAGGTAATGAGTATCAACTAAGTTTATAAAACAATTTAACAATAGGTTAATATAATAGAAATATCTAATATAAACTAGTAAGTTTAATTACTTATTAGTTTTTTTATGATATAATTATTTATGGAGTGATAAAAAATGAGACAAATAATAGATAAACTAATCTTAAACAATAAAACAATATCCACTATGGAGTCTTGTACTGGGGGAGGACTTGCTAATGAAATAACTAGTTGTGAAGATGCTTCTCAAGTACTAAAGTTTTCAGCAGTCACCTATAGTAATGAATACAAAATAAAAATGGGTGTTAAAGAAGAAATAATAAACAAATACACAGTCTATAGCATAGAAACAGCCCATAGTATGGCCTCATCCATAAGCAATTTTACTAATTCTAACTTTGGAGTAGGCATAACAGGCAAACTAAACAAAGTAGATTTAGATAACCCATATGGAGAAGACAATGTAGTATTCGTATCTATTTATGATAAAGACAATAATATATATCATGATCTCGAAATAAAAGTAGATAAAAGTTCACGTAAAGAAAATAAAATCGTTGTAATAAACAAGATAATTGATAAATTACACGAAATATTATAGGGAGGCTCTATGAAAAAAGTAATATTAATCGATGGAAACAATCTTCTTTTCAGAAGCTATTATGCCACTGCATACTCTGGAAGTATTTTAAGAAACTCAAAAGGTTTTCCTACCAATGCACTATATGGATTTATTAACATGCTAAATAAAATTATTAATGAAGAAAATCCTAGTTATATGATGATTGCCTTTGATAAAGGAAAAACATTTAGACATGAAAAATATGAAGGTTATAAAGATGGAAGAAGAGAAACTCCTCTTGAATTAAAACAACAATTTCCAGTAGCTAAAGAAATAGCAAGAACAATGGGAATAAAATGCTTTGAAATAGATAACTATGAAGCAGACGATATAATAGGAACATTTGCTAAAGAAGTAGATAAAGATGATGATTTTATTGCTACTATTGTATCAAGTGATAAAGACTTATTACAATTAATATCTAATGATGTCGAAGTAAAACTACTAAAAACAAATGACTATATCAGAATGAATGAAAAGACATTCTTTGATACCTATGGAATAACCCCGCCTAGAATGGTCGATTTAAAATCATTAATGGGAGACCCATCAGACAACATACCAGGAGTCAAAGGAATCGGAGAAAAAACAGCATTAAAACTATTACATGAATATAAAACACTTGATGGTATATATGAAAATATAGACTCAATTAAAGGAAGTACAAAAAATAAATTAGAAGAATCAAAAAAAGATGCTTATTTCTCATACGAACTTGCAACAATTTATAAAGACGTTCCAATTGATACTAATCTTTCAAATATTAAATACGAAGGAATAACAAAAGAATACATTCCATTACTCGAAGAATATGAATTCTATTCCATAATCAAAAAACTAGGAGTCCAAGAAGAAGTAAAAGAACTAGAATATGAAGTAAAAGATAATATTTCTATTGATGGTGACTTTGCCTACTATATTCTAGTAAATGGTAACTATCATGATAAGGATGTAATTGGGATTGGTATCTATAATGATGACATATCATGTTTTATAGATAAAGAAAATATTAAAAACCTAGATATTTTTAATAATGATAATACTAAATATACATATGACTTAAAGAAAAACATAACACTATTTAAATATTTTAATATTCCATATAATAAGAACAATAAAGACTTAGTATTAGAAACATATCTATTAAACTACAATATAAAAGATGATATCAGCTATCTTACTAGTATATGTGGTGAAACTACTACTGAAGATATAACTCTTTTAAAGAAAAAAGACGTTACAAAAGAAGATATAATGAAAAATACAGTATCTAAAGCAAAGTTCATTTGGGATAATAAAACTAGATTCTATAAAGAATTAAACAAAGATGAAGAAAAACTATATCTTGACATTGAACTTCCATTAACATATGTACTATCTGATATGGAATACACTGGTGTTAATATAGATTTAGAAGTCTTAAATAAAATGAAAGAAGATCTTCAAAATAAATTAGAAATTCTAACTAAAGATATCTATACACTCGCAGGAGTTGAGTTTAATATACTAAGTCCTAAACAACTAGGAACAATTCTTTTTGAAAAACTATCTATTCCATATCCTAAAAAAATAAAAAATGATAGTTATTCTACTAGTGCAGATATTCTAAATAAACTTACTAACTATGAAATAGTAGAAAAAGTACTTACATATAGAATGCTTGCTAAATTATATAGTAACTATGCAGTAGGACTAATTGACTACATAAAAGAAGATGGAAGAATACACACTATATTTAATCAAACCCTAACAAGAACAGGAAGACTTTCAAGTACAAGTCCTAATCTACAAAATATACCTATGAGAACAGAATATGGAAGAATGATTAGAAAAGCATTTATTCCTAGTGATAATGGATATATCTTATCTAGTGATTATTCTCAAATAGAACTAAGAGTATTTGCACATATGTCTAACGCTACTAACTTAATCGAAGCATTCAATAATGATATGGATATTCATACTAAAACTGCAATGGATATATACCATGTACCAAAAGAAGAAGTAACACCTCTTATGAGAAGAAATGCTAAAGCAGTTAACTTTGGTATTTTATATGGTATAAGTAGTTTTGGACTATCCGAAGACTTAAATATCAATGTAAAAGAAGCGAAAGAGTTTATAGATAATTATCTTAATACATTTACAGGTATAAAAGACTATATGGAAAGACTAAAAAAAGATGCATATGACAATGGATATGTTAAAACATTATTTGGAAGAACAAGAGTAATAGATGAATTAAAAAATAGTAATTACATGGTAAGACAAAGTGGAGAAAGAATGGCACTTAATACCCCAATCCAAGGAACAAGTGCAGATATTCTAAAAAAAGCAATGATAGAAATATATGATTTATTTAATGAAAAGAAATTAAAATCTAAAATGATTATTCAAGTACACGATGAATTAGTATTTGATGTTTATAAAGATGAAAAAGAAGTAGTAGAACAAATAGTAAAAGAAAAAATGGAAAATGTATATAAATTAAATGTTCCTTTAAAAGCAGATATTAATATTGGAACCAATTGGTATGAGGCTAAATAATGCCAGAACTTCCAGAAGTAGAAACAGTAAGAAAACAACTGCTAAATCATCTACAACATAAAACTATTAAAAGTATAAATATAATTCATAACAATGTATTTGAAAATCAAGATACCAATAAAGTAAAATTAAATATCCAAAACCAAACAATAAATGACATTAAAAGAAGAGGCAAATGGTTAATATTCGAACTAGATAACTATGATCTACTTAGTCATTTAAGAATGGAAGGAAAATATCTTTATAGAAAACCAAATGATAAAATACAAAAACATGAACTAGTAATATTTAACATTGATGATACATTTGAACTAAGATATAAAGATACTAGAAAATTTGGTAAAATGTACTTAATAAATAAAGAAGATCTATATAAAAACTCTCCACTTACAAAATTAGGACTAGAACCATGGGATGATAATCTTACTATAAACTATTTAAAAGATAAATATAAAAACAAAAAACTTCCTATTAAAACAGTTCTTCTAGATCAAAGTATAATAACAGGAATAGGTAATATCTATGCTGATGAAATACTATTCTTATCAAAAATAAATCCCCATAAAAAATGTAGTGACTTAAATGATAAAGAATTAAAACTTATAATAGAAAACACTAAAAAAGTACTAGACAAAGCAATAAAAGAAGGTGGCACTACTATACGAAGCTATACATCTGAAGAAGGAGTATCAGGAAGATTTCAAAACAACTTATTAGTACATAAAAGAGAAAATGAAAAATGCCTAGTATGTAATAATATAATTATAAGAGATAAAATCGGAGGAAGAAGTACCTATTATTGCAATAAATGCCAAAAATAAAGCGTTTCAATAGAGACGTTTTTATTTTTACTTTATTTTAATTTACTTATCATTAAAAATATCTTATAATTATTATGGTGATACATAATGAACGATGTTAGTAAAAGAATAAAAGAATTAACAGACTTACTTAATAAATACAATCATGAGTATTATATACTAGATAAACCAAGTGTTAGCGACTTTGAATATGATAGACTAATGCAAGAATTAATAAAACTTGAACAAAAATATCCAGACTTAAAACAACCAGATTCTCCGACTGAAAGAGTAGGTTCAGAAGTACTATCTAACTTTGAAAAAGTTCGTCATAGACTTCCTATGTTATCCCTAGGAAATGTTTTTAATGAAGATGAAATAATAAAGTTTGATGAAAGAATAAAAAAAGAAGGATATAATCCAACCTATGTAGTAGAACTAAAAATAGATGGTCTAGCAATAAGTCTTACCTATGAAAATGGTGTTTTAGTACGTGGTGTAACACGTGGAGATGGTAAAGTAGGAGAAGACATCACTAATAACGTAAAAACTATTAAAACAATACCACTTAGATTAAAAAAAGATATATCAATCGAAGTACGTGGTGAAATATATATAGATAAAAAAGAATTCGAAAGAGTAAACAAAGAAAGAAAAGAAAAAGGATTAGATCTATTTCAAAACTGTCGTAACCTTGCCAGTGGTTCAGTAAGACAACTAGATAGTAAAGTTGCAGCATCAAGAAACCTAAACTGTTTCCTATATCATCTACCTAATCCTATAGACTATGGACTATATAGACACTCTGATGTTTTAGAGTATTTCGAATCTTTAGGACTACGTGTAAATCCTAAAAGAAGACTTTGTAATAACATAAATGAAGTAATAAGCTTTATTAATGAAATAACAAGTATCAGATCAACACTTCCATATGATATAGATGGAATGGTTATAAAAGTAAATGACATAAGAATGCAAGAAAACCTTGGATATACTGCTAAATATCCTAAATGGGCAACAGCTTATAAATTTCCACCAGAAGAAGTAATTACAAAACTAATTGATATAAAGTTCACAGTAGGACGTACTGGTAAAATTACTCCCAATGCAATTCTTGAACCAGTAAAAGTAATGGGTTCTACTATATCACGTGCAACACTTCACAATGAAGACTTTGTAAAAGAAAAAGACATAAGAGTCGGAGACTATGTTTCAATTAGAAAAGCTGGAGACGTTATCCCAGAAGTCGTCGAAGTAAAACTTGAAAGAAGACAAGAAAACCTACCAAAGTTTACTATGATAAATAACTGTCCAGTATGTGGTAGCATTCTAGTAAGAAAAGATGAAGAAGCTAATCACTACTGTATGAATCCCTTATGTGATGCAAGAAATATCGAAAAATTAATTCATTTCTCTAGTAGAAAAGCTATGAATATAGATGGACTTGGAGAACGAATTGCCGAAGACTTTTATAACTTTGGGTACTTAAAAGATATATCATCAATATATGATTTAAAAAAATACAAAGATGAACTTATGGAACTCGAAGGATTCGGAGAAAAATCTATAAATAATTTACTTAATGCAATCGAAGAATCAAAGAAAAACTCTTTAGAAAGATTACTATTTGCTCTTGGAATAAGACACTTTGGAGAAAAAGGTGCTAGTATTATTGCTAAAAACTATCCAGATATCGATCAAGTAATTAATGCCAAATACGAAGACTTAATTGCTATTCCTGATATTGGAGATACTATGGCAAAAAGTATAGTAGAATACTTTAAAGATCAAAACAATATAGAACTTATAAATAAATTAAAAGAACATGGTCTTAACATGAACTATCTAGGAAAACAAATAATAAAACAAGACGATTTTGCAGACAAAAAATTCGTTATTACTGGTACTATATCAATAATGCCTAGAGATAGATTAAAAGAAGAAATAACAATACGTGGTGGAAAAACAATTGAATCAGTAAGTAAAAATACTAACGTCGTAATAGTTGGAGATAACCCAGGTAGTAAATATGATAAAGCAAAAGAATTAAAAATAACAATATGGGATGAAGAAGAATTAAAGAAAAGGTTAGGTGATATTAATGAATAAGAAAGGGTTTACACTAGTAGAACTAATACTAGTTATAACATTAATGGCAGTAATATCAGTACTTGTTATACCAAATATTTTAGATGCCCTTAACAGTAGCAAACAACAAAAATATGAATCATTATATAAACTAGTAGAAAAAAATATGAAGCTTTACAATGACAAATATAGTGTTGATTTATGGAATAATGAAAATACTTTTTTTGATTTTTGTGAAGGAGATACACAAGGATGTAGTTCTGGAATCGATAAATTAAAAGAATCTGGAAGCGATCTAACTTTAGATGATTGTGTAATAAATACAATGACTATTACTAAAAATGATGCAAAATATAATTATAGTTTAACTATGACATGTGGTACTGAAGATAAAGTAATATGTAGTAGAGATGGAAATGAAATAAAATGTGAGTAATTTTTTAAAAAAAGTGCGATTCTATATAAAACAGACATTTCAAAAAATATTCGTTATTAAAAATGTAGTCATAATACATTTTTGATACTTATAATTAAAATAATTGAATCAATTTTAAAAATTGGTTCTTTTTTATATGATCAAATCTTAAAATTGGTCGTTTGACAAGGGCTTTTATATGTTTTATATTGATTTTACAAAGGAAAAAATCTTTGTGAAGGGAGGTGAAAAGTATGAACTTAACAGGCAATAAGCTAGCTCTTTTAGATAAGTCTGTATCTAATGATATGGCATATAAACTTAAAACAAGACATAAAGGTTACAGGATACCACTTGTATCAGATGTAATGTTTAGAACAATGTTTTTTAATGAAAGCAGAAAAAAATATGGATGTTATCTAATCGCTCTTTTACTTAATCAAGATTATAATGAAATATTTGAAAATACTACATTAATTAAACCAACAGTAGACGAAGAAAAAGCGGATAAATCTAGAAAGACAGTTGGTTATCTATGTAGAATAGATGGAGTATTAGTAAATGTTGAAATGAATAAGAATAAGACAAGAACTAATCTAGAAAGAAATCTTGATTATATGTTTAGACTTCATGGTGGAGGAATGAAGATTGGAGACGAAGACAATTATGAAACTTGCCTTCAAATTAACGTAAATAATTTTACCTTTGAAGGAAAAACAGAAGTATTGGATGAGTACATGATAGTTAATCTAAATAATGTTGATGAAATATATACAAATAAAGTACATATTATCAATATTTACTTGCCTAACATAAGAAAAAAAGATTATAATAGTCTTGAAGATTATGAAAAGTTATTATTAGTCTTTAATGAAGAGGATGATGAAGTCCTTGATATGTTAAGTGAAGGTGATGATATCATGAAAGAATACATTGAAGATTCTAAAAATGCAAGTGAGCAGGACGAAGTAATTGGAATGTATGACAAAGAGTTAAATGATGAAATGTTAAAAAGAGCAGAGATAAGAGAAAACAGAGAAGAAGCATATAATGAAGGGCTTGAATCTGGTCGAAAAGAAGGTTCTTTAGAAAGTAAAAGAGAAACTGCTCTTAAGATGATTCAGAATAACTTGTCATTTGATCTTATTGCAGAGTGTACTGGACTATCACTTGAAGAGCTTAATGTATTAAAAGAAGGAATAGAGTAATCTATTCTTTTTAGTTTATTCTAATTTTAATAAAAAATAAATAAATAATTTCTAAAACATATAGTTTTTTATAATTTTATTTGTTATAATTATCTTATAATAAAAAGGGATTGATAAGATGATAGGAAAAATTAAAGATATAGTACAAGATACTATAACAGTAGAACTTACAATTGATATAGATAAACAACCTAACTTAGTAAATGTACATGTTATATTTGAATGGGATTTTAAAAAAGTAGTCGGAGAAATTACTGATATGAATAAACAAGAAGCGAAAGTTGTGTTGCTTGGAGAAATAATAGATAATAAGTTTTTACCTGGTATCGATAAAAAACCTTCTTTTAAATCAGTTGTTAGAATAGTAACAATCGAAGAACTAGCCCTAGTACTAGGAGCCCAAGAAGAACAACAAGATACTATGTACTTTGGTAAATCTAGTATTTATGATAATTATAAAATAAATGTTCCTTTCAATGGATTCTTTAATCATCATTTTTCTATACTAGGTAACACTGGATCAGGTAAATCATTTGCAACAGCAAGACTAATTCAAAATATATTTGAAAAAGCCAATCCTCCAAAAGGAGCAAATATTTTTATATTTGATACTTATGGTGAGTATGTAAATGCTTTCGCTGGTAGTAAAAATCCTAATATTCATTTCATTAACTATACAACAGATCCAACAGCAAGACCTGAAAAAATACTTAAAATACCAGTATATTTAATGAAAGCAGATGACTTAGCAATACTTCTTAATGCTGATTCTATCAATCAAATTCCAATAATAGAAAAAGCATTAAAACTAGTTTGTATATTCAAAAAATCTGGAGACATTGCCCTACAATATCAAAATGATATCTTAGCAAGAGCTATACTTGATATCATGATAAGTGGAGAAAAAGCAAGTACTATGAGGGATCAAATTACTGCGATTCTAACAAGTTTTTCAACAGTAGATTTAAATCTTGATGCTAAAGTTTTCCAAATAGGATACACAAGACCATTAAAACAATGCTTATATGTAGATAATACTGGTAAAATGCCTGATATGGAACTAGTAATAGATTTTATAAAAAAATTCATTACTCCAGGACTTGAATTACCTAGTCCTGATGGTAAAACTCATTATACTTTAAAAGACTTAGAAATAGCTATGGACTTTGCATTAATATCCGAAGGAGTCCTATCAAATGAAAAAGTATTTGAATATGGTAATGTACTAAGTGTTAGACTTCATAACATCGCAGGAAGTGATTCAAGAAAATACTTTGACTTTAATAAGTTCATGGAAAGAGATGAATATATAAAACTACTTCTTACAGATGAAACAGGTACAGATAAATGCCAATTGGTTAATTTTAATATTAATTATGTAACGGATCAAATGGCAAAAGCTATGACTAAGATTCTTTCTAAAATGATATATGAATCATCAGCGGAATCAAAGGATAGAGCGGCAATTGCTTATCATATAATAATTGAGGAAGCACATAGATATGTTCAAAATGATAATGATGCAAAATTACTTGGGTATAATATTTTTGATCGTATTGCTAAGGAGGGGCGTAAGTATGGTGTTTTATTAGGACTTATTTCTCAAAGGCCTACTGAGCTTAGTGATACTGCTATTTCGCAATGTAGTAATTTTATAATATTTAGAACTTATCATCCAAGAGATTTGGAATATATAAAAAGTATGGTACCTAATGTTTCTACTGAAATAGTAAGGCATTTGAAAACATTGCAACCTGGTAATTGTATAGTGTTTGGTAGTGCATTTAAAGTACCAATAGCATTAAGACTAGATAAACCAAATCCAGAACCATTAAGTAATAATGCTGATATAATGAAATCTTGGTTTTAAAAGAATATATTAATACGATGTTTTTATAAGACATCGTTTTTTTTATTAAAAATATATTAAAAATTAACTATTGAAAATTGCATAAAAATGTTGTATTATTAATTTATAAGAAGAATAGATAAAATGTTTTTTTCATTTTGTTTATAAATTAAGGAGGAAATAATATGAACAAATATTCGATTGGGGGGGGGGCAAAGTTTAACTAACCCTAATAGAAAAAAAGTGCTACTTATGATATCTTTATCATTATTTATGGTAGCAATATTGTCTTTTGGGGCATATGCTTTATGGAGCAGTGAATTACTTACTGGGGATAATAGTATATCATCTGGACAAATTAAGATGAGTTATACTGAATCAAATGAAATAGGAATGGATAATGCACTTCCTATTAAAGATGAAGAAGGGAAAGTACTTACTAATTATTTTGATTTTCAAGTGTTGTCTTATATTAAGACTAGAGCAAATGATAATACACAAAGAAAGATTAATTATAAAGTAGTACTAGAACCAATAACAGTAGACAACCCTTTAAGTGATAGTGAGATAAAAGTATATCTTACTAAAGTAGAAGGAGGTACTGAAACTGTTGTGGTAGAACCTACGACAATTGATCAAATAAGTAATTATATACTTAGTTCACAAGATGAAGTTTTTTCAAATAATAAGGCTGAGGTAGTAACTAGTTATAGACTTAGAGCTTGGATTGACTCTAGGGTTGATATGAATAAACTTAATGCTAAGAGTTATAGTTATAAGTTTAGAGTTAATGTAAATAATGATACTATTAAAGACTATAGTTCTGATGTAGAAGCAAATGACAATAGTGACGCAAATGCTCCAGTATTAACAAGTAATATGATACCAGTATATTATGATAGTGTTATTGATGCATGGAGAAAGGCAGATAGTAATAATTCAGAAAAGAAAAATAAATGGTATAATTATGAAACTAAGAAATGGGCTAATGCAGTAACTGTTACAAATACAAATAGAGAAACTTATTTAAAAGCAGATGCAGGAACAACAATACCAATGAGTGATATTAATACAATGTGGGTATGGGTACCAAGATATACTTATACATATTTAAGTACAAATACACCACAAGAAATAAATGTTAAGTTTGAGAGTGGTACAAATAGTACTGGTACAATAAAATGTCAAGATGCAATAAATCAAAAAGATAGTAATGGAAAACCTATTTCAGAAACATGCACTGATACAACAAATAATGGATTAAAAGCAGGTACTTCAACATATACCCATCCAGCATTCTGGTGGGATAAGAATGATAATAACATAAGAGAAACAGGAGAAGAACTAACAGGAATATGGGTAGGAAAGTTTGAAGTATCGAGTGATACTAGTTGTACACCTTCATATAATGTAACAGTAGGTTCAGGATGTAACCTACAAACAATAAGGCCTCAAATAAAACCTGATGTAACATCATGGAGAGGGGCACAAGTAGGGACATTCTTTAATGGAATCCATAAGATGAGAGAAAGTGGAAATAAATATGGTTTCGCAGTAACTGATGAAACCCATATGATGAAGAATATGGAATGGGGAGCAGTAACATATCTATCACATAGTAAATATGGAATAAATAAAGAAGTAGCAATAAATAGTGCAAATACATATACAACAGGATGTGGACCACAAAGTAATGGTTCAACAAGTAGTGGTGCAACATGCAATTCCTATACTACAACATTAGGACAAAGTGCATCAACAACAGGAAATGTATATGGAGTATATGACATGAGTGGTGGTTCATGGGAATATATGATGGGTAATATGGTATATAGCAACGGACAACAAATGAGTGGATATCAAACAAGTAATAACTATAACTCAGCATTTACAGGAATCTTATATGATGGTGGTACATCATTTACAGGGACATATGCATTCCCAAATAAGAGATATTATGATAAATATAGTTATGATGCTTCATCAAATACGACATATACAAGAGGAAAATTAGGAGATGCAACCAAAGAAATGGCTCCTACTGGAAACACAGGTAACTGGTATGGAGATTATGCCTACTTTGTGCGCTCTGGCAACCCTTGGTTTGTGCGCGGCGGGAACTTCAATAATGGTGCTTACGCCGGTGCCTTCAGCTTCGACTGCAACAACGGTGGCGCTGACACTTACTACTCCGGCGCCCGCGCAGTCATTTCCAATCTAAATTAATATAAAATGGTATGCCTCTGGCATATCATTTTTATAAATTGAAAAATTAAGTGTCCGATTGTGACATAAAAAAAGACACATAGAATTACCTATGATACAATGTAAGT
>CAKOLK010000008.1 GCA_934096275.1 uncultured Bacilli bacterium | reverse complement strand
AAACCCCAATTGATTATAAAACTCAACTAGGGTTTAAATAATATTCTTTTAGTGTCTACTTTTTGTTGACAAGTTCATAGAGTAATCTATTTCTTTTTGTTTATAGTTTTAAAATTAATGTGTTTGTTTTATATTTTTTAGTATTCACTATGAAAAGTAGTTAAGTCTTTTCTATTGCTTTTTCTATTATTTTAAAGTACAATTAAGTTGTAAAATAAAGGTGGTGTTGCTATGAATGATAAAGGTTTTACCTTGATTGAACTTATTGCAGTTATAGTTTTAATTGCTATTGTAGGAATTGTTGCTTCTTTAGCTATTGGTAATTATACTAGTTATGGGTTTACTACTGTTAATGATCAACTTGATAAACAACTTGTATTGTCTGCAAAAATGTATTATGCTGATAATAAGGTTGAACTTAGAAAACTTGGTAGTAAAAGAGTTAGTTATGAGACTTTAAAGAGTAGTGGCTATATAACTAATGATATGGTTGATTATTATGGTAATTCTTGTAATAAGAGTTATGTTGTAGTTTATATGGAAAATAATAAGTATAAGTATGCTGGATGTATTATATGTGATAATGGATATGTTAATTTAGTAAATAAGATGTGTAATGGTTAGGAGTTTGTAGGTATTATGAAAAAAGTTAAGGATTTTTACTATAATTGAGTTACTTGTTGCTCTTGTTATAGTAGGAATTGTGCTTTCTTTAGCAGTTATTGCTATCAACAGATATGTTATACAAGGTCATGTTACTGTTGATAAGCAACTTGAAAAGCGGTTAGAGTTGTCTGTTAAAAACTATTTAGGAGATAATAAAAATACTTTAGTAGTAGATGATTCTCTTATTGTTTGGTATACGACTTTAAAGTCTAATGATTATATGACTAATGATCTTGTTGATTATAATGGTAATTCTTATAGTAAGAGTTATGTTGTTGTTAAAAAAGAACTAAATAAGAGTGATTATAAGTATACTACTTGTATTACTTGTGATAATGGCGGATATAGTAATATTTCTAGTAAGAAGGAGTGTACTTCTAATTTTACTAGTATTTTGAATTGTAGCTTTACTAGGAAAGATGATAAAAAAGTTCTTGATGTTAATACTAATAATGCTGAAGGACTTAGTTTAGTTTGCCGTGGAAATGGTAGTGTTGGTTTTAATAATAGTGCTACTTCTTTAAAAAATGTATTCACTATAAGTAATGGTGAGATTGTTAGTGCTACTTGTAAGGATGTTGTTGGTAATACGGCTACTACAAGTGAGGTTTATCAATCACAATGTACTTGGACTAACTGGAGTTGTGGTGCTGCTGATTATCAAAAGAGTTGTAGTAAAGTTACTACTGATACAAAGAAAGTAACTTGCACTTTTGGATATCAACAAAAAACTATATATAATGGTAGTTCGAATTATAAATATAACTGGGGTAAGAATGATATTGTAATGGTGACCGGTACTAGTAATAATAAGAAGAAACATTGTTCTAGTAAAGTAACATTTATTTCTAGTTGTAGTAAATCTAGTGATGAAGGCAAATATCAATATGTTTCTGCTGCTAAAAAGTCTGGAGATACTTATTGTACTGTTAAAAAATGTGAAAAGAAGCTTAGTGGTTATACAAATTATAAAGCTGGTAAGCCTACATATGGTCTTACTTGTTCTAAGACAGGTAGTACTGCTTCTTATTCAACTTGTACATCTGGTTTTTATAAAGTTGATACATGTACTAGATTATATAAATAGAATATAAATTAAGCACTTGAAAAAGTGCTTTTTTTATTATATAATTTTTTTATATGATAAATGGAGGTAATGATATGAATAATGGTAAGAGAAAAAAAGGTTTTACTATAATTGAACTTCTAGCAGCAATTGTAATTGTTGGAATTCTTGCATCTGTTGCTACTCTTGTAATTAATAGATATATATTACAGGGTCATGATACTGTGAATAGTCAGTTAGAAAAGCAGCTTATACTTTCTGCAAAGAGTTATTATAGTGATAATGAAAGTAGTTTTAAGAATGTTGATGAAAATGGTGTGGTTATTTGGTATACTACATTAAAAGCAAATGATTATATTACTAATGATTTAAAAGATTCTAATGGTAATTCTTGTAGTAAAAGTTATGTTGTTTTTAGAGATAATAAATATACTAGCTGCATTATTTGTGATAATGATGGTTATAAAAATGTTGATACTAGTGTGTGTACTGATAGTTTAGATAATCATATTAGTTGTCAATGGAAAGACAAAGGTAATATTAAATTAGGCGTTAAAAGTGGTACAAATACTGCAACTCTTGAATTATCATGTACTGGTAGAGATATGAAGTTTGCTAATGGTGGTTCTACTCTTGATAATGGTATGTTTACTACTGTTAATGGTAAAGTTGATAATATTGTTTATACTCCTAGTACTGGTAGTGATGGTAATGTTAAGAACTTTACTGCTAAAGTAGATTATATTGCTACTGATGGTAGTACAGGTAATGGTAGTGTTACTTTAAAAGGTGCTTTATATGTTACTAAGAATAATGGTGAAAAGATAAATAATGAAGAGATTACATATGACAATATAAGTATTGATAGTAATGGTCCTAGTTGTAGTCTTAGTGGTCCTTATAAAGATAGTACTTTAAAGACTCAAGTTAAATCTGTTAAGAATGGTTCTGTTGTTTATTATGGTATTAGTTGTTCAGATGATAGTGGTATTTCTGATATTGATAGTATGACTTCTGATACTATTAAGAATGGCTTCGAGTCTAGTAGTGCTGTTTCTAATTTAGTTATTTCTAATCTTAATAAAAGTACTGATAAGAAAACTATTAGTGCTACAGTGAGTGTTACTGTTACTAATCCTAATATTAATGCTAGTAAGAAAGTATTTGATCTTAGTTTGGCATTTAAGAAAGATGTAATACTTGATAGTTTTAAAAATGGTAATGAAAGAGTTACTTCTAAAATAGATGGTAAAGATACTGTTTTATCTATAGATGATCAAGGTCCTACTTGTGCATTTAATGGCCCTGCTAGTAATGCTATATTTGATGTTAAAAAGAGTAGACTTGATGTTACAAATGATGATAAGAATGAGTATGTTTTCTATGAACTTAGATGTACTGATGAAAATGGTATTAATCCTAGTACATTTAAGTTTAGTGATATAAAGAATACTGAGTTTGGTAGAATAGAACAATCTGGTGATATGCTAGAAATTAAGAATAATGAGAATATAGTTATTGGATATAGATATTTAATAAAAGCTTATGAAAAGAGTGTTAGTTCTTTGAATAAACCTGTTGAAGCTTATCTTACTTATGATGAACGTAATGTAGTAGATAATACAGGTAATAGTGGTTCTAATTCTAAAGAAAGTTTACATGTAAAAATGATTGATGGTAAAAAGGTTCCTACTTGTAGTATTAGTGTTTCGTATAGTAATGGTTATGCTGTACTTACTGGTTCAATGAGTTCTCAAAGTGGACTTAAAGGGTATGGTTGGTCTACTAATGCTGGAGAATTAAGTGGTTATACTTCTACTAGTGGAACTTCTAAGACTGTTACTAGTAATGCTTATAGTAATGATGTTTATTATTTACATATGATTGATGAAAATGATTTAACTGGTTATTGTAAGACAGATACATATATTTATATTCCTTCTCCTGATACACCATATTTAAATGCTAGTGATGGTATTTCATCTGGTAATTGGCATAAGAATAATTTTAGTCTTGTTGCTTCAGGAAGTGGCTCAAATGTTACATATTATTATGGAAGTAGTTCTTATTCAATGAGTCCAAGTCAATCTTATGTTTCAACTGAAACTTCTGGTACAACATATTATGCTAAAGCTTGTTGGAGTAATAATTCTAATATTTGTAGTTCTAATGCAGAGTATCTGGTTAAATTAGATAAGACTCCTCCGACTTGTGAGTATGCTACTAGAAAACTTAATGGGGAATCTTATACTCCAGGTTATTGGACTCAATATAATGTTGAAGTTAAGTTTACTAATAAATATGATTCATTAAGTGGACTTGATGATGATAATACATATATTCAAGGTTATACTCAAAACTGGCCTAATATATATCAAACTACTGTTGGTACTAATAGTTCTAGAAATCATAATACTGTAGTTAAGTGTACTGATAATGCTGGTAATGTTACTACTAAAAATGTTTCTATAAAAATAGATAAAACACCTCCGAAGGTATCATGGAGTGTTAGTTCTGGTGCAACACTTTATGTTGGCGATTCTGTTACTGCTACATGTGTTGATAGCGATAGTGGTTTAACTTCAATTGGTGGTATATGGATTAATGATGCTGGTCCATATGGTAGTAGTAGTCTGTCTACTGGTAGAGCTAATGTACAATTTACTAGTTCTGGAACTAAAAAGTTATATTTACCATGTAATGATGTGGTTGGTAATAGTTCATATGATGATTATAGTTATTCTACTCCTCAAATAACTGTAAAAGTTAAAGAAAAAACATATACTAAGACCACTTCTACTATGGAATACTTCTGGAGTTCTTCATCAAGTGGTTCAGGAAGTTGTAATTCTGGTGTAAATTGTTGTAGTACAAGTTCTGGTAGAGTTTGTAGTTCTAGTACACATGGTGATAAATATTATACTGGTTGTAGTTCTACAAAAACATGTATTTCAGAAACAACTACATATAAATATTCGGCCAGTTATAAATGCTTAAAGAAAACTGGTAAGAGTGAATATTTCTTCTCTAGTAATAGTTCAGGTGGAGGATCTTGTGGTACATCTTATTGTTGTAGTAGTTTCACATGTAATTCATCGCATCATGGCGATTATAAGAAAACTGGGTGTACATCTAGTACGACATGTAATTCTTATTCAACTAATTATAAATATGGTTCTTCATATCAATGCTTAAAGAAAAGTTCACCAACTGTTGAAACAAAGAAGGGACAAAGTAGTTGTACTGCTGGTACCACTACAAAGTCTAATGGAAGTAATGGTACTTTGGAAATTACTACTACTTGTAAGTTAGAATAGTGTTAAAAGGCAAATTAAAATTGCCTTTTTTCTTGTATTTTATGTTCGAATATTGTATTATATTTATAGATAAATAGTAAAGGTAGGTTTTAGTATGAATAAGAAATCAAAAAAAGGTTTTACTATAATTGAATTGCTTGCTGCTGTAGTGATTGTGGGAATAATTATTTCTTTAGCAGTAATAGCGATTAACAGGTATGTATTACAAGGACATAATACTGTTGATAGTCAATTAGAAAAGCAACTTATACTTGCTACTAAGAGTTATTATACAGATAATAAGACTAAGTTTATAACTAATGAGAATACTGGTGTTGTTGTTTGGTATACAACTTTAAGAGCGGAAAATTATATGACTAATGATTTAGTAGATTCTAATGGTAATTCTTGTTCAAAGAGTTATGTTGTTGTTAAAAAAGATAGTAGTAAGTATTCTTATAGTGGATGTGTTATTTGTGATAATGATGGTTATAATAATACAAATGGGAAGAAAGAGTGTAGTGAAAGCTTAAAAAATAATATTTATTGTGAATGGACAGATGTTAATGGAAATAAACTTGATAAGACTTATTTAGGAGTCAAGAAGAATAATCAAGTTACGTTAAAATTAACTTGTAAAGGGAAAGGTATTAAGTTTAGTAAGGGTCAATCTTCTTTAGACGTTAATAATATGATTAGTACTAAGTTTGGAAATATTTCTAGAATTGATTATGATGCACCAACTAATAATAAAAATGAAGTGATTTCTTTTGTTTCAAATATTAAGTATACAACCTTACCAAATGCAGATGGTAATGATGTTATTAGTTTTAATGAAAATTCTGCTTATGTAGTGGATAATGTTGGACAAAAGATACCTAATGAAGCTGCTGTTTATGACGGGATAATAATTGATGGAAAAGGTCCTAGTTGTAGTCTTACTGGTCCTTATAAAGATAGTGGTTTAAAAACTAGTGTTAAAGCTGTTAAGAGTGGTACGACTGTTTATTATGGTCTTGTTTGTAAAGATGATAATAATGTAAATGGTACAATAGAAAAAAGTGGTTTTGCATCATCTGATTCTATTAGTGAATTAAATATTATATCTAGACCTAAGAATGAAGCTAAAGAAAAAAGTGCAATCATTAGTGTTAAAGTAACTAAAGGAAGTAGTTCTAAACTTAAACTCACTTATAAAAAAGATCAATTACATGATAATTATGACAATGGTAATGATGAGACTACATCATCAGTTGATGGTAAAGCATCAGAACTTGTAATAGATGATCAAGCTCCTACTTGTGTATTTTCAGACCCTTCGTCTGATATAGATATTATGTATTCTAAAACTAAACTTAATATAAAAGACCCTACTGATTCTGTATATTATAGTTTGAAATGCACTGATGAAAATAATATTGAGAATAATTTTAATATTAATCAAGTAGTTAACTATGGATTTGGTAAAGTAAAATTGGAAAAGACAAATAAGGTTAAAATAAATGGTGATGATTATGGTTATGAATACATTTTAAAAGCTTATTCTACTAATGTTGAGGGGACGGCTAAATTAACTTATAATACCAATTATGCAGTAGATTTGGCTGGAAATCATGGTTCTGGTGTTGTTGAAAGTAGAAGTGTTACTATGTATGACCCTGATAAAATACCAAGTTGTAATATTGATGTAACTTATGCTAATGATTTAAGAAGTGCAACTCTTACTGGATATATGAGTGATGAAAAAGGACTAAGTGGTTATAGCTGGAGCACTAACTATAGTGAACCAGGAAGTTATTCTTATATTAGTGGAACTAGTAGAGATGTTACTAATACTGTTGATGAAAATGGACATTATTATCTTCATATGAAAAATATTAATGATTTATTGGGCTATTGTTATATTTATGTTGCTAAAATAAAACCAGCTCCACCAGAAGCTCCTGAGCTTAAAGCAAGTGATGGAATAGCAAGTGGTAAATGGCATACTAGTAGTTACAAATTGGAAGCTAGTGGTTCTGGTAGCAATGTTAAATATTATTATGGTACTAGTTCAAATAATGTTACTTCAACAACTAAACCTGAAATTACAAGTGAAACGACTGGCAAAACATATTATGCTAAAGCTTGTAGAGCAGAAGATTCTACTAATTGCAGTGGCACTGTTACTTATGAAGCAAAGCTTGATACTAATCCACCAAGTTGTAATTTGTACTTTACTACTGACAAATATAGAAGTGAAGGTGGTAGAAACACATATTTTTCAAGTAATGAAGCTAATGAAGTATATGTTGAATTAAGTTGTACTGATAGTATTTCAGGTGTTGATACTACTACCTTGTATAAGGATGGAAAAGATTCTAATTATGATAAAAAACTAAAACTTACTTCAACTGGAACTTACACAATAAAGGCAGTTGCTTATGATAAAGCTAAAAATAAAATGGATGGTAAAAATCATACTGTTAAGATTGCATGTGAGCTTGGAAATTGGGTAAAAGGAGAATCGTCGTATGTTACTAGCTGTACTCCTGTTACTAAGGATACATCAAAAGTAGAATGTGGAAAAACTAAATATGTAAACTATTACACTTATACTGCAAGTAAAAAAAAGTGTACAAATTATTCTACTCCTAAAACTACATATAAATGGGGTACTGCAAAAGCTAAAGAATTATATAAAAATGGACAATGTGTTTTTAGTGTACCTTATGATAAAAAAACAACACCTTGTACTAATGGAAAATACTATTATGATGATGTTGAATGTGTTAAGTGTAATCGTGGTTCTGTAGGTAGAGATGGAACGTGTAATAGAAATACTTGTTGTATAAAAAAGAAATATACAATACAAAAATGTATAGTAAAAACGACTGAGAAGGAGTGCACCAAGTATAAATATAGTGATTATACTAAGGACAAAGGAGTTAAAGTTGAAAAAGATAAATGTAAAAAATCAGGAACAGCAGGTACAGATGAGAAATATTATACATGCGGTTCTGATACTTATGTTTTAAAAACTCCATATACTAGAACTTGTAAATAAAAAAATAAAACAAAACGATAAACATTTATTGTTTTGTTTTTTCTTATGTGGTAAAATTATATATGCAGTTGAGGTGTATATAATGAATGAGTTTATAAATGATTTGGGATATAATAATTTAATGATAATTATTGCTATTATTGTAGCAATAGTAGTTGCTCTTATTATTATATTTATAATAGAAAAGGTTCAAAAGAAAAAACAAGATTTTGATGTTGTAGTAGAAAAGTATGAACCTTCTTCTAATGTTTATTATAAAGAACAAGTTACTGAAGAAGAAGCTAAGAAGAAGCTTGATGATGCTTATGAAAAGTTAGCTAATGATGAAGAAGAATTAATTACTCATACTAATTTTGAAAATGAACAAGAAGAAAAGAGTGTTATTAGTTATGATGAGTTAATAAGAGTAAGTAATGATATAGATGAAAGAAATGACTTGTTGCTTAAGGATGAAGGGACTGAGCCTATAACTATTGAAGAGCTTTATAAGAAACATCTTGAAGAACAAGAAAGTGAAAATGAGGATAAATTAGATAATCCATTATTTATAGATGATGAACCTAAGAAGTTTAAGAATTCTGAGGTTATTTCTCCAGTTTTTGGTGTTTATAAGAATGTTGTTAAGACTAAGTATACTGATGAAGAGTTAGAAAAGACTGTTAATCTTGAGGATTTAGAAGTAGAGATTAGAAAGACTGAAGACTTTTTAAAAGAATTAAAAAAGTTAAAAAATAAATTAGACTAATAATTTATTTTTTTTGGAGGTACGTATGAAGGTAGGAATATATACATTAGGATGTAAAGTTAATGCTTATGAAAGTGAATATATTGCATCACTTTTTAGAAATAGAGGTTATACTATAGCTTCTTTTGATGAAGAATGTGATGTTTATGTAATTAATACTTGTACTGTTACTAATAATAGTGATAAGAAAGATAAAAAAATAATTAATCATGTTAGAAATAATGATTCTTGTGTTGTTGTATGTGGATGTTTTGTAGAAAGTCATAAGGATTATAATTTTGATGGTATTGATATAGTTATTGGTAATTATAATAAATCAAATATAGTAGATTTAGTGGAAGATTATTTCATTAATAAAAAACAAATTAAATTAATAGATAATAACATAATGAGAGTAGGCTTCGAAGATATGGCAATTACTACTTTTGAATCTAGAACAAGAGCTTTTGTAAAGATTCAGGATGGTTGTGAAAATTATTGTAGTTATTGCATTATTCCTTTTGTAAGGGGAAGATGCCGTTCTAAGGATAAAGATAAGGTTATTTCTGAGATAACATCTTTAGTTAATAATGGTTATAAAGAGATTGTTCTTACTGGGATTCATACTGGTAATTATGGTAGTGATTTAGGTATTAAGTTTTCATCTTTACTTAAAGAAATACTTGAGATTCCTAATCTTGAAAGACTTAGGATATCTTCGATTGAGATAACTGAATTAGATGATGAGTTTTTTAGACTTTTAAGTAACCCTATCTTATGTAATCATTTACATATTCCATTACAAAATGGGTCTAATAGAATACTTAGTTTAATGAATAGAAAGTATACTAAGGAAGAGTTTTACGAAATAGTAGAGAAAATAAGAAGTATTAGAGATGATATTTCTTTAACTACCGATGTTATTGTAGGTTTTCCTGGTGAGACTGATGATGATTTTAATGAGAATGTAGATTTTATAAGAAAAGTTGGCTTTAGTAAAGTACATGTTTTTCCGTATAGTAAAAGAGATGGTACTAAGGCTTCACGAATGGATAATCAAATTGATCCTAATACTAAGAAGAAAAGAACTAAACAATTACTTGATGTTTCTTTAGAGTTAGAGAGTAATTATTATAATAGTTTTATTGGTAAAGATGAAAAAGTTCTTATTGAAAAAGTAGAGGATGGTTATTCGTATGGTCATACTACTAACTATTTGTATTTAAAGATTCCTAAAGAATTAAAAGAAAATGAAGTATATGATGTAAATATAAGTAAAGATATGTTTTAATATTTTGATTTTTATGATACAATGTAATTGTATTGATAGGGAGGTCATTATGGGGAATTATAAAACATTTAGTAGTCAAGAAGAAAATATATACGGTTATGATGAAATGAAGAGTGAATTTTACAAGAAAGATTTAGATAATATGATGGAGGATCAAAAAAGGGAATGTTTAAGAGAGATTAACTTAAGGCATCAAGAAAGACTTAATGCAATAGAAAAAGCTAAGAAGAAAGCATTTGCTATAGCTCTTTCTGTTTCAATAGCGGTAGGAGCTGCTGGAATAGGGTATGTTGATTATGTTATGAAGGATAAAGTTCCTAGTACTTCAAATGATATGACATCAGTTGAAGAATCTTATTCATATGATGATTTTATGGACTATTGTAATTATGTTACTGAAACTACTGGTGCTACTTTTATTCCATCACAAGAAAATTATCAACAAGTTGTACTAAGTGGTGAATTAAAACAATTTATACAAGAAAGAGATAATGGTGGTAAGAGATTATGAATGAGATTATAATATTAGATGGAAGAGAGTTTTTAGTGGTAGAAAGAGTTAATTTCTTTGGATATAATTATTTATATGCTTATGCATTAGATGATACAGATGATTATACTATTTTAAAGGAAACATTAAAGGATGGTAAAAAATTTGTTTCTAGTGTAACTGATGATGAAGAAATTGAAGAAATATTAAAAATGATTGGTAAGAGTATTGAAGAAAAATAAATTGCTATTTTTCTTTTTTTTTGGTATAATTTATGGGAAAAAGGAGTGATACTATGTTTGTAGATGAGGTAAATATAAAACTAGTTGCAGGATCTGGTGGAGATGGATGTACTGCGTTTCGTCGTGAAAAGTATGTTGAATTTGGCGGACCATTTGGTGGTAATGGTGGAAGAGGCTCTAATATTATATTTAGAGTTGATGAAGGATTACGTACTTTGATAGATTTAAGATATAATAAAATTATTAAAGGTGAACGTGGAGAAAATGGAATGGGTAAGAATAAGAATGGGAAAGGTGCTAAAGATATTGTTATTAAAGTACCTCCTGGTACTGTTGTTACTGATTTGGATACTAATTTACTTGTATGTGATTTAAGAGAAAATAATCAAGAGTTTATTGTTGCTAAAGGTGGACGTGGTGGAAGAGGTAATACTGCTTTTAGAACTCAATCTAATCCTGCTCCTAATTATTCTGAAAAGGGAGAACCTGGTGAAGAAAGATATTTAAAAGTAGAACTTAAACTTTTAGCTGATGTAGGTTTAGTTGGAATGCCTAGTGTTGGAAAGAGTACAATTTTATCTAAGATATCTCGTTCTAAACCAAAGATTGCTGCATATCACTTTACAACTCTTAATCCTAATCTTGGTGTTGTTAAAACTGTTGATGGCAGAAGTTTTACAGTAGCGGATCTTCCTGGACTAATCGAAGGTGCTTCTTTAGGGGAAGGACTTGGTGATAAGTTCTTAAAACATATTGAAAGAACTAGAATTATATGTCATGTTATTGATATGTCAGGTAGTGAAGCGAGGGATCCTTATGAAGATTATATTAAAATAAGAAAAGAACTTCTTGATTTTGATAAGAAATTATTATTAAAAAAACAACTTATTATTGCTAATAAGATGGATATAGAAGGCTCTTTTGATAATCTTAAGTCTTTTAAAGAAAAAGTATCTGATATAGAAATATTTGAAGTATCTGCGATAAATGATGAAGGTCTTGATAAAGTACTTGTTCATATGGCTGATTTACTTGATCAAATTGAAGTAGAGGATATTGATGAACAAGAGTATGAAGATTATGTTTTATATAAGTATAAGAAAGAAGAACCATTTACTATTGAAAAAGAAGGGGATATCTTTGTTATTAAGGGAGATATAATTGAAAAGTTATTTAGAATGACTAAGTTTACTTCTGATGAGGCTGTTCTTAGATTTGCTAAGAAGCTTACTAGAATGGGTGTTGATGATAAGTTAGAAGAACTTGGTGCTAAGCAAGGGGATATTGTTAAGATACTTGATTTTGCTTTTGAATATAGAAATTAACTACTTTTTAGTAGTTTTTTTATATAAAAAAATAGTCAATTTTGACTATTTAATCTAAATAAGTTAATACTTGGAATTGAACCAAATCTAAATTGTATTATACTTGTACCAATACCATTTGATATGTATATATCAGTATTATTTTCTTTATAGTGAGGACTAAAGTATTTTTTTGAACCTTCTGGTTTATAGAATGGTTTTAATCCAAATAATTTTATTTGTCCATTATGAGAGTGTCCTGATAGTATTAAGTCTATATCATATTTATTTAGAATGTTATCTATATAGTCTGGTTCATGTACTAAGAGTATTTTATAAGAGATGTTTTCTAGTTCTTTTTTATCTAGTTCTGTAAGATTTGGACTGCCATAAGTAACATTATCTACTCCATAGATTAGTATTGGATTGTTATCTTTATTGTATACTGTATCATAACTGTTTTTTAATAGAGTGAAGTCACTATCATATATTATATTATTAAACTCATCTTTGTAAAAGTCATGGTTACCTATAACTGCATATTTACCAAGATTATAATTTATATTTTTAAGACTTTTAGTTAGCTTTGTTGTATCTTCTTTTGTCATATTATACTTATTATCAATTAAGTCCCCGGTAAATATTACTATATCAGGATTTAGACTATTTATTTTAGTTATTACTTTATCAATATTATTTATATTTATAGTGTTACCATAATGTAGATCAGAGAAGTGTACTATTTTAATGCCATCAAATGAGTTTGGTATGTCTTTACTTTCTAGTTTTACTTCATTTACTAAGAGTATTTTTGGTTCAATGAAAAGACCATATATAACGAATAGAGTGATGAGACTTAGAATAACTAATCTTATTTTAGTTCTAGATTTTTTAAGTTTTTCTTTTCTTTGATTTTTAACTCTTTTTTTATCTTCTTTTAATTGTTTTTTATTTTTACTTACTCTTGTTTCCATATACTATCTCCCTAATATATTTCCAGCGATGGAAATAAATACTACAATAGCATTGTGAATCATATGAAATGTCATTGAGGTATATACGTTTTTGGTTTTTACATACATAAGAGCAAAACAACTTCCTAATGCACCATATGGAATTATATAAACTAGTTCTTGTAAAGTTGCTCCCGCTAAGGTATGGACAAAACCAAATGCTAATCCTGATATTATTACGTATAAGTAGTCATTGTCTATAATATCACGAATGCTTTTTCTAAATATTAATTCTTCGACAAAAGGGGCATATATAATAGTTGAGAATATCATGTATATTGGTACTTGTTTAATGATACTTTGTACTGCTTCTTCGTTAGCGGAACCTCCCGGTAAGTAGTAAGATATTATTATATTTGATAACATCATTATACATAGTCCAATAGCCCAATACTTTGCACCTGTTGATATGTTTTTAGTGAAGTTTTTAAAATATAGAGTTATATCTTTTAATAGTGTTTTTCTATATAAGAGGAATAGAATAAACATAAAGGATAAGTCTATTCCAATAAGTATTTGATATTTTATAGTGTTGCTATAGGTAGTAATGTCTATTCCGAAGTGTTGTAGTCCTAGTATTATACAATAGCTATATATTAGTTCTGCGACAAAAAGACAGATTGTAAGTAATATTTTAGGTAGTTTTTCCATGTACATCATTCCTTTACTATTGATAGTATACCATATAAATAAGAGTTTTAAAATATAAGATTTTGTTTGAAATGTAAAATTAATTTATTTAATGTTTAAAGATAGTGAAAAAGTTTTATAAAGTATTTAATAGTGATTTTATGTTGCGTGATTAATTAAATTGAAATTATGAGTGAATGGATTATGGAAAAGAAAAATGCATAACAATGTATAACTTTAAAAAAAGCGTAATTTATAAAAAATATTGACTTTTAATATATTTGTGATAAAATTATTAATGAATTAGCAATGATAGGAACATAGTAATAAAAGTAATTATTTATAGAGAGAAAGTGCTTGGTGAAAACTTTTAATAATCTTTTATGAATTCACTTCTTAGCTTAATCGGTTACGCGTTATAGTATTGAGTATAAAAATAAGGTGGTACCACGATTGATTCGTCCTTTGGTATCATCTTTTTATTTTAGGGAGGAAATTATGGAAAATATTAAGAATCAAATGAATGATGCTCTTTCTAATATTAATAGTCTTACAGATCTTGAGTCTTTAAGAGTTAATTATATTGGTAAAAAGGGTATTATTACTGAACTTTATTCTAAAATGAAAGATTTATCTAATGATGAAAAGAAAGAATATGGTATGAAAGTTAATGAATTAAGAGATTTTTTTAATACTAAGTATGATCTTTTAAAAAGTGAACTTAATGAAAAGGCTTTGAATGAAAAGTTAGAATCTGAAATGATTGATGTAACCTTACCTGGTTATAGTTTGAAGACTGGTTCTGCTCATATTCTTGATAAGGTAATCGAAGAAATAGAGACTTTTTATATGTCTATGGGATATGATGTAGTCGAAGGTCCTGAAGTAGAAAAAGATTTATATAATTTTGAAATGTTAAATCTACAAAAAGGTCATCCTGCTAGAGATGCACAAGATACTTTTTATATTAGTTCTGATGAAATACTTCTTAGATCTCAAACTTCTCCAGTCCAAGTTAGAACTATGTTAGAAAAGAATGGAGAACCTTTTAGAATAATATGTCCTGGTAAAACATATCGTAGAGATTATGATGATGCTACTCATTCACATCAATTTATGCAATGTGAAGGGATGATTGTAGACAAAGAAATATCTTTATCAGATTTAAAAGGGACTTTAGACTTGATGGCTAAGCATTTATTTGGTAAAGATGTTATTACAAGATTTAGACCATCTTTTTATCCATTTACTGAACCAAGTGTTGAGTTTGATGTATCTTGTTTTAAATGTAATGGAAAAGGTTGTAATGTTTGTAAAGGTACAACTTGGATAACTATTGGTGGTGCTGGTGTTGTGCATCCAAATGTACTTAATATGGCTGGATATGATAGTGAAAAATATACTGGATTTGCTTTTGGATTTGGAATAGAAAGAATTGCAATGGTTAAGTATGGAGTGCCTGATGTAAGATATTTTTATACAAATGATTTAAGAGTTTGTAATGAATTTGAAAGGAGGGGAGAATAATGAAGATATCTACTAATTGGATAAATGATTATGTAAAAGTTGATGATCAAGATAAGGTAGAACTTGCTGATAAGATAACAAATGCTGGGGTAAATGTTGAAGAAGTAAAAGAATATAAGTTTAATAATTTAGTTGTAGGACAAATTGTTGAATGTGAACGTCATCCTGGTTCTGATCATTTAAATATATGTCAAGTTAATGTTGGTGATAGAGTTCAACAAATAATATGTGGCGCTGATAACGTATCTAAAGGAATTAAGGTTATTGTGTCATTACCTGGTGCTGTTCTTCCTGGCGACTTTCTAATTGAAGAAAGAAGTTTACTTGGAGTAAAATCATGTGGAATGATATGTGCTTTATATGAACTTGGTCTTGCAGATAAGGAACTTACTTATGATGATGGTATTCACATATTACCTGATGATGCAATCGTGGGAGATGATGCTTGTAAGTATCTTGGTGTTGATGATACTATTTATACTTTGGATCTTAATCCAAATAGAAATGATTGCCTATCTCACTTAGGTTTTGCATATGAAGCTTCATGTGTTTTAGAAAGACAAGTTAGTTTACCTGATACAAATTATAATGAAATAGATGAAAGTATTAATAATAAATTAAAACTAGAAGTAGATACTCCTCTTTGTAGTATGTATCAAACTAAAATAGTAAAAGATGTTGTTATTGGACCAAGTCCTGATTTTATAAAAAATAGATTGGAACAAGTAGGAATGCGTTCTATTAATAATGTAGTAGATATATCTAATTATATAATGCTTGAATATGGACAACCTCTTCATTTCTTTGATATGGATAAAGTTGGAGATACAATTATAGTTAGAAATGCAAAAAATAATGAACACATTATTACTCTTGATAATGAAGAAAGAGAACTAATTGATTCTGATATAGTTATTGCAAATGAAAAAGAAGCAATTGCAATCGCTGGTGTTATGGGAGGACTTAATTCTGATATTGATTCAAATACTAAGAATATTATAATAGAAAGTGCAATATTTAATCCTTATAATGTTAGATATACTTCGATTAGATTAGGGTTAAGAAGTGAGGCTTCTCTTAGATTTGAAAAGGGTCTTAATTATGAATATACTAGTATGGCTCTTGATAGAGCATGTTATTTATTAGAAAAGTATGCTAGTGGTAAAGTACTAAAAGATAAAGTAATTTATGACAACGTAGATAAGACTCCTAAAGTAGCGGAAGTTACTCTTGATAAAATAAATAAAGTATTAGGAATAGAACTTACTAATGATATTGTAAGTGGTATATTTGATAAGTTAGGTTTTAAATATGAAATTGATAATGATAATTATGTTGTTACTATTCCTAACAGAAGAATGGATGTTTCTATAAGAGAAGATTTAATCGAAGAAATTGGTAGATTTTATGGATATGATAAGTTAGTAAATAAGACTCCAGTTCTTCCTATTAAAAGTGGTGTTTATACTGGTAATATTGGTATTAGAAAAGATATTTCTAAAAGACTTAGAAGTCTATCTTTAAATGAAGTAAAGACTTATACTTTAGTAGGTCAAAAAGAAATAGATATGTTTTCTCAAAATGATCCTATTAAGTTACTTATGCCAATGAGTAATGATAAGATGTATGTAAGACAAAGTTTAATACCATCTCTTTTAAATGTTTATGATTATAATAATAAACGTGGTGTTAAGGATATAAATATATATGAAATAAGTAATGTTTATGATAAAAATTATAAAGAAACACAATTACTTGGTATATTGATGTCTGGTAATTATATTGATTATAGTTTTGATGGTGTTGGTGTAAGAAATAATTTCTATGTTATAAAAGGAGTAGTAGAAAATATTCTTAATTATCTTGGATATGATAAGAGATATAGATTCGTACCACTTAAAGATAAAAAAGAAATGCATCCAGGAATGAGTGCTAGTATATATATTGATAATGATTTAATTGGATATATTGGTAAGCTTAGTCCTGTTGTGAGTAAAGATGATATTTATGTTTGTGAAATTAATTTATCTGTAGTTTACACTAAGAAAAGTAAGAAAATTAAGTACCCAGAAATATCTAAATATCCAGAAATAACAAAAGATGTTGCTTTTATATTAGATAAGAATATATTATCTAGTGATGTTTTAAAAGAAATAAGAAAAAATGGTAATAAGATATTATCAAGTGTAAAAGTATTTGATCTTTATGTTGGCGATAAGATAGATAAAAATAAAAAATCAGTTGGATATTCTCTTACATTCCAAGATGTAAATAGAACTTTAACTGATGAAGAAGTTGATAGTGTATTTAAAACAATTATTGATAAAGTATCATCTAAGTTTAAATGTGAAATAAGAGATAAGTAGTCTCTTATTTTTTTTACACTATTTTATTTATTATAAAACATGTCAACTTTGTGTGTTAATAAGTGTAAAATTAATAAAAAAGTTAGGAATTACCCATTTATATGCGTTGTATATATATGAGGTGATTAAATGGATAACTATACTAATGTAACTGATGAATGGTTAAAAAATAAAAAACCAAGAAGTCATAATATCACACATGCTAAGGGATATGTGGATGATAATGGTATCTTCTATGTAGTTGATAATAAAAAGAATGGTGTTTATTTTGATAAGAAAAGTAAGGATTATAGTGAGACAATGAAATGTATGAAAATACTTAGAAATACTTTTGGAGGAAAACTACAAATGCAACCAATAGTTAATGTGGTAGATGGAGTCTCAACGTGCGATTTTAAGTGGTTAAGGCCAAATGAAACAAAATATGAAAAATGGGATTTGAAAACAGTTGAGGGTAGTTCAAAAAGAACTCTTGATAACATGATAAAAGGAAAACGTAAACAGAGTCATAATTTTGTATTTGATATCAGAAATCAAACCTTATCTTTGAAAGAGGTGAAAAGTCAATTGAATCATATTTTTAATGATGAGCAAAGAAATTGGATAAAAAAAATAATGGTAATTGGCAATGATGAAATAATATTAGTATATGAAAAAAATGAGATGCCATCCAGCAAACGCCGAACAACATCTCATTTATAAACTAATTATAACATATAAAGTTATAATATGTCAAAGATATATTAAACTGAATATATCCATAGTTATTATATGCTAAATATATTATTTTATACATGTAATACAAATGAGATGCCATCCAGCCAATGCCGAACAACACCTCATTTGCAACTTAATTATAACATATTAAGTTAAGACATGTCAAAGATTTTTGCTTGACTTCATTTGTTCTTTTTGATATATTTAGTTTAGTTTTGGAGGTGTCCTATGATAAAAATAGCAGTAATAGGGGGCGGAGCATCTGGTCTTGTTGCAAGCATTTATGCCAAAAACAATAATACAATTGTTGACCTATATGAAAAAAACGATGAAATAGGTAAGAAAATACTAGTAACAGGTAATGGAAGATGTAACTATTTTAATGAAGATTTTACTACTGATAAGTTCTATAGTTTTAATAACTATGACCTTAGTAACATTATAAACAATAATATGAAAGATGAAATACTAACTTTTTTTTCCTCAATTGGAATAATTTCTAGTATTAAAAATGGATACTATTATCCCAGTTCTTATAAAGCAAATAGTATTAGATTATCATTAATAGATGAAGTTTATTCTAAAGGTATTAATGTTTTTACTAATAGTTTTGTTACCGATATTTTATACAATGATAATGAAAATTGCTTTTATATTTGTATTAATAATGAATATAAAAAATATGATAAAGTAATTTTATCAACAGGTTCTTGTGCCTATGTTAAAAGTACTAATTCATATGATTTAGTTAAGAAGTATCATAGTATAACACCTCTTTTACCAAGCCTTGTACCCCTTATTGGAAAAGGCAATTACTTTAAACTTTGGAATGGAGTAAGATGCAATTGTGAAATTAGTTTACTTGATAAAACTATTTTAAAAGAATCTGGTGAGATACAACTTACTGATTACGGTATAAGTGGAATATGTGTTTTTAATTTGAGTGGTTTTATAAATAAAATGCTATATCAAAAGAAAAACGTCTTTGTAAGCATTAATTTTATACCATTTATAAAAAATGATTATTATAAATGGTTTAATACTAGAAAAAAATTACTTAGTGATAGGACTATATATGAGTTTTTAGTCACTATCTTAAATGAAAAACTAGTTGATACTATTTTATACGTTACCAATATATCCAAAGATAAAATAGTAAATGAACTTAACTCAAATGAAATAGACAATATTATTTCTAATTTAACTTCATTTAAATTAGAAATCACTTCTTCAAAAGATTTTTCTAGAGCACAAGTATGCAATGGTGGCATTAATCTTAATGAAATTAATACCAATACCATGGAATCCTTAAAAATAAAAAACCTTTATATTACTGGAGAAATCCTTGATGTATGTGGTATATGTGGAGGATATAATTTAGGCTTTGCTTTTATAACAGGACTTTTAGCAGGACTAGCAGGAGGCAAAAATGATTAAAGTAAGACAAATAAAAATAGATGTTAAAAAATATAATTACGATCTTTTATATAACAAAGTTTTAAAAATACTAGGAGTTAAATCTTCTGATATTATTAGTTTTAAGATTAATAAAAGATCAATTGATGCAAGAGATAAGTCCATAATTTATTATATATTTGAAGTCTTAGTAGAATTATCATCCTATGATTCAATCAAATATTCAAATAACATTTTACACTATGATGATGTTTCTTACACTTTTTCTAATATAGGAACTTCTAAAATAAATAATAAAATTGTAGTAGTGGGCTCAGGTCCATGTGGACTATTTTGTGCTTATAAACTAGCACAATATGGATATAAACCTCTCATTATTGAAAGAGGAGAAAAAACATTTGATAGAGTATCATCAGTTGAGAAGTTTTGGAATACTGGTATTTTAAATAAAGAATCTAATGTTTTATTCGGTGAAGGAGGAGCAGGTACATTTTCTGATGGAAAACTTAATACTTTAGTAAAAGATAAAAGAAATCTTATGAGTGAAGTGTTTAAAATATTTGTGGAAAACAATGCCCCAGAAGAAATTACATATATAAAAAATCCTCATATTGGTACTGATTTACTTAGAAATGTAGTAGTTAATATGAGAAATAAAATAATAGAAATGGGTGGAGAGTTTAGATTCAGTACTAAGCTTACTGATATTAATATTTCCTCTGATAAACTTAATAGTATTACTGTTAATGATAATGAAATAATACCTTGTTCCATTTTAGTTCTTGCAATCGGTCATAGTGCCACTGATACTATAAAAATGCTTCATAACAAAGGAATAAAAATGTCTAATAAACCATTTGCAGTAGGCCTTAGAGTAATGCATGATCAAGAACTAATCAATAAAAACCAGTACAAAGATTACTCATCATTTCTTGAACCTGCATCTTATAAACTTACTCATGTAACTAAAGACAATCATGGAGTATATTCATTTTGTATGTGTCCTGGTGGATATGTAGTTAATTCTTCATCTGAAGATAATAGATTAGTTATAAACGGAATGAGTAATTACAAAAGAGATAGTGGTGTTGCTAATTCAGCAATTGTTGTAAGCGTTAGTGAAAAAGATTATGGTAGTAAATTATTTGATGGGCTAAGATTTCAACAATCATTAGAAGAAAAAGCATATAAAATAGGTAATGGCTCTATTCCAATACAAAGGTATATAGATTTTAAGGATAATGTATATAAAGGTAATTATAAAGTTAATGATTCTGTTATAAAGGGTAGTTATTCATATGCTAATTTAAGAGGTATATTTCCAGACTTTATAAGTAGAAACTTTATATCAGGAATGGAGTATTTTAATAAAAAAATACCTGGTTTTTCTAATGATGATGTACTTTTATTGGGAGTAGAATCACGTACTTCGTCTTCAATTAAGATGAATAGAGATGAAGAATATCAATCAAATATTTCAGGTATTTATCCTGCTGGAGAGGGTGCAGGGTATTCTGGTGGAATTACGACTTCTGCGATGGATGGTATTTTAGTATTTGAAGCTATTGCTAGTAAGTATAAACCATTGTAATAATTTTTAGTTTTTAATATATAATTTTACTAGGTGATTATGTTGCAAAAAAGATATAGAACTTTGCTTTTTATAGCTAGTATTGCCTTAGTAATATTTGGAATAATAATGATATATTCTGCTTCTTATATATGGGCTGATTATAAGTTTAATGATAGTTTTAAGTATGTTAAACAACAATTATTATTCTTTGTACTTGGTATCTTTCTTATTTATTTTGTTACTAAGATTGATTATAAAGTTTATTATAAAAAGGCAAATCTATTTTTAATTATTTGTCTTTTATTATTGGTTCTTGTTTTAATACCAGGAATTGGAGTAGTAAGAAATGGTTCACGTAGTTGGTTTGGAATAGGATCTTTTGGTATTCAACCTAGTGAGGCAGTAAAACTTGCAATGATTTTATGGGTATCAAAATATCTTAGTAATACTAATAAAGTATATAAAGGTATTAAACCAGTACTTCCAGTTTTAATGCTTGTTATGTTAGTATTTGGTCTTATTATGTTACAACCAGATTTTGGTACTGGTGTAATTCTTGTTATGGCAATTGTTGTGTTACTTTTTGTTGCAGGAGTTAATATGAAGTATTTTTATATTCTTTTTGCAATTGGAGTAGTGGGTTCAATAGGTTTAATTATAATTGCACCGTATAGAATGTCTAGAATTACGTCGTTTTTGAATCCTTGGAATGATCCGTTAGGAAGTGGTTTTCAAATAATACAAAGCTTATATGCAATTGGACCAGGAGGACTTTTAGGTTTTGGTTTCTTAAACTCTAGACAAAAGCATTTTTATTTACCAGAGCCTCAGACTGATTTTATATTTTCTATTATTTGTGAGGAGTTTGGAGTAATAGGTGCTTTATTTGTGGTATTAATGTTTTTTATAATTGCTTATTGTGGTATAAAATTAGCATTAAAAGAGGAAAATTTGTTTAAAAAATACTTAATATTTGGTCTTACTTTTCAAATAATATTTCAAGCAATATTAAATCTTTGTGTAGTTGTAGGTTTAATTCCTGTTACTGGAGTAACATTACCATTTCTATCTTATGGAGGATCTAGTTTACTTATTAGTATGCTAAGCATTGGACTTATTTTAAGTGTTAGTAAAAAGGGTAGTTAAAAATAAAAAATAGGGCAATTTGTCCTATTTTACTATTGATCTAATCTTTTCTACTTTATCTTTTAATTCATTGTTTTCTTCTTCAAGAGTTTGGCTTCTATCAATTAGTTCTTTATTATTATCATCTAGTTTTCTAATTAGATTATCTTTCTTTTCTATATCCGCTTTAGCATTCTTAAGACTTGTTATTAGATCTGTATATGATTCAGTACCTTTATTATCACTATCTTTCTTTGATAAAGAATCGTTATGAGTACCAATAAGTTTTAATAAATAATTTGGTATATCACCATGTTTTGTTTCTAATTCTACTGCATCAATCATGCTATTTGAACCAATTTTTTCTGTTATTTCTTTAATTATTTCTATGGCTTTATTTTTATCATCATAAAGATTTTGAACTTTTTCTATGTAGAATATACAATCATCACTTACGTTTACAGTTGCTTTATATTCTTCAGCATATCTTTTAATGGTTTTAATTTTACCTATTTTTTGATTTGAATCATAAAAGTATTTGTTTTGTAATAAGTTGCCATTTTCATTAATAACATTTTTTACAAGTGTTTGAGTAATGGTGATAGTTTGTCCTTTTAGTACTTTATTTAAGAATTTTCTATATTCATCAGTGTGTTCTTCGAATTGCATATTAGTCATTGGTTGGTATAGGCCATTTTTATTACATTTTAATCCAATAATACTTATTTTATCTTTGTTTAGTTTATCTTTTGTTGCTATATAGTAGTTTCCTTCAAGTTTTTCTTCTCCGGTTATATATGATTTTTCGCTTTCATATTTTACAATGAATTCAATATTAAAAACATTTAGATTACATATATTTTTAAAGTTTGAAAGTTTTTTATCAATGTGTTTTGAAAATACTTGGTCTTCTTTTATATGTCCATCTTTCATACGTGAAAATAAGAAGTTTGGATTTTTTAAGACATCATCAAGTATTGAAGCAGCGCTACCAATGTATTGACCTGTACTTCTTAAAAAGTTTATGTCTATTCCTAGTAAGTGAGGTAATGCTCTGTCTCCGAAATCTATTTCTATTCTATCACTATTACTTAAAAATAATTTGTATCTAGTACTTGGCATATCATTGTCAAAATACCAATCTAGACAGTCTTCGATGCTATCTAGAATATCTAAATATTTATTTCCATCAATTCTACTCATATAATATTCCCCCTTTAATTGGGCATATTATATCATATTTTTAGTAAAATGTCAAAATATGTAGACAAAGAGCTAATTTTTTATTATACTTTATACTAGGGAGTGATATGTATGGATTATAGTTATGGATACGATCCTAGCGTAGCAGCAGGAGCTGATGCTGCATCATTTTTAAGTGGCATGGTGTTAATAATTTATTTAATTAGTATTATTGGATCATTGATTAGTTTGATTGCAATGTGGAAGATTTATACTAAAGCTGGTAAACCAGGTTGGACATCAATTGTACCAATATATAATATTGTAGTGTTATTTGAAATAGTAGATTTAGAATGGTGGCATGTTTTAATTGCGATATTTGTACCTTTTGCAATATTTATTTATGCGATAGTAATTAATATAAAACTTGCAAAAGTATTTGGAAAAGGAACAGGGTTTGCACTCTTGTTAATCTTGTTACCATTTATTGGACAATTAATACTTGCATTCGGAGATGCTACTTATAATAGTCAAGTTGATTACGCTATTAATAATATGGAAATGAATATGAATAATCAAAACAATATGAATAATAGTAAAGATTACAGTGCAATGAATATTAATAATGATGATCATTATTATAATGCTGAACTTGATCATATGAGTCAAAAACAAATTAATGAAATGGTTAAGAATAATATGCAAATGGAACAAAATAATAATCAAATGAATAATAATCAGTTTATTAATCAAAATAATACGTTAAATAATAATCAATTTAATACTCAAGGAGTTCCGATGGATAATGTGATGAATAATCAAGTTAATGAACAAAGTATTATTCAAGAAGAACAAAGATTAGATAATCAAACTGGAACAAAGCCATGTCCAGTATGTGGTAGTAATCAAGTAGCGACTGCTAGAGAATGTTCTATATGTGGACATAAGTTTATGTAATAGTTATCAAAAGTGCTTTTTTATTGTGCTTTATAAAATTGTATTTACAAATAAAAGAAAAACCTATATAATAGTGTTATAAGATAAAAGGTGGTATTAGTGAAAAGAGTTTTATTTATAATACTTAGTGTTTTTCTTTTTTTTGTGGTTATTCCTGTAGATGCACTTAATACTAATAGTAAGAATATTGTTTTATATAATTTAGATACTTATGAAAGGGTTTTTGGTTATAAGGATACTGATAAGGTTAGTATTGCTTCTCTTACTAAGATTATGACTGCGGTTGTGGCTCTTGAGAATATTGATAATTTAGATAAAGAGGTTACTATAACTAAGGATATGTTAAAGGGATTAAAAGAAAAAGATGCATATGTTGTAGGTCTTGAAGTAGGACAAAAAGTTTCTTATCTAGAACTTCTTTATGCATGTGTTGTAGCAAGTGGTGCTGATGCTACTAATGCTATTGCAATGTCTATGTCTGGTAGTGTGGATAAGTTTGTTGATTTAATGAATAAGAAAGCAAACGAATTAGAACTTAATAATACTTCGTTTGCTAATCCTATTGGATTTGATGATAAGAATAATTATAGTACAGTCAAAGAGGTTGCGGAGCTTTTAATGTATGCTTTAAAGAATGATACTTTTAAAAAGATATTTACTACTGATTCATATGAGTTCAAAGATAAATCTATAACTGTTAAGAGTTCTATGAGAGAGGGAGGAAAGCGTGCTGGTGTTGATACTTCAATGATGCTTGGTGCTAAGACTGGGTATGATACTGATGCTGGTAGGTGTTTGGCTTCTATTGCGTATGATAAAAAGAATGATATAAATTATTTACTTGTTACTACTGGTGCAGATGATGATTATAATAAGATGTATAATGTTAAGGATGCTTATGAGTTATATACTTATTTCTTTACTAATTATAGTTATCATATATTGGTAGAGAAGAATGATGATATACTTAAGATTGCTACAAAGTACTTGAAGGATGATTTTGTTATTTTTAAGTCTAATGAAGATATAAAGTTACTTTATAATAATAATGATTTTGATGAAAATAATATTAAATTATCTTATACAGGTATAAAACAAATAAAACCTTTCACTAAAAAAGGAGAAAAGTTAGGGGTTTTAGAAGTTTATTATAAGGATAAACTTCTAAAAAGTATTGATATTGTATTAGAAAATAAGCCTAGTATTAGTATTGTAAAGGTAGTAAAAGGTGAATGGTTTACAATACTTAGTGTACTTATATTTACGTTTTCGCTTGTTGTATTTATCTTTACTTTGAAAAAGTTTTTAAAAGCTTATAAAAGATATTAAATTGTACTTGAAAAAGTACTTTTTTAGCATTGAATGATTAGCAATTGCTCAATAACGGCAATTGCTCAATAATTGATAAGATATTGCTTTTTCTATGTGTTTTGTGTTATAATTTACTAGGTTGCTTACTTGATATAAAAAAATGAAAGGAGAAGTAAAGAATAAAATATGAGTAAAATTAAGATATTTGGTCTTGGTGGACTGAATGAAAATGGAAAAAATATGTATATAGTGGATGTAGATGATAACATATTTGTATTTGATGCTGGGTTAAAGTATCCTAGTTCTAATATGCTTGGTGTTGACTACATCATACCTAATTTTGATTATTTAAAAGAAAATAGAAAGAAAGTACGTGGTATTTTTATTACTCACGGTCATGATGGTAATATGGGGGCACTTCCTGATATACTTAATGAAATGCCTGATATACCTGTTTATGCTACAAAGTTTACAATGAATTTGATTAAGAAAGAGTTAGATGAGAAGAATATTAAAGCAACTAAATTAAAGGAAATTAGACCACATTCTAAGATTGATGTAGCTAATTTTTCAATATTTCCAATCGAAGTAACTCATTCTATACCTGAAGCTGTTTTATATGTTTTATATACTGATGATGGTGCAATTGTTTATGCAACTGATTTTGTATTTGATTCTACTATGCTTGGATCATATAAGACTGATATAGGTAAGCTTGCATATGTAGGTAAACAAGGAGTATTATGCCTTCTTTGTGAATCATGTTATGCTTATAGAACTGGACATACTAGTCCAAGTCATAGGATATATTCTAAGATGTGGGATATATTAAATGGTACTGAAGATAGAATTATAGTTAGCCTATATCCAGATCATATTTATAGATTACAAGAGATATTTGATGCTGTATCTAGAACTAAAAGAAAAATTGTAATAATGGGTAAGAAACTTCAAGAAGCAGTTGATTATTCAATTGATAATAATTATTTAAGTGTAGATAAGAGTATTATTGGTAATCTATCTAATATAAAAGATAAAGATGTAGTTATAATAGTAGCGGATGATAAAGAAAAAGAAGTTGCAAGTTTAGAAAAAATTATTAATGGATATGATAAATATATTAAATTAAAAGCAGGGGACACAGTATTTATTTCTGAACCTGTTTATCCTGGTAATGAAAAGATTATTTCAAAAATTATTGATGATTTATCTAGACTTGATGTTGAAGCAATTAGTCTTTCTATGAAGAAGCATGTGTTACATCATGCCTCTAGTGAGGATTTAATGCAAATGATTAATCTTATGAATCCTAAGTATTATATGCCTGTTCGTGGAGAATATAGATATCAATATATGAATGCCAATGTAGCAGAGTTAACTGGTATTAATAAAGATAATATATTACTTAAATTAAATGGTGATGTAGTAGAGTTTGATAATGGAGTTTTACAAGATAATAATGAACATATTAAGATTGATGAAATATTAATAGATGGTAATCAATCTGATGATATTGGTGAGTTAGTTTTGAAAGATAGACAACTATTAAGTAAGAATGGTATTGTAATAGTAAGTGCAAGCTTAGATAAAAAGACTAAAAAGATATTAGTAGAACCTCAAATAATAACAAGGGGATTCATTTATGTAAAAGATAATCTTGATCTTATTGAAAGAACTGAAGAATTATGTAAAGAAGTAATACTTGATTTGGTTGAACCTAATAAAAAGGTTGATTTCACTGGTTTAAAACTTAGAATAAGAGATGTTCTTAGTCATTATTTTGAAAAAGAAACTGGTAGTGTACCAATGATAATTACTGTTATATCTGAAATATAAAAGTTATCAAAAGTACTTGTATAAAACTACTAAAAGTAGTATATTATATATAAAGAAGGACGTTTTATGAACGTCGGCTTCAATTGGTTTTTGGAGCGACGCTTCCTTATATAAAGAGGCGTCGCATTTTTTTATTAATTAAAACATTTAGATCAATCTATAGATGATAATAAGTAATATGAAAATCATGTCGTTTTTTCTACTCATTAAACATCACCTCACTTTCTTAAAAAAGTAGTGAAGCCGACGCCCATAATTAACGTGTAATATAAATATAACAAATAAATGTTGTGTGTCAAGTTTGTTGAGTAGAAGAATCAGAATAAGAAAAGGTGCTTGAAAAAGTGCTTTTTTTATTGTACTATTATTATAGTAAGGGAGTGTTAAAATATGGAATATAGTAAAGAGAAAAGAGTACTAATGTTAATTGCAATAACACTGTTTAATTTAGCAATAGTATCTTTTGGTACATATGCATTATGGACATCAACTGATTTATTAACTGATAATAATAGTATAACTACAGGACAAGTAAAAATGAGTTATACTGAAACAAATGAAATAGGTATGACTAATGCACTTCCTATTAAAGATAGTGAAGGTAAAGTATTGACTAATTACTTTGATTTTCAAGTATTATCTTATATAAAAACAAGAGCAAATGATGATACAAAGAGGAAGCTAAACTATAACATAGTACTAGAACCAATAAGTGTAGATAATGCTTTGAGTGATAGTGAAATAAAAGTTTATCTAACTAAAGTAGAAAATGGAACTGAGACAGTAGTAGTGGAACCTACAACAATAGAAAAATTAAATCAATATATATTAAAGTCACAAGAAGAAATATTCTCAAATAATAAAGGAGAAGTACTTACAAGTTATAGATTAAGAGCTTGGATTGATGAGAGTGTAGATACAAATAAATTAAATGAAAAATCTTATAGTTATAAGTTTAGAGTAAATATTAATAATGAAGATGCGCCTATTAAAGAAGACTATGCTTTAGAATTTGCGGAAACAAATCAAGGAAAGGGTGGCCTTGAAAAGATTATACATGAAATAGATGATACATTACAAGTAGATAACAGATTTGTCACAGAATATAGGTATCGTGGAGGAAATTCAGTAGTAAATAACTATGTGACATTTAACAATGAAATATGGAGAATAATAGGAATAATACCTACTGAAGACACAGATGGTAATGTAGAAAATAGATTTAAGATAATCAGAGATGAATCTATTGGGGATTTTAATTTGAGTGATTTAGATCTTGGCGGATATAATTATAATAATTGGGTAATGATTGGATTGAATACATATTTGAATAATGATTATTATAATACATTAACAAGTGATGCACAAAACATGATAGGAACTACAAAATATTATCTTGGAGGATATTATTTATCAGAAACAACTGCATCAAAAATGTGGCAATATGAGAGGAAAAATGCAAATGGACCTGAATGTGTTTTTACAAATAGTTATATCGATTCATATGACTGCTATTTTGTTGAGGAGATAGGAGGATATAATCCAATAATGCAAAGTGATGCAAATAAAAAGATAGCGTTAATGCATGTTAGTGATTATATGTATTCCTTTACGGGATGTTATGATAAGCCTTTAGATGATTCTTATACTTCAGAAGAACTTTCAACTTGTGTTGAAACAAATGGATGGATGAATAAGGGATTGTCTGAATGGACTATTACACCTTCTTCAGCAGATGATGATATATATATAACACCTAATTCAGATGGGAAGACGACTTCACGTCATGTTTACTTCAGTGGTTCTGGTGCTGCTCGTCCTGTCTTATATTTATCATCAAATGTCAAAATATCCGGAGGATTTGGTACAAGCTCTGATCCATATACGTTATCAGTGAATTAGAATTAAATGGTATGTTTATATATATCATTTTTTAATATTAAAAACTTGCTTATTTCCAAATTTTGTCATATAATAAAGTCATTATTTGAGGTGATTATATGTTTACTACTGATTTTAACGAATATATTGATAATAATATTGGTAAAATAATGAAAAAAATTAAGAATACTAAACCTGATTATGATGGTGAAGAAAGAAGATCATTAGATTATGTTTTAGATTATTTACTAAATAATTATTTATATTGTGGCATTGATTTAGAAGATTATATTAAGAGTGTAAAAAACTTTCCAGTTGAAAAGATTGCATCTTTTGCTAAAAAAAATTGTTATGATAGGCTTATCGTTTTTATGTTTGATTATACCGATAAGAAAGATTTATTAGTGGATTATTTATGTTCTTTTATACCTTCGGTTATATTATTAAATATAGAGATGTATTTTATAAAAACAAAATTATTTACTGAAGAACAAGTAAATAAATTGTCTGATTGCATTATTAATTTTAATAATTCTAATTATATATTTGAACTTATTAAACTAATATCTTTTAGAAATTCTTTTTCTACTAAAAAGGCAATTGATAAGTTAATTGAACTTAATAGTTATGATACTTTAATAAAAGTACTTGAAGAAGTAGATGGAATTAATAAAGAATATATAATTAGTAAGATGTATAAAGATGGTTTTAATAGTTCTTTAATTGCAATTCTTAATAATTATGAATTAGAAGAACCTCTTAAGAATGTGCTTGGTGTTATGTTAGAACAAGATGATGTTTCTAAACTTAAAAGTTTTAGAGATAATTTTCCTGATATAGTTAAATATAATTCTTCACTTTCTGATGATGAAGTTGATGTTCGTATTGGATATCCGTATGAGGAGATAATTGATTATGATACTAATAAGAGTACTGGTTATATTGTAAATGAAGTTGCTTATGAAAAAGCTAAAGATTTAGGTGTTCTTTGTACTCTTATGTGTGATAAGAATGGTGCTTTATCTTTGATATCTTATATGATTAATGATGATGATATAAGGGTTGATGTTTTACTTCCTAGATATAAAGTATTTATAAGTGGAGATTCTAGTGATTTAGAATACGCTAGAAGTTGTGATTTATCTTATAATCATTCTATTAGTAAGCTAAGTAAAGACAAAAATTTACAAAAAACTATGTAAAGTAATACAAGTGTTGACAAACACTTGTTTTTATTTGCTAATTTTTTATTTTTTTTCGTTAAAAAATGTGGACAACTATAAGATAAGGAAGTAAAATTGTGGTAGACAGTGGATAATAGTGGTGAAAAGTGGTGATTTCTATGTTGATGGGTGAGTTTCATCATAATATTGATGAAAAAGGAAGAATAATAATTCCTTCGAAGCTACGTGATGAGTTAGGAGACAAAATAATTGTGACTCGTGGTTTAGATAATTGTTTGTTTTTATACTCAGAAGAGCAATGGAAAGTTATTGTCTCTAAGTTACAAACATTACCATTTACTAAGAAAGATGCTAGAAACTTCACTAGAATATTTTTATCTGGTGCCACTGTTTGTGAATTTGATAAACAAGGAAGAATTAAACTTGCACCACAACTTTGTAGTTATGCTTCTCTTGATAAAGAATGTATTGTTCTTGGTGTAAATGACAGATTAGAAATATGGGCTAAAGATAAATGGGATAGTTTCTTTGATGTAAATAAAGAAGTTCTATCTGATTTAGCGGACCATCTATTTGAAAGTGATTTTGGTGATTAATATGTTACATAAAAGTGTTTTACTAAATGAATCAATTTATAATCTAAATATAAAAGATGGTGGATTATATGTAGATATGACTTTAGGTTATGCTGGTCATTCAAAGGAAATATTAAAAAGAAATAAAAAGGGGTTTTTATTCGCCTTTGATAAAGACATAGATGCAATTAATCATAGTTCTAAAGTGTTAGATGAGATTGGAGATAACTACAAAATATTTAATACCGGATTTATTAATATAAAGAAGTGTTTACAAGATGAGGGAATAGATAAAGTAGATGGAATCTTATATGACCTTGGTATTTCATCACCAGAAATAGATCAAGATAGTCGTGGTTTTAGTTATATGAGAGATGCTAAGCTTGATATGAGGATGAAACAGGATAGTGAGTTGTCTGCTTATGAGATTGTAAATAATTATAAAGTGGAGGATCTTACTAGAATATTTAGAGAATATGGAGAAGAAAAGCATGCACTTCGTATTGCTAAAGAAATAGAAAAACAAAGAAGTATAAAAGAGATTGTTACTACTTTAGAGCTTGTAGATATTATAGATAGATGTATTCCATATAAAGAAAAAAGGAATGGACATCCTGCTAAAAAAGTATTTCAAGCAATAAGAATTGAAGTAAATAATGAACTTGAAGAGTTTGAAACTTCTTTAAGAGATAGTCTTTCTTTACTTAATGTTGGAGGAAGAATATGTGTTATTACATTTCATTCTCTTGAGGATAAGATATGTAAAAGAATATTTAAAGAAGTTAGTGATGTTGATGAGTTAGTAAAGGGTAATCCTTTTATTGAGGATGATCATTTACCAGATTTTAAGTTAATTACAAAAAAACCAATATTACCAACTTCAAGTGAGTTAGAATATAATAGTCGTGCTAAAAGTGCTAAGTTAAGAGTAATTGAAAGAGTAAAATAAGGAGGGATTTAGATGAGTAGAAAAAAGAAGAGTAAGTTATCTGGTTTTGAGAAAAAGTTACTTACTTTAACTATTGCATTATTAATATTTTCACCATTTGCATCAGTGTGTGCTTCATCACTGCTTTCTAAGGCTAATTATGATGTTGAAGTGACTAAAGAAGAAGTTTCTACTCAAGAAAAGTCTAATGAAAGTTTACAAATGAAGATTAATGAGTTGGCATCTTTAGAAAACTTACAAAAGGTTGCGAAAAAAGTGGGATTGAGTTATACTAGTAATAGTGTTAAAACAATAGAGTAGGTGATTATAAATGAATAAGAACAAAAATATAAAAATGATAAACTTCTTTTTGATTTTTGTTCTTTTTTGTTTTTTTGTTTTTTTATTTGTACTTTCTAATATGATATTTAAAGATAGTTATGAGGGTACAAATCTAAAAGAGTTTGCAGATTCTCGTAGTGTTGTAAAGAAGAGTATTAGTGCCAAAAGAGGTAATATATATGATTCTAAGGGAGATAGTTTAGCTCTTAATGTTTCGTCTTATACTTTGATTGCATATTTAGATGAGTCTCGTAGTGAGAATGAAAGTAAGTTATATCATGTAAAGGATAAGAAGGCTACTGCTAAGGCATTATCTAAAGTTATTAAGATGTCTTATGAAGATATATTAAAAATATTAGAACAAGATTTATATCAAGTAGAGTTTGGTACTGCTGGTAAGGGACTTACTGAACTTGAAAAGGATGCTATTAAAGAGCTTAATTTACCTGGCATTGATTTCATCGCAGATGAACAAAGATATTATCCAAATGGGAACTTTTTATCATATACACTTGGTTATGCTAAAAGGGATGAAAATGGTAAAGTAAATGGGGAGTATGGTTTAGAGTTATTGCTTAATGATGTATTATCTGGTACTGATGGGTATACTACTTATCAGACTGATTTAAATGGTTATAAGATTGCTGGTACTAAGGAAAAGACAAAAAAAGCAGTTGATGGGAATGATGTTTATTTAACAGTTGATTCTAATATTCAGTTTTTTGTTGAGGAAGCTATTGCTAATGCAAAAGATAAGTATAGTTTTGATTGGATGGCTATTACTTTAGCGGATGCTAAAACAGGAAAGATTCTTGCTCTTTCTCAGGTACCTAGTTATGATCCTAATAAGATGAATGTTAGTGATTGGAATAATTATAATGTTTCTTATGCTTATGAACCTGGTTCTGTTATGAAAACATATACATATATGGCCGCGATGGAAGCTGGTACTTATAAAGGTGATGAAAAGTTTAAGTCTGGTAAGTATACTACTTCTGATGGTACTAATATTTATGACTGGTTAAAAAGCGGTTTTGGAGATATTACATATGATGAAGGTTTTGCTTATTCATCAAATGTTGGTATTATTAACTTAATTGATAAACATATGAATAAAACTATTCTTGCTGATTATTTTGAGAAGTTAGGTTTTGGTAAAAAGACTGGTATTACACTCTCTAATGAAGCAAAAGGAAAAATTTCCTTTAAGTATGAAACTGAAGTATTTAATGCAGGTTTTGGACAAGGTATTATGACTACTCAAATGCAACATATACAAGCACTTACTTCAATTGCAAATGATGGAGTAATGTTAAAGCCATATATTATTGATAAAGTAGTGGATGAAAATAATAAAGTTGTGTTTAAAGGGCAAAAAGAAGAACTTGGTACTGTTGCATCACATGAAACAGTAGAAAAGATGAAAGATTTAATGTATGATGTTGTTCATTCATCATCTCCTTATGCTACTGGGACTGGTTATTATTTAAAAGGATATGATTTGATTGGTAAGACTGGTACTGCTCAATATGTTAATGCTAAAACTGGTAGATATTATGGTGATGAAACTCGTGCTATTAAGTCATTCGCAGGTATGTGGCCCAAAGATGATCCTGAAGTGATTGTATTTATATCAGTAAAAGATTCTTTATATGGTAGTTCTGCTCCTCTTTATAATACTGTAAAACCAATAGTAAAAAATGTTAGTAAGTATTTAGAAATATATGATACAGTTGAAGATAAAACTATAAATAATTATAAAGTAGAAAATTATATCAATAGAGATTTATCAAAAGTAAAACAAACATTAAAGAAGAATAAAATAAATTACTTAGTGTTAGGTAATGGTAATAAAGTTATTAATCAATATCCAGAAAAAGAAAATGTAGTAAATGTAAATGATACTATAATATTGCTTACTAATGACAGTGAATACAAATTACCTGATTTAAAAGGGTGTTCTAAGAAACAAGTAAGAGCAGTATGTAATCTTTTAAATATAAAATGTACATTTAAAGGATATGGTTATGTAAGTAGTCAATCTGTTAAAAAGAATACTGCTATAAAGAAAGATACTAGTGTTAAGTTTGAGTTTAAGAATTAGAAGTATCAACTCAATGAGTTGATGCTTTTTTATAAAAAAATATAGTAAAAATTGCGCGAAAATGGTATACTATTACTATAGTAAAAGGAGTGTTAAAAATATGGAAACTAAAAAGAAAAAGGTATTATTAATAGTATTGTCAGTATTTTTAATAGCATTAATATCAGTGGGAACATATGCATTATGGAATAGTGAACTACTTACTGGTAATAATAGTATAACTACTGGTCAAGTAAAGATGAGTTATACTGAAACAAATGAAATAGGAATGAATAATGCATTACCTATAAAAGATGAAGAAGGTAAAGTACTTACTAATTACTTTGACTTTCAAGTTCTTTCTTATATTAGGACTAGAGCAAATGATGATACAAAGAGAAAACTAAATTATAACATAGTACTAGAACCAATAACTGTGGATAACCCTTTGAGTGATAATGAGATAAAAGTATATCTTACTAAAGTAGAAAGTGGTACTGAGACAGTAGTAGTTGAACCTACAACAATAGAAAAGTTAAATAATAAAGCTTTAAGTTCTAAAGAAGAAATATTTTCAAATAATAAAGGTGAAGTAGTAACAAGTTATAGACTTAGAGCATGGATTGATGAGAGTGTAGATACAGCTAAACTTAATGAAAAAAAATATTCATATAAGTTTAGAGTAAATATTAATAATGAAGCGGCACCTGTTAAAGGATTAACTGCGACAGAGTTTGCACAAGCAAATGTAGGACAAAAGGGATTAGAACTAATAACTCACACAATAGATAATACATTACAAGTAGATAATAATTTTGCAACAGAGTGTAGATATCGTGGAGGAGATTCAGTAGTAAAAAACTATGTAACATTCAATAATGAAACATGGAGAATAATTGGAATAATCCCTACTGAAGATACAAATGGTAATGTAGAAAATAGATTTAAGATAATAAGGGATACTTCAATGGGAAATAAGAAATGGAATGAAACTGAATCAAATAATTGGGTAGCAGGAACATTAAATACATATTTAAATAATGATTATTATAATACTTTATCAACTGATGCAAAAAACATGATTGGAACAGCAAAATACTATCTCGGAGGATACAATGATCATCTAAGATTCACATCAGATATAATGTGGCAATATGAAAGAAAAAATAATGCAAATAGAACAGGCTATTACTATGGTACAAATCCTATAATGCAAAATGATGCCTCTAAAAAGATAGCAATAATGTATGCAAGTGATTATGGATATGCTGCATCAAAAAAATGTACAAGCAACTTATATGATTATGATGCTTCAGCAAGTTGTAAAACCACAAATAATTGGTTAGATAAAAGTGTATATACATGGTTGCTTCCGCAGGTTTCAGGCAATTCCAGCTATGCTTTCCGTGTGTATTCGAGTGGCTCTGTCAATGGCGGCCACAGCGTCCACCGCAACGAGTTTGCCGTGCGCCCAGTCCTAAGTCTTTCATCTAACGTAAAGATTTCAGGTGGAGAAGGAACTTCTCAAAAACCGTATATGCTTAGTATCAGTTGAGTGATTTGAGCGAGCCTGCAAGGTAAAATCTTGCGGCGAGCAGTAGAAAATGACTCTGTACTTTTTATTGGGGTAGATTTTAAATAAGGCTCCGCGATACAGTGGGGTTATTTTTTATAAAAGCATTTTCATTAGGGCATCATGTTAAAGACTATGAATTAATATATAAGGGAGAGTTCACTTTTTACATCTATTAAAAAGTGGAGAGTCCTTTTTTTTGCAATTTTATTGTATTTTGTACTATTTTGTGATATAATTTACAAGTCGCATATAAGAGGTGGTAAAATGAATAAAGATGAAAAAATTATTAATATAGCGGTAGTGGCGCATGTTGATGTGGGAAAGAGTACTTTAGTAGATGCATTATTGTCACAATGTGGTGCATTAGAAAAGGATACTGGCGAACAACAAATAATGGATAGTAATGATTTGGAAAAGGAAAGAGGTATTACTATTTATTCTAAGAATTGTTCTGTTAGATATAAAGATTATAAAATTAATATAGTGGATACTCCAGGACATGCTGATTTTTCAAGTGAAGTAGAACGTATTATTAAGACTGTTGATACAGTTGTATTACTTGTAGATTCTGCTGAGGGGGTTATGCCTCAGACTAGGTTTGTGCTTCATCAAGCTTTAAAGCAAAATCTAAATCCTATTTTATTTATAAATAAGATTGATAAGAAGGATGCAAGAATTGATGATGTAGTAAATATGACATTTGATTTATTTGTAGAATTAGATGCAAATGATAAGCAATTAGATTTTCCAATTGTATATGGAATAGCGCGTTCTGGTATAGCTAAACTTAATTTAGATGATGAATCTAATGATATAACTCCACTTTTAGATACTATTATTTCTCATACTGATGTTTATACTGGTAGTGAAGATGATCCATTACAACTTCAAATATCATCACTAGAATATGATGATTATTTAGGAAGAATGGGTATTGGTCGTATAACAAAGGGTGTTTTAAAAAGTGGTAGTATGGTTGCTATTAGTAAGAATGATGGTACTGTTATAAATAATCGTGTTGGTAAAATATTTGTAAATGAAGGAATTAAGAAAAAAGAAGTTAGCTCTGCTAAATACGGAGAAATAGTTACTGTACAAACAAGTCCAGATATTCATGTTGGAGATACTATTTGTGATGTAAATAATGTTGTTCCACTTGATCCTATTGAAATAGAAGAACCAACTTTATCAATGAACTTTGTAGTTAATTCAAGTCCATTCGCAGGAAGAAGTGGTAAGTTCTTGACTAATAGACATATTAAAGAAAGATTAGATAGAGAACTTGAAACTAATGTTGGGTTAAAGGTAGAACCTCTTACTAATTCTGATGGTTATAAAGTGTCAGGACGTGGTGAACTTCATTTATCTATTTTACTTGAAAAAATGAGAAGAGAAGGTTATGAGTTATCTGTTTCTAAACCAGAAGTTTTATATAAAGAAATAGATGGTGTTAAGATGGAACCATATGAAAAGGTAATAATAAATGTTCCTAATGATTACAGTGGTACTGTTATAAATGATTTAAATGAAAGAAAAGGAATTATGGAAGAATTATCTAATAATGAAAATTATACTAGAATAGTGTTCTCTGTTCCTACTCGTGGTTTAATTGGATATCGTAGTAACTTTATTACTAATACTAAAGGTGAAGGTATTATGGTAAGAAGTTTTGATGATTATAAACCATATGCTGGTGTAATTAAAGGTAGAAAGAATGGTGTACTTGTTTCATGTGAAAATGGTACTACTATGGCATATTCATTATTTAATTTAAGTGATCGTGGTACAATGATCGTTGGTCCATCTGTTGATGTATATGAAGGTATGATAATTGGTATTCATAATAGAGATAATGATTTAAATGTTAATCCATGTAAGAATAAACAACTTACTAATACAAGAGCAGCTGGTAGTGATGAAGCTTTAACTTTAATAAATCCTAAGAAGTTTACTCTTGAAGAAGCATTAGAGTTTATCGAAGATGATGAGTATGTTGAAATAACTCCTGATGCTATAAGATTAAGAAAGAAAATATTAGATGAAAAAGAAAGATATAGAGTTCAATCTAAGAACTAATATCTTTTTTTCTTGTAATTTATTACTTATTTGTTTTATAATAAGATTATGAAAAAAGAACTAGAGATTTATGAACAATTATTAAATGAAGAAAGTTTTAAAGAGATTGATCCATCTTTTATGTCTTACTTTAAATATATGAATGAAAAAAATAAAAACTTATCTAATCAAATTACTTTAAATGAGTTTATTAGTGAAATTAACTATAATAAAGATATACTTATAAATAGTTTAGAAAACATCAAAATAAAATATATTTATAATAGTGATATTCATGGAATTGATCATAATATAAGAGTTAGTTTATATGGATATTATATGGGACTTAAATATAAATTAGATAAATGTGATATGAAAATACTTCTCGAGGCCTGTAAGTATCATGATATTGGAAGAGTAAATGATAATGAGGATGATCTTCATGGTTTAAGAAGTGCTAAAAAACTTGAGTCATTTGAGGACTTTAATAAAAATGATATGAAGATACTATCCGCTATGGTAACCTATCATAGTGTTAATGATGAATTATTTTTAAATATTGCTAAGATATATGATGTTAATGATATAGAAAGATTAAGAATACTTTGTAATATTTTAAAAGACTCTGATGGACTTGATAGAGTACGTGGTAATGGATGGGGTCTTAATACTAAGTATTTAAGGACTGATGTATCTTTAGAAATGGTTTATTTGGCTTATGAACTTTTATATAATTATCAAGATATAAAAAGTAAAAGGAGAGTGTATGATGGAAAATAATAATGATGTAGTTTTATATTTATTAGAATTAAAGAAAAAGTATAAAAATAAGTTTTATATGGTGTTAAAGGCAATAGTATTATTTTCATCATCATATATGGTTTCTAATGTATTATTTGACTTTGATTTTAATGAAGCAATAGAGTTTTATTTAATGCTTCAGTGTCTTAACGAGTTAGAAAGACAAAATATTCTATCTAAAATAGATGAAGAGTTAGAGTTGTATGAAGATCTTGCTGATCATGAGGATACTGAGAAGAAATTAGTTAGAGTTTGATTATAGACAAAAATGATGTTTTTTGCTGTGATCTATATTGATATGATTCCGATATATTTGGTATATCGGTGGAAAGAGAGAACGAATGCTCTTTTTTGTTGAATAAAAATGATAAACCTTAATTATTAATTTTGTTTACTTATAAATCTTTAGACTAGCAGTCTAGAGATTTATAAATTGAAAAATTAAGTGTCCGATTGTGACATAAAAAAAGACACATAGAATTACCTATGATACAATGTAAG
>CAKOLK010000007.1 GCA_934096275.1 uncultured Bacilli bacterium | reverse complement strand
CGCGAGCTGGGTTCAGAACGTCGTGAGACAGTTCGGTCCCTATCCGTCGTGGGCGTAGGAAAATTGAGGAGAGTTGTCCTTAGTACGAGAGGACCGGGATGAACATACCTCTGGTGTATCTGTTGTAACGCCAGTTGCAGTGCAGAGTAGCTATGTATGGAAAGGATAACCGCTGAAAGCATCTAAGCGGGAAGCCTCCTCCGAGATGAGTTTTCCCATTCTTTATGAAGTAAGATCCCAGAAAGACTATCTGGTTGATAGGTCAGAGGTGGAAGCATAGTGATATGTTGAGCTGACTGATACTAATAGATCGAGGATTTAATCCTAAATTGTTATTATAAAGAATATTTTTACCAAGTAATTTGATGACATACATTATCTTAGTTTTCAGAGAATTATTTCTCTAAATTATTTTCTTAGTGACGATAGCGAAGAGGGTACACCTGGTCCCATCCCGAACCCAGAAGTTAAGCTCTTCAGCGCCGAAGATAGTATCTTGCGAAAATAGGACGTTGCTAAGATTTTTTTTATGCAAAAATATTTGACTTTTACTAAAAGTTGTGATAAATTAATAACGTATTAAACATTGATTGATACCCAGTAGTAATATTTCATATTATTAATTAGAGAGTTAGTATTTGGTGAAAATTAACAAAAAATATTACGAATTACATATCATGAGTTTAAACGGTAACGCGTTATAGTATAAAGTGTATGTTAATTCATAAATTAAGGTGGTACCACGGTTTTTCGTCCTTTAGTTTATGAATTTTTATTTTAAGGAGGGAAAATTATGACACTATATGAAGAATTAAAATGGAGAGGTTTAATTAAAGATGTAGCAGGAGAAGATTTAGAAGACAAACTAAACGATGAACAAATATCATTCTATTGGGGAACAGATCCAACCGCAGATAGTCTACATATTGGCCACTATTCATCATTAATAACAGCAAAAAGACTAGCCAAAGCAGGACATCATCCTATCCTTCTAGTGGGCGGAGCAACAGGTTTAATCGGAGACCCAAGACCAACCGCAGAAAGAGAAATTATTTCAAAAGAAAAACTTCAAAAAAATTTTGAGGGTATAAAAAAACAAGTAAGTACAATACTCGAAGGAAAAGCAGAAATAGTTAATAACTATGATTGGATGAAAGATTACACATACTTAGAATTCTTAAGGGATATTGGTAAATATATAAATGTTAACTACATGTTGGCAAAAGATATCATCAGCAGAAGACTTGAAACAGGTATAACATATGCTGAATTCTCATATACACTACTACAAGGATATGATTTTCTACATCTGTATAGAGAAAAAAACTGTATATTACAAGCCGCTGGTAGTGATCAATGGGGCAACATAACAACAGGAATAGAACTAATAAAAAAAATCGAAGGAAAAGAAGCATATGGTTTTACAATGCCTCTTATCCTAGATGCAAATGGTAATAAATTTGGTAAAAGTGAAGGAAATGCATTATGGTTAGATATAAATAAAACATCTAGTTATGAACTATATCAATACCTAATAAATTCAGATGATACAAAAGTAGAAGAATATTTAAAAGTATATACATTCTTAAATAAAGAAGAAATAGATAATATTATGAAACAACATAATGAAAATCCACATCTAAGAATAGCACAAGAAAAACTAGCTCAAGAGTTCATCACTGATTTACATGGAGAAGAAGAATATAAAAGTGCCAAACAAATATCAGATGCTTTATTTAAAAATGATATTAAAAACCTATCAGATGAACAAATATCACAAGCTTTCAAAGGAGTTCCAACATTTAAATTAGAAAATAATAAACCAATCATTGATATATTAACTGAAGCTAAAATAGCGTCATCAAGAAGAGAAGCAAGAGAGTTCTTAAACAATAATGCAATCACTCTAAATGGTGAAATAATAAATGATGAAAATTATATTATAGACAATGTTAAAAAATATAATATTATAAGAAAAGGAAAGAAAAAATACTATGTTCTAGAAAGATAAATAATCTTTCTTTTTTTATAAATAAAAAAAACATCCTAAGATGTTAATAAACCAAATGGGGCGGCATGTGGGAATCGAACCCACGCATACTAGTGCCACAAACTAGCGTGTTAACCACTTCACCAATGCCGCCATGTAAATCAATATGTATATATTCTACCATTTTTTGTAGATATTTGCAATAGTTTTTCATTAATTTATAGGCATTAACACATTCTAAAATAATAGATATTCATAATATAAACAAGGAGGAAAAAATGATGAATAACTATGATGAATATTATAACTATTTAAATGATATGCAATATCAACAAAAAAAAGTTAATAACTCGATAATTGAACAAGACCCATATAATGCTTTCATAAAAGGAAACCTATTTAATAATCTTTATGATCAATATAAAAATTATCAGCCAGCTAAAGTTAATCCAAAAGATGAACAAGAATATGCTTTATTAATGGTTCAAATATATGATTTTTGTGCACATGAGTTAACATTATACTTAGATGTTAACCCAAATGATCAAGAAGCAATAAGATTAAGAACAGAATATACAAACTTAGCTAAGCAAGCACTAAATGAATATGAATCACAATACGGCGCATTAAATCTATCAAGTAGTAACCTTGCCGCAATACCTTGGGCATGGGATACAAAAAAATGGCCATGGGAGGGAAATAAATAATGTGGAAATACGATAAAAAACTACAATATCCAATTAATATAAAAAAATCAGATCCTAAATTAGCCAATCTAATAGTAACACAATATGGTGGTGCAAATGGTGAATTAGCAGCAGCATTAAGATATTTAAATCAAAGATATACAATGCCAGATGAAAAAGGTAAAGCCTTACTTACAGATATCGGAACAGAAGAACTAGGCCACGTAGAAATGATCTGTGCAATGATATATCAATTAACAAAAAATGCTACAAAAGAAGAAATGATAAAAGCAGGATTCGATCAACACTATGCAGAACATAAAAAAGCACTATTCCCAACAGACGCCAATGGTGTACCATTTACAGCAAGCTACTTTGCAACAACAGGAGACCCAGTAGCAGATTTAGCAGAAGACATGGCCGCAGAAGAAAAAGCACGAGCTGTATATGAAAACTTAATAAACTTAACAAACGATCCTGATGTAATCGGTCCATTATTATTCTTAAGACAAAGAGAAATAGTCCATTACGCAAGATTTAAACAACTATATGACGAATATAAATCAAAAGGATACGATAAGTAAAAAATAAAAAATATCATTTATTTTTGATATTTTTTTGTTTTAATAAATCGCTAAACATTAAAATAATAGTAACAATAACAATAATAACATAATTAATCATAAAATATGTATCATTAATATAATAAACAATAGAACTAGCCAATGAATATTCCTTAATAAGAATAAGAAAAATATATACATTTAACATAATAGCAATAGTATTTTTAAACCAATCATTAATATCTTTTTTATCCTTAATTAAAAACTTAATAATAGTATAAATAAAATAAATAATCATAGTAATTATAAATAAATAACTAACAAAATTATCACCCATAATAGTCTTATACATTACGAGAATACACCCCATCACTAAAGTAACAGTTAAATACTTTATTACATTTAAAACACTTAAAAAATTAAAATCATTCATAAAAATCCCTTCTCATATCCTCTTCTTTTTTTAATAAGTCACCAAATTGTTGATCAAAATCCACTAAACCTTTCTTTATAATATCAGGATACAAAGCCGTTGAATTAGCAATAGCTTTCCTAACATGTTCAATAGTAACAGTCTTTTTATTATCAAAAACTGCCTCAGAAAAAGCTTGTGATAACATAGCCAAAGCCACATCTGGATAACGACCAGCAGTTTCATATACTCTATTATATTCTTTATTAAGTTCAACTATAAAACGCATAATTCTTTCTCTAACAAAAGGAGTATAAGCCATAACAGTACCAGTTTTTTTCTCAATCTTAGGAACAGTACCAAGAAGTATATCAACAGTTTCATCAATACTAGGTTCTTCAACTTCAATTTTTTGAAACCTTCTCGTAAATGCTTTATCTCTTAATATATATCTTTCATATTCATCAGTTGTAGTAGCACCAATAACTTTAATATCACCACGACCAAGACCTGTTTTAAACATATTAGCAAAATCAAGAGAACTTCCATTATTTGAAGTACTAATAAGAGTATGAATTTCATCAATAAATAAAATAAATTTATCTCTTTCTTTTATTTCATCAACTAATCTTTGAATTCTAGAATCACCAGTCTCAGGATCCATTCCCATCAAAGCTTGAGTATCTATCTTAACAATTTCATAACCTTTCAAAGCATCAGGTACATCATTATGAATTATTTTATAAGCAAGCCCTTCAACAATCGCAGTCTTACCAATACCAGGTTTACCTGTTAAAATCGCGGACTTATCTGGTGTAAGCAGTACTAATATTAACTTTTTTATTTCTTCATCCCTACCAATCGCAGGATTAGTAACATATTCTTTCTTAGTAAAATTATCACCATATCTATCAATAAAACTATAATTACTAGTCATATATATCATCCTTTCATACATTTTACATTAATAGTATATAAAATTTTAGCAAATTATTCAATATTTTGTTTGAATATTCTCAAGTTTTAGATTATAATTTATATATAATAGAAAGGGCGTTGGTAGTATGTATCTATACTTAACAATACTAGGAATTTTATTTATAACACTATCTTCAATAGTAATTAATTTCCTAGATGCAATATTTCCAAGTAACAAAATAAGTTATTATCTTAATCCAAACAAAAAAACAGCATTCAACAGGACAAGTACAACAATATTACCTATAATAATTTGGAACTTCATTACAATTCCAATACTAGGTAACAACAAATTATTTTTAGTAAGCATAATAACTGATATATTTGTTTCATGTTGTATTATGTATGTAATAAAATATGCAATGATAGTAATATTCAACAAAGAAAATACTGTCGTAGACATCATCTCAATAATAATATCAACAATATTTGGTTCAATAACATCATACATAATTCTACTTATCAACAGTAGTACACAAAACTACATGAAATATTCAGCAATAGGACTAGTAATAATTTTAGTATTATATTTAATAATTAAAAAATACAATCCAAAAAGTGATTTCTTCACAAAAGAAATGTATTAAGGAGGATCAATGAAAAAAGAAAAATCATGTGGAACAATAATAATAGAAAATAATAAAGTATTATTAATACAGCAAACAGACAATGCCTGGGGATTTCCTAAAGGACATATAGAAAATAATGAAACAGAACAAGAAACAGCGATTAGAGAAACAAAAGAAGAAACAAATTTAGATGTAGAAATAATTAGTAATAAAAAATACATAATAAACTATAAAATAAATAACGAGATAGATAAAGAAGTAATATTCTTTCTAGCTAAGAAAACATCAGATAAAATAAAAAAACAAGACGAAGAAATAAAAAATATAAAATGGGTTGATTTAAACCAAGCATTTGACATAATAACATATGAAAACACTAAAGACCTATATAAAGAAGTATTAAAAGACATTAATTAAGTCTTTTTTTCTTTATCATTTTTTCCATTTCTTTAACGAATATCGAAGGTTTTTTCTTATTACTAAATAGATAACAACATCCGCGAGTTCTAGTAATTGCAACATAAAAAAGCCTTCTTTCCTCTGCAAACGGATAAGCCTCATCATAATTAGAAACAAGTCCTAATATCTTATCTTCATTTATCTTATTTGGAAAACCTAAATACCTATCATCAAGATTTATAACAATAACAACATCTTCCTCTAATCCTTTAGCCTTATGAACAGTCAAATAATACATTTCAATATCTTCATTATTAGAGTAAACAATTCTTTCCCCATCAAATGAAAAACTCTCATCAATAACCATATTAATATCATCATTATTTCTACCTAATATCATAATCGAAGATTTAAACTCATCATAAACTTCTTCAATAAGATTCTTAAAATCATTAACAACATCATTATAATACACAATCCTAATAGGACTCCCCATTCTTTTATTAGAAACAAGCTTCTTCTTTATCTGCTTTTTATTCTTCATAACAAAATTACCTGCTAAATCAATTAACTCCTGACTATTTCTATAAGTGTTTTCAAGTTTTAACACCTTACAATCATCAAAATAGTCTTCAAACTTTACAAACAAGTCCAAACAACAACCAGAAAACTTATATATAGATTGAAAATCATCACCAACCACTAATAAATTACAAGAAGTACACTTAATAATTTCATTAATTAAACAAAATCTTATATAAGAAGTATCCTGATATTCATCAATAATTATATATTTAACACTATTCTTAAAACCATTCTTTGCTACACATAAAGAAGCAGAAATAATCATATCATCAAAATCAATCAAATTATTCAAAGACATATAATCAGTATATTTAATATAAACATTAATACAAAATATCAAAAAAAGTTTTCCCTTCCTAAAACGTCCATATTTTCCAGTTTTAAGTCTATTATAAAAAGAAATAAAATCACTAAAAACAAATCCATTACATTTAAAAAGCATTAAGAAAGTAACAATATTTCTCTTAAGAATATTTAACTTATAATAATATTTACTTAAAAAGACTAAATAATCATCTTTAATATTTTTACTATAACTATAATCAAAGTAATTCATAACATACTTCATAAAATGAGGATAATTGACTACATCATAACTAAAAAAATCATTGCAAATACTATCTAACAAATCATCATCACTTATATCATAATGATAATTATTAAAACTCAATATTTCAAGAGCTAGCTTATGAAAAGTATAAACATTAACACTATATCCCATATCATTTAGTTTTTTCATCAAACTAACACAAGCTTTATTAGTAAAAGAAATACAAATAATTTCCTCCTCTTTAACACCAAGATACTTTATCAAATAGTTAATCTTACCAAGAATTGTCAAAGTCTTTCCAGATCCAGCTCCCGCCACTACGAGTACATGTTTACTATTGTTTAAAACTATTTCTTTTTGAAAACTATCCAGTTCATAACCACATATTAAATCATCCAAAGTAATCACCTCTAAACAACTATATACAACATCCAAATAAAAAGCAAATCACCAAAATTAAAAATTGTTACACCCAAGAAAGACAAAATTTGAAAATTTAATCACAAAACATATTAAAAATTAAAAATTGCATCAAAAACATTGACAAAAAGTTAATAAATAATCATTTACTACGATCAAAAAATATAATATAATCAAAATATAAATATTTTTATGAAAGGAGTAAAAACTATGCAACACGTATCAGATAAATCAAGACTAATAGCATTCTTACTTTGTTTTTTCCTTGGAAACTTAGGAATTCACAGATTTTATGTAGGAAAGGTAGGAACAGGGGTGCTTTATATTTTTACATTTGGCTTATTCGGAATCGGAATATTAGTGGATCTCATTATGATTCTATGTGGAAGCTACACGGATAAACAAGGAAACTTTGTACTAGGTGGGATGTTTAATAATAACATCCTATTTTTTATAGTAAAAATATAGTAAAAACATTCAAAATTTGGTATACTAATCTTATAATAAAGAAGGAGAAGTAAAAAATGACAAAAGAAGTAAACCAAAAGATACTATATCTAGTCCTGATATTCATTCTCGGAGCAGTGGTAGGATACATCTATGAAGTAATATTTTGTTTAATACAAGATCATCAGCTAATAAATCGTGGAGTATTGTATGGCCCATACTTACCAATCTATGGAGCAGGAGCAGTCTTTATATACTTGCTAAAGCCACTAAAAAAACACCCAGTACTATTCTTTATATCAGTCATGCTAATAACAGGAATACTAGAATATGTAATTGGACTATACTGCTTAAAAGTAAGCCATACAAAACTATGGGACTATACAGGACTATTTCTAAACATCCAAGGTCTAGTCTGCTTAAGAAGTGTAGTGTCATTTGCAATCGGAGGATTAATCTTAATCTACATAGTAGACCCATTACTAGAAAAAATAGTATTAAAAATGAAGCAAAATACTAAACTAGCAATCTGTTCTACATTTATCTTAATATTTATTACAGATATAATATTAAGCATTAAGTTTAGAACACCACCAGGACCATAAAAAAGGAGAGAAAAATATGAAAAAAACAAATAAAAAAGGATTCACTTTAATAGAACTACTCGCAGTAATAGCAATAATAGCAATAATCGGAGCAATAGCAACACCAAATGTAATAAAACTAATAACATCAAGCAATCAAGATCAAATACTAAGTGATGCAAAACTTGCAATAAGTAAAGCAAAATATCAATTTAGAAAAGATATGGACACCAGTCCCAGTGGAAAATCATACTCTGTAAAAGATTTAATAGAAAGTGATAATTCATACAATGACCAATCAACAGTTCAAGTAGAGCCTGATGGAGGAAAATACATATATAAAATATCTATATCAAATGGAAAATATTGTATTGGTTGGCCAAGTAATTATGTAACAGAAGAAACACTCCTTAGCAGTGGTAAAGGAGTAATCTCAGACAATTGCACCAACTAAAAGACTATCAAAACAGATAGCCTTTTTTATTTGCAAATTACGATTTTCTTATCCCTAAAAGCCTCAAGTACTTTAGTATAAATATCACTCCTAATATTTCTAACCTTTTTAGGATGCGCTAAATACCTAATAGTTAAAACAACACATGAATCTTCTATACTAGTATAAACAATTGGATCAAGTTTATTATAATAAATTCTATATTCCCCAATCGCACTATTAAGTTCACTTTTCATCTTACGTGGGATTCTTTTAACCACTTCATTATTTCTAACAATATCATAAAGTATACTCTTAGCATTATCAATATCACTATCAATAGGAACCCTAACACTAATTTCATCCCAAATATATTTAAAAGCTTCAGTATAATTCTTAACCCCACCATTAAAGACCTTTGAATTAGGAATATGAATCATAATACCAGTACTTTGTTCACCATTATCTTTACTACTAACTTCCAAAATATCAAAAGTTAACGAACTAATATTAACAATATCTCCCACAATTCCATCAACTTCAACTCTATCCTCAACCTTGAAAGGCTTCTTTACATTTATATAAATACCCGCGAAAAAATTATAAACAAAATCCCTAAGAGCAAACGCCAAAGCAGCACTGACAAAACTAATTAAAGTCATCAACTTAGTAATCTTACTTTCCCATATCAATATTAACAAAATAATGTTAACAACTACCCCGAAAGTAGTAACTTTCTTGTTAATTAAATATAAAGTTCTCTCATTAGAATTAAATTTAGTGTTAAAAAAACAAATAATCTTAACAAAAAACTTAATAAAAACATAACTTATAAAACTATATAAAAACAAATCAATATAAAAAGAACTAACCCCAGTTATTTCACTAATATATTTACTAATAAAATCAAATAAATTCATTCTATCTCCTCCTTAAGATGCGAGTTATAATTATACCACAATCAAAAAACAAAGTCACTTAAAAAGAACCATAAAACACCAACTTTACGTAAAATTGACAAAATACACATAAAATGCTATAATCTGCAAGTAAAGGACTGATAATATGAAGTTAAAAAATAAAACAATTCTAATAACCGGAGCATCTCGTGGTATTGGTTATCAAACAGCATACGAAGTAGCAAAAGAAGGTGCAAATGTAATAATAAACTATAATAATAGTATTAAACAAGCCAAAGAATTAGAACAACTATTAAAAAAAGAATTCGGTACAAAAACCCTTATAGTAAAAGCAGACATCAAAAATGAACAAGAAATAATAGAAATGGTAAATAATTCAATAAAACATTTTCAAAAAATAGATGTACTAATAAATAATGCCGCAATATGTAAAGATACAACATTCGAAGACAAAACAAAAGAAAACTTTATGGAAATACTAGAAACCAATCTAGTAGGAACCTTCCTAGTATCTAAATATGTATCAGAACATATGCTAAAAGAAAAATCAGGTAAAATAATAAACATTGCATCAACAAATGCAACATATAGTTACTATCCGGAAAGCCTAGACTATGATGCATCAAAAGCAGGTATCATCTCACTAACACATAATCTAGCACTACACTTAAGTCCATATATAACAGTAAATGCTGTATCACCTGGATGGACTAAAACCGATATGAATAAAGATCTATCAAAAGAACAAATTGAAAAAGAAGAAGAAAAAATATTGCTAAAAAGATTTGCACAACCACAAGAAATAGCAAAAGTAATTGCATTTCTGTCATCTGATGATGCAAATTATATAAATAATCAAATAATAAATGTAGATGGAGGAGAAAAATATGAATAATGAACTAAATATAAAAGAAAAAACTATAAACTTATTAAACGAGGCCGAACAACAAGTACAAGAACAATTCAAGCATCAAGAAGAAATATGTCTTTATAACAGTATTAAAGTACTAAATGCATTCAAAAAACATAACATATCAGAAATACATTTTAATCAAACAACAGGATACGGTTACAATGACTTAGGAAGAGACAAAATAGAACAAGTATACAGTGAAATATTTAAATCAGAAGACTCCTTAGTAAGAAACCAATTCATTTCAGGAACACACGCCCTATCAACAACACTATTTGCACTACTAAGACCAAATGATACTTTACTATCAATAACAGGCCTACCATATGACACATTACACGAAGTAATAGGAATAAAAGAAAACAAAAGCAGTCTTAAATCATATGGTATAAACTATGAACAAATTGATTTAATAGATAATGATTTCAACTATGAATTAATAAAAGAAACATTAAAAAACAAAAAAATAAAAGTAGTAGAAATTCAAAGATCAAAAGGATACTCAACTAGAAAAAGTATTACACTAGATAAATTAGAAAAAGTAATAAAAGCAATAAGAGAAGTAGATAAAAACGTTATCATCATGGTAGATAACTGTTACTGCGAATTCGTCAACAAAAAAGAACCAATTGAACTTGGTGCAGACATAACCGTAGGTTCACTAATCAAAAATCTAGGAGCAGGAATAACTACAAATGGTGCATACGTAACAGGAAGAAAAGACCTAATAGAACTAGTCGCAGAAAGATTAAATGTTCCAGGACAAGCAAAAGAAGTTGGACCAACACAAAACTCAAACAAAGCAATACTACAAGGATTATACATGGCTCCAAACGTAGTAAAAAATAGTATCAAAACAGCAATACTAACATCAAAAGCATTAGAAAATCTAGGATACGAAACAGAACCAAAATACAATGAACAACGAGCAGACATTGTTCAAAATATAATATTTAGAAACAGCCAAAAAGTAATAAAATACACTCAAGGCATTCAAATGGGATCAGCAATAGACTCAAACGCTATTCCAACACCATGGGATATGCCAGGATACGATGATCAAATAATAATGGCATCAGGTTCATTCGTCCAAGGCTCATCAATCGAAATATCATGTGATGCTCCAATAAGAGAACCATACATAGCCTATCAACAAGGAGGACTAACATACGAATACGGAAAAATCGCCGTAGCAAAAGCAATAGATAACATAGAACAATAATAAATTGTTCTTTTTTTGTTAATCTTATGATACAATATAAATGGTGCAGAGGTAAAAATGAAGAAAATAATAATAAACAAAGAAAAACTAACTAAAGAAGAAATAGATAATACAAAAATAAAAAGTCGTATTATCATACTAAATAATAAAAATGAACTAATACTATGTAATTACAATGGTTGCTACCTACTAATCGGTGGAAAAGTCGAAGATAAAGAAACAGTAAAAGAAGCAGCCTTAAGAGAAACCCAAGAAGAAATCGGAGTAATTCTAAATGAAAATGATCTTGATGACTTCATCATAATTGAACACTATCAAAAAAACTATCCCACAAGAGACAACAAAATAAAAAATAATCTTTTAATAACATATTACTTTATATCAAAAAAGAAAGTAGAAATAGAAAATGATAAAATAACCCTTTCAGAAAGTGAAAAAAAACAAAACTTCAAACTAATTCAAGCATCACCAAAAGAAATAATACAACTATTAGAAAGCAATAATACACAAAATCCCAGAGCAGTATACTACGAAGAAGAATTACAAGAAGTCCTACGAAGATTAAAAACAAAATAAGTTCAAACGAACTTTTTTTCTTTTTAAAAACTGTGCTATAATTATAAGGGAGGTACTAAATATGATAAATCTAGACAACATACAAAACGAAACAATAATAATTTGTGAACAAGAAACAAAAAAACAAATACTAAAACAACTAACTAAAGAAAAAAAACTTTTGAATATAAAACTATTAACCAAAAAAGAATTAATCAATAAACTATACTTTTCATATGACTTAAATGCCATACTATACTTAATAGAAAAATACAATTACAAATATGAAGTAGCAACAATGTACTTAGACAATTTAATCTATATTGAGGATAAAACCTATAAAAATGACAAATTAAAACACTTACAAGTTCTAAAAAATGAGTTGGAAGAACAAAAACTCTTACTTAAGGACAATAATTTCCGAAATCTAATCGAAGGAAAAGATATAATCTTCTATCATTATGACTATTTAACATCATTCGATAAAAAGATAATAAATGACTTAAAAGAAATATCAAACGTCAAAATAATAGATAAAACTTATAAAAACTACCAACCAAAAATCTATGAACTAAAAACAATTGATGAAGAAATAGAGTTTGTAGCAAACGAAATATCAAAACTAATTGAAAATAACACACCAATAAATAATATAAAACTAACTAATCTTGACGATTCATATCTAAAAAAACTAGAAATGACATTTGCTCTATACAATCTGCCACTAGAGCCACTTACAAAAACATCAATTTATGAAACTGAAATAGGTCAAACATTCATAAAAAACTACCAAGAAGATATAGAAAAAACAATAGATTTATTAAATAAGAAATACAAAGATAAAGATACTATCAATAAAATAATAAATATACTAAACAAATACATAAAAATAAACAATTTCACAAAAGTCAAAGATTTAATAATCCATGACTTAAAAACCACTTATATAAAACAACCAAAACTTAAAAACCAAGTAGAAGTCATAGACTACAACAACCAAACCGAAGACACTAACTATGTTTTTATGCTAAACTTTAATCAAAAAAGCATTCCAAATCTAAAAAAAGACGAAGACTTTTTAACAGACAATCTAAAAGAAGAACTAAATCTAAATACTACATTAGAACTGAATAAAATGATAAAACAAAGTACTATCAAAAATATTCAAAATATAAAAAATCTAACAATTACATACAAAACACAAGATGGTAAACAAGAATGCTACCCATCAGCATTAAAAGAAGAACTAAACATTGAAACACAAAAACCAAATAAAGACATAAAAATAAGTTATTCCACTATAAATAATAAATTAAAACTAGCAAAAAAACTAGACAATTACACAAAATACAATACAGTAGATGAAGAGTTAAAAATATTAAATAATAACTATGAAATACCATACCAAAAATATGATAATAACTATACAGGAATAGACAAAAAAGAAATGTATGACTTTCTCGAAGGCAAACTAAATCTATCATACACAAAAATGGATACATACAATAAATGCGCATTTGCATACTACATAGCAAATATCTTAAAACTAGATCCATATGAAAAAAATATATCAGCAAAATTTGGAAGTATATTCCATTATTGCTTAGAAAAAGGATTAAAACAAGAAATAGATATTAACACAACTGTTGATAACTATATAAAAGAAAATAACTACGAATTTACAAACAAAGAACAACACTTTATAGAAAAAATAAAACAAGAAATAGAATTTGCAATAAAAACTATAAAAGAACAAACTAAATACCAAAGTCTAAATAACATACTAACAGAACAAGAAGTAGCAATAGAAAAAAATAAAAATCTAAAAGTCACATTCAAAGGCATCATTGATAAAATCCTATACAATGAAGAAAACGAAGTAGCAATAATAGACTATAAAACAGGAAACACAGACATAAAACTAGATTTAGTGGACTATGGTCTATCTATGCAATTACCAGTTTACCTATACCTAGCAAGCAATCTAGAAAAAATAAAAAATCCAACATTCGCAGGTTTCTATCTTCAACAAGTACTCCATCCAGAAATAATAAGAAAAAATAACAAAACATACGAAGAACAAAAACTAGATAATCTAAAACTAAATGGATACAGTAATGAAGATAAAAGCATAATAGAAAAATTTGATAACAACTATGAAAACAGTCAACTAATCAAAGGCTTAAAAACAACAAAAACAGGTAACTTTGACTCTAGATCCAAAACAATAACAAACGAGCAAATTAAAGAATTAATTACAAAAACAGATCAAATAATAGACAAAACAATAAACGAAATTGAAGGGGCAAACTTTGAAATAAACCCAAAAATAATAAATGGAATAAATAAATCATGTGAATATTGTAAATATAAAGATCTATGCTTTAAAACACCAAAAAATAATATTTACATCAAAATAGAAAAGGAGGAAGAAAATGAACTGGACTCTTGAACAAGAACAAGCAATAAATGAAGACGGAAAAAACATCATAGTATCCGCCGGAGCAGGATCAGGTAAAACCGCAGTACTATCAGAAAGAGTAATAAGAAAACTAAAACAAAAAGTAAACATAAACGAACTCCTTATTCTAACATTCACCAATGCCGCTGCAGCAGAAATGAAAGACAGAATAAGAAAAAAAATAAAAAAAGATCCCTCACTAAAAGACCAATTAGACTATCTCGAACAATCATACATCACAACATTCGATAGTTACGCTTTATCAGTAGTAAAAAAATATAACTATTTACTAAATATTCCTAAAAACATAAAACCTACAGATAGTATTATTATAAATATAAAGAAAAAGCAAATACTAAATGACATCTTAGAAAATCTATACAAAGAAAAAAATGAAAAATTCCTAAATCTAATAGATAGTTTCTGTATCAAAAATGATGATGAGATAACAAATGCAATACTAAAAATAACATCATCATTAGATAAAAAATATGATAAAGAAGAATATTTAAATACTTATATAGAAAACTATTACAATGAAAAAACTATAGATGAAAGCATAAAAAAATATACAGATAATCTAATTGAACTTGAACAAGAAATAGAAAACACTTTCTATGAACTTGAACAATATCTAGACACAGACTACTATGAAAAATGCGCAGACATTCTAAATAAAATATTTAATCCGAAAAACTACAATGATCTTTTAAAAATAAACGACATTCCAAGACTTCCAATTCTTCCTAAAGACTCATCTGAAGAAGCAAAAGAACTAAAAAAACAACTATCAGAAAAAATAAAACAGTTAAAAAATAAACTAAAATATAAAGATCAAGAAGAACTAAAACAAGGAATTATAAAAACAAAAGACCATGTAGAAATATTAATTGATATAATAAAAGACCTAGACAAACAAATAACAAAATACAAAGAAGAAAACAGTGCTTATGAATTCGACGACATAGCAAAAATGGCCATAAAAGTAGTAAAAGAAAACCCAAATATAAAGGAAGAACTAAAATACACATACAACGAAATAATGGTAGATGAATACCAAGATACAAGTGATCTTCAAGAAACATTCCTAAAACTAATAGAAAATAATAACATATACATGGTCGGAGACATAAAACAATCAATATATAGATTTAGAAACGCTAACCCAGATATCTTTAAACAAAAATATGAAGACTATAAAAATAATAAAAATGGTTATAAAATAGACTTAGTAAAAAACTTTAGATCAAGAAAAGAAGTACTAAACAATATAAATGAAATATTCAATCTTATCATGGACAAAGAAATCGGGGGAGCAGACTATGAACAAACACATCAAATGGTCTTTGGAAATAATATATATGAAGAAAACAAAGAAAATCAAAACTATGATTTAGAAATATATAACTATGAAGAAGACAAAAACTATACAAAAGAAGAAATCGAAGCATTTATAATCGCACAAGATATAAAAGATAAAATTAAAAATAAATATCAAGTACTAAAAGGAGGCCAACTACAAGACGCATCATATGAAGACTTCTGTATAATAATGGATCGTGGAACAGCTTTTCAAACCTATAAAAAAATATTTGAATACATGCAAATACCACTACTAGTAATGCAAGATGAAGAAATGACATCAAAAGAAGACATCCTAGTTATAAAAAACATTATTACATTAATTACAAAAATAAAAGAAAATAAATTAGACAAAGAAGCAAAATATTGCTACACAAGCATTGCAAGAAGTTTCCTTGAAGAACAACCCGATAACGATATCTTTGAAACATTAAAACAAGACAAATTAAAAGAAACTAAAATATATAATATATGCAAAGAAATAGCAAAAGATATAGAAAACAAAAACATAGAAAATGTAATAAACCAAATACTAAAAGAGTTTAATTTCTATGAAAAAATAATAAAGATAGGTAATATAAATGACTCCATAATAAGAATAGAAAAAACAAAAGAAATGGCAAATAACCTATCAAGCCTTGGCTATACACTAAACGATTTCATTGAATATTTAAACCAAGTAATTGAATCCAAAGAAGCTATAAAATATCAATTACCAATCGAAGATACCAAAAGCGTAAAACTAATGAATATTCATAAATCAAAAGGACTAGAATTTTCAATATGCTACTTCTCAGGACTACACAAACCATTCAACAAACAAGACATAAAAGAAAGATTCATCTACGATAATGAATACGGAATAATAACACCATACTTTGACGAAGGGATAACAGAAACAATATTAAAAGACTTAGTAATTGATAAATACAATCAAGAAGACATATCAGAAAGAATTAGACTTTTATATGTAGATGTAACAAGAGCAAAAGAAAAAATGATAATAGTAACAAGCCTAAAAGAAGAACAAGAACCATATCAAAATACACTACTTGGTCAAAACATAAGAAAAAAATATAAATCATTCCAAGATATAATAAACTCAATAAAACAAAACCTAATAAAATATATAAAAAATATTGATTTAGAACAAGTACCATTATCAAAAGACTACCAAATAAAAAAAGAAAACAAAGAACTAAAAGAAAATACTAATATAAAAATAAAAGAAATAAAACTAAATATAGAAAACACCTCTCTTGAAGAACAAAAAGCATCAAAAAACATAAAAAAAATACTAACAAAAGAAGAAATATCAAACATGGAATATGGTACTAAAATGCATGAACTATTTGAAATAACCGATTTCCATAAAACAACACAAAACAAAAACATAAAAAAACTAATAGACAAACTTGATATAAAAAATGCCAAAATATATAAAGAACATGAATTTATATTTAGTGATGAAACAAATGAATATCATGGTATAATAGACTTAATACTAGAGTATAAAGACAAAATAAAAATAATAGACTATAAACTACAAAACACTAAAGACGATGCCTATTTAAAACAATTACAAACATATAAAAAATACATAAACCAAATATCAGATAAACAAGTACAACTATATTTATACTCTATATTAAAAGATGAACTAGTAGAGTTAAAGGAGGAAAAATGAAAAACCATAACGAAATGCTAATCCATTTAATATCATTCATAGGAATAACAATCGGAGCAATGCTTTCAGCATTCTCAATTCAAACCTTCCTATCACCAAACATGATTCTAGATGGGGGAGTAATAGGAATCTCAATGATAGTAAGCAAACTAACCAATATCTCACTTAGTATATTTACAATAGTATTAAACATTCCATTCTTATTAATTGGATACAAAAACTTAGGAAAAAAATTCTTAATAAAAGCAGTTTACGCAATGTTAATATTCTCATGCTTCCTAACCATGTTCTCAAATGTAAACGAATTAACAGATGACATCCTACTTGCAACAATATATGGAGGAATAATTCTAGGAATCGGAGTAGGCTTAGTAATAAGAAGCGGTGGATGCCTTGATGGAACAGAGTCAGTTGCTATAATAATAAATAAAAAAACATCATTCTCAACAGGACAAATAATAATGCTATTTAATATATTTATCTATCTAACCGCCGGAGCCCTATTTGGACTAGATAAAGCATTATATTCACTTTTGATGTACTTCATAACATTTAAAATAATAGACCTAGTAAGCGAAGGACTAGAACAAGCAAAAGCAGCAATGATAATAACAGAACAAGGATCACAAATAGCAAAAGAAATATATAATAAACTTGGTAGAACCGCAACTCTAATCGAAGGAAACGGTCTAGTAAGTGGGAAAAAAGACATACTATACTGTGTACTAACAAGAATGGAAATCTCCCAACTAAGAACAATAGTAAACAATAAAGATGATACCGCATTCGTTACAATAACCGAAGTATCAGAAATAATCGGAGACCACATAAAATCAAACAAAAAAATAAAACAAGTAAGAAAAAACATCAAAGAAATAAAAAATGACAAAGGAGATTAACAATCTTCTTTTTAATTTAAGTAAAATGTGATATAATCAACATAGAATAAAAGAGGTGAAAAAATGAGAAAAGTATTAAAAGAAGACTTATTAATAAAAATGAACTATTACTTCATGGCCACAAACTACCTTTCAGTAGCACAATTATACTTAATGGATAACGTACTATTAAAAAGACCATTAAAAAAAGAAGACATAAAACCAAAAGTCGTGGGACACTGGGGAACAGCACCAGGTCAAAACTTCATCTATGTACACTTAAATAGACTAATAAAAGAACACAACCTTAACATGATATATATATCAGGGCCAGGACATGGTGGACAAGCAATGATAGCAAACGCCTACCTTGAAGGAACATATAGCGAAGTATATCCCAATATAACCCAAGACGAAGAAGGACTAAAAAAACTATGTAAACAATTCTCCTTTCCTGGAGGAGTCTCTTCTCATGTTGCTCCAGAAACACCAGGATCAATCAACGAAGGAGGAGAACTAGGATACTCACTTGCCCATGCCTATGGAGCAATACTAGATAATAAAGACCTAATCGCAGCTTGTGTAATCGGAGATGGCGAAGCAGAAACAGGGCCACTCCAAGCATCATTTCATATGAATAAGTTTATAAATCCTAAAACAGATGGAATAGTACTACCAATATTACACGTAAATGGTTATAAAATATCAAATCCCACAATATTTGGTAGAATGACAAATAAACAAATAAAAGACTACTTCAGTGGTTGCAACTATAAAGCATACATAGTCGAAGCAAAAAATCTAAAAGACATGCACAACCTTATGGCAAACTCTCTAGAATGGGCATTAAAAGATATACAAAAACTAAAAAAAGGTCAAAAAATACCATTCCCAATCATAATAATGAAAAGCCCAAAAGGTTGGACTGGACCAAAAGAAGTAAACCTAAAAAGAATCGAAGGAACATTCAGAGCACACCAAGTCCCAATAAATATAACAAATGAAAACGATATAAAACTACTAGAAAAATGGTTAAAATCATACCATCCAGAAAAACTATTCGATGAAAATGGAACACTAGTGGACCCATTAAGACAACTACCTCCAAAAAATGAACAAAGAATGAGCGCAAACCCTATCACAAACGGAGGATTACTCCTTAAAGAACTAAACACTCCAAGCATTAAAAACTACGAAGTAAAAATAACACAACCAGGTAAAATAGAAAAACAAGATATGATGGAATTATCTAAATACATTAAAGATGTATTTGCACTAAACAAAGAAAATAAAAACTTTAGATGCTTTGGACCAGACGAAGCCCTATCAAACAGACTAAACCATATATTTGATGAAGTAAAAAGAATGTGGAATACTGATATAAAAAAATATGACGAATTCCTATCAAAACAAGGAAGAGTCATGGATGCTCTACTATCAGAACACGTATGCCAAGGACTTCTCGAAGGATACCTTCTAACAGGAAGACACGGTTTTATTCACTCATACGAAGCATTCATAAGAATCGTAGACTCCATGGCAAGTCAACATGCTAAATGGTTAAAAGTAACCAAAGAAATACCTTGGAGACAACCAATTGCATCCTTAAACTACATTCTAACATCACACATCTGGCAACAAGATCACAATGGATACACCCATCAAGATCCAGGTTTCCTAAACCACTTAGTAACAAAAAAAAGCGATATAGTAAGAATGTATCTACCATTCGATGCTAACACACTAATATCAACATTTGATCACTGCATAAAAACAAAAAACTATATAAACGTTATCGTTGCATCAAAACATCCAAGACCGCAATACTTAACAATGAATGAAGCAATAAAACACTGTGAACAAGGAATCGGAGAACTAGAATTCATAAGCGATAAAACCCCATCACCAAAAATAATATTTGCTTGCTGCGGAGACACTCCAACACTCGAAGTAATCGCTGCTACTAAAATATTAAAAGAACTTTCTCCTGAAACAAAAATAAGAGTAATAAACATAATAGATTTAATGAGATTAGAAACAAAAGAACAACACCCACATGGAATGACAAATAAACAGTACGATAAACTATTTACTAAAACCAAACCAATAATATTCGCATTCCACGGTTATCCAAACCTAATCCATCAACTAACATACAAAAGAACAAATCAAAACTTACACGTCCATGGATATCTAGAAGAAGGAACAATAACTACACCATTTGACATGAGAGTACAAAATAAAATAGATAGATACCACCTAATACTAGACGCTTTAAAATATGCAAACATTAAAAACAAAGAAAACATCGAAGACTATTGCAATCAAATGTTAGAAAAACACCATAGATACATAAGACAATATGGAAAAGACATACCCGAAGTAGAAAACTTCAAACTGAATTAGTAACAAACTAATTCTTTTAATTTGCAAAAAGCACCATTTCATGATAAAGTATAAAAGAAAAGAAGTGATAACTATGCAAATAAAAAATAGAAAAACAAACGAAATAATAAATACAAAAGACAACTTATCATTAAGATTTCTATACAACACTAAACTAGGTAATAAAACATTAAAAATAATAATAAAACCATGGTTTACTAAACTAAGTGGAACAATTATGAATAGTAAAATATCAAACATTATAACAATAAACCTAATAAAAAAATACAACATAAAAAAACAAGAATATGAAAAACAAAAATTCACATCATACAATGACTTCTTCACAAGAAAGAAAAAAGATAAATACTTAGAAATCGATAAAAATAAAAACCATTTAATATCACCCGCAGACTCAAAATTAACAGTATATGATATAAAAGAAAACAGCATGTTTAAAATAAAAAACTCATACTATAGCATAAATGAACTATTAAATGGTAATAAAATATCAGAAAAATATAAAAATGGAACAATCTTAATATTTAGACTAGAACCAAGCGATTACCATAGATATTGCTACATAGACAATGGAACAAAAACAAAAAACACCCATGTACAAGGAGTCTTTCACACCGTACAAAACATTGCCTTAAAAAAGTACAATATATATAAAAAAAATACTAGAGAATACACAATATTAAACACAGAAAATTTTGGAAAAGTAATCCAAGTAGAAGTCGGAGCCTTAATCGTTGGAAGAATTAAAAATCACCATGAAGAATACAAGTTTAAAAAAGGCGAAGAAAAAGGATACTTCGAGTTCAATGGCTCAACAATTATCCTAATATTTAAAAAAGACAAAATAAAAATAGATCAAGATATAAAAGAAAACTCCATAAATCACATTGAAACAATAGTAAAATATGGAGAAAAAATAGGCACTAAAAAATAATTAATAAAGATAAGACCTAAACATGTCAAAAAACTTTAATTTTGAAATCAAATAACAACAACTAGTTATAATAAACGCACAAATAACATCAATAATAACATGCTGTTTAACAAACAAAGTAGATAAAATAACAAGAACAAAATATAAACAAATAGGAACCTTATACCTATTTTTTATTTTACTATCAATCAAACAAAATATTGGTATAAAACAAAACACACAATGCATCGAAGGCATACAGTTAACAGGAACATCAGCCCTATAAGTAAGACTAACAATTAAACTAGTAAAATCATTACCAACAATATCAGGTCTTAAAACAGTCGTTGGATAAAATAAAAAAATCAAATTACCAATAATTATAGATAAAAGACCAGAAACCATGAAATTAATACACTTATCTCTATCAAAATAAAAAAGAAAAAACCAAAAACAAATCAAAAAAGGATACCAAGAATGATAAACATATATAAAATACTTAACAAAAGGAATCTTATCATCCAAAGAACTACCAATAAGATGAAAAGAACTATTAAAACTCTTAGTAACAAAATATAAAAAAGCTTGCAAACCAAGTATAAAAACAATAAGGAAAACACCTAATCTTAAATCTTTTCTACTACTTTTCATTAAATCACCATATAAATTATAATACAATAACAATATCTTGTCCATAATATTGACTGTATAATAAAAAATATGTATAATTTATGTTGTAAAAGGTGATAAAGTGATAAAACTAATACTAGTAAGACATGGTCAAAGTACATATAACAAAAAAAATCTTTTTACTGGATGGCTTGATGTAGGACTTACCCTACAAGGAGTACAAGAAGCAAAAAAAGCAGGTAAAATAATTAAAAATAATAACTTAACATTTGATATAGCATACACATCAGAACTAAAAAGAGCCCAAAAAACTCTAAAATACATTCTAAAAGAAATAAATCAAAAAAATATACAAGTTATAAAAACATATAAACTAAATGAAAGACACTATGGAGCATTACAAGGACTAAATAAAGATGAAATGAAAAAAAAGTTTGGAGAAGAACAGGTAAACCTATGGAGACGCAGTCTATATGAAAAACCACCCGAACTTTCTAAGAAAGATAAAACATACCCAGGAAATGATCCTAAGTATAAAAACATAAAAGAAGAACTACCAACATCAGAAAGCTTATATGACACAATGTTAAGAGTATCAAACTATTATGAAAATGAAATAACAATAAAACTAAAAGAAAATAAAAAAATCCTAATAGTAGCACACGGCAACTCTCTAAGAGCCCTAATAAAATATTTAGACAACATAAGTGATGATGACATTATGAAACTAGAAATCCCAACCGGTGAACCAATATGCTATGAACTAGATGAAGAACTAAAACCAATAAGACATTATTATTTGAAATAGTTCTTTTTCTTAAAAATAACAGTTGAACAACTATTCAACTATAAAAGAGGTAATATATGAAAAAAGAATATACATGTGATTGTAACATTATCCATCAGCAAGTAGTAAAAGATACTAAAGAAAAAATGTTAAAAGAAAAAACACTAAAAAATATGACTACATTCTTTAGTGTATTAAAAGATCAAACAAGAATAAAAATAATATGTGCATTAGATAACAATGAAATGTGTGTATGTGACATAGCAAACACCCTAGAAATGACAAAATCAGCCATATCACATCAACTAAACATACTAAGAAAAAACAACCTAGTAAAATATAGAAAACAAGGAAAAGAAGTATACTATACTTTAGATGATGATCATGTAAAAGAAATATTTGAACTAACACTAGCGCATATAAAACATAAGGAGGAAAAATGAAAAAATACAAATACAATATAAACAATTTAGACTGTGCAAATTGTGCCAGAGAAATCGAAGAAGCACTAAATAAAAATAAAGACTTTAAAAATGCCGTAGTAAACTTTAACACTAAAAAAATATCATATGAATCAGAAAAAGAATACACGATAAAAGAATTAAATGACATAATAAAAAAGATTGAACCAGATGCATTTGTATCCGAAGAAGAAATAAAAATAAAAAAACAATACCATCTAAAAGTACTAATAATAGCTATTATAATCCTCTTACTAGGATACTTTCTACAACTACCAAAATATTTAAAAATAACAATGTACTTAATCTCATATGCTCTATTACTTTATAGGACAACTATAAACGCTATAAAACTACTAATAAAAAGTAGAACAATAAATGAAAATGCACTAATTACAATCTCTTCACTCGGAGCACTCTTAATCGGTGAAGTAAACGAAGGAGCAATGGTAATAACACTATATACCATAGGAAAACTACTCGAAGAAAAAGCAATAAATAACTCAAGAAAATCAATCAAAGACCTAATCGATATAAAACAACCCATTGCTAATAAAAAAGAAAATAATCAAACAATAAGTATTCCCGTAGAACAAATAAAAATAAATGATGTACTAGTAGTCAAAAAAGGAGAAAAAATACCAGTAGACTCTATAGTAATCAAAGGAACAACCTTACTAGACACATCAGCACTAACCGGAGAATCAGAACTAGTAGAAATAAAAGAACAAGACCAAGTCCTATCAGGAAGCATAAACCAAGGAAAAGTAATAGAAATAAAAGCCCAAAAAACATTCGAAGACTCAACCGTAGCAAAAATACTAGAACTATTAGAAAGCGCAACCGATAAAAAAACTAAAACAGAAACAACAATATCAAAAATAAGCAAAATATACACACCAACAGTAATAATCTTAGCATTACTAGTAATATTCCTATTACCGCTATTTAAAATACCATTCAAAGACTCAATCTATCGTGGACTAACATTTTTAGTAATATCATGCCCATGTGCTATTGCAATATCAGTACCACTATCATACTTTACAGGAATCGGAGTATCAAGTAAAAATGGTATCTTAGTAAAGGGAAGCAATTACTTAGATAATCTATCAAGCACCAAAAATATTATATTTGATAAAACAGGAACACTAACAAACGCAACATTCGAAGTAACAGAAATAAAAGTATTAGATAAAAACTACACAAAAGAACAAATAATAGATATTCTAGTAAAAGGAGAATCCCTATCAAACCACCCAATTGCAACCTCTATAATAAAACTAAAAAAAGGAAAAATAGACAATAAAGACATCAAAAACTTCCAAGAAATCGAAGGAAAAGGAATAACATTCGAACTAAATAATAAAAAAATAGCAATAGGAAACAAAAAACTATGTAACTGTGAAGAAGAAACGACACTTCATTTAAATATAGATAATAAACACATCGCATCAATTACAATAAACGATGGAATAAAACAAGGAGCAAAAAAAACAATAGAGGATTTAAAAAAACTAAATATAAAAACATACATGTTTACCGGAGACAAAAAACAAATAGCACTAGAAATAGGTAAAAAACTAGATATAGATGAAATAAAATATGAAATGCTTCCAACAGATAAGTTTGAAAACTATGAAAAAGTAGCTAAAGAACAAGAAATAACAATATTCGTCGGAGACGGTATAAACGATGCTCCAGTACTAAAACGTTCAGACATTGGTATATCAATGGGTAATATTGGAACAGACTCAGCAATCGAAGCAAGCGATATAGTCATTATGAAAGATGACCTAGAAAAAATACCATTAGCAATAAATATATCAAAATACACAAAACACATAATAAAACAAAACTTAATATTTGCAATCACAGTAAAATTATCAATACTATTACTAAGCATATTTGGGTTAGCAAACATGTGGTTCGCCGTATTCGCAGACACTGGAGTAACATTATTAACTATAATAAACACTCTAAGAATCATTAAAAAATATCAAAAAAATTAAAAGTCCTATGAAAAACGTGTAAACACAAAAAATATTTCAAAAATACTCAGGATACAATCCCACAACAAAAATAAAATCTGTTCCATTATACGCAATATTCGTGATAAAAAATGATTAAGTAAAACAAAAATATAAAGTTTACAATAAAACGACAAGTGCAAATGTCAATAATTGTAAACTTTTGTCATATATGGTAAAATATAAAAGAGGTGAGATAAATGCCAGATATAGACTTTATTGCAAACTATTATCTAGGAACCAAAGCATACACAATATTTATGCTTAAAACTCTATACGATGTAGACGAAAAAAACTATATAGAAAATAAAGACTATCAACTATCAGCACAAGTAGGATTCATTGCCAATATTATGCTATCAATAAAAGAAGAATTAGTAGAAAACACCGGAAACTTAATATATGAATCAAAATTATATGAAAAAAGACTAGAAGAAACAGTAGAAAACATATCAACAAAAACAAATAATGGTTATGAGATAGATAACTATACATTTAAAGACGCCCCAACATTAGTGGCGGTCTTAAGAAACAAATTAGGCCATGGAGACTTTACAATAGATTACAAAACAGGCAAAGTCATTTTACACGTTGAAGGTCAAGAAGTGTCAATAAGTGTCGATAAACTGACAACATTTATGATCAATGCAAACTATAACTTCTTTATGGACACTAAAAAAAATGAGTATAAAAGAAACTTTATAATGTTTACAAAACTAGAAAAGAATAGAACAAAACTAATCACCACTGAAGAAGAAGCAGCAAGCATAATAAGACAATGTGAAAACATAGAGTTCTCTCTTAAAAGACAAGACGGTAAAGAATTAGAACCCTACGAAATAAACTCTTTCAATGAAATAGTGGAAATCATAAAAAATAGAGAATGTGACTTCGAACTAATAAAATACTACAAACAACTATTAAAAAATAAAAACTACATAATGAAAGTAGAATACACTAAATTAAACAAATATAAAGACATAAATGAACTACTTCCACTAATTAAAAACTCAATACTATCTCAAACAGAATATGACTATAAAAGTCAAGTACTAGCAATAGTAAAAGAAACCCAAAGAAAAGTTGATGAAAACTACAAAATAACAGATGTAAGAATGGCAAATATTAACAACCTAATAATGCTAAGAACCATGAAAAATATAAGAAGTACTGATATAAATGCTCTAAAAAGAAACATAGCAAATAATTATAAATACCCAATGTATTTTACCTATGATAACTTAGCAACCTCAGTAATAAGCAACTTTAATAGCCTTTTTTCAGTTCCATATGATAAACTATATAAAAAAACACCCGAAGAACAAGGATTAGACTTTTCAAAACTAAACCTAAACGCTTTAAACATCATCCATTTAGAAGTCGAAGAAGATAGACTAAAACCTAAAAAAGACAAAGAAAAACAATTAGAAAAAGAACTAACAAGAGTAGAAACATCACTTGAAGAAATAAAAAACAACTTAGCTAAAGTACCAAAGACAAACACAAAAGCAATCACAGCAATAAATAGCAATATAACAAATAAAAATAATTATCTAAATCAAAAAAAACAAGAACTACAAAACTTAAAACAAGAACTACAAAAACTACAAAACTATTATCAAGATGATGAACTATATATGAAAAATAGATCTATAATTGCTTCAATAAGAAACTCAATAGCACACGGTACCTATGAAATAATACCAGGACCAACTATCGAAGATGCAAAACTAATATTTACAAACATCTATGAAGGAAAACTTATCTTAAAAGTAGAAATAACAGTAATAAAGTTTTTAGAAATGATGGATAACAATTTATTAACAATACAACAATATCTAAATGATGAAGAAACTAAACAAACTAATCAAAAGGTGATATAAATGAAAAAAGTAGAACTACTTTCCCCAGCAGGAAATAAAAATACACTATACTATGCAGTCCATGGTGGATGTGATGCAGTATATGTATCAACAACATCATATACTGCTAGAAAATATGCCCAAAACTTCACACTCGAAGAACTAAAACAAGCAGTAAAATATTGCCATCTATATGGAGTAAAACTATATGTTACAGTAAACACAATTATCTATGAACAAGAAGTAAAAGACTTCATTAAATACATAAAATATTTATACGAAAGTGATGTAGATGCTCTAATAATGCAAGACTTAGGAATGATAAAACTAGTAAATGAACTATTCCCAGACTTTGAAATCCATTCTTCCACCCAATTTCACACTCACAACGAAGAACAAGTAAAACTATTAGAAAGCCTAAACGTAAAAAGAGTAGTACTAGCAAGAGAACTATCCCTACAAGAAATAAATAACATTAAAACTCCATTAGAAAAAGAAATATTCATTCATGGAGCACTATGTGTATCATACTCAGGACAATGTTACTTCTCATCAAAATTCTTACAAAGAAGTGGAAACCGTGGCGAATGTGCAGGTATGTGTAGACTGCCATATGAATTATATGAAAAAAATAATAAAATAAAAACAGATGGACAATTCCTTCTAAGTCCTAAAGAACTATGCACAATAGAAAACCTAAAAGACATTCTAGATAGCAACATAGCATCACTTAAAATCGAAGGAAGAATGAAAAAAGAAGAATACACATACTATGTAACCAAAATATATAAAAAACTAATAGAAAAATACTACAATAATGAAGACATGACACCTGAAGAATCAGATTTAAAAACATTACAACTCCTATACAACAGGAAGTTTACTAAAGGATACTTAAACAATAATAAAAACAATGAGTTTATAAACACAAAATCTCCTAAACATCAAGGAATAGTATTAGGCAAAGTATTAGAAACAACAAAAAATAAAATAAAAATAAAACTACAAGAAGAACTAAATCAAAATGATGGAATAAGATTCAGTAACAACGAAGGAATGATTGCCAACTTTATATACAATGAAAAAGACATGTTAATAAATCATGCTAATAAAAATCAAATTATATATTTAGATAATAAAATAAATCTAAAAGACAAAGGAATAGTATTAAAAACTCAAGATGATAAACTAATAAAAGATTTAAAAAACATCAAAGAAAAAAAGATAGATATAAACTATAAAGTAATAGCAAAAATAAATAAACCATTACAAGTAACAATAACAGATGGAATAAATACTATAACAAAAACTATATCAAAAGTAGAACAATCTAAAAACACCCCAACCTTAACACAAGACTTAAAAGAAAAATTATCTAAGATTGGTGAAACACCATTCCAAGTTAAAGAAATAGAATATGATGTTGATAAAGATATCTTCATACCTTTAAAATATATAAATGAAATAAGAAGATATCTAACCGATGAATTAATAAAAGAAAGAACTAAATCAAATAGAAAAGAAAAAATACATCAAGAAAAACTAACTATAAAAGAAATAGAAAACACAAATACTATAAGTTTTCTTGTAAGAAATGAAACTCAATTAAAAACATTATTAACAGAAAATGTTAATATCTATATTGAAGATGAATCTTTGTATAATAAATATAGAAAAGAAAATAAAAATATATATTTAAAAACACCAAGAGTAAATCTAAATCCTAAGAAATATTGCGAGGAAAATATTCTAGCATCAGAAACAGGAGCAATTTATAAAAATAAAGAAAATAATAATATAGTAAGTGATATATATTTAAATGTTGTAAACAGTAAGACTATAAATACCTTAGAAAACTTAAATGTTAAAAGAGTAGGATTATCAGTTGAACTAGATGAAAATAATTTAAATCACTTATTAAAGGGTTATAAAGAAAAATACAAAAGAAATCCTAATTTAGAAATATTAGTATATGGAAAACTAGAACTAATGATTATGAAATATTGCCCATTAAATGCATTAATTAATGATGGTAAAAAACCATGTAATTTATGTAAGAGTTCTAATGAATATAGTCTAAAAGATAGAAATGGTAAAAAACTAAGATTAATAAATAATAATTGCATAACTAAATTAATGGATTATCAAGAAATTAATTACATTGATAAGATCCCAAAATTGAAAGAATTAGGAATAACAAACTTTAGAGTAGACTTACTAGACGAAGAACCAAATGAGGTAAAACAAATCTTAACAAATATAATAAAATTATTCTAAAATAAAAAAATAATGCATCCAAAGGAACCATTAGTTTGGAAAGCTAAAAGCCTTGAAAGAATAAGCTCAAAATATTATAATATAAGAGGAAGGTATTTTAAAGAAAGAAAAATAATTTTTGTTATATATAAATCAAATATGAATTATGGAATAAAAATGTGAAAATAGTAAGATTGATTTTTCTAATAATTTTTGATATAATTGTCATGACAAATTGAACAGAAATGTTTTATATGTTGTCATTTGGTCGGAGACGACTTACATTTATTAGAGATAGTCAATTGACTATCTCTTTATTTTTTAAAAACGTATTAAGTAAACAATATACTTGTACAATGAATAAAAATATCTACCATAAAATACTTTGCATGTAATTACACATTACATACATAAAGTAATTTTTCAATAAAATTAAGGAGGATGATAAAATGAAATTGGAAAATAAGGTTGCAATAATAACAGGTAGTACAAAAGGAATAGGGTATGCGATAGCGGACCTATACTTAAAAGAAGGAGCTAAAGTAGTAGTCACAGGACTAAAAGATGAAGTCCCACAAGCTCTAAAAACACTTGAAGAATCACACAAAAGTGAAAATATTCTAGGATTAGAACTTGATGTAACAAGTACAGAAAGCATTAAAAATGTTGTTGAAAAGACTATAGAAAAGTTTGGTAAAATAGATATCCTAATAAACAACGCTGGAATAACTTCAGCAAAACCATTAATTCAAACAACTGATGAAGAAATGGAAAGAATGTTTCAAATCAATACCTTCGGAGTATTTAAGTTCATAAGAGAAGTAGCACCATACATGATAGAACAAAAATCAGGTTCAATAATTAATACTAGTTCAATGGTAGCAAACTATGGTGGTATGATGCAAACACCTTATGCATCATCAAAATTCGCAGTAAATGGTATAACAAAATCATGTGCAAAAGAACTTGGAAGACACAACATTAGAGTAAATGCCGTAGCACCAGGAGCAGTAATGACAGATATGACTAAAGACTCCACTGATGAAAAAACAAGAGGTATGCTATCACAACTAACACCATTAGGAAGAATAGCAAATCCATCTGAATTAGCGGGAGCATATCTATATTTAGGAAGTGATGATTCAACATTCACAAACGGAACAATCATTCAAGTTGACGGAGGCATTGTAATTTAAGTAAAAAAACTTTATTAAATAAAAATATCGTGGTATACTTATAATAGAGGTGTGCCTATGATAAGATACAATGAACCAGTTGAAGAAACTAATTACAAAAAAGAGCAAAAATTTTATAATCTAGAAAAGTACGATTTATTAAACAAACTATCTAATTTTGAAGCAAATAATAAATACATGAAAATAACATTAAAAGATAGCTTTCCATATCAATTAATAGTATCCAGTAATACAAATGGAGTAGAAAATAGCCTAGTAATAGTCTATGATCAACCTCAAATATTTGAAATGGAAATAATACCTGAAATAATTGTTAGATATAGTATGTGCACTAGTGTAAAAAGTAGTTATTTCGAAGAACAAAACTATTTAGCAATTATGGAAAACGATACTATTCTAGAACTAAAAGACTTTGATGAAAAAATAATCAATAAATTAGTAGGACACATAGAAAAAATTCAAGAAATTACAGGTTATGGTGACGATTTCTCATCTAAACTACAAGTAGAAGAAGAAAAAGAAAACCTAAGATTTATTAAGAGTAAAACAGGTTCAAGTAATATGCTTTTAATAACCTTAATACTAGTAGCACTTCTTTCACTTACAACAATAATTATAATTTTGTTAAAAAATGCTTGAAAATAATTAAAATATATCATATAATAAATATGCACTTAAAAAAGTGTCCTTGGAGTGGTACTCAAGAGGCTGAAGAGGCGCCCCTGCTAAGGGTGTAGATCGGGTAACTGGTGCGAGGGTTCAAATCCCTCCCGCTCCGCCATAAAAAAAATTAACTCTTATTAAAGAGTTTTTTTGTGGTCTTTTTTACGTTTTTGTATTTGTTCTATAATCCATTTTATAAATAAATCTATACCAAAAATAGTTGTCTCAAAATTATTTGTCTTTTTCAATATATCACCTTAGTTAACTATTATATAACTTTTTAGAAAAATATACCAGAAATTTCTAATATATTTTAAAATATAATAAAACATTAAAATAGAATTAGGTAGGTGGTAGTGTGAATTTTACATTAAAAAAGACAAAAGGAAAAGAAGTAGCAATATACAAGTCCTTATATATAAAAGAAAACTTAGCACAAAAAATTGAAGAAATAGCAAAAGAAAATGACACATCATTTAACAATGTCATAATAAGTATGATTGAACATTGTTTAAATGAAGAAAAAGAAGAAGAAAAAGTAAATAACTAAATATAGTCAAAAGATTATATTTTTTATTTTACTATAAAAGTAGTATCATCAATAAAAGTATAATCCGTCAAATACTTCAACTGTCTAATAAGTCTAAACATAGCCTCATCCTTCATCTTAGCCTCAATCATAACATCAACCCTGTCAGTATAAGGCTTAATAAGCTCAATAAATGAAATAAACTCATTAACATTAACAAAATCAGCATGACTTCTCATATCCTTCTTTAACTTACCCTTTGAAGAAGAAAAATGTACCTTAGGAATTATATCACCCCAAGTATCAAAAATATCCTTTAAATAACAAGTAATATCTTTTTCACAAGGATTACAAATATGATGAAGATAATCAAGAACAAATGGTCTTTTAATAACCCTACAAAGATATAAAACATCGGAGGTATTAAAAACCTTATCATCGTTCTCAACTAAAATACTATTCTTAATATCAGAATCAAGTAAATTAAAATTATTAATAAACCTAGTAAGAGAATTCTTCTTACCAAAAGCACTACTACCAACATGAAGTATAACAAAAGGATCAATATTCATACTCTTAAGAATATCAACATGATATCTGAGTATTTTAAAAGTATCATTAACCACCTTTTGATTAGTACTATTAAGAACAGTATACTCACTCGGGTGTGCATCAACTCTCATCTTATGTAGATTTATAAGATTTCCAATATCCTTATAATAATCACTATACTTATCAATATAATCAAAACTAACATCATCCAAAGTAGCAAGAGGCACTAAATCAGAAGTAATTCTATAAAAATGAATATTATTTCTAATATTAAAACATATTATTTTATTAAGTGTTTCCAAGTTATTAACAATAACAGAATCTATTCTTTTAATATCAGCATTCTTCATATAATTAGTATAATTAATAGTTTTAAAACTAGTATCATCATATATAGACTTAGCAATAGAAACATAACCTAATCTTACTATCATAAAATCACCCATAATTAGTATGAATAATTTACAAAAAATAATGACTTTTATTAATCATTATGATATAATTTCTTTGATAAAACGAACAAGGCAGGTGAATAAAATGAAAGTATGTAAAAAATGTAAAAAACAAGTACCAAATAAACTAAAAATATGTAGATATTGTGGAGCAGATGTATCAAAAGCAAAGATAATACCATCAAATAAAAAAAGTACTAAAACAAGTAATAAAGTACAAAAAAATATAAAAGAACAATTACCAAAAGATATAATCGATATAAAAGAAGTACCTAAACAAGAAGTAGAGATAAAAGTACAAAAAGAAATAAATGAAAAACCACAAATAATTAAAAAATTTAAATTACAAAGTAAACCAAAAAAAATTAAAACTCCAAAAAAGAAGATACAAAAAATAAAATTATCAAAAAAGACTACAAAAAAAACAAATAATAAGTTTGAAAAAATAAAACAATTCTTATTAAAACTAAAAAACAAAAAAAACCTTAAGAGAATTATAGTAAGTATAATTGTACTAACATTGGTGATAACAATAACCCTATCAGGAATAAAACTATACCATAAATTATTCGATATTGGTGAAGAAGTAAAACCAAATGAAAATACTACTAAAGTGTTTGATATAAATGAAACAATAAGATACAAAGATGTAAACTATAAAGTTAAAAAAGTAGAAACAAACGAAACTGGAACAGAGTATAAAAAGCCTAAAGATGGTAATCAGTTCATTATAGTAACAATCCAATATGAAAACAAATCTGATGAACCAGTAAGTTATAGTTCTAAAAACTGGAAACTTGAAAATAAAGATCAAGAAGAAACTCAAAGAATCTTTACTGCTCTTGATGTTAATACAGCTCTCTACAGTGGTAAACTAGTAATCGGAGCAACTAAAGTCGGTACTTTAGTATTTGAACAATCTAAAAAATATGACTCTTTCAAATTGAACTTTTATGAGTTAAAAGAAGAAAAGAAAGAAGATAAAAAAGATACTAAAGAAAATATAAAAGAAGATAAGAAAACTGATGAAAAAAATACTGAAGAAAAAAAAGAAAAACCAATATTTTCAATTAATATAAAAATTGAAAACAAAGATAAAGAAAAAGAAAAAAGTAAAGAAGACAAAAATAAAACAACACAAACAACTAAAAAAGATACTAAAGATAAAGAACTTAGCAAAAAATAAGTTCTTTATCTTTATAATAAAATCATTCTCTTACATATATTACACTAGGAGGATGATATTATGTACGTAAAATATCCTGTAAATAAAGTAGGAATAACATCAGACTTTGGACTAAGAACTCATCCTATAACTAAAGTAAGTAGATATCATTATGGATTAGATTTAGGATGGATAAACTATCAAGGAGAACCAGTTTATGCAACACATGATGCAACCGTAATTGAAGAAGGTTACACATCATCAATGGGAAATTATATAGTTTTAAAATATGTAAAAAAAGAAAATACGATCATAAATATATACATGCATTTAAAACAAAGATCATTAATAAAAAAAGGTAAAAAAGTAAAACAAGGAGAAAAACTAGGATACATGGGCGAAACAGGACTAGCACAAGGAGTGCACCTTCATTTTGAATATTGGGTATGTCCTAAGAATTATAAATACAAATCATCAGATGCTTCCAAATATGCAAAAGATCCATTAAACTATTTATATTTATTTGATGATCAAACAGTTACTAAAAATTCCAGTTCAAGAGTTAAAAAAGTCGTAGGTACTCCAACTACTAGAAATAAAGATAAAAACCAAGTTCAAGTCTTACAAGAATATTTAAATTGTAGAGATAATTCCTCATTATCAGCAAAAGTATTAGGATATGCTAATCTTGGATACTACAATGTTTTAGATAAAAAAGAATCAAATGGTTATACTTGGTATAGAATAGATTACAATAAATGGATAGCAAATGTAAAAGACTATGTCAAAGTATTAAACAAAGAAGAACAAGTAACTCCAACTCCTACGCCAAAACCAGATCCCACACCAACACCTAGTCCAAAACCAGAACCAACTGATCCTAAAACACTCGAAGACTATAATAGTTTTACAGCATCAAAAGATGGTTACTACTGTATATATTTAAAACAAAATGAAAAAATATATTACCCAAAACAAAAAGATTCAAACTAAATGAATCTTTTTTATTTATAAGTTTCTTTCTTAATCAAATCTAAATTATAATGCATCAAAGACAAGTAATCATCATTATTAGCAATATCTTCTTCTTTAATATTATCAAGAGCTCTAATAGTAAGTTTTTCTACATCATATTTTTTTATAAAAGCTTCTATATCATCACTAATCTTTTCGTTTTCAATAACAAACACATAACTAATCTTTTTATTATTATATAAATCACCAGCAACATCAATATTACTTTGTTTAGTCTTACCATTTTCAGTCAAGTTAATAACTTTAAAACCATACTTATTTAAATAATTTAAACTCTCATCATAAACAACAATCGTAGGTAAATTAGAACTTTCAGCAGCTTTCTTTATTTCAGACTCAAGTTCAGTAATATCTACTTTAAGTAAATCATACTTATTATTTATACTATCAATTACAACACTAGAATTAATATATTCACTAAGTTCATTTCTTATATTTTGAGCAACCATAAGTATATTCGAAGGATTTAACCAAACATCACTATCCTTATAAGTAGAATCAATTCCATAAGAAGCATCAATTATTTTTAAGTTTCTATTAAAACCTAACATATCCTTAGCGTATTCCTTTTCATTAGTATTACCATTATATATAAATAAATCTTTTTCACTATAGTCCCTCAACATCTTATTAGTTAATTTATACTCATTAACAATAGTACCCTTAGGATAAATACTTGTTATATTAGAATCATCACCATATAATCTATTAGTAATATAATCAATTGGATATATAGTAGTAACTATATCAATACCTTGCATTACATCACTTTTAATACATCCACTACAACTAAATAAAATAACAAAAATAAATAATAAATAAATAATTTTCTTTTTCATAATTACTCCTTTTTACCCTTAGGAACAGGATCATAACCACTAGTTCCAAAAGGATTACACCTTAATATTCTTTTAATAGTTAAATAACTTCCATAAAAAGCACCATGTATCTTAATTGCCTCAATTCCATAATTTGAACAACTAGGAATATGACGACACATATTATGCCATGGACCTGGTATCATTTGATATATTTTTATAATTCCAATTAAAATCTCTCTCAAAAGTACCACCATTATCATTTTACTATTAAAAGAAGAAAATATCAATCAAAGAGTATTATTTTTAATAAAAATATGATATATTTATACAAAGAAGGTGATTACATGGAAGAACTTTTTAAGAAAATAAATATAACTCCAAAAAATAAAGATTTATATATACAAGCATTTACTCATACATCATATGCATATGAAAATAATCTAAAAGAATCATACGAAACACTAGAGTTTTTAGGAGATGCAATAGTAGACTTAGTAGTATCAGACTACCTTTATAGAAGCAATAAATACACCGAAGGAGAAATGACAAAAATAAGAGCCTCATACGTATGCGAAAATGCTCTTTATGAATATGCTAACGACTTACACTTTAGTGATTACATAAGAGTAGGGGTAGGAGAAAGTCACACTGGTGGTACACATAAAAAAGCAATTATGGCAGATACATTTGAATCTCTTATGGGTGCAATATATTTAGACTTAGGATTTGAAAAAGTAAAAGAAGTAGCATTAAACATAATCATACCTTATATAAAAGATGAAAATATAAAATTCTTTAAAGATTATAAATCAGCATTACAAGAAGCAGTACAAACTACTAAAACACCAGTAGACTATGAACTTTTAGAGGCAACTGGACCATCACATGATAAAAGATTTAAAGTAGCAGTAAAAATAGATGGAATAACATATGCAACAGGAATTGGTAAATCGAAAAAACAAGCAGAACAAGAAGCAGCTAAAAAAACAATGGGTATGCTAGCGGACAAATAAAGAGAAGACTAATCTCTTTTTTTCTTGTATAAAAAAAGTATTTCAATAAATTATCTTTTCCCACAGGAAAAGATAATACTAAAAAACGACATATGTTTTCCCACAGGAAAAGATAATTAATATTAATAAGTGAAATCTATCAACCTAATTTTAAAAAAATAACCATTAAAATATTGAAACAAATATAAAAATATTATATAATTAACTTAACATATAAGATATGTATTTTAAGTATGGTGATTAAAATATGAAAGAAAAAAATAATAATTTAGACAAAGAAACAAAAAGAAGAATTAAAATATTAATACTAGCAATACTAGGAATCATAGTACTAGTAAGTGGAATGTCATATGCTTTTGTAAAATTAAGTTATACATCTGATAAAGTAGAAAATATTAACAGTTGTTTTGATATTACTATGAAAGATAATGGTGCAATTAATTTAAATAATGCAATACCTACACAAGATACAATCGGAGTAAACACTTCTCCATATACTTATACTATTACAAATACTTGTGATTTAGATGCTTATTATGAAACTACTATAAATGTACTTTCTCCATCAAAGAAAGATGATGCCTCTAAAGTAAGAGTGGCATTATATCAAGATGGTTATCTTACACCTTCTACATTATCAACACTAAAAACTGGAGAAATTACTGCTAATTTTACTAATCCATTAACAAACTCAATAGCAAACTATGTAGTAGATGAAGGATACTTACCTGCTAAAACTACTAAAACATTTAAACTTGCTATGTGGATAGGATATGATGTAACAGAGTTTAATGATGATTTTAAAACACAAATACTAGTTACAGGAATAGCAAAAGAAGCAGAAACCCTTACCAACCTTTCTGGTGGTGTTAATGTTTTAAAAAATAATACAGTAATAAATGATACAGATTATACTAAAACAACACAAGATGGATTATACTACTTAAAAAGAAATAATGAAGAAAATACATTCTATTTCAGAGGTACAAATGTAAATAATAATATTACTTTTGCTAATAAAGAATGGAAAATAGTAAGAATAAATAAAGATGGAAGCATTAAATTAGTACTAAATGATTCAATAGGTACTAGTACTTATAATAATATAGATACTACATTAAATACTTGGTATAACTCTAATATAAAAGGATCTGATTATGAAAAATATGTAGTACAAGATAATTATTGTAATGATACAACACTATCATACAAAAGAGTAACAAGTAATAAACCTAAATTAAAATGTAATAATACTACTAAAAAAAGTATTGGTATATTATCAGTAGATGAAGTAATGCTATCTAATGCAATATATAATAGTACAACAAAAACATCTTATTTAGATTCATCTACAAATACATATACCTTAACACCGGCACAAACTAATAATGATGTATTTTCATTTGGTGGAACAAAGCAAATAAGTATAGTAAATAAGACTGATACACTTGGTATTAGACCTAGTATTACAATAACAAAAGATGCAAATCTTTCAGGAGAAGGATCTACATCAAATAAATATAAAGTTACCGGTTTATTTAGTAATATACCAGAAGCTTATAATGATACAACTGCACCAAGTATACAAACAGCAAGTGTAACACAAAAATGGACAAATACAGGAAAACAAATAACAATATCTGCATTTGATGAAAGTAAAGGTTCAGGAGTTAGTGCTTATAATATAACAACATCAAATACTAAACCAGCATCAAATGCAAGTACATGGGTTAGTATGAGTAATGCTAAAGTTACTACAACTACTAAATATAATACTGGTACATACTATGTATGGGTTAAAGATGGATCAAATAATATCAGCACATCTAAAACAGTAACAGTAGATAAAATAGATACAACAAAACCTACATGTACATTAACATATGCAAAAACAGGTAAAGGATATAGATTACAAATAACAGGACAAGATAATAACCAATTAGCAGGTAAACCTTATTCATTTGATGGAACAAACTATCAAGAATTATCTACTAAAGAAGTTACAAGTGGAGGTAACTACATAGCATATATCAAGGATATAGCGGGTAATACTAATACATGTAGTACTGAATTACCAACAATTGTGCCAATAATAAATATACCAGTAGGTACAGATGGTATTGAAAAAATAACTCATACAATAGATGATACATTACAAGTAGATAGTAAGTTTGCAACAGAGTATAGATATCGTGGAGGAGACTCAGTAGTAAAAAATTATGTAACATTCAATAATGAAGTATGGAGAATAATCGGAATAATACCTACTGAAGATACAAATGGTAAAGTAGAAAATAGATTAAAAATAATAAAAGATACCTCAATAGGAAATAAGAAATGGAACGAGACACAAGATACTACAACTAGTTCATATAATAATTGGGTAACTGGAACATTAAATACATATTTAAATAATGATTATTATAATACATTGACTACTGATACAAAAAACATGATAGGTACAGCAAAATACTATCTTGGAGGATACAATAGTAATCCAAGTTTCACATCAGATGTAATGTGGCAATATGAAAGAAAAAATGAAGCAAATAGAACAGACCACTATTATAGAACAAATCCAATAGTACAAAGTGATGCAAATAAAAAAATAGCTTTAATGTATGCAAGTGATTATGGATATGCAGCATCAAAAGAATGTACAAGTGATCTATCTAGTTATTCTAGTTCTATAAATTGTAAAACAACAAGTAATTGGTTAGATAAAAGTGTAAATACATGGTTGCTTCCGCAGTTTTCAGGCTATTCCAGCATTGCTTTCATTGTGAATTCGAGTGGCTTTGTCAATAGCGACAACTGCTTCGTCAACCGCCGCGAGTATGCCGTGCGCCCAGTCCTAAGTCTTTCATCTAACGTAAAGATTTCAGGTGGAGAAGGGACTTCTCAAAAACCGTATATGCTTAGTATCAGTTGAGTAACATGAGCGAGCCTGCAAGGTAAAATCTTGCGGTGAGCAGTAGAAAATAAGATTTATAATTTTAAAATAAAGTCATAAATATGTTTAGTACATTTTATGACTTTTTTAAGTTTCTAAAAATATTATAAAAAACCATTGACAATCTATCTATATATATATAATACAATGTATAAGGTATGTTTGAAAAATAATTTCGCAGAATTCAGACAATTCCAACAATGCTTTCAATGTGAATTCGAGTGGCTATGTCAATAACAACAACAACGTCAACAACAACGAGTATGCCGTGCGCCCAGCCCCTTAAAAAACCAGTAATGATATAATGATTAAGGTTATTATATGAGTGTATTAAAGGACAAAACATATCTTTGAGTTATATACTCTAAATTAAATATATGTATGGTATATGATATGTCATAACCTATAAAGCATATAACTACTATATAATAAGTATATTTATATATTTGAAAGGATCAATATGACAAAAAATTATATTTTATTAAAACAAGTAGGAAAGTTCATTAACGTTTATAATGAAGATGCTTATATTATAAGTTATTTACTTAATTATAAAATAATTAATAATAAAGTAGGCTTTCCTTTATCTTCATTAAATAAAGTAATCAATATTTTAGATACTAATACTATAAACTATAAAATAAATGATACATATAAAAATTACAAAAATAAAAACAAATATACTAAAGCATTAAATTATTCGAAAAGCATCATCCACACCAGAAATAGATTCACCTCTTTAGAAGACTCACTTAAAGTATTAAATAATAAAACAAATAATCTAACTAAAATAAATAAAATGGTATATGGATGGATAAGAAAAAGTGGACTATGAATTATTAAATGATATTATAAATATTTATGAAAAAGAAGTTAGAAAAAATACTAAGAATAAATTAAAGATATATAATTTTGAAAAAAATAAAATACAAAATATTAATAATATATATAATACTATTAGTAATTATAATAATAATTATTTATGTAAATATAATATATTTTTAATAACTAAACCAAAGTATAGAATAGTAATGTCTTTAAATATAAAAGATAAAGTAATAAATCACTATATAACAAGAAAAGTACTAATACCAAAACTATCAAAATATTTAGATCACCGAAACGTCGCAACAAGGAAGAATCTAGGAACTAGTTATGGTAGAAAACTATTAAAATCATTTATTGAAGCTAATAAAAAATATAATACCTTTTATATATTAAAACTAGATATATCAAAATACTTTTATAGTATTGAACATAATGTATTAAAAAGTATGTTACATGATAAATTAAATAATAAAGAGTATAATTTTATATCTGATATAATATCTAGTACTAACTATAATTATATAAATAATAATATAAGATATTTGAAAGAAAAGTATAAAATTAATTATCCAAATCATAAGAATGAAATAGATGAGTTACCACATTACTCTATTGGTAAAGGCTTACCAATAGGTAATATGACTAGTCAATTCTTATCTATATTTTATTTAAATGAATTAGATCATAAAATAATACATGATTATAAAATTAAATACTATATTCGTTATATGGATGATTTTATATTAATAGATAAGAATAAAAACAAATTAAAAGAAGTTTATAAATTATTAAAAGAAGAGTTACTAAATAAATATAAATTAAACCTTAACATGAATAAATGTAAAATTACTAGCTCACAAGAGGGTTTTATATTTTTAGGATATAAATATAAAGTTATAAATAATAAAACTATTATAAAACCATCAAAGGATGTGAAAAATAGAATTAGAAAAAGAATAAAAGAAATTAATTATTTATATAAAAATAATTATATAAGTTTTAATAGTTATTACTCTAGTATAAATACTTATTTAAGTACATATAAGAGTTTATATGTAAAAAGAATAATTAAAAAAAGGCGTTTTAATAATGAGTTTAAGAAATAGATATAGTTTTATTAAGAAAGTTTATCCAAACACCTTATTAATTTTTATAAAAAATAATAAATATTTTTGTATAGATAATGATTATTACATATATAAATATTTTAACAATGATATAAAACAATTAAGATTAAATAATATTGATTATATTATTATAGATAATTTAGACCTTATAGAAAAATCATTTAATAAAAACAATTATTATAATAAGTACTATAAACTTATATTAATTAAAAGATTTATGAAAGTTAATCTATATAAATCATTAATAAAAAAATAAAAGTTGTAACACTAGGTGAAAAAATCACCATGACTACAACTTTTATTGCCTAAATTATAGCATTTATATAATAATCTGTCAAATTAGTTAATATATAAAAAAATAAGAAATCAGCCTCTCTGGTTATAGTCAGTGGGACTGATTTCTTATTACATATTATACTACTATATTAATAACATATCAAATAAATTATGAAAAAAAGTAGCCCCCTGTAAGCAGGGGGTCCACTTATTAACTAAATTATATCATTATACTATCAATATGTACATAATAAAATTGACATAGATAAAAAAATAGTGTATAATGTTATAAAATTATTATTTTATTAATAAATTATCATAAAATAATAATATAGTATCGGAGGGATTTATATGAATTACAATCAAATGTTAATAAGATATATCGATGAATATCCAGTTGATGAACCAATCTTAATTGAAGAAATTAAAGATTATTTCAAAGATATCATTCATGATAACTTTGATAATATATTTAAAAGTATTTATGTATATATCAACAGATTAGTAAAAGAAAAGAAAATAATTCAATTCATAAAGGGAGTATATTACAAACCGATAAAAGGGGTATTTGGAGATAAATTGCTTGATGTTAATAAGGTTATAGATAAAAAATATATTTATGATAAGAATGGTAAAAAAGGATATTTCACTGGAGCATATTTATTTAATAAACTAGGTCTTACTACACAGGTCCCAAAGGAATTGTTGATTGTAACAAATGAATGTCCAAATGCTAATTTATATAATAATAAAAATCTAGGAGTAGTTATTAAAAAGCCAAAGATAAAAATTACAGATGATAATTACAAATATTTACAATTATTTGATTTATTAATTAATAAAGATGATATAAAAATAGAGGTAGATAATGAAAAAGAAAAAGAAATTATTTACAAGTTTATTAAAGATAGTCAATTAGAAGTAGAAAAAATATTTGAGTATGCTAATCAACTAAATGATTTAAAGCCTATAAAAAAGCTTTATTTTCTAGGAGGGATAACGAATGAAAAAGGAAGTACTTGAAGAATTAATACTTAACATCAACAACAGAACAGGTATAAGAAATGATATCCTAGAAAAGGATTATTATGTATGCCTTGTTTTAAAGGAACTGTCACTTAATCAAGAAATATTACAGGCATATTTTAAAGGAGGAACAGCAGTTTATAAAATACTAGATCATATGAACAGGTTTTCTGAAGATATTGACTTGACAGTTAAGATAAATGAAAATGAATCCAATAATAGCAATAAGACTAGACTTAAAAAGTCTGCATTAAGTTACAAAGTTCCAGGACTAGAGTTGATAAAAGAAGAAACAATAGATAAGAAAGGAAGTATTATATCATTTTATAAATATGAATCAATATTTGGTTTAAATGAACTATTTAAGTTTGGAAAGATCCAAATAGAATCAACATCTTTTACTATATCAGAACCAGTTTCTAGTTATGTAATTGAACCTCTTGTGTATAAATATGCAAATAAACAGGAACAGCAAATATTAAGAGAAAAATATTACATTTCAGAGTTCGAAATAAAAACAATTAAATTAGAACGAATATTTATTGACAAGATATTTGCTGCTGAATTTTATTATGAAAGAAAAATGTATGAAGATACTGCAAAACATTTATATGATATTTCGATAATGATAAGAAATAAAAAGATTAAGGGTTTATTAAATAATAAGTCAGAACTAAATAAACTAATAAAATATAAAAGACAAGAAGAAAAAAACAGAGTGGGAGGAATACCAGAGACAAAAAACATAGTCGATTTTTGCTATATAAAAAAAGGACTGAATAATGAGTTGATAAAAGCCTTTTATAAAATGCAAAACATATATGTATTAGATGAAATAAGTAAGCTATCAATAAGTGACGTGAAAAAAACATTAAAAATAATTTATGATATATTCAAATATTTATAATCTATTTCATTTGAAAACTAATATAAAATGATATATAATATTAATACGAAAGAGGGATTATAAATGAGTAGTAATATATTAATAAGTGTAATAATACCAGTACATAATACATCTAAATACTTAAATACATGTATAGATTCTATATTAAAAAACGATTATAAAAATATTGAAATAATAATTATTGATGATAATTCAAACGATGATAGTCTAAATATACTAAAATCATACGAAAAAAGATATAAAAATATAAGTATTTACCATAATAATAAAACACTAGGACAATCAGAATCAAGAAACATTGGACTATCTCATGCTAAAGGAGACTATATATCCTTTATAGATAGTGATGACTACATTAGTAATACTATGTACTCTAATATGATAAATCAAATAATAAAAAATAATTATCCTGATCTAATTGAAACAGACCTAATCTTTGTAAAAGACAATCACTATTACAATAAAGACTTATCATTTGCTAATACTAATAAATCATTAGAATTAGATATAAAAGAAAATATATTAAATACTAGTCCTTCAGTATGTAATAAATTATTTAAAAAAGAACTAATCAAAGACTATAAGTTTATAAATACTAAATGGGAAGACATTGCATTTACTACTATTATGTATTTAAGATCAAATAAAATAATAAAAACCTTTAACAAAGACTACTTTTACAGAAGAACCAACTCTGGTGTAAGCGGCATTAATCTAAAACCAAACACTAAAATAACTGAAATATTCGAAGTTACTGACGATATAATTGAAAATGCAAAAGATTTAAACAAACTTGATTTATATCATGATGAATTACTAACTATTTGCTTTTCTGCTATTATGAAAAGAATTGAAGAAATAGATTATTGGAATATTGAAGAATCTAAAAAAGAAGAAACTAGAAATATGATGTATAAATATTTATATTTAAAATATGGAACTTTAACAGAACAAATTAAATATCTATTAATACCCAGAGTAAATGAAGTCATAATAAAAGAATATGAAGTCTATACTAATAAATGTAGAAAAGGAAGTATGACACATGTATAAGAAAATATATAAGTGTCCTCTTGATGATATTATTCTAACAAGTGATGGAACATATTTAACAGGACTATATTTTAAAAACAGTAATGATGCTAAAAAACATATTGATAATTATACAGCAAAAGATTTAGAAATATTTGATGAAACTATTAAATGGTTAGATATATATTTCAGTGGTAATAACCCTAACTTTACACCAAAATATAAAATAAAATTAACAGACTTTGAACAACAAGTAACAGATATTATGAATAAAATACCATTCGGAAAAACAATTACATATGGACAAATCGCAGAAATTATTGCAAAGAAAAAAGGTATTGAAAAAATGTCATCACAAGCAGTAGGAAATGTCGTAGGAAAAAATCCTATTTGTATTATAATCCCATGTCATAGAGTAATGGGAAAAGATAACAATCTGACTGGATATGGCGGAGGACTAAAAAATAAAATAGGACTCTTACAAATCGAAGGAAATGATATAAGTAAATACAAAATGCCCAAAAAAGGAAACAAATTATAAAAAGATAGCCAAAATTTAAAATGAAAACCAGCCAAAATGTAAAATGACTAAGTTAGAAAGGAACCAAACTATGAAACAAAGATGTAAATGGTGCAACCTAAACAACAAGTTATACGTAGACTATCATGATAATGAATGGTGTCAAAAAAACTTTGATGATAAATACTTATTTGAAATGTTAATACTAGAATCATTTCAAGCAGGACTTTCTTGGGAATGTGTTCTAAATAAAAGAGCCTCTTTTAAGGAAGCGTATGACAATTTTAATATAGATAAAATAATAAACTATGATGAAGAAAAAATAAATGAATTATTAACCAATGTTAACATAATAAGAAACAAATTAAAAATAAAAGCAAGTATCAAAAATGCTAAAATATTTAAACAAATAACAAATGAATATAAAACATTTTATAATTACTTAAAAACATTTACCAATGATAAAATACTCTATGAAGTAAATAATACTAGAAATAATCTATCAGATGCCATCTCAAAAGATTTAAAAAAAAGAGGAATGTCTTTCGTTGGAACAACAATTATCTATTCATACCTTCAAGCAATTGGAATAATTTACTCACATGATAAACAATGCTTTATGTACAAAGAAAAATAATAAATAAAAATATTTAAAAGGAGGAACCTTATGGGTAAAAAAATTACAAACTATTATGAGTTTCAAGAAATAATAAAAGAACTAATAGAAAACGAAAATGTACAAGCTATGAAAAACTACATTCAACACTTTAATACAGACTGCTATGAACACTGCTATACCGTTGCATATATATGCTACAGTATAGCAAAAAAACTAAACTGGGATTACAAAGCAGTAGCCCGCGCAGGAATGCTTCATGATTTATTTCTATACAACTGGAGAATAAGAGAAAACGGTCGTAAAGGCCTACACGCCTTTACCCATGCAAAATGCGCATATAAAAATGCTGTTAAAATATTTGATTTAACAGAAAAAGAACAAAATATGATAAAAACCCACATGTTTCCAGTCACAATCATTCCACCTAAATCAAAAGAGGGCTTTTTATTAACAATTGTTGATAAATACTGTGCTTTATATGAATGTGCAAAATATTTAAGTGAAAAAGCTATGTACAAAGACGTAATAAAAATATAAAAATAAACATATCAAAATTGAAGTGATATGATAAAAGTAGACAATGTCAAAAAGACAATCAGTCTACTTTTTTGATACAATAAAATAAAGGAAGTGAAAATATGT
>CAKOLK010000006.1 GCA_934096275.1 uncultured Bacilli bacterium | reverse complement strand
AAGTTTATATGTCTTTTATTTTATAAAAAAGTGCATATAATGCTTTACACATTACACACACTAAAAATTATACAACCCAAAAAAGTATCTTTTTTTTTAATAAAATAGTATACTAAATATAGGTGATAAAAATGAAAATAGCAATAGCATCAGATCATCGTGGCTATGAAATGAAACAAGAATTAATAAAATATTTAAAAGACCAAAACTATGAAGTCCTAGATTTAGGAACAAATAGTAAAGAAAGTGCAGACTATCCAAAATATGGAATACTACTAGGAGAAACAATAAAAGACAAAAAAGCTGATCTAGGAATTGCCCTTTGCGGAACAGGAATAGGAATCTCAATAGCATGCAATAAAGTAAAAGGAATAATTTGTGCAAAAGTATCAAATAAAAAAGAAGCACGACTTGCAAAAGAACACAATCATGCTAATATAATTGCATTATCTGGAGAAATGTCAAAATTGAAAACAAAACAAATTATAAAAACATTTTTAACCTCACAAGAAAGCAATCAAGAAAAATATATAAAAAGAATAAATCAAATTAAGGAGTACGAAAATGGGTAAAATAGCACTATACTTTTTAACAACAGTATTAGTAATAATATCATTAGATTCAGTAAATATAAATAATATATTTAAAAAAAATAAAATCTTTCAAGCAAGACTATTTTACTTCTTCTTAGCAATATCACTAATATATTTAGTAACAAACTTCATTTACGAAATTGCAACAACTATAAAAATATTTTAAGTTTATGAATAAAAACCTCATTAATTGTTAAAACTTTTAATGAGGTGATTTTATAATGAAAAAAATAACAAGAAACTACACAGTAGAAGGAATTATATTTGCAAGTATATGTGTATTTTGTTTACTTAGCTTTGCACTAGTAAGATCAATGTCAGTAGTAGACTCTAAAATAAGTGACAACTATACATACGTTTCATATGAAGTGCTTACTGATAATGTTGTGCCAGTTACAAAAGAAGAACAAAAAAGTGTTGTAAGACCATATGATGATGACAAAGTAAAAGTTGGAAAGACATTCTATGACTATCAAAATAAAGAAACACAAGAAAAATCAATCATATACTATGAAAATACCTATATTCAAAACAGTGGGGTAGACTACACAAATGATTCCGTCTTTAAAGTAAATGCAATTAAAGACGGAAAGGTTATATCAGTAACAAAAGATGATATAACAGGAACAACTATAAAGATAAAACACAATGACAATCTAATTAGTGTCTATCAAAGTGTAAAAGATGTACTTATAAAAGAAAATGAAGAAGTAAAGCAAGGACAAACAATAGCATCATCATCTACAAACGCAATAAGTCAAGACCTAGAAAATCATTTGCACTTTGAATTATATAGTAACAATAAACTAATAGATCCAGAAAAATACTTCAGTGAAAACATAAAGGGATACTAATATGTTTAACAAAGATATAGGAATTGACTTAGGAACAGTCAATATATTAGTTTATGTTAAAGGAGAAGGAATAATAGTAAATGAACCAAGCGTAATAGTGGTAGATGAACAAACAAAAAAACCAATTGCCTTCGGAGAAGAAGCAAATAGAATGTTAGGAAGAACACCAGGAAAAATAAAAGCGATAAAACCTATGAAAGATGGAGTAATCGCAGACTTTGAAATGGTTGAAACATTACTATCTTATTTACTAAGAAAAATAAATATAAAAAACAAAATTGTAAAACCAAGAATAATAATATGTTGTCCATCAAATATAACAGAAGTTGAAAAAAATGCTATAAAAGAAGCAGCAGAAAGAACTGGAGCAAAAAAAGTATTCATCGAAGAAGAACCAAAAGTCGCAGCAATAGGAGCAGGTCTAGAAATAGGAGAGCCAATGGGAAACATGGTTGTAGACATTGGTGGAGGAACAACTGACATTGCAGTTTTATCATTAGGAAATATAGTAACAAGTGCATCAATTAAAACTGCAGGAAATACATTTGATGAAAATATAATAGAATATGTAAAAAATAAATACAAACTCTTAATCGGAGAAAAAACCGCAGAAAATATAAAAATAAAAATAGGAACAGTAAAAAGTACAAAAAAAGAAAAATTAGAAATAAGAGGAAGAGATCTAATCGGGGGACTTCCAAAAACCATTACAATAACAAGTGATGAAGTAGAAGAAGCATTAAAAGACAGTGTCAATAAAATAATATCTATGATAAAAGTAGTATTGGAACAAACTCCACCAGAACTAGCATCTGACATCATAGAAAATGGAATAATGTTAACTGGAGGGGGCGCAATGCTTCAAAACCTAAAAGAACTTTTAGAAGAAGAACTAAAAGTGCCAGTTAAAGTAGCAGAAAATCCACTTGCATGTGTAGCTGAAGGAACAGGAATAATGTTAGATAAGATATACTACATAGACTAATACCTGTTCTTTTTTGTTGAAATAAGTAAAAATATGATATAATTAACTTAGGCGGTGATAAAATGCTAGATATTAACAATCAATTACATATACTATTTATAGTACTAACATGTTTAATAATCACATTAGCAATAACATTCTATATTAAAAAAATAGCCATTCACATTGGAGCAATGGATATTCCAAATAAAAGAAAAGTCCACACTAAACCAATGCCAAGACTCGGAGGATTAGGTATATTTCTAGGTTTTCTATTTGGTTACATGCTATTTGGAGTTCAAAGTGTTCAAATGAACTCAATACTAATAGGAAGCTTCATTATAGTTTTAACTGGAGTAATAGATGATATAAAACCACTTGATGCAAAAACAAAACTAATTGGACAAATAATAGCAGCATGTATAGTAATTTTCTATGGAAACATCCTATTAAACAAGGTAACATTATTTGGATTATACATAAACTTTGGTATCTTTTCATACCCATTAACAGTTTTATTTATACTAGGGTGTATAAATATAATAAATTTAATTGATGGACTAGACGGTCTATCAAGCGGAACATGTGCAATATTTTATTTAACAATAGGAATAATTGCATTTATCAAAGGAACAATGGGAGCATTAAATATAACATTAGCATTTATTATGTTAGGTTCTACACTAGGTTTCCTATATCATAACTTTTATCCAGCAAAGATCTTTTCCGGAGACTCAGGTTCCATGTTTCAAGGCTTCATGATTGCAGTAATATCTTTACTAGGATTCAAAACTGCAACAATGATTTCTCTATTTGTTCCATTATTAATACTAGGAATACCAATCCTAGATACATTATTCGCAATAATAAGAAGAAGTTTAAAACATCAACCTATATATATGCCAGATAAATGTCATTTGCATCATCAACTATTAAGCTTAGGTTTATCACATAGAAATACAGTATTAGCAATATATGCAATGAATATATTATTTGCAATAGCATCAATTATATATATAATCGGAGACAAAAAAGTAGGTATTTATGTTTATATAACAATATTAGCGTTAATACTATGGATAGTCTTCAGGACCGGAATAATCTCGGACAAAAATAAACAAACGGTTAACAAAGAGAAAAAATAACAATTTTCTCTTTTCTTTTTGTCTACAAAGTGCTAGAATAATATCGAAAAAAGGAAAAATTTTCCAAAAAATATCAAAAAAATAAAAAAATTTCAAAAATTGCGCGAAAGATATTTAAATCTGTGCTATATTGGAGATGTGGTTGTTTATGAGAGAATTTTTAAAATGGTTAGGTGTTAATGAAAAAGTTGCTAAAGTAGCAATATGGTTATTTATAATAATGGTATGTATGATTGTTATTAATACAGCGCTGGACAGTCTGGGTTTGCCTTATTATAAAATAACTGTGGACAACTTAGTGAAAATTGATGTCAATTGGGTAACAAACGGAATCATTTCCTTATTCTTGACCTTGATAAACATTTATACAATTTTGTTTCTGATATTCCCAATAAAAGATTTCAAGAAAATATTTCCATATTCAGTACTATATTTAGCATTAAACATAATCTTAACAATATATGGTAATTATTTGGTAACACAGCTGTTTATAATACTATTTGTAATAATATTTAGTTATTTTTACTCCGGAAAGAAAAGTAAATATGTTTTGTATGCAATTATATCAATCGTAATTAATGCAATTATTCAGTATATATGGTTTACATATAAAGCAAAAGCAATTAGTATTAATGAAATTAGCAATGCCACAAAAACAGTTCTTACATTAGATTTTTTCATAATTATGTTAATAATAATATTAGCAAAAGAAATTTATCTAAAGAAAAGGAGATAAAAACATGAATGGTGATTGGGGAACAAGTTTCCTTTGGATCGGAGAATTCAAAAAAGAAAGCAGCTTTGCCAAAAAAATAGCTAAGAAATTAGCTAAATAATTCAATGTAAATAATAGTTCATGGGTCCTACTATTATTTACACATTCATCTATAGTAAGGGGGTAATATCATGGAAGAAAAACAAAAACAAAAAAAGAATGCTAGAAAAAAGAAAAATGGTATTTGGTTTAATGACACAACCACAATAGAAAATTTTTCACAAGAAACAGCATCCAAACTAGAAAAGACCATTGAAAACATAATATTTTATGGAATTACTATACCATTACAACTATTTCAAACAATTGGAGTATTTGTGATTGCTTATTTCAATGATGCATTTGCAGAGTTATCATTTTTCTTAATAGGTTTTTTCTTTACAAGAAGTTTTTTAGGAGAAACATTTCATTTGAATTCAACAATAACATGTACAACATTTACTTGGACTTTATTTTTCTTGATAACATGGTTAATTCCTAGTATATATATAAGTGTTTTCTTATGTGTACTTATGGGAGTTATGTTATCAATATACATGCATTATATAGTAGTAAAGGAAGATGAGGTATGCCAAAAAGACTAGGAGTAGGAACTTTAATCGTTAGAACTTCATTACAAGAGTTAGAAGATTTATGCAATCAAAAAGGATTAACAGATTATGAAAAAGAAATTATAATAAGAATTTATTGGTACAAGCAAAACCTAACATTTATAGCGGACACCATGGATTTTAGAAAATATGGAAAAACACATGGACGTTATTCAGTTAGAAGTATAAACAATTTCCACAAAGAAGCATTTATGAAGATATTTAAGAATTAACCTATAATATCTTAAAAAATTAAAAAAATAAGGTTAATAAGAAAAAGAAAAAATGAGAAAAGTAAAAAATATTTATTCGGGAGAAAGTTATGGACTTCATTATTTTAAGCAGTAGTGAACAGAGTATAAAGGGGTACGAAGGTGTGATAAGTGAATCTTTATTAAGTTCAAAAATAGAATATCATAGTTATAAATTCGATGATATTAATAATATGAAAGAGTATGTTGAAAAGACCAAAACAAAAAATATTTATATAATTGAAAATAATTCATTAATAGATGCAAAATTAATTGTAGATTATATAAGAAAGGAAAGAGATGATTATCAGTCATATATTATTATCATTAATTTTGATAAGGGTTTTGAATTGCCAATGTACAATGTGATGACTACTATACTAGAAAGCAGCAATATGTTAACAAGCCTAGTAACGACAATCAAAGAGTTGAATAAAGTATATTTACAAGATTCTAACATGTTTTGGTTCAAACAAAATGGTGTATTATTTTTAGTACCACTTTCTGATATTGTTTGTATAGAAAAATTGCAAAACTCAAAATATACTCAAATTATATGTAAAAATAGAAAATACATAATTAAAGAAACACTAAATAATATAAAGACAAAACTTAACAAAGATTTCATAATGGTTCATAGAAGCGTTTTTGTTAATATAAAAGAAATAAGTACATATGACCATGTTAATGGAATAATAAGTTTCACTAATCATCATCAAACAAGTATGATTTCAAGGGACAAAAAGAAAGAATTATTAAAAATTCTTACAGAACAAGACATAATTTCAACCAAACAAGGTACAAAATTATAAATAATTCATATTTGTGATACTATTAAATTGCGCACATAAGATAACAGATTTTGTTAAAAACAAAGTAGTAAAAATTTAGTAGGGAAGGAGAGGTGAAAAGAATGACAGGTTTTGTAAAATGGTTTAACAATGAAAAAGGTTTTGGTTTCATTGATTATAAACCTAATGAAGATGTATTTGTTCATTATTCTGCTATTAAAATGGAAGGGTATAAAACTCTTAATGAAGGTGACTATGTTACATTCCAAATAGTAGAAACAGGTAAAGGACTTCAAGCAGTTAATGTTATAGTTATTAAGCAAAAAGAACCAATGCCCATATAGTTGGATCAAATATATTGTAAAATCGAGTTGTGGCTTATAGCTCGATTTTATTATGTCAAAAAAAGTCAAACTATTTCTAAACTATTTATTTCGTTTAAAAAAAATGTTAAAATATTATTAGGAGGATGATATTATGGATTTAAAAATAAGAGGAGAAAAACTTGAAATAACAAATGCGATGAAAGAATACGCATCAAACAAGATAAATAAACTCTCAAAGTACTTGGAACAAGAAGAACAAGTACAAAGTAATATTTTATTCAAAAAACAAGGAGTAAAACAAAAAGTAGAAATTACAATTCCACTTAAAAAATACACATTAAGAGTAGAAGAAACTGGAGAAGATTTCTATGCTACAATAGATACTGCTATTGATAAATTAGAAAGACAAATAATAAAAAATAAGACAAGAATTAATAGCAAAAAACAAAAAGAAAAAAGTGATTTTAACCTAGATTATGATTTTTCAAACTTCAATGTTGAAGAAGATGAAAATAAAATTATAAAAAGAAAACAAGTAGAACTAAAACCAATGGATGAAGAAGAAGCAATTCTTCAAATGGAACTTTTAGGACATGACTTTTATCTATTCAAAGACATTGATACAAATAAGTTCGCAGTAATTTATAAAAGGAAAAACAAAGATTATGGTTTAATTGAAGAAGAGTAAAAAAACTCTTCTTTTTATATGAATAGTTACTTGAAAACATAATAACTGTGTGATAAAATAAAGGCAGAAAATAAGAAAAAAGGAGTTTTTAATATGGAAAACAATGAAATAATGGGTAATGAAATAGTAAGCTTTGAAAAAGACAAAAAGAAAAGTAAATTACTATTAATATTACTATCGGTAGTAATATTATTGATAGTAGGAGCAGTAATAATCTACTTCTACATCAATAGCAATCCATTACTAGCAATAAAGTACAATGCAAATAAACTAACAGAAAATATAACAGAACAAATAGAAAAACAAGAAAAAATAAAAAAAATATCAGGTAATTTAGAAATTGACTATAACATTGAATCAACTGATGCAACATTAAAAGAAATGGTTGATGCCTTTAATGGTCTATCAGTGGTTGCCAACTACAAAATGGATACAGAAAATAAAATATTACAAACAGAATTAAAAACAACATATAAAAATGAAAAATTAATTGATGCAAATATCTACATGCAAGACAAAAAAAGTTTTGTACAACTACCTGGAGTATTTGATAAGTATATAAATGTAGACATATCTGAAGACTATGATGATATATTCAATACAGCAAAAAATACAAAAGAAAGCAAAGTAATTGTTAAAAGTGTTAATAAAGCATTTCAAAAGTCTTTAAAAAAGGAATACTTAACTTCAGAAAACAAAACAATTACAATTGATGATAAAAAGACAAAAACAACAAAAATATCAATGAAATTAAATGATGAAAAACTAGCAAAAATATTAAAAGACTTTTTAACATATCTAAAAGATGATCAAGAATTCATTAAAGCAGCTAACTCTATATCAGAAACTAAAAACACAAAAGAAGAAATAGAAAATCTAATCGATGAAATATCATTTGATAACCAAAGTGGGACTACTATGATAGTATCTATCTATTGTAAGGGAATTTTAAAAGAAGTAGTTAGATATGAAGTAGAATTAAAACAAGATGAAGAAACTTATAATATAGCAGTCACAAAACACAAAGACAAATATGACTTTAAAATAAAACAAGAAGATGTAATAATATCTAAAGGAGCTATTACAAAAGAAAAAGAAAAAATATCAATTGAAGCATCACTTATTGGATTAGGAAATGCTACAATAAACATAACAAACAAGGAAGAAAAAAATCCAACAATAAATAAAAAAGAAATAAAAGATTCAGTAAAATATGAAGACTTAACAGAAAAACAAATGCAAGATATTGCAACAAAGCTATTACAAAATAAAGGATTTGAGAAGTTATCAACAATTTTTGGATCATTAATGCCACAAAGTTATTAACAATCTTGTTAATAACTTTTTAAAATCAAAAGAAAGGAACTAGTCTAAAATAAAAAAAGACAATAAACGTGAATAATATGATACTAATCGAAGGAAATAAGTTAAAAGAAAAAATAATAAAAGAATTAAAAGAAAAAACAAAAATGTTACCAAGGCCAATTAAAGTAGCAATCATTCAAGTTGGAAACAATGAATCTAGTACTATCTACATAAACCAAAAAAAGAAATTAGAACAAGAAATTAACATATTAATAAATCATATTAAACTAGAAGAAGAAATTAAAGAACAGGAAATTATAAAAGTAATAAATGAGTTAAATCAAAATAAAGAAATAGATGGCATCATGATTCAATTGCCTCTTCCAAAAAATTTGAATCAAAAAACAATTGTTAATGCAATAGATGAAAACAAAGATATAGATGGCTTAACTGACTCAAACATAATAAAACTATATAATAATGACTACACATTAGCGCCATGTACACCAATTGGAATATTAAAACTTTTAGAGTTATATAAAATAGATATTAAAGAGAAAAATATCATAATTTTAGGAAGAAGTGATATTGTTGGAAAACCACTTTCTTTATTGCTGACAAATAACAATGCAACAGTAACATTGTGTCATTCTAAAACGAAAGATGTAAAAAATATTATCAATAAAGCTAAAGCTGATATACTAATAAGTGCTATAGGAAGACCAAAACTTATAACTAAAGACTATATCAAAAAAGATGCAGTGATAATAGATGTTGGAATAAATAAGGATGAAAATGGAAAACTATGTGGAGATGTTGACTTTGAAGATGTTAAAGAAAAAGTATCCTATATAACACCAGTGCCAAAAGGAGTAGGACCAGCAACCATAGCAATGTTCTTAGAAAACTCATACAAAGCATATTTACTAAACAATAAAAAATGATAATCATAAACTTTATTTACAAATAATCATTCGTGTATTATAATAGTATTGCAAAGGAGGAATACTATGTTTAAATTACACTCTAAATTTCAACCAAGTGGTGATCAACCACAAGCAATCAAAAGCTTAGTAGACGGAGTAAACAAAGGATTAAAACATCAAGTTTTACTAGGAGCAACAGGAACTGGAAAAACATTTACAATAGCAAATGTTATAAAAGAAACAAACAAACCAACATTAGTATTAGCGCACAACAAAACATTAGCGGGACAACTATACTCTGAATTAAAAGAACTATTTCCAGAAAACCATGTTGAATACTTTGTTTCATATTACGACTATTATCAACCAGAAGCCTATAAACCTCAAACGGACACATACATTGAAAAAGATTCATCAATAAATGATGAAATAGATGAACTAAGACATGCTGCAACAAGTGCCCTTTTATCATCAAAAGATGTAATAGTGGTAGCATCAGTATCATGTATATACGGCATTGGAGAAAAAGAAGAATACGAAAAAAATATGCTTACATTAAGTGTTGGCCAAACAATAGAAAGAAATCAATTACTAATGAAATTAATTGATATGTTATACGAAAGAAATGATATAGACTTTAAAAGAGGAACTTTTAGAGTACATGGAGACATAATAGAAATAATACCTACAAATGAGCACTCAAAAGCAATTAGAATAGAATTATTCGGTGATGAAATAGATAAAATATTAGAAACAGATGCAATAACAGGAAAAATAATTTCATCAAAAAAGAACGTATCCATATTTCCAGCCAGTCACTTTGTAACAAGCGAAGACAAACTACAAGAAGCAATTAAAAGAATAGAAAAAGAATTAGAAGAAAGATTAGAATACTTTAAAGAAAATAACAAACTATTAGAATACCAACGCATAGAACAAAGAACAAAATATGACATAGAAATGATGAAAGAAACAGGATTCTGCAGTGGCATTGAAAACTACTCAAGACACTTAGGAGGAAGAAAAGAAGGAGAAACACCTAATACATTAATTGACTTCTTCCCTAAAGACTTTCTTTTAGTAGTGGATGAATCACATGTAACATTACCTCAAGTAAGAGGAATGTATAATGGGGATAGAGCAAGAAAAACAACATTAGTAGAATACGGTTTTAGACTACCAAGTGCTCTTGATAATAGACCATTAAAATTCGATGAATTCGAGAAAAAAATAAACCAAGCAATATACATATCAGCAACACCCGGAGATTATGAACTAGAATTAGCACAAAACAAAGTAGATCAAATAATAAGACCGACCGGACTATTAGATCCTACCATAGAAATTAAGCCATCCCTTGGACAAATAGATGATTTAGTTGGAGAAATAAAATCCAGAATAGAAAAAAATGAAAGGGTATTAATAACAACTCTAACAATAAGAATGGCCGAAGAATTAACAAACTACTTAAAAGAACTTGACATAAAAGTGGCATACCTTCATTCAGAAGTAAAAACCTTAGATAGATTAAAAACAATAAGAGAATTAAGACTAGGAACTTATGACTGCATCGTAGGGATAAATCTATTGCGTGAAGGATTAGACATTCCTGAAGTAAGCCTAATAGCAATACTAGATGCAGATAAAGAAGGATTTCTACGTTCAACAAGAAGTCTTATTCAAACAATAGGAAGATGCGCAAGAAATGAAAATGGTCATGTAATAATGTATGCTGATAAAATAACCGATAGCATGAAATCAGCAATCGAAGAAACGAAAAGAAGACGTACAATTCAAGAACAATACAACAAAGAACATAACATTATTCCAAAGACAATAAAAAAAGAAATTAGAGAGTTAATATCTAATACAGAAGAAGAAAACTATTCAAAACCAGAAAAAGATGATATAATGGAAAACGTAAGCATAGAAAAATTGGAAGAAGAAATGAAAGAAGCAGCAAAGAACTTAGACTTCGAACGTGCTATGCAATTACGTGATATTATATTCGAATTAAAATTAAAATAAAGGAATAGCTATGAAAAAGAAGAAAAAACTAAGAATTAAAAAAGAAGTAAAGAAAAAATTCATGTTTTTAATAATCGGAATACTAGTGATAATAATTTCATGTGAAGGTATAAACTATTTATACCACATTGAAAGAAAAACAACACCAAATACAACCGAGAAAAAAGAATATTACAAACTATATGATTTTGGATTTGTTTACGAAAAAAGTGCCAATGATTATAATCAAAATGGAATAGATGATTACACCGATATTCTAAATGGTGCTAAAAAAGTAGCGGAAAGAAATCCTAGGTATGTAAGTAAATATTATGATGGTGGTTATCCGCCTGAAACCGAAGGAATAAGTGCGGATTTAACAGTATGGTCCTTAAAAGAAGCAGGATATGATTTAAAAGAGCTTATATCAAAAGATATAAAACAAACACAAAAGTCAAAAGAGAATACTTACAATATAGAAATACGAGATGACAACATAGATTTTAGAAGAATAACTAATCAACAAATATTCTTTGAAAGATATGCAAAAGATTTAACAACAGACATATATGAAGTTGGTTCGTTCCAACCTGGTGATATAATAGTATTTGATTACAATTCTCATATAGCAATAGTTTCTGATAAAATAAACAAAAATGGTATACCATATATAATTCACCTCTATGATGATAAACAAAAATCAAAAGAAGAAGACATCCTAGAAACAACAGATATGACTATTACCAATCACTATAGATTTGAGTATAATAAAAAAATAGAACAATTAATAAATTCATAATAAAAAGGAGAAGTACAATGAATAAAGAAGAAATGTTAAAACCAGAAATAGATATGATACAAAATGAGAGATATAAAGATAATTTAAAAATATTAATAAATAGTGTGCCTGATTATTTCTTTGAAATACCAGCCTCATCAACAGGAAAATATCATCCAGAGTTTTCGGCAGGTCCACAAGGACTACTTAGACATACGAAAGTAGCAACAAGAATAGCAAATGAACTTTTATCACTAGAATGCTATCAAAATATGTTTACAAAAGATGAACAAGATCTTTTAAAAATAGCAGTAATAATGCATGATACATTAAAATGCGGAGAAGTAAAAGAACAATATACAAGATTTGATCATCCACTACTTGCAGCAAACAACATCAAAAAGCACCAACAAGAAACAACATTTACAGATGATGAAATAAAATTCATAATAGATGCAATATCTTCACATATGGGACAATGGAACACTAATCAATACAGTAATGTAGTTCTGCCAAAACCAGAAACAAAATACCAAATTTTCGTTCATACATGTGATTACTTATCAAGTAAGAAATTTTTAAACGTAAAATTTGATAATAATAACAATATACTATAGGAGTACCAAATGAAAAAAGAAAAGAAAAAAGTACTGATAGGTTACTATACAAAATCAGTAATATTAACATATCTATCCGTAATAAGTGCAATTATAGGTATGTATATAGCACTAATAGAAAATGAACAAAAGTATGCCCTTTTGCTATTGATAATATCAGGTCTTTGTGATGCATTTGATGGGAAAGTAGCAAGATCATGTAAAAGAACAGAACAAGAAAAACAATTTGGAGTAGAACTAGACTCATTAGCAGATCTAATTGCATTCATAATGTTGCCGATTATAATATTTTATTCCCTAGGTTTACATAGTATAATTAATATCATAATATTTATACTATTTGCCCTTGGAGGAGTCATAAGATTAGCATACTTTAATACAATTGCTGACCAAAATGCACCAGTAAAATACTATAGTGGACTACCAGTAACATCAACTGCTATAATATTCCCAATCTTCTACTTATTAACAATGTTGTTAACAACTAATACATTTAATGTTTTATATACAATAGTAATGTTAATAACATCATTCTTATTTGTTTTAAACTTTAAAATTAGAAAACCACAAACAAAAGAGTTAATAATATTTCTAATTGGAGGTCTAATTTTAGGGGTAATACTAATAATTTTATAAAGTATATGTCAACAAAATAAGCATATACTTTTTTGATATAAAATTTAAAAAAACAAAGAAAACACGAAAATAATTGACAAAAACGACAAAAAGTGCTATAATAATGCCATTCCAAGTTAAAGGGGGAAATAATATGGATAATAAGTTTTATTTAGACAAAGAATTAAGAAATGCAACAAAGTTTGGTTACAAAGGAAAAACATATGAATTAAAAAGTCCAAAAGACATTGGAGAAATATTAATAGGTTTAGGAGAAACATCTGCAATTTATAAGTTCATGGAAGCTAATGATAATAAACAAGTTGTAATTGGAGAAGAATACTTTAAAAAAGAAAAAGATTCAAAAATCTCAAACATGAAAGTTTATAAGAATAACATCAAAAATGCTAAAAAGAATCTAAAACTTAAAATAACCGCAGGAATCTTAACAGTAGCAGTCGCAGCATCAGCACTTATTGGATGCTCAACTAAAGAACAAAAAACAGAAGAACCAGTAACAACAGTAGAAAATTATCAAGAAATGGATTTTGAACAATTACTTGCACTTTTAAATGAAGGAGTACAAAGAGATTCATTTGAATTGATGGATGAAGTTCAAGACTATTTCAACAATACTGCAGCTCCAACTATTAAAGTAAAAGCTGACAAAGGTGCACAATTATTCTTAAATGCTGAAGAAGTTAAATCATTGTTTACATATGCAAATGCTGATACATATTCAAAAGAAACATTCTATGAAATATTTGGTTCAACATTTGATGATGCAAAAGCAACTGAAGATTACACTAATTCTGCAAGAGTATTAAATAATTATTATCTAAGAGCAACAAATCCATCTGGTATAGATAAACTATTCCAAAATGAAAAAAATCAAGAATTATTTGCTAGCTTTGAAAAATTAGTATTAAACTACAATAAAAAACCATCTAAAGAAAATAAACAAAAAATTGTTAATAAACTAGATCAAATATATTTCAGTGGCAAAATAGATAGTTTAAAAAATACTTGTCCAGAAGCTGTATCATTCATCGGAACACATATGACAGCAGCACTAGAATTAAATGGAGTACTATCAAAATCGTTCGCAGACAAAGTAGTCGAAGCCAATGAAACAGTAACATGTAACACTATAAAAGAATACATAAAAGAAATTGATGAATACACAGAAGCAAGAAACTTAGTAGTAGTTACAAATCAAGACAAACAAGAAATTAACTTAACTGATAATCAAGCATTATATTATATTTCAGATGCAATGGATAATAAAAATATTAAAGTTAGTTCAAGAGATATTGCACCAATAATAAAAAATGGAAGATTAACAAAAAAAATATCTACAAATAATACAGTATATAAAAATACAAAAATTAAAAACACTAAATTTACAAGAAAACAAGTTAGTAAAAAGACTGCTATCAAAGAGTTTGGAAAAGATGAAGTTAAAAAGGCAGAAGATAAAGCAGATAGACTTGATCCAATAATAACAATTGATAATAAAGATTATTCAATAGATGATGCAAATGCAATTGAAGAAATAACAAGAGAAGCAAAACAATATGGTGTTAACTTCACAAATGATATCTATCAAGAAATGTATAGAAATAATGGTTCATTCAATAGTGCTACATATGAAGCCAAATTAACAAATAAAGCAAATAGTTATACAGGAAAATATAAAGACAAGTACAAAGTGGCATTATGGCAAGGTTATAGAGAAGCTGTAAGACTTGCAAAAGAACTATATGATAGCGAAAAACAATTTAGAGAAGATGCTGAAAAAGAAATAATTAAAGAAGAAGAAACTACAACAACTGATAGAAACATACCAAAAGATACAACAGTAGAAGACAACACAAATAATAACAACAATAGCAATAACAATAGTGGTAATAATTCAAATAATAACAATAGTAGTAATGATAATACAAATAACAACGAAGATTCAACAATTATAAAAAACACTGAAACAGTGACACCATCTGCTGACAATAACTATACATATGAAGATGAAACAATTATAGAAAGAGTTTATAGCAAATAAGGGGGATTAAATTATGGGATACGAAGTAGATTATAATGAAAATAATAATAACAAACCATTAACACATTATATTAAAAACTTTTTAGTAGGATTTCTATTAATAGTAATATTACTTTTATTACTAGTATGGATTTTCCCAACTAATTCAACAATTCAAAAACTATTAAATAGTAATAAAGAAGAAACAAATGAATTCTCAAATTACTTTCAAGAAAACATCAATTTATTAAAAGATGTAGCAGAATCTTACTTTACATTAGAAAGACTTCCTAAAAATGAAGGAGATAAAGTAAGAATTACACTTGGAGAAATGTTAGAAAAGAAACTTCTAATTAACTTAAGTGATGATAAAGGTAAAATGTGTAACATTGATAGCACATATGTTGAAGTAACAAAGAAAAAAACAGAATATGAAATGAAAATTTACCTTTCATGTGGCGATGATGAAGATTATGTAATCGTATATTTAGGATGCTATGATTATTGTCCTAATTATGTTTGTGAAAAGAAAACAACAACTAAGACAACAACTACAAAAACAACAACCAACAACAATAAACCAACACCTACACCAGCAACAAAACATTATTGTAAAGTGGTAAATAATAAATACTATGACAATAAAGGAAATGTTGTAACAAAATCAGCATATGAAAAAGCATGTAAAAATACACCGCCAACAACAAAATACTATTGTAAAGTAGTAAATAATAAATACTATGACAATAAAGGAAATGTTGTAACAAAATCAGCATATGAAAAAGCATGTAAAAAATATCAATATTTATATGAAAAGAAAGTCGAAGCAACATATAGTAATTGGTCAGATTGGTCAAAAGAAAAAGAATATGATCCAAATAATAACAACATTGTTTGGGGTAAACAAGAATTGGTATGGAATGAAAAATATGGTTATGCAAATATAACACATAATAAGAAACAATATAGAAATGATACAACAAAACCAATATTTGGAAAAGATGAACTAATTAAAACATCATTAACATCTAAACAATGGACATGTAAAAACTATTATTACTATATAAATCAAACAACAGGAAAAACATATAAGGCAACAGATTGGAAATATCAAAGAAAAGTAACACTTGGATATGTTCCACAAAATACAAATACAGTAAAATATGAATATGTTGGATTTGACTTTGATGCTTGTGCTTCTAACTGTACACTAAAACCAATGTATATATTCAAGAAATATACAAGAAGCGCAACAGTATCATCAACTTCTAAGAAAACACTTGAAGCAGAATGTAGTGAATTATTAGAAAGAGAAGTTCCAATTTATACAACAGTATCAAGAATAATTGGTTATGAACAAAAAACTGTAACAGTAACAACAACTGAAAGAGTATATTACTATCATACAAAAACAAGAAAACTTAAATCAAAAGCACAAACTTACAAAGTATGGTCTAATTCATCAAATGATACAAAATTAATTAAACAAGGATACAAGTATACTGGAACAAAACAAGAAATAAAATAATAAGGGCGATTGAAAAATTGCTCTTTTTCTTGCATAAAATACTTAAAAATAGTATTATAATATAAAAAGATGGAGGTATATATGGAAAAAATAAACTTATACATTGATTTTGATGGAGTTATATTAGATACAATAAATCCCCTATATCAAAAACTAAAAGAAGATAATGTTCCTGAAGAAAAGTAAAAGAATTCTTTGTTAATTATGATTGGACAAAAATAATAAAAGACAAATACATCATAAACGATAGTATTAATTGCATTCAAAAAATAATTGACAGCGCCAAGTTCAATCTTGCTATTTTAACTCATGTAAATTCTCTACATGAAGCAGAACTAAAGATTAAATATCTAAGAAAATATTTCAAAGATATAACAATTATACCTTGTCCTAAAGCAATATCAAAAACTAAAATGGTTCATACAAAAGATTCTGTATTGGTGGACGATTATGCAGGAAACTTAAGAGAATGGGAACATGAAGGTGGAATCCCAGTTAGATTCTCTCAAAAGAAGAATGGAAAAGGCTTCAAAGTTGTTGATAAACTAGATCAATTAATAGAAATGTTTTAATGTAATAAGACAGCGTTTCGAGGAACAAACATTGCATTGTTTATAAAAACATGATATTATAGTAAATGAAATTGAGAAATAGCAAAATATATGATAAACGCATATACTAAAATATAAACAAATAGCGAGGTAGCGAAGTGAAAAAAATAATTATAAATGGAAATAAAAAACTGTCTGGAACAATAAGAATAAGTGGTGCTAAAAATGCTGCGGTAGCGTTAATACCAGCAGCAATTATATCAGATGAACCATCAACAATATGTAATATTCCTGAAATATCAGACATAAACTCATTAGAAAGCATATTATCTTTTTTAGCTATTAAGACAAAAAGAGCAACAGAGTCAATGATAATAGATCCAACAAATATGCACAACAAATCAATACCGGAAGAAATATCTAGTAAACTAAGAGCTTCATACTATTTTATGGGAGCCCTTTTAACAAAATATAAATATGTTGAAATGAACTTTCCAGGAGGATGTAAAATAGGTTCAAGACCAATAAACTATCATCTTGAAGGATTCAAAAAACTAGGGGCGATAGTAGAAGAAAAAGGCGATAAATATATAATAAAAGCAGAAAAATTAACAGGAGCAGATATTACGCTAGAAAAAGCTTCGGTCGGAGCAACAATAAATATAATGTTCGCAGCAATAAAAGCCGAAGGTATAACAACCATAAGTAATGCTGCTAAAGAACCAGAAATAATAAATGTAGCTCAATTCTTAAAAAGCATGGGGGCAAAAATAAGTGGTGAAGGTACAGAAAAAATAACAATAACTGGAGTAAACTACTTGTCAAAGGGTCAAACTGAAGTAATTCCAGACAGAATTGAAGCAGGAACATATGTAATAATGGGTTCTCTAATCGGAGAAAACCTAAAAATAGATAACATAGTTCCAGAACATTTAAAATCATTGACTGATAAATTAGAAGAAGCAAATGCTAACATACAAATTGGAATAGACAATATTATGTGTAACAAAAGTGACAACTTAAAAGCAATAGATATAGTAACATCATATTATCCAGCCTTTCCAACGGATCTTCAACAACCATTTTCTGTATTTACAACACAATGCGAAGGTCAATCAACAATAAAAGAAACATTATATGAAAACAGATTTATGCATGTTCCATATCTAAATAAGATGGGAGCTAATATAAAAACAGAAAAGGATACTGCAATAGTAATAGGAAAAACAAAACTAGTAGGAACAGAGGTAGTAGCAACCGACTTAAGAGCGGGAGCTTCATTAGTAATCGCAGGTTTAATCGCAGAAAACAAAACAACCATATCCGAAGTAGAACACATTCTAAGAGGATATGAAGGAATAATTGAAAAATTAACAAATGTTGGAGCAGATATCAAAATAGTCGAAGAAATACCTGTTAATAGCTAAAAAAACAACAAAAATATTGCAATATTTAAAAAAGTTTGATATACTATACAAGAATTAATTATTACTATGACTTAAATGTCATGGCGGAAGGAGATGCAAAATGAAAAAAGTAATTGAAACAAAACCAACTAAATTTATATGTGCATGTGGTGAAACTTTCACTGCAAACTCAACAAAAAAAGAAGACGAAATCCATGTTGAAATATGTTCTAAATGTCATCCATTCTATACAGGAAAACAAGGAACAGCAACTTTAACAGGTAATGTTGAAAAGTTTAATAAAAAATATAACAGAAAATAGTCTCTATTTTCTTATTTTTTTTAAAAATAGTTGACAAATAAACTAAATAATGATAAATTAAATGCATATTTATGAAGCAGGTGCAAAAGCACAATAATTATAGCAATGATTCAAAGAGAGCTAAGGGTTGGTGCAACTTAGTAACATTCTATAAGGAACTAAAACTGTGGAGATGGCAAAAGCCCGGTTAATAAACCGTTATCAATAAGAGATATCAGTTAATGATAAGAAAGGTGGTACCGCGATAAAACGCCCTTTCATCATTAACTTTTTTTTGTAAATAAAAGGAGTGTTAAAATGAAAGAATTTACAGAACAAGAATTAATAAGAAGACAAAAAGCTGAGGACTTACGTGCTAAAGGAATTGAACCATTTGGTTATCGTATAGATTTAACTAGCAACTCAAAAGAAATAAAAGAAAAATATGAAGAAATGACAAAAGAAGAATTACATGAAGTAGAAATACCAGTAACAATCGCGGGACGTATAATGACCAAAAGAGGAAAAGGTAAAGTAGGATTCATGCATATCCAAGATAAATATGGTCAAATTCAAATATACGTAAGAAAAGATGAAATTGGGGACTTTGAATATGAACTATTCGATAAAGCAGACATCGGTGATATAGTAGGAATTGAAGGACTAGTGATGAAAACTAATACTGGAGAATTAAGTGTAAAAGCTACAAAATATCATCACATAGTTAAATCACTAAGACCACTACCAGAAAAATACCACGGTCTATCAGACGTAGAAGAAAGATACAGAAGACGTTATGTAGACTTAATAATGAATGAAGAAGCAAGAAAAATTGCATTTGCAAGACCAAAAGCAATACGTGCAATTCAAAACTTACTAGACAGTGAAGGATACGTTGAAGTAGAAACTCCAATACTAGGAACAATACAAGGAGGAGCAGCAGCAAGACCATTCATTACCCATCATAATGCTTTAGATATTGATATGTATCTTCGTATAGCAACAGAACTACATCTAAAAAGACTAATTGTCGGAGGAATGGATGCAGTATATGAAATAGGAAGAATCTTCAGAAATGAAGGAATGGATAGAAACCACAATCCAGAATTCACTACAATTGAATTATACAAAGCATTCTCTGATATGGAAGGAATGATGGACACAGCAGAAAGAATAATCAAAAAAGTTTTAACGGAAGTGCGTGGAGAACTACAATTTGAATACAAAGGTCATATGCTTGACTTTGAAAAACCATTTGCAAGAGTTCATATGTGCGAAGCAATAAAAAATGAATGTGGAGTAGACTTCTTTGAAATAACAGATCTTGAAGAATGTAAAAAACTAGCATTAGAACACGGTATTGAAGTAGAAGATCATTTCCTATATGGACACATAGTAGAAGCATTCTTCGAAAAATATTGTGAAGACAAAATTATTCAACCAACATTCATCTATGGACATCCAACTGATATAAGTCCATTATCAAAAAGAAATAGAGAAAATCCATTATTTACAGATAGATTTGAACTATTCATAGTAAACACTGAATATGCAAATGCCTTTACAGAATTAAACGATCCAATTGATCAAAGAGCAAGATTCGAAGCTCAAGTAGAAGAACAAAAACTTGGAAACGATGAAGCAAGCGACATGGATGAAGACTTTTGCGAAGCATTAGAATACGGACTTCCACCAACCGGAGGAATGGGAATTGGTATAGATAGACTAGTAATGTTAGCAACCGGAGTAGATACAATAAGAGAAGTAATTCTGTTCCCACATATGAAAAATAGAGAATAATAACAAAGGAGAATAAACATGAAAGTAAAAGGAATGGCACAAGTAGAGTTAGAAGTCGATCCACAAAGTATTGATCTAACATCTATAGAATTAACTAGAGATAACATTGACAAAGTTATATATAATTTGTACAAAAGAATAGGCTTGGAAAAATATATTTTAGCACCTTGTTCAACAGAACAATTATATTTAGATGAAAATGAAGAAGGTATTTATTATCAAGCGCCATACGAAGTGGCATCATACAATGTTATAAAACCAGAACCAATCTTAGTAGCAACTGATGAAAAAACAATAGAATTGTTTAAATTATTAAAACAATTAGAAAGTAAATTAAAAACATACATGGACGATTCAGAAGAATTAGTTGAAACATATAAAATGAAAAAATCAATGAGATAAGCACTAAATAAAGTGCTTTTTTCGTTAAAATACCACTTTTTTACATATTTTACTTTATTTTTTTTGATAAAAGTGTGATAATTGTATTAGGAGGTTAAAAGATATGAAGAAAAATAATTTATTTAAGATACTAGGAATAGTCTTAGCAGGTTATGTTCTATTATCTTGGCTAGTTCCAATAGTAGTAAGCATATTTGGATGGAAAGTCGAAGCATCATACCAAATTGGACTAACTAAATTTGGTTCAACATTTATCGATGCATTCGCAGGCTTCTCAAACGTTATCGTATTCATTCTTCTAATCGGAGGATTATATGCTGTAATGGATGCAACTGGAGCCTATAAACCTGCAATTGAAAAATTAGCAGAAAAATTCAAAGGAAAAGAAAAATTAGTCCTAATTACAATAATCGTATTGATGGCAATCATTTCATCAATAACAGGATTAGAACTAGGATTACTTATTCTATTCCCATTCATCATCTCATTAGTATTAATGATGGGATATGATAAGATAATTGCATTAGTGGCAACATTTGGTGCAACAATCGTTGGTATGTATGGAGCAACATATGCAGGAACATTATATGGATACTTAGATGGATTCATGCAAACTAAACCAACAGATAATATTCTAGCAAAAGTAATATTATTTGTATTAGCTTTAGGACTATTAATTGGATTCACACTAATCTATATGAAAAAGAATAACATGCTACCAGAAAAAACTGCTAACAAAGCAAAAAAATCAAAAGAAAAGGCTGCTAAAAAAACAGTAAAATCTGAAACTAAAAAAGAAAAAGTTAAAAAAGCAGATAAGAAAGAAAAAACTGAAGAAAAAGAAAAGAAAGTATGGCCATTACTATTAGTATTAGGACTACTATTCTTAGTATTAATTCTTGGTACAACTGCTTGGGGTAACATCTTTAGTAGTAACTGGTTTGCAACAGCTCATGATACAATCATGAATAAATGGAAAATCGGAGGATTTAAAGTAGTAGAAAAACTATTCGGTGGATTAGATGCATTCGGTACTTGGACATCATCAACTAGATATGTATCATACTCAATCATGATCCTATTTGCAGTAGCAACATTAGCAATAGTTTACAAAGTTAAACTAAAAGATGCTTTTGACGCATTTGTAAAAGGAATAAAAGAATATGTAGTACCAGCATTCTTAGCATTAATAGCATACTCTATCTTCGTATTTGCTATTTATTATCCAGTACTAGGAGTCATCACTACTTGGATAACAGGATTAACTGATTCATTCAATATAGTGACATCTGGATTACATGCAATAATAAGCAGTGTATTCTACCCAGACTTCTCATACTATGGATACTACATTGTATATACATTTGTTCAAACTATTAAAGATACATCACTATACTCATTAATAGGCTTAGTATTTACTAACTTATATGCATTAGTTATGTTAGTAGCGCCAACAAGTGTACTATTATTAACTTCATTATCAATATCTGAAGTTAAATATACAGAATGGTTAAAATTCATCTGGAAATACGCTTTATGCTTACTAGTAATATCATTTATCGTATTTACAGTATTAACATTAATCTAATAAGAGCAAGCAATTGCTCTTTTTTTGTTGAATAAAAAAAATTATTTTTTTAGACAGTCTACATACACTATTATTGGGTGATATAAAAATGTTTTCAAAATTTGATGAACAAGCAAAAAAAGTATTAGTAAATATGCAAAAAGAAATGGCAATGTTAAAACATCCATACATTGGTAGTGAACACTTATTCTTATCACTTTTAAAACTGGGAGAAAAAGATGATATAAAACTATTAAATAAAACTGGCATAACATACGATATATTTAAAAATGAACTAATTAAAATTGTAGGAACAGGAAGCAAAGAAAATGACTATTATCTTTATACACCACTTTTAAGAAACATAATCGAAGTAGCGGAACTAATCTCAAATGACAAAAAGAAAAAATTGGTAGATAGTCACGACCTTTTATTAGCACTCCTTGAAGAAGGCGAAGGAATAGCAATCAGAATATTACTAGGAATGGGAATAGATGTAGACACACTATATGATGAGTTTGATGAAAAGTTTATACCAAATCAAAAAAATAATAAAAAATTAATGATAGATTCTTTCGGAATAGATCTAAATAAAAAAGCTAAAAAAGGTGAAATAGATCCAGTCGTAGGAAGAGAAAAAGAAATAAAAAGAGTTCTAGAAATACTATCACGTAGAACCAAAAACAACCCATTACTAATCGGAGAAGCAGGAGTAGGAAAAACCGCCATAGTAGAAGAACTAGCGAGGATATTAACAAACAATAACACATATGGACCACTAAGTAAAAAAAGAATAGTATCAGTATCAATGGCATCACTAGTCGCAGGTACCAAATATCGAGGAGAATTTGAAGAAAGAATAAACAAAATCATAACAGAATTAGAAGAAGAAAATGATGTAATATTATTTGTAGACGAAATTCATACCCTTGTCGGAGCAGGAGGAGCCGAAGGAGCAATAGATGCATCAAACATCTTAAAACCAGCACTTGCAAGAGGAAAAATCAAAATAATCGGAGCAACTACTACCGAAGAATATAAACAATACATAGAAAAAGATAAAGCCCTATCAAGAAGATTTCAAACAGTAATCATAAAAGAACCAGATACCAAAACAGTTCTTCAAATACTAACAAAACTAAGACCAATATACGAAAAATATCATAAAGTAAAAATAAGCGATGAAATACTACAAGAAATAGTAACATTATCAAATAGATATATCCATGATAGAATGATGCCAGACAAAGCAATAGACGTTCTAGATGAAGTATGCTCAAGAACATTTATATCAAATTGCAAAAAGACAAACAAACTAGAAGATATTTATATAGAACTAAATAAAATAAAAGACTTAAAAAATGATTCAATAATTAAAAATGATTTTACAAATGCTTTAGAATTTAGAAAAAAAGAACTCTTACTCGAAGACAAGAAAAATAAATACGAAATGAATAAACAACCAAATAATTATCACAACGTCAACATAAAAGACGTAATCGAAGTAGTAGAATCAAGATCAAAAATACCTGTTCTTTTAGATGATAAAAACATGTGGTTAAAAGTTAAAAACAAAATAAATAAAACAGTACTAGGACAACAAGAAGCAGTGGATACACTATGCGATATAATAAAAAAATATAACTATGACTATGACAAAACAAAACCATTATCATTCTTATTCGTGGGTCCATCCGGAGTAGGAAAAACTCTATTAGTAAAAGAATATGCTAAAAACTATTATAAAAAAGACAGTTTAATAAGATTAGATATGAGTGAATACAAAGAAAATCATTCAGTAAGCAAATTAATAGGTTCCCCTCCAGGATATGTTGGATATGATGACAATAAAAATGTCTTTGAACAAATAAAAGACAATCCTCATAGTCTAATCCTCTTAGACGAAATAGAAAAAGCAAGTCCAGATGTAATTAACTTGTTTCTTCAAATACTAGACGAAGGAATAGCAAAAAACTCCAAAGGTGAAGAAATCAACTTTAGAAACACAATCATCATAATGACCTCTAATATAGGATGCGAAAAAAGACAACTAGGATTCAACAACAATAAAAACAAAAATACAGACATAAATCAAATCTTAGGAATATCTTTTGTAAATAGAATAAATAAAATTATATTCTTCAATCAAATGGACGAAGAAACAGTTCTAAAAATAATAAGAAACAAAATAAACAATTTAAGAAAAAAATACAAAGATAAAAATATAAACTTAACCATATCAAGAAATATAGAACAAGAAATAAAAGATTTATGTGAATATGAAACATATGGTGCCAGAAAAATAGACAAAGTAATATACAATAGTTTAGAAAACATTATTATAGATAATATTTATAATGGAAACAAAGATATAAAAATCTCTAGTATTATGAATGTAGAACTTGTATAATCTTTGTTTTTTTGGTATAATTTAACGTATTAAAAGAGGTGATTAAATTGAAAGAAGTAAGAACAAGATTTGCACCAAGTCCAACAGGATTTATGCACATAGGAAACTTAAGAACAGCAATCTTTGAATACTTATTAGCAAAAAAAAATAATGGTAAATTCATACTAAGAATTGAAGACACAGATCAAGAAAGACTAGTCGAAGGCTCAATAGACTTTATCTATAAAACACTAGAGCTATGTAACTTTGTAATTGATGAAGGACCAAACAATGAAGGAGAAGTTGGACCATATATTCAAAGCGAAAGAAAAGACATCTATAAAAAATATGCACAAGAACTAGTAGAAAAAGGTTATGCCTACTACTGCTTCTGTACTGAAGAAAGACTAACCAAATTACGTGAAGTTGCAAGCTTAAATAAAACTCCATTTATGTACGATGGTCATTGTAAAAACTTAACCAAAGAAGAAATAGAAGAAAAATTAAAAAACAATGAACCATATGTTATAAGACAAAAAATGCCAAAAGAAGGACAAACAGTAATAAATGATTTAGTCTATAAAGAAGTATTAATAGAAAACTCTGTACTAGAAGATCAAATACTATTAAAATCAGACGGTTATCCAACATATAACTTTGCTAATGTAGTAGACGATCATTTAATGAAAATAACCCATGTAATAAGAGGAAAAGAATACTTAGATCAAACAGCAAAATATAATCTATTATACGATGCATTTGGATGGGAAAAACCAACATACATTCATGTAGCTATGGTACTCGGAGAAGATGGCAACAAACTAAGCAAAAGAAATAAAGATGCATCATTCATGGATTTATACAATGAAGGCTATCTACCACAAGCAATAGTAAACTACCTAGTTCTTTTAGGATGGTCTCCAAAAGATAATCAAGAAATATTTACAATGGATGAACTAATCGAAGCTTTTGATCCAACAAGAATAAGTAAATCATCTAGTAGTTACGATGTAAAAAAACTAAGATGGTTCAATGCTCATTACATAAAACAACTAGAAAAAGACGAAATAGTAAACTTGTGTCTACCATTCCTACAAGAAAGCTATGACTTAAAAGATAAAACACCAACTTGGATAGAACATCTAATAGAAATATATCAAAATCATTTAAGCTATGGAAAAGAAATAGTAGAGCTAACTGAACTATTCTTTAAAGAAGATATAATCCTAAACGAAGAATGTCAAGAATTCATGCAACAAGAAACAGTAAATAAAACCATAAATACATTAAAACAAGAATTAGAAAATCTTACAACTTGGACAGTAGAAAATATAAAAGAAGCAATAAATAATACTAAAGAAAAAGCAAAAGTAAAAGGAAAAATGCTATATATGCCTATCAGAATAAAAGTAAGTGGGCAAATGCACGGACCAGAGCTACCTGATACAATTTACCTATTAGGAAAAGAAACCGTTTTAAAAAGATTAAGCAGGTGATAAAATGAAATTTTATAATACTTTAACAAGAAAAGTAGAAGAATTTATTCCAAATGACAAAAACAATGTATCATTCTATACATGTGGCCCAACAGTATACCATGACCAACACATAGGAAATATGCGTAACTATATAGGACACGACATTCTAGATAAAACTCTAAGATATTTAGGCTACAATGTTACTAGGGTAATGAACATAACAGACGTTGGACACCTAACAAGTGATTCTGACTCTGGAGAAGACAAAATGGTAAAAAGCGCTAAAGAAAAAAAATCAAGCGTTCTAGAAATAGCAAAATATTATACAGACGCATTCTTTAAAGACTTTGAATTACTAAATAATCGAAGACCAGATATAGTAAGCCCAGCAACAGAACATATAAATGACTATATAAAAATAATCGAAAAACTATTAGAAAAAGGATACGCATATAAAAGTGGAGGAAATGTTTACTTTGATGTATCTAAACTTGATGACTATTACAAACTAACAAACCATAAAGAAGATGAAATGGTCGTGGGAGTAAGACAAGGCGTAACAAATGATGATAATAAAAAAAATCAAGCAGACTTTGCCCTTTGGTTTACTAAGTCAAAATTCGAAGACCAAGAATTAAAATGGGATTCCCCATTCGGAGTAGGCTATCCAGGATGGCACATAGAATGCTCTGGAATCAGCATGCATTATCTTGGAGAATATCTAGATATTCACGGCGGAGGAGTAGACAACATCTTCCCACACCACACCAACGAAATAGCACAAAGCGAAGCATATCTAGGACACAAATGGTGCAACTATTGGTTTCATAACGAACATTTAATGGACGAAACAGGCAAAATGTCTAAGAGTAAGGGAGCAACACTAACAGTATCCCTATTAAAAGAAAAAGGATATGATCCACTAGCATTCAGATACATGTGCCTAACAAGTCACTACAGAAAACAACTAGTATTTTCATACGAAGGACTAGAAACAGCAAGCAAAGCCTATAAAAAATTAAAAACACGTATCTCAAATCTTGAAGATACAAAACAACTACAACAAGAAGAATTCGAAACATATAAAAACAAGTTTAAAGAAAACTTAGAAAATGATTTAAATACCGCAAATGCTATAACACTAATATATGATATATTAAAAGATCAAAATCTAAATGATACAACAAAAATAAAACTAATCGAAGACTTTGATCAAGTATTATCATTAGACTTATTAAAACAAGAAGAACAAAAACTTGACGATAATCTAAAAAAATATATCGAAGAACAAATAAAACTAAGACAAGAAGCCAAAAACCAAAAAGACTATCAAAAAGCAGACAAAATAAGAGATGAACTATTACAAAAAGGAATAAAACTAATAGACACCAAAGATCAAACAACCTATGAAATCATTATAGGGAGGTAAAAATGACATATTACATATTAGGAATAATATCTTTATTAATAACAGCTATAGCACAAATATATATTAGTATTACATATTCAAAATACAGCCAAATACAAAGTAAAAACAAATTAAGTGGTTTTGAAACAGCAAAAAAAATACTAGAAAAAAATAATTTAGAAAAACTATATGTAGTAGAAACACAAGGAACTTTAACAGATCACTATGATCCAAAAGCAAAAGTAGTAAGACTATCTCATAACGTTTTTGATGGAGACAGCATAAGTTCAATCGCCGTAGCGGCACATGAATGCGGTCATGCAATTCAAGATAAAAATAAAAACAAATTCATGAGAATAAGAAGCTTCCTAGTTCCATTTGTAAACTTTAGTACTAAAATGGGTTACATAGTAATACTACTCGGAGCAATCTTAGGAATGTTTCAATTAATATACTTTGGAATAATTCTTCTAATGATTATCTTACTATTTCAATTAGTAACATTACCAGTAGAAATCGGTGCATCTCGTGATGCCCTAAAATACTTAGAAGAATATAACATTCTAACAAAAGAAGAAACAAAAGACGCTAAAAAAGTACTAACAAGTGCAGCCCTTACATATGTAGCAAGCCTTGCCAGCACAATACTTGAAGTACTAAGATTATTATCAATGACTAACAATGACTAATACTACTTATTCACCACTGCAACTAGCATATATCGGAGATAGCGTCTACGAAACTCTAGTAAGAGATTATCTTCTTAACAAAACAAAGACAAAAGTAAATGAACTACAAACAAAAAGTTTAGAATTTGTAACAGCAAAAAAACAAGCACATATCCTAAACGAACTAATAAAAGAAAATAAACTAACTGAAGAAGAACTAGAAATAGTAAAAAAAGGAAGAAATACCAAAGTAAATTCAAAACCAAAAAACTGTGATATATTAACCTATAAACATGCAACTGCATTTGAAACATTAATTGGTTATTTATATTACAATAACAAAGAAAGAATAAATGAAATATTTAAAGAAATAGTAAACATAAATAATTAAGAGGTACAATTATGATAGTATATGGAAGAAATAGTAGCTACGAAATATTAAAAAATTGCAAATCTATTAAAAAAGTATATTTGGATAGGAAATTTAGTGACAAAACACTAATTTCCCTTATAGAAAAATTAAAAATTGAACCAATTTTATGCACCAAATTTGAATTAGATGAACTTGCAAATGGAAATCATCAAGGTATAATAGTAGACATCGAGGAATTCGACTACTGTGATATTGATGATATCATTAAAGAACAAGGTCTAATTGTAATGCTAGATCATCTAGAAGACACACACAACTTTGGTGCTATAATAAGAACTTGTTTAGCGGCAGGAGTAGATGGAATAATAATTCCAAAAGACCGAAGTGTCAAAGTAAACTCAACCGTTATGAAAACCAGCAGTGGAGCTGCTATAAGAAGTAAAATATGCATGGTAACCAATTTAAATCAAACCATAAAATATCTAAAAGAAAAAGGTTACTGGTTCTATTCAGCAGACATGAATGGAGAAAACTATAGTGAAATAGACTATGCTCCAAATACTTGCTTAATAATAGGCAACGAAGGATCCGGAGTCTCTGAACTAGTAAAAAAATCATCAGATTACATAGTGTCAATTCCTATGAAAGGACAATTTGAAAGTTTAAATGCTTCAGTCGCAACAGGAATATTAATATATGAGGTTGTAAGACAAAGAAGTCATTAAGGAGGACACTATGCAATACCAAACAAATGACGAAGAACTTATCTACATGGTAAGAGAAAATGACGAAGAAGCATGGAAAATAATAATGGAAAAATACGAACCATTATTAAAATACCTTGCTTTTTATTATCAAAAAACATATGGAGTAAAAGCATCAATAGATCATGAAGACTTACTACAAGAAATGAGACTAACACTCTATAAAGCAATAAGAATGTATAAAACAGATGAAAACAATCGATTCTATCCATACCTATCAGCATCATTAAAAAATACATGCAATGATTACTATAAAAGAAGATACAAAAGATATCAAAAAGAATTCTTAGTCGCAGACATCTCAAAATACGAACTATGTGAAGAACAAGATCCATTACTATCAACCTATTATGATTACTACTTAACAGAAATATTAAAAGATTTCAACACTAAATTAAATGCTCAAGACTCCGCAATATTTCTTTTGAAACTATCATCAATAACTTATCAAGATATAGCAAAGATACTAGATATAAACACAAAAAAAGTAGATAATTCTATATTCAGAACTAAACAAAAACTAAAAAAATATCTAAAAAAACTAGATTTAGAAAACACTTACTTAGACAAAATTCTACAGTAGTACAACAAAAAAGTAAAAATAGGTTTATTCTCAAGAAAAAATATGCTATAATGACTATGATAAGGAGTATAGGCTATGGATAATAACGTTGTATCATTAAGACAATTTATAAATAATAAAGACAATTATGCTTATAAAGCACAAACTTTTTGTCGTCTAATGAAAGTAGTATGTGATGCTATAGAAAAAGAACCAAGAGCATTAGTTAGAATTAACCTAGATGAAATAAAAATAAATACATCAACCGGAGAAATAATTCTATCAGACAACCTATTTGCAACCTCAGATAAGACAATCGCCGGAGTAAACACAGGAGTAAGCTTAATGGCAGATCGTAAAAGTTCCTTTGAACATAAAAGAATATCATTTGCCCTTATGATACTTGGTTGGTATGTAAATGAAGATCATAGCGCTGTATTCAATGACTTAATGGTATTAGAAAATTTTAACGATTATATGAGTAAAGTTCCAAACTGGTTACAAGATTATTTCATAAGCATATTCTTAAGAATGGACTATACTAAATCATTCTCAGATTATTATAAAGATAACTTTATAGATAAAGTAAAAAACGACGTAAAAACATCACTTGAACCATATCATCTAAACGATGAACAAATGAAAAAAGTAACATCAGTAATAGTTAAAAAAACACAAAGAATAATGAAAGGTGGGGAATAATATGAATAAAAATCTTTTTGATTTTGCAGAAGACAAATTCTTAGAAAATATTCCCACAGTCATAACAAGCGTAAAAAAGTCACTTGATCAAGTAAATCAGTCACAATATCAATTTCAAAATCAAACAAATGAATACTCAGGAAGTACAGTGGAACAAACTCAAGAAAAACAACTAGTAAAATCAAGACAATTAAACTCAAATCAAGCAATAAGACCAATAATGAATAATGAACAACCAACATACAACAATTATCCAAATTATTCAAACTATCAAACTACTCAAGGTGGGTATACTAATCAAAATGGTCTATCAACAGTATTAACACTATCAGTAACACTCCTACTAATAGTGCTAGTATTCGCAGTAACATTCTTTATAATTAAATTTGTATAAAAAATAGTAAGTTTAAACCATAATGATATACAATTTAGCAGGAGGTAACAAAATGTACAATGATACTATTAAAGCTGAAAACAAAATTATAAGTAATGATGATTTAATGCAAATATTTCAATTAATGGGTGAAACATTAAAAAAATATCTTAAAATTTCTCAACAAGAAGAAATGAAAAATAGAACACTAGAATTACAACATAAAAATTATACTTTTAAAGATGAAGGAAGTAAAATGAAAGTAACTGTTGATTTTTACGATAATACAGACATTACTTTTGATAATTATGATAATTTTATTGGAATATTTTACAGTAGACTTCATGAAATAAAATCTATGCATGTATATTATGCATTAAACTATAATGTTATCACACCAGAACCAAATCGTAGCAGAAATTACTATATGCAATCAATTCAAATGTACATAACAGAAAATAAACTAGATATTAGTCTAAACTTAAAAAGTAGTGATCCAAAACTTGAAGAGATATATGCTCTTATAAAAAATAAAATTCTAAATGCACCTGTAAAATATGATGACATAATCAAAAATAAAACAAAAATTACAAACACTGTAGCACTTGGAACAGGCTTAGTACCAGGAATAATTATAACAACTTTATTTCTATTCATCCCAACATTAAACAATATTATCTTAAAAGGATATGTAGTGTTCCCAATAGTATCACTGATCTTATCATATATCATTGGAAGTATGGTTGCATCATCTAAACTAGACAAGTATTATGATGCCATAATGCCTGATAAAAAATATGCTGGTTATGACACAACAAATCATAAGAAAATTTATAAAGACGATATTGAATCCTTTGTTGGAACAAGTGATATTTTAATTGGTAAGAAAGTTAATAATTTATCAGATCGTAATAGAATCAAACAAGAATATGCAAAATACAAAAAAATTGTTCCCAAAGAACTATTAGCTTTATTAGCCATTACTATTATTGTAATAGTTATTGGATTACTAATTTAAAATATATGTAAAATTTTAATCACAATTCTAACAAAAATTTGATAAGTCTAAAAAATAGAGGGAGTGTTACAATGAATATAGAAAATAGTGAATTATTTAATTCAATTAAAGAAGAACTTGACAAAAGAATAAAAAAATCAAAAACATATTTAGATAAAAGTGAAGAAAAAATAAAAGATTCTACAAAAAAATTGGGAATGTTTGATAAAATGAGCATTAATTCCGATATAAAAAAGTATCAAGAACAAATAATAAAATTGACAGAATTAAATCAATCAATTGCAACCCTAAGGTTTGGCGATAACGATAAATATATTTTACCAGAAGAATTAAAATCTCAATTTGATAGGTTAGGAACATTATTATCACCACAAGAAACAACACAATTAAGAGAAAGTGTTAATAATAGTTTAAAAAATGTTAATAAAGATAAAAAAGAAGATATCAAACAAAAAGTTATAAATGTAGAAAAGATATTAAATCAATTAAAAATCGGAAGCAATAACTTTCAAATTTTTAATCAATATAATCAATACACAGGAAATAATATATCTTTTAATAACGCAATAAAAGAAATAGAAAGAAATCAACTAAGAAACTTAGCAATGCAATATCCTTTCATTAGTAGTAAACAAATTGAAATACAATTAAAAAATAGTGATGAACTATTATTGTCTTCGTTAGAAGAGATGATAAAAAATAATCAATTAGAAAAAAATAATAATACACAAAATATTATAGATAATTTTTCTTCAATAAAGGAAGCATTTGTTACAAAAACAAGACTAGAAGAAACATTACTTGTTCTTAATAATACATTATCGGAACTAACTAAAATAACAGAAATTGACTTTTCAAAAGTTGAATTATGTTTAAGACAACTTGGAAACAAGTATCAAAACGAACTAGAAAAAACTAACAAATTTTTAAGTAAGTTTGATTTTAATGATATAAAAAAACAAATCGAAACAAAAAAAGAGCAAGAAAATCAAGAAAAATTGAAAAATTCTCATATAATGGAATATGAACAATTAGCATATGAACTAGAAAAAGTTATGTCTGAAAACCCAGGTAATTATGAAAAGATTCAACAAATAAAAGAAGATATGAGGGATGTTACGACCAAATACGAATTCTCAAGTACACAATTAGAAACAGCCATGGTTGCAGGAAAAACGAAATATCAACAAGAACAACAAGAACAAAGAGCAAAAGTTGAAACTGCCAAAGAAAAAATTGCTTATGAAGATCAATTAAAAGCAGACGTTATGAAAGAAATACGTGAATATGCTATTCGTGAACTTGAATCATCAGGAGCCTTTGATGAAGAACATGAATTAAGAAATGGAGATATGCATTCTAAACCAATAGATAAGGAAGCAATGATTCAAAGAAAAATAGAAGAATTAAAAAGAATTGCTGATATGACACCAGAAGAAAGAGGATTAGAAGATCAAAAACGTCGCGGACTTATTAATTCTGATACAAGGTTAGAAGACTTAACACCACAACAATTAAATGATTTAAGAGTAGGGTATAGTGATTCTTCTTATGAATTCATGGCAGACTACAAGAATTGGAAGTCAAGAGAACAAGTAAAACCTCAAGCCAATAATGTATACAGAGAATACATTAAATATAGAGCAACATTAAATGATAAAAATGAGTTTTTAAGTTTTTCAGAATATGCAAAACAAATGCATAATATTGAAAACATGAGTGATATTATGGTTGACGAGGAACTAAAAGAAGAAATGAGAGGTATGTCTAGATAATGGAATATAATTTAATAGAAGAAAAAAGAAATGAATTAAACTTAGAAATAAGAGGATTACTAGCGGTAATCGATTTGATTGATGGAAATAAAAAAGAATATGAAGATTATATCACAAACAGTCTTAATGAAATTGGCTTTCTAGAACAACAAATAAAATTAGTTAATGAAGCCAAAGAAAGATTAATTAGTGTTTTTAAAGATTGAGGGTAAGAAATTATGAATATGTTCAAGAAAAAATTAAATAGAGATACACTAGTAGACAAACTAATAAAATATGACAAAGAAAACCATGATAGTAATACTTTTTTTGAAGATTATATAAATATCATAGGACAAGAATTTTCTAAATCAATATTTACAAATGATTCGGATTTTCTAATGAAAGGAAGAAGAAAATTTTTAGTGGAGGAGTTCTATAAAGTATTAAAAAATGAAGATGATCATAACAAGAAAAATTGTATTGACAATCCATTATATTTTGCACTGGGAAACTTAAAAGAAATATTATATGGTCTAAATAAAATTAATTGTGAAGACGTTGATAAAGAAAAATGGAGACTTCAAGAAAATGGTAATTATGCAATAGATGGAATTTATGTAAAAGAACTAAGAGATAAAGATAACAGATATTCTAAGAAAAAAATTATTTGTTTAGAAGAAAAAGAGTTAATTGAGCAAATGATTAAAGACTTCAGAAATAAACTAAATGAAAATAGTAAGTAAGATGCTAGACATCTTTTTTTTCTACAAAAAACAAGTTTATCAAAACAAATATTTGTGATATAATAAATGAGTCAGGAGTGATATATATGGATAAAATAATTATAAAAGGAGCAAGAGAAAACAACCTAAAAAACATAAATCTTGAACTACCTAAAAATAAACTAATAGTAATGACTGGGGTATCTGGAAGTGGAAAGTCTTCCCTTGCTTTTGATACAATTTGTGCCGAGGGAGAAAGAAGATATTTAGAAAGTCTATCATCATACGCAAGACAATTTCTTGGTTCAGCAGAAAAACCAGACGTAGACTCAATCGAAGGTCTATCTCCAACTATATCAATAGATCAAAAAACAACCAATAAAAATCCTCGTTCAACCGTAGGAACAGTAACAGAACTTTATGACTATTTAAGACTTTTATTTGCAAGAATTGGTACTCCATACTGTCCAACTCATAACATTCCAATAAAAAATCAAAGCATCGAAGAAATGACTAACAAAGTAATGGAATTGGAAAGTCAAACTAAAATAATAATTGAAAGTCCAGTAATCGAAGGTAAGAAAGGTACACATAAAGATTTACTCGAAGACCTAAGAAAAGATGGATATGTAAGAGTAATTATAGATGATAATCAATATGATTTATCCGAAGAAATACAACTAGATAAAAATAAAAAACATAATATTAACGTTATAATTGATAGATTAGTTCTAAAAGAAGAAATAAAATCAAGACTATACGAATCAATAGAAAACGCGTGCAAACTATCTCATGGAAAAGTAGTAATAGATGTTCTAGGAAAAGAAAAAATATTATTCTCAGAAAACTTTGCCTGTCCTCATTGCGACTTCTCATTAAAAGAACTAGAACCAAGAATATTTAGTTTCAACGCCCCATATGGAGCATGCCCAGAATGTAAAGGACTCGGAGTAAAACTTGTAATAGATAAAGACTTAATTATGCCAGACAAAGACAAAAGCATTCTAGAAGGAGGAATAGTAACCCTTGGAGACGATACCGAAGGACTAAACTTCAAAAAATTAGAAATAGTTTGTAAACACTACAACATTGATCTATCTAAACCTATAAAAAAACTAACAAAAGAAGAATTAGATATCATTCTTTATGGAACAGACGAAGTAATACACTTCAATTACAGTAGTAAAAGTGGAAATACATTCAATAACTATGCTACATTCGAAGGAATAATAACCAATTTAGAAAGAAGATACTTAGAAACTACTAGTACTTGGATAAGAGAATGGTTAGAAAACTACATGATTGAATTACCATGTCCAATTTGTAAAGGATCAAGACTAAAAAAAGAAATACTATCAGTTTTGATTAATAATAAAAATATATATGAACTAACACAACTAAGCATAAGAGACCTATACAACTTTCTAGAAAATATAAAACTAACAAAAGAACAAGAACAAATATCAAAACTATTAGTAAAAGAAATAAAAGATAGATTAACCTTCTTAATAAATGTTGGATTAGATTACTTAACATTAGATAGAATGGCAGGCTCACTATCCGGAGGAGAATCACAAAGAATAAGATTAGCAACCCAAATAGGTACAAGACTAACCGGAGTTTTATACGTTCTAGATGAACCAAGCATTGGACTACATCAAAGAGACAACGACAAACTAATAGATGCCATGCTTGAAATGAGAGACCTAGGTAATACCTTAATCGTCGTAGAACACGATATTGACACCATGAAAAAAGCCGACTTTCTAGTGGATATCGGACCAGTCGCCGGTGAAAAAGGAGGATACTTAGTGTCAAGTGGAACACCACAAGAGGTTGCAAACGACGAAAATAGTTTAACTGGTAGATATTTAAGTGGCAAAGAATGTATTGAGACACCAAAAACAAGAAGGAAAGGAATAAAAAAAGAACTAAAAGTAATCGGAGCCAAAGAAAACAACCTAAAAAATATAAGTGTAAACTTTCCGCTCGGAGTATTTACCTGTGTAACCGGAGTTTCAGGAAGTGGTAAATCAACTCTAGTAAACGAAATACTATATAAAACAATTGCAAATAATCTTTATCCAACAAAAGAAAAACCAGGAAAAGTAAAAGAAGTAAAAGGACTAGAAAATATAGACAAAGTAGTTCATATATCACAATCACCAATAGGAAGAACACCAAGAAGTAACCCAGCAACATACACCGGAGTATTTGATGAAATAAGAGATCTATTTGCAACAACCAAAGAAGCAAAAATGTTAGGATACGATAAAAGTAGATTCTCATTCAATGTAAAAGGTGGAAGATGTGAAGCATGCCGTGGTGACGGAGTTAAAAAAATAGAAATGCACTTCTTACCAGATGTTTATGTACCATGTGAAATATGCCATGGAAAAAGGTATAATACAGAAAGTCTAAAAATAAAATTTAAAGGAAAAAATATCCATGACGTACTAGAAATGAGAGTATCCGAAGCATTAGAATTCTTCGACAACATTCCAAAACTAAAAAGAAAACTAGAAGTCTTAGAAAGCGTAGGTTTAGGATACATAAAACTAGGACAACCAGCACCAACTCTATCCGGAGGAGAAGCATCACGTGTTAAACTAGCCAAAGAATTACAAAAAAAACCAACTGGTAAAACTCTATTTATTATGGATGAGCCAACAACAGGTCTACACACCCATGATATTAAAAAACTACTTGCCATAATAAACAAAATAGTAGATAATAAAGATACAGTAATTGTAATTGAACATAACCTTGACCTAATAAAAACAGCAGATTACATAATTGACCTAGGTCCAGAAGGAGGGAAAGAAGGTGGTACAGTAATAGCAACAGGAACACCTGAACAAATAGCACAAGTAAAAGAATCCTATACTGGCCAATACCTTAAAAAATACTTATAAGGGGGAATAAAATGAATCCTATAGCAATATCACTTGGTCCAATAAAAATATACTGGTACTCCATAATAATACTACTTGCCATAATATTGGCCTCAAAAGTACTATTTAAACAAGCAAAAAAACAAAATATAAAAGAAGAATTCCTAACTAACTTAATATTCTATGGAGTTTTATGGGGAATACTCGGAGCAAGACTATACTATGTTTTATTCAATCTTAAATACTATCTCCAAAATCCAATAGAAATAATAGAAATATATAACGGAGGACTAGCAATCCACGGAGGAATAATCGCCGGAGCAATATTCTTTATATACTACTCAAAAAAGAATAAAATAAACTTCTTAAAAATATTCGACCTAACAGCACCAGCCTTAATGCTAGGACAAGCAATAGGAAGATGGGGTAACTTCATAAATCAAGAAGCTCACGGACCAGCAGTTCTAAAACAAACACTAGAAAACCTTCCAATACCAAACTTTGTAATAAAAGGAATGAATATAAATGGTACATATTATCATCCAACATTCTACTATGAATCAGTTTGGAACTTTCTAGGATTCATACTCTTAATAATATTAAGAAAAAAACTAAAACTAAAAACAGGACAACTAACAGGAATATACTTTGTTTGGTACAGTATTGCAAGATTTTTAATTGAATCATTAAGAACAGATTCATTAATGCTTGGACCAATAAAAATAGCACAAGCTGTATCAATAATCTTATTCTTACTAGGATTATACTTAATATTTAGAAAAACAAAAGATACAAGAACAAATAGAAACAAAGAAAGGAATGATATAAATGAAAACTGATTATGATGTAATAGTAATAGGAATGGGGCCTGCTGGAATAACCTCAGCCATCTATTTAAAAAGAGCAAACCTAAATTGTTTAGTAATAGAAAAAAATGCACCCGGAGGATTATTAAACAAAACATCAACAGTAGAAAACTATCCTGGAATAATTCAAATAACTGGACCAGACCTTGCTTATAAATTCTATGAACAATTAAATGCCCAACAAATACCACAAAAATTTGAAGAAGTAAAAGAAATAATTGATGTTAATGACTATAAAAAAGTTGTAACTAATAAAGGAGAATATACTGCTAAAAAGATAATAATCGCTATAGGAAGAGAACCAAAAAAATTAAAAAATACAAACGAAGAAAGACTCGAAGGAAAAGGAATAAGCTTCTGTTCATTATGTGATGGTACCTTATATAAAAATGAAGAAGTATCAATCATCGGCGGTGGAAATAGTGCCCTAGAAGAAGCCCTATACCTATCAGATATATGTAAAAAAGTAACAATAATAAACAAAAGCAACTCTCTAAAAGGAGATTCTATTCTAATAGATAAAGTAAATGATAAAGAAAACATCGAAGTAATAAATAACAGCGAAGTAAAAGAATTTCATGGTAAAAACGATAAACTAGAATACGTAACACTAAAAACAGACAAAGAGGATAAAGACTTATATGTAAAAGCATGTTTCATATTTATAGGATACGAGCCTGCAACAAAATTCCTAAAAAACCTTGATATTTTAGACGAAAAAGGGTATATTAATGTAGATGAAACAAGAAGAACCAAAATAAAAGGAATATATGCTGCCGGAGACATTGTAAAAAAAGAAGCATATCAAATCATAACAGCATCATCAGACGGAGCAATCGCCGCAGTATCTTGTATCAAAGACTTAATGAATTAGAGGTGATAAATTGAAACTAAACAATCACGGTTGGGGAATGATGGTATTCCTATTACTAGTATTTGTGCTATTAATGGTTCTATTTATCGCAGTAAGTGGAATAAGTGCATTATAAACTATTTAAAAACACAAAAAAATATGCTATAATATAAACATATTTCATAAATCAATGACGAAGAGGAGTAAATTACTAAGTATTAAAGAGAGGTAGTGTAAGCTGAAAACTACTATACAAAGTAATCGAAGGTAGCTTCTGAGTAATTATTTGAAATTAGTAGAATAATTCGTACTTATGCGTTAAATAAGAATAAGGTAATATTATATTACAAAATAAGGTGGTACCACGAACATTTCGTCCTTTGGATGAGATGTTTTTTAATTAAAAAAGGAAGTGTTTAAAATGTTAGAAAAAAAATACAATCATAAACAAGTAGAAGAATCAAAATATGAAACATGGTTAAAAAATGACTACTTTAAAAGTGGAGACTTAACTAAAGAACCATTTTGTATAGTAATACCCCCACCAAACGTAACAGGAAAACTACACCTTGGACATGCTTGGGATACAACAATACAAGACATTATAATAAGATACAAAAGAATGCAAGGATATGACGCTTTATGGCTACCAGGAATGGATCATGCTGGAATAGCAACCCAAGCCAAAGTAGATAAAAAACTAAAAGAACAAGGAATAAATCCAAGAGAAATGGATAGGGAAGAATGGCTAAAAATTGCATGGGAATGGAAAAAAGAATACGCAGAAAACATTCATGCGCAATGGGCAAAACTAGGACTATCCCTAGATTATTCTAAAGAAAGATTTACTCTTGATGAAGGACTATCAAATGCCGTTAAAAAAGTATTCGTAGATTTATATAACAAAGGATTAATCTATCGAGGAGAAAGAATAATAAACTGGGATCCTGAAGCATTAACAGCACTATCAAATGAAGAAGTAATCTATAAAGAAACAAAAGGAGCCTTCTACCACATAAAATATTACATCGAAGACGAAGACAACTATCTAGAAATAGCAACAACAAGACCAGAAACACTATTCGGAGATACTGCAGTCGCGGTAAATCCAAAAGATGAAAGATATAAAAAGTACATTGGTAAAAACGTAATACTACCAATTGTAAATAAAAAAATCCCCGTAGTAGCGGACCAACATGCTGACCCAGAATTCGGAACAGGAGTAGTAAAAATAACTCCAGCTCATGACCCTAACGACTTCGCAGTTGGAGAACGTCATAATCTAGAAAGAATCGTAGTCATAAATCCAAATGGAACAATGAATAAAAATGCCCTACAATATGAAGGATTAGATAGATTCGAATGCAGAAAGCAATTAGCAAAAGACTTAAAAGAACAAAATCTTTTAATCTCAGTCGAAGAAATAACCCATAATGTAGGATACTCAGAAAGAACAGACGTAATGGTTGAACCTTATCTATCAAAGCAATGGTTTGTAAAAATGAGACCACTCGCAGATAGAGTATTAGAAAACCAAAAAAATAAACAAACAAAAGTAAACTTCGTACCAGAAAGATACGAAAAAATAATGAATCACTGGATGGAAATAACTTACGATTGGTGCATATCAAGACAACTATGGTGGGGTCATAAAATACCAGCATGGTACAAAGACGATGAAATATATGTTGGAATAAATCCACCACAAGAATCAGGTTGGACTCAAGATGAAGACGTACTAGATACATGGTTTTCAAGCGCTCTATGGCCTTTTTCAACACTAGGATGGCCAGAAGACACAAAAGATCTAAATAGATACTATCCAAACAATGTCCTAGTAACAGGATATGACATCATTCCATTCTGGGTAAATAGAATGACATTCCAAGGACTAGAATTCACAGGAAAAAGACCATTCAAAGACTGCTTAATCCACGGTCTAATAAGAGACAAACAAGGAAGAAAAATGTCAAAATCATTAGGAAACGGTGTAGATCCAATGGACGTTATAGAAAAATATGGAGCAGATTCCTTAAGATATTTCCTAACAACCAACTCATCACCAGGAATGGATTTAAGATACGATGAAGAAAAAGTAGCATCAACATGGAACTTCATAAACAAACTATGGAATGCATCAAGATTCGTTCTAATGAACATTGAAAACTTCAAAAAAGAAGACTATACATTAGAAAACTTAACAGAAATAGATAAATGGATATTGACAAAAACTAATAAAACAATAAAAGAAATAACAGAAAATATGGATAAATATGAGTTCAATAACGTAGGTAACACGCTATATAAATACATATGGGAAGACTTCTGTGACAACTATATAGAACTATCTAAAAACAACTTAGAAAAAAACACAACAAAAACAGTCCTACTCGAAGTTCTAACAAACATAATTAAAATGTTACATCCATTTATGCCATACGTAACCGAAGAAATCTATCAAATGTTACCAGTAAAAGATCAAGAAAGCATTGTAATAAGTAAATACCCTGCATACAATAAAGAACAAATATATGAAAAAGAAGAAAAATTAATAGACAAGCTAATCGAAGACATAACAAATATAAGAAACCTAAAAGTAGTAAACGAAATTACAAAAGATGCTAAAATCGAAATAAATAGTAACTATGAAGAACTATATAAATTTGCACTAAAAATAAAAGACGACCAAATAACAAAAGAACAACCAACAGATACAAAAGAATACAACTATAAAAGTGCAAACATCGAAATAACTTTCTATCAAAAAGGAAAAGAAATTAACAAAGAATTGTTAATATCAGAAATAGAAAAACTAAAACAATCAATAGAAAAAAGAACAAAGTTACTATCAAACGAAAATTATGTAAACAAAGCACCACAAAACATTGTAGAACTAGATAGACAAAAACTACAAGAAGAACAAGAAAAACTACTAAGTTTAGAAAAACAATTATAAGAAGCAATCGCTTCTTTTTTAATACTTTAATAAATAATAAAACAAAGAATATACTAGTAATGGTGATAACATGAATCTTAAAAAAATCAAAATAATTGGAACACTAACCATCTTTACCTTAGCATTTATTTATCATTTTCTATATGAATGGTTTCCTAATCCAATATTTAGCATTCTATTTCCTGTAAATGAAAGCATCTGGGAACATATGAAACTTTTATACACCGGAATACTTTCTTGGGGATTAATAGAAATAATACTTTTAAAGAAAAACAAAATAAACTATAACAATTATCCTTACCAACTATTCTTAACATCATTTACTAGTATAATAGTATACCTAATTTTATATCTACCAATTTACAACCTAATCGGGGAAAAACTAATAATAAGTATATCTTTATTATTTATAGTCATTCTATTAGAACAAATACTAAGTTATTATCTATTAAAACAAAAAAAAGAAACAGATATTCTAGACAAAATATCAATAATTCTAATAATTCTCTTCTATATGATACTACTAAATTTAACTTATGATCCTCCAAAAAACTATATATTCTATGATACCGTAGAAAATAAATATGGAATAAACATTAAATAACTTGAAGCAAAAATAAAAAAACGATATACTATATATAGTCGTGGAGGTAAAATATGGAACAATACTATGTAATATTAAATAATAAAGAATATGAATTACCCCTTATGGTAATAGGACTAAATCAGGATGTATTAAACAAATACAAACTAATAAAAAATAATAAAAACTACTTAGACATAGAAAGAATAGAAAAAGAACAAAAACTAGATGAATTAAGAGAAATAGAATACCAATGCACTATGAATATTCAACAAATAGCAATAGAGTCCCAAGGACAAATCGCAGAAAAATGGAATAAAATGACACCAAAATTAAACTTTCTAGATGATATGGTTAAAATACATGTACAAAAACAAGAACAAGCAAAAGCATTTGAAAAAATAAAAACAAGTATGCAAATGTCCTTAGAGTTTAAAAATGAAATAAAGAATCAAGAACTACTCGAAGAACCACACTACGTTCAAATCGAAGGCATTGATTATGAACTACCAATGTCAATTATGGCAACAAATAGCGAAGTATTCAATCAATATACTAAAGAAGAAAACAACAAAGTATATCTAGATATAGAAAAAATGATTCAAGAAGATAAAAGAGAACAATTAAAAAGTATTACTAAAGAACTAGGAAAAATGACTATATCATACCTAAATGAAGAAGGAGTAAATACTAAAGACATAAGTACTAATTTAAAAAGCATGGAAGCAATGACTAATATATATTTTAAAAAACAAGAAAAAGAAAAGGCATACGAAAAAATAAAAGAAAGTATGAAACTATCACTAGAACTTCAAAAAGAATTACAAGAACATCAAAATATTACAAAATAAAGAATCAAAAGATGAGTCAACATCATCTTTTTTGTTAATAACTAATAAAAATTGCATATTATAATAAAGGAAAATAATTGTAAAAACACTTAAAAGTATTAAAAAACAATTGACAAACACAAAATAACATGATATATTAGCAATGTTTGAATTTGATTGGGTTTATTCTGTAAACCTAATAAAAATTAAAGAAAATGATACACCTGGATATGTGTGTAGAAAGGAGAAGTTATGCCAACAATTAATCAATTAGTTAGAAAAAACAGAAAAGACAAAACAAGAAAATCAAAATCTCCAGTATTAGGAGTAAGAATGAATACTTTACAAAAGAAAGCTACAGAAGTACCATCACCACAAAAACGTGGAGTATGTATTCGTGTAGGAACTAAAACACCAAAGAAACCAAACTCAGCATTAAGAAAATATGCTCGTGTTAGATTATCTAATGGTAAAGAAGTAGATGCTTACATACCTGGAGAAGGACACAACCTACAAGAACATAGTGTTGTATTAATTCGTGGTGGACGTGTAAAAGACTTAATCGGGGTTAGATACCATATCGTTCGTGGAACAATGGATACTCAAGGAGTTAAAGATCGTAAACAAGCACGTTCTAAATACGGAACTAAAAGAGGAAAATAAAAAGAATTAACAAAATAGTAAAGGAGGAATAAAAATGCGTAAAAGACGTGCAGTTAAAAGAGACGTTTTACCAGATCCAATATACAAATCAAAAGTTGTTACTAAGTTAATCAACTCTATGATGTTAGATGGTAAAAAAGGAAAAGCACAAACAATCTTATATGATGCATTTGACATGATTAAAGAAAAAACTGGAAAAGATCCAATGGAAGTATTTAATCAAGCATTAGAAAATATAAAACCAGCTTTAGAAGTTAAATCACGCCGCGTTGGTGGTTCAAACTATCAAGTACCAATCGAAGTATCTGAAGAAAGATCACAAACTTTAGGACTAAGATGGTTAACAAATTATGCAAGACTAAGAGGAGGTCATGGAATGGCTGAAAACTTAGCTAACGAAATTATTGATGCTTCAAATGGAACAGGAGCTTCAGTTAAGAAACGCGAAGATACTCATAGAATGGCAGAAGCCAACAAGGCATTTGCACACTATAGATGGTAGGGAGGATACAATGGCTAGAGGAACAAGTTTAGATAAAACAAGAAACTTTGGTATAATGGCACATATCGATGCCGGAAAAACAACAGCTACAGAACGTATCTTATACCATACTAAAAAAATCCATAAAATTGGTGAAACTCACGATGGAGCTTCTCAAATGGACTGGATGGAACAAGAAAAAGAACGTGGAATCACAATAACAAGTGCAGCAACAACAGCATTCTGGAAAGGATATAGATACAATATCATCGATACTCCAGGACACGTAGACTTCACAGTAGAAGTACAACGTAGCTTAAGAGTACTAGATGGTGCAGTACTATTACTAGATTCAAATGCTGGAGTTGAACCACAAAGTGAAACAGTTTGGAGACAAGCAAACGAATACCACGTACCAAGAATTATCTTCTCAAATAAAATGGATAAACTTGGAGCAGACTTCTATATGAGTTTACAAAGTGTAAAAGATCGTCTAGGAGCAAACACTGCTGCTATCGAACTTCCAATCGGAGCAGAATCAGACTTCAATGGAGTAATAGATCTTATCACTAGAAAAGCTTATCATTTCGATGGAAATGCTGATGAAAACTATACTGAAATAGAAATACCAGCAGACATGACTGATAAAGTAGAAGAATATAGAACAGCTCTACTTGAAGCAATCGCAGAATTCGATGATGAACTAATGGAAAAATACCTTGAAGGAGAAGAAGTTTCTATTGAATTAATTAAAAAAGCAATAAGAAACGGAGTACTACAAGCTAAATTCTTCCCATTCATGTGTGGTACAGCATTAGGAAACAAAGGAGTTAAATTATTACTAGATGCAATAATTGACTACTTACCATCACCACTTGATATCCCATCAGTAAAAGGAACTAACCTAAAAGGAGAACCTGATGAAAGACATCCATCAGATTCAGAACCATTTAGTGCCTTAGCATTTAAAGTAATGACAGACCCATTCGTTGGACGTTTAACATTCTTTAGAGTTTACTCAGGACATCTATCAAGTGGATCATATGTACTAAACAGTACAAAAGATGCAAAAGAAAGAGTAGGACGTATTCTACAAATGCATGCTAATGATAGAACTGAAATATCTGAAGTATACGCAGGTGATATCGCTGCTGCAGTAGGATTAAAAAATACAACAACTGGAGATACTTTATGTGATGAAAAGAAACCAATTATTCTTGAATCAATCGAAGTACCAGATCCAGTAATCGAACTTGCTATTGAACCAAAATCAAAAGCAGATCAAGATAAAATGGCAATCGCTCTTCAAAAACTAGCAGAAGAAGATCCAACTTTCAGAGTACATACTGATACTGAAACTGGACAAACTATCATTGCTGGTATCGGAGAACTTCACTTAGACGTATTAGTAGATCGTATGAGAAGAGAATTCCACGTTGAAGCAAATGTTGGTAAACCTCAAGTAGCATACAGAGAAACAATTACACAAACAGGTGAATGTGAAGGTAAATACATTAAACAATCTGGTGGACGTGGACAATACGGACATGTATGGATTAAATTCGAACCAAATCCAGATAAAGGATACGAATTCGTTGATGCTATCGTTGGTGGTGTAGTACCAAGAGAATACATTCCAGTAACTGATAAAGGTCTACAAGACGCCCTACAAACTGGTGTATTAGCAGGATACCCAATGATCGACGTAAAAGCAACATTATTCGATGGTTCATACCATGATGTCGATTCATCAGAAATGGCATTCAAAATTGCAGCATCAATGGCTTTAAAAGAAGCTAAAAACAAATGTAAACCTGTAATTCTTGAACCAATCATGAAAGTAGACATCGTTGTACCAGAAGAATATCTAGGAAATGTAATGGGAGACATCACTGCAAGACGTGGTAAACCATTATCACAAGAATCACGTGGAAATGCAATCGCATTCGAAGCAATGGTTCCATTATCTGAAATGTTTGGATATGCAACAAGCATTAGATCAAACACACAAGGAAGAGGAACTTTCCAAATGGTACCAGACCATTATGAAGAAGTACCAAAAAATATTGCCGAAGAAATAATTAAAAAAAGCGGTAATTAATAAAAAATAGGTCAAAACAGTTGAAAAATTTTCAATTGTTAGATACAATTATAATGTAATTTCAAAAAGGAGGAAAAAATTATGGCAAAAGAAAAATTTAACCGTAGTAAACCACACGTTAACGTTGGTACAATTGGTCACGTAGACCACGGAAAAACTACATTAACTGCTGCTATTACAAGTGTATTAGCAAAAAAAGGTGGAGCACAATTCGTTGATTATGCAAATATCGATAAAGCTCCAGAAGAAAGAGAAAGAGGTATTACAATTAATACTGCTCACGTTGAGTATGAAACTGACAAACGTCACTATGCTCACGTAGACTGTCCAGGACATGCCGACTATGTTAAAAACATGATCACTGGTGCAGCACAAATGGATGGAGCTATCTTAGTAATCGCTGCTACAGATGGACCAATGGCTCAAACAAGAGAACACATCCTATTATCACGTCAAGTAGGAGTACCAAGAATGGTAGTATTCTTAAACAAATGTGATATGGTTGATGATCCAGAACTAATCGAATTAGTTGAAATGGAAGTTAGAGATTTATTAAATGAATACGGATTCGAAGGAGATGAAACTCCAATTATCTGTGGTTCAGCTCTTAAAGCTCTTGAAGGAGATCCAAAATACGTTGAAAAAATTGAAGAACTTATGGACGCTGTTGATGAATGGATTCCAACTCCAACACGTGATGTTGATAAACCATTCTTAATGAGCATCGAAGATGTATTCACTATTACAGGTCGTGGAACTGTAGTTACAGGACGTGTAGAACGTGGAAAATTAAATCTAAATGACGAAGTTGAAATCGTTGGTATTAAACCAACTCAAAAAACTGTAGTAACAGGAATTGAAATGTTCAAAAAATCATTAGATTACGCTGAAGCTGGAGACAATGCTGGTGTATTATTACGTGGTATTTCTCGTGAACAAGTTGAACGTGGACAAGTTCTTGCTAAACCAGGAACAGTAACACCTCATCATAAATTCAAAGCTGAAGTTTATGTATTATCTAAAGAAGAAGGTGGAAGACATACTCCATTCTTCGCAAACTACAGACCACAATTCTACTTCAGAACAACTGACGTTACTGGTGTAATCGAATTACCACAAGGTGTTGAAATGGTTATGCCTGGAGACAATGTTTCAATGACAGTAGAATTAATCCACCCAATCGCACTTGAAAACGGAACTGAATTCTCAATCCGTGAAGGTGGTAGAACAGTTGGTGCTGGTAAAGTTTCTGAAATTATTGAATAATTAACTAAAGAGATTTGAGTACAACTCAGATCTTTTTTTATATAAAAATATAAAATAAAAGTTTTAATTAATACAAATAAATGATATAATTTAAATGGAAGTGATAAAATGAACAAGAAGAAAATATTAACTGGATTGCAACCAACAGGTACAATTCATATTGGAAATTATATTGGTGCAATAAAACAAATGGTAAAATACCAAGATGAATTTGATTCATACATCTTTGTAGCAGACCTTCATGCAATAACTGTGCCACAAGATCCGAAAACACTATCATCAAAAGTAAAAAGCTTACTTGCTCTTTACTTAGCATGTGGAATTGATCCGAATAAAAACACTATATTTATTCAGTCAGAAAACGAATACCATGCAAATATATCATGGCTTTTAGAATGCAATACATACTATGGCGAATTATCTAGAATGACTCAATTCAAAGATAAAAGCTTAAAAAATATAAACTTTACAAGTGGTTTATTAACATATCCAGTACTAATGGCCGCAGATATTCTAGCATATGACATAAACTATGTACCAGTTGGAAAAGATCAAAAACAACACGTAGAATTAGCAAGAGACATTGCAGAAAGATTTAACAAAAAATATGGCCAAACATTTACTATTCCAGAACCATTAATACCAGAAGAAGGCGCTAAAATTATGGATTTAATAGATCCTACTAAAAAAATGTCAAAATCAAGTGAAAATCAAAAAGGTGTAATTAATCTTCTAGACGATAAAGAAACAATAAGAAAAAAAATAATGGGTTCAACAACCGACTCAGATATGACAATAAAATATGACAAAGAAAATAAACCTGGTATATCAAATTTAATTAATATATATAAAGTGTTTACAAATAAGACAACCGAAGAAATAGAACAAGAATTTAAAAATTCTAATTATGGTGAATTCAAAAAACAAGTAGCGGAAGTAGTAATAAATGAAATATCAAAAATACAAGAAAAATATAATCAAATATTAAACAGTGATGAAATAGACAAAGTATTAGATCAAGGAATAGAAAAATCAAGACAACAAGCAAAAGAAAAATATGAATTAATGAAACAAAGAATGGGGTTTGGAAGATAATGGCAACAAGAAAAGAAATAGTAAAAAAACTAATTAATAAAAATAATGAAGAATTAAGTGAAGACGAATTAATGGAACTACTATTTGATGAACCATTAGCAATAGATGTTGATAAACAATTCGAAGAAACAAGAACAAAATGGGATGCTTTAGCAGATAAATTCACAGAAATTGCGGGTAGCTGGGGATTCATAATAGGTTTCAGTTTATTCTTGATTATATGGATACTATTAAATGTTACAATAATAAAAAATCTTGATCCATATCCATTTATATTACTTAATTTACTACTATCATGCGTAGCAGCACTTCAAGCACCAATCATAATGATGAGTCAAAATAGAAATGCAAAAAAAGATACACTAAGAGGAAAAAACGATTATAAAACAGATTTAAAAAGTGAGTTAATTCTAGAACAACTACATGAACAAATAAATAAATTAACAGCAAATCAAAACAAAATAATCAAAATGTTAGAAGAAAAAGAGTCAAAAAAATAACTTTTTTTCTTTTTTTATATCTTTTTAATAAAAAATATGATAATATATATACATGAAAAGACGTTCCGCTAGCTCAGCCGGTAGAGCATTTGACTTTTAATCAAAGGGTCTGGAGTTCGAATCTCCAGCGGGACACCATTAAGAAAATTAAGGACCACGGTCCTTTTTTTGTCACAATTTCTTGACAAATAGATAAAAAAAGTTTATACTATAGCGGCAAAAAGAAGGTGTATAAAATGATGAATGAAAAAGAATTAGAAAAAACAATCGAAACCAAACAAGAACAAATAAATATATATAATAAGATAAAACAAAAGATGCAACGTGAAAAAAAACAATCTAAGATTAAAGCAATAATCGCAACAGTACTAATACCAATCTTTGCCTTTTCAATAAAAGGACTATACCCAGCACTAGAAGCATTAATAAAACTAGAAAACTCGGCAGTAAATGCACTATTAATGAGCCAAGCATTATTGACTGCATCAGTTGTATTAACAACAGTAGGAATAACTTATGAAATGGTAAACTATGTAAGAATGTCAAATGAATTAAAAGATTTAGATGATTACTTAGAAGAATTAACAAATGATTTAGAAAACAAAAAACAAGAAATAAAATTAGAACAAGAACAAAAAATAGAAAACAAAAAAGAAAAAACAAGAGAAGATAAAATAAAAGAATTAAAAGAAGTGCAAGTCTTATTAATAAATCATTTACAAGAAGAAGTAGAAAAACCAAAAACACTAACAAAACATAACAAATAAATCTCCATTCGCCTTATTTTATAGCAATTTTTATTGACAAAAGCATATAATTTGTGTATAATCTTAAGTGTTAAAAAGGAAAGAGATGTCTTATATCCACCTGATGATGAAAAATCATAGGTCAATGCCTACGCAATTATTATGTGTTTTTTAGGTTGGATAAGAGTACATTTCGTACTCTTTTTATAATTTATGGAGGTGTTTTGTATAGCAACAAAAAGTAATGATTTGTTAACAAATGAACAAATCAAAGAAAGTCATGTTTTAGTAATTGGTCCAAATGGGGAACAATTAGGAGTCAAAGCAATAAAAGATGCTTTAACAATTGCAAACTATGCTGGTTTAGACTTAGTACTTATGAGTCCAAATGCTAATCCTGCAGTATGTAAAATAATGGACTATAATAAGTTCAAGTATGAAAAATCAAAAAAACAAAAAGAAGCAAAGAAAAAACAACAAGCAAATATTGTAGAATTAAAAGAATATCGTCTATCACCAGATATCGATATCGGAGATTTCAATACAAAACTAAGAAATGCTTCTAAATATTTAGAAAAAGGTCATAAAGTAAAACTAAGCATCAGATTCAAAGGAAGACAAATGCTTCATACCGATAGAGGTATAGATGTAATGACAAGGTTTGCAAATGAAGTTAATTCCATAGCAACAATTGAACAAAAAGCAAAACTAGATGGAAGAAACATGACTATGATACTTGCACCAATAAAAGAAAAATAAGGAGGATTACCATGGGAAAAATTAAAACTCATAAAGGAACAAAAAAAGTATTAAATATTAGACAAAGTGGTTCAATTACAAAGTTAAACGCTGGTAATAACCACCAAACAGGAAAGAAAAGCCCAGCTCAATCAAGAAAAGCAGGAGCTAAATCTGAATTAAGTAAGTCAGACTTAAAAAGATTTAAAAATGTAATAAGATAAGGAGGAGTAAAAAATGACAAGAGTTAAAAATAGTGTTGCAACACGTGCAAGACGTAAAAAAGTTCTAAAAAAAGCCGAAGGTTATTTCGGAAGTAAACATAGATTATATAAAACAGCTCATGAACAAGTAATGCATTCAGAAAGATATGCATATCGTGATCGTAAACAAACAAAAAGAAACTTCAGAAAATTATGGATTACAAGAATCAATGCAGAATGTAGAAATAACGACATTAGTTATTCAAGATTTATTGATGGATTAAACAAAGCAGGAGTAGAAATCAATAGAAAAATGTTATCAGAATTAGCAATAAATGATAAAGAAGCATTTGCTAACTTAGTAAAAATTGCTAAAAGTGGTAAAGTAGAAAATAAAACAGTTGTTAAAGAAACTAAAAAAGAAGCAAAAGAAGAAAAAACAAATGACATTTCTAAAATGACAGTAGCAGAATTAAAAGAACTTGCAAAAGAAAAAGGAATTGAAGGATACACTTCAATGAAAAAAGCTGATTTATTAGAAGCATTAAAATAATAAACATACTAATGGATTTTAATATCTAGTGCCAAATGGTGATATTATTTTGAACTTAGTAGAAGATAAAACGAAGGAGGAATATTATGACAGTAGTGTCAATGAATTATTTATTAGAAGCAGGAGTACATTTTGGACATCAAAAAAGAAGATGGAATCCAAAAATGAGAGAATATATTTATACATCAAGAGATGATATTTATATTATCGATTTACAAAAAACAGCAAAATGCATCGAAGAAGCATACGAAGAAATTAAAAAGATAGCAGAAAACGGAGGAACTTTCTTATTCGTAGGAACTAAAAAACAAGCACAAGAAGCAATGGAAGAAAATGCTATCAGAACAAACAATTACTTTATAAACGAAAGATGGTTAGGAGGAACATTAACTAACTTCAGAACTATCAAAAATAGAGTAAGAAGATTAGATGAAATTGAAGCAATGGAAAAAGATGGTACATTAGAACTATTACCTAAAAAAGAAGTTGCACAAATTAAAAAAGAATATGAAAAATTAAATAAAAACTTACGTGGAATTAGAGAAATGAAAAAATTACCTAGTGCTATGATTATCGTAGATCCACGTGTTGAAGAAACAGCTATAAAAGAAGCTAGAAAACTAAAAATACCAGTATTTGGTATAGTAGATACTAACTGTGATCCAGATATGGTAGATTACGTAATTCCAGCAAACGATGATGCAGTAAGAGCTGTAAAATTAGTAATTGGTGCTTTAGCAAACGCTATAAACGAAGTTAACGGAGGAGAAATGCTAAACTGTGTTTCCCCTGAAGACAAAGCAAACAAACCTAAAAAAGAAGAATCTAAAAAAGAAAATAAAAAAGAAGAAAAAACTGAAAAAGTTGAAAAACAAGAAGTAAAAGAAGAACAAAAAGTAGTAGAAGAAACAAACCTTGAAGACTTAACTTTAGCAGAACTAAAAGCATTAGCTAAAGAAAAAGAAGTAAAAGGTTATAGTACAATGAAAAAAGCTGACTTATTGGAAGCATTAAGATAATTAGGAGGTATACTATGTTTAGCGCTCAAGATGTAAAAGAATTAAGAGAAAAAACAGGGGCAGGAATGATGGATTGCAAAAAGGCACTTCAAGAAACAAATGGTGACATGGAAGAAGCAATCACATGGTTAAGAGAAAAAGGTATATCAAAAGCTGCTAAAAAAGCAGAAAGAATAGCAGCAGAAGGGTTAGCTAACGTTTTAATCGAAGGAAATAAAGCTGTTGTAATCGAGGTAAACTCAGAAACAGACTTTGTTGCTAAAAACGAAAAATTCCAAAGCTTTGTAAACGAACTATCTAAAGATTTATTAGAAAGTAACGCTACAACTATGGAAGAAGCACTAAATCTTGAAGTAAATGGTGAAAAGATTAGTGACAAAATAATAGCTATCACTTCAACAATCGGAGAAAAAATTAGTTTCAGAAGATTTGAAAAATTAGAAAAAACAGATTCACAAGTATTCGGTTCATATACACATATGGGTGGTAGAATAGTTGCATTAACTCTACTTGAAGGAGCAAATGAAGAAGTTGCAAAAGAAGTAGCAATGCATGCAGCAGCAATGAGACCATTATACTTAAATGAACAAGAAGTACCAACTGAAGTACTAGAAAAAGAAAAAACAATCATGAGAGAACAATTACTAAATGAAGGAAAACCAGAAGATAGAATTGAACAAATCATGGTTGGAAAAGTAAAAAAATTCTATGAAGAAGTATGTTTAACTGATCAAATATTTATCAAAGCTGAAAACAAAGAAACAGTTGAAAAATATGTTGCTCAAAATGGAGGAACAATTCTAAAACTTGTAAGATATGAAGTAGGCGAAGGTATGGAAAAGAAAGTTGAAAACTTTGCAGAGGAAGTAAAAAATCAAATAAACGGATAACAACATGAAGAAGTACATAATACTAATAATATCAATTTTTCTAATATGTGGATGCGATATAAAACCACAAATAGAAAAAGAAGAACAAGTTATTGATGGCCTGAACTTTAAAGTCGAATACGAAAACTATAATAGTACAAATTATCCACTAAATATAGAAAAAGATAACGACTTTAAATACTTAGACATGAATAATATAAATAATGTTTTTTCATCAAACAACGTAATCTTTATCGGAGAACCGCAAGACAATAAATCAAGATATCTTGTAGATTCTTTAAACAATATAGAAAAAGATTATAAAAATGACATATATTATTATAATTATAAAGATAATAATCCAAAATATGAAATAAAAGATGAAAAACTAGTCAAAACCTCTGATGGAACTAAATTATACAATGAAATGTTAGAAAAACTAAATGATTACATAACTACATTAAATGTAGAAAAAGAAAATCAAGTTTATAAAACAGAAGAAAAAGTCTTTTCAACCCCAGCAGTAATATTCATATTAGATAAAAAAATATATGGATATTATGATGATTTTGAATTTGATACAACAAGTAATAATATAAAACTAACAGATCAATATCAAAAGTTACTAATCGAAGGTTTTAAAAAAATATCAAAATAATAGAACTGATACCATAAAAAGTATCAGTTTTTATTCACAATTTAATTCTTATTTGATATAATTTATATGAAGGAGAGATAACTATGAATAACGACTATAAACAAATTGCAATTGAAAAAATGAATAAAGCAATTAAAAATCTTGAAGAAAGATTTACTACCGTAAGAGCAGGACGCGCTAATCCAAGCATGTTAGATGATGTAATGGTATCATACTATGGAACACCAACACCAGTAAAACAAGTTGCTACAATATTCGTTCCAGAAGCAAGACAATTAAGTGTTAAGCCATTTGATAAAAATCTACTCGGAGCAATAGAAAAAGCAATATTCGAAGCAAATCTTGGTGTTACACCAAACAATAATGGAGAAACAGTATTCATAACTATTCCACAACTAACTGAAGAAAGAAGAAGAGAATTAGTTAAAGTAGTAAAAGAATACGCTGAAGAAGGAAGAATAGCCATAAGAAACACTCGTAGAGATGTAATTGAAATTGTTAAAAATGACGAACTTCCAGAAGATCAAGAAAAAAACGTAATAGATATTATTCAAGAAGTAGTAAATGACTATAACAAGAAAATAGAAGAACTAACTAAAGAAAAAGAAAAAGAATTAATGGAAATATAAAAAAACTCAAGAAACAAAATCTTGAGTTTTTTTAATCTTCTTCAAAAAATAGTCCAATATTTATTAATCCACATATACCTACAATTATATAAATAATTCTAGATATAATATTAGCTTCTCCGAATAAAGAAGTAACTAAATTAAAATCAAATAAACCAACAAGAAGCCATACGATTGCACCAATTATGGTGAATACTAAAGCTACCTTTTGTAAAGTACTCATATAATTCCTCCTTTTCCTATTTCGTTAAATATTATGTGCCAAAAAAATAAAAATATTCACGAATAATAAAAAAATATATAAATATAATTAAATGAAAGAAAAGAAGGAGTGAAATATGAAAAAAAAGTTTTTAAGCATTGCTTTAGTAATGACACTATTATTGACAGGATGTGGAACTTTAAATGAAGATAAAATAAAAGAAAACTTCATAAAAGATTCAGACAATTTAAAAAGCTATTATATGGAAGGAGAAATGTCCTTAACCAACAATGATGATACATACAAATATGATGTTTTAGTAAGTTACAAAAAAGATGAAAACTACAAAGTTGTATTAACAAACAAAGCAAACGACTATAAACAAATAATTTTAAAAAATAGCGATGGAGTATATGTAATATCACCATCAATCAATAAGAGCTTCAAATTTCAATCAACATGGCCGAATAACAACTCTCAAGTATATTTATTAGGATCACTAGTAAATGACTTAAAAAATGATAAAGAAGCAACATTTGAGCAACAAGACAACAACTTTGTTTTTACAACTAAAGTAAACTATCCAAATAATCCAACATATAAAAAACAACAAATAATATTAGATAAAAATAGTACATTAAAACAAGTAAAAGTACTAGATGACAAAAATGTTCCATACATAGAATTTACAGTATCTAATATTGATAAAAAACCAACATTTGATGATGAATACTTCAAACTAGAAAAAGTTGCAAAAGAATATCAAGTAGATACTGAAAATACAAAAGATAATAGCCAAAAACAAAATGAAAATAAAAACCAAGATAGCAATAATACAAAACAAGATAAAAAAGAACAAACAGAGCAAAATAATCAAGAACAAACAGATGAAAAACAACAAGGGCAAGAAACAACAACTAAAGAAGAACCAACTTCATCACTAGAAGATTCATTATTCCCATTCTATTTACCTACTAACACATCACTATCAAATAAAGAAACAATTCAAACAGAAAATGGTCAAAGAATGATAATGACATTCTCTGGAGACAATCCATTCATATTAGTACAAGAAACAGTTAAAGCATCAGACGAATTAACAATAGTGCCAACTTACGGAGAACCATTCTTACTAATAGACACCGTAGGATCATTAACAGATGTTTCATATACATGGACAAGCAATGGAATAGAATACTACATAGCATCAGATACAATGAATAAACAAGAATTACTACAAGTTGCCAAATCATTAAATGTAGTAGCAACAATGAATGAAAAATAAAATAATTAAGAGGCATTAAGCTTCTTTTTTACATAAAACACCATAAAAAAACAAAAAATCAGTTTATAACTATTAAAATATGTGATATTATTATAATTGGTGATAAGATATGAAAAATATAAAAGACAAAATAAGTAAAAAAACAAAAAGTGCACTTAAAATAATAGAAAAAAAACTTCAATTAGATAAAGTTAGATTTAATTCTGCCGAGTTAATAATTGTAATAATCATGTCTCTAATACTAGGCTTATTAGTAGGAGAAGTAATATTTAGTAATAAATGTGCTGAATGTAAAGTTAGCAAAGCAAATGCAACTGAAATAGAAAAAGTATACAATACAATATTAAATGAGTACTATGGCAAAGTAGATAAAGATAAACTAAGTGAAGCAGCCATTCAAGGAATGATGGATTTCCTTGGTGACCAATACTCTATGTATTTTAATGAAGAAGAATCAGAAGATTTTAATCAAAGATTAAATGGAACATTTACAGGAATAGGATTAGAAGTTACACAAGATAAAGACAAAAACATAGTAGTAGCAAGTGTTTTTGAAAATTCACCAGCATCAAAAGCAGGAATAAAAGAAAATGACATAATAACAAAAGTAGATAATGAATCAACTGAAAATAAAGCACTAAAAGAAGTAACAGACAAAATTAAAAGTTACAAAAAACCATTCACAGTAACAATAAAAAGAGAAAATGAAGAAAAAACTGTAACACTATCAACAGGAACTATCTCCATTCCATCAGTAACATCAAAAGTAATAGAAAAAAATAATAAAAAAATAGGATATATGTACATATCAATATTTGCATTAAATACAGATGAACAATTCAAAGAACAACTAGAACAATTAGAAAAACAAAATATTAATAGTCTAATAATAGATGTAAGAAGCAATACTGGTGGTCATTTAGAATCAGTTAAAAACATAGCAAATCTATTCTTAAACAAAGATCAAGTAATTTGCCAAATTAAAACAAAAGAAAAAGTGGAAAAGATATACTCTACAGAAAACAACAACAGAAAATACAAAATTGCGGTCCTAATAAACGGGGGAAGTGCTTCAGGTTCAGAAGTATTAGCAGCGGCACTAAATGAAGAATATGGTGCAACTCTAATAGGAACAACAACATATGGGAAAGGAACTGTACAAAAAGTATTAAACTTATCAAACGGCTCAATGGTAAAATATACAGCAGAAACATGGTTGACATCAAAAGGAAATAGTATTGACAAAACTGGTATAAAACCAACTATAGAAGAAAAACTTAATGATAAGTATTATGAAACACAAAAAGATGAAGATGACAATCAACTTCAAAAAGCTATAGAAACATTAAACAAATAGGAAACTGTTTGTTTTTTTTGTATATCAGAAGAAAAAAGAGTAATAAAAAACTTTTATCGATGATACTATATATAAATTAATTTGATTTTGTCCTTCAAAATGATATATAATAAAACCAATAGGGAGTGATATGATGGAATTTAAGGTTGGAGATAGATTGAATATACATAGTTATAAACACGATCATAAAATTCATAGAAGTTGGGATCAAGCAATATACATAGACCAAACAAAAGATTATGATATATTTGGAAATTATAAAACATTAGTAACAGAATCAGATGGAAGAACCTGGAGAACAAAAGAACCAGCAATTATGTACTTTTCAAAAGACAATTGGTTTAATATAATAGGTCAAATAAAATCAACAGGTATTTATTATTATTGCAATATTGCATCACCATATATAATCGAAAATAATACTATCAAATATATAGACTATGATTTAGATCTAAGAGTATTTCCAGATGGTTCATTCAAAGTTTTAGATAGAGGAGAATATCAATACCATAAAAGAATAATGAACTATTCAAAAAAAATAGACAAAATATTAAGAAGTGAATTAACAACATTAATAGAAAAAGTAAGAAATAAAGAATACCCATTTGATGAAAATACTACAAAAAAATACTATGAAGAATTTAAAAAAATCAAAAAAGTAAAAATTTAAAATTAGCATCAATAGTAGTGATAAAGTAGTGATTTTAAGCATAATATATATAGAAAAACAAAAAAATTAAAAAAAATTAAAAAATTTTCATTTTTTTGTTGACAAACAAAAATCAATCTGATATATTAGTAAACGTCGAATGAAAAAGCCAACAAAAAGCGACAAAATATTTAATAAAAAAAATTAAAAAAAATTGCAAAAAGTAGTTGACTTTTAAAAAACCATTTGATATAATTAAAAAGCACTTGAGAAAAGTGAAACAAAAAGATTTGATCTTTGAAAACTGAGCAAAACGTCAATTTGAGATAGCTAGGAAATAAAGAAAATCAAACTAAAAATAAATAATTTTATTGGAGAGTTTGATCCTGGCTCAGGATGAACGCTGGCGGCATGCCTAAGACATGCAAGTCGAACGGAGCGGCCCATTGAAGATTGAGTGCTTGCACGAGATTGGATTTGGATCCCCGCTTAGTGGCGAAAGGGTGAGTAACACGTAGGAATCTACCTTTGAGACTGGGACAACAGTTGGAAACGACTGCTAATACCGGATGATATATAAAGTGATACGTTACTTTATATTAAAAGGAGCCTTTAAAGCTTCACTTGAAGATGAGCCTGCGGCGTATTAGCTAGTTGGTAGGGTAATGGCCTACCAAGGCAACGATGCGTAGCCGAACTGAGAGGTTGATCGGCCACATTGGGACTGAGACACGGCCCAAACTCCTATGGGAGACAGCAGTTAGGAATATTCGACAATGGAGGAAACTCTGATCGAGCAATGCCGCGTGTGTGATGAAGGTCCTATGGATTGTAAAACACTTTTATTAGGGAAGAACGACTAGTATAGGAAATGATACTAGAGTGACGGTACCTTTTGAATAAGCCCCGGCTAACTACGTGCCAGCAGCCGCGGTAATACGTAGGGGGCGAGCGTTATCCGGATTTATTGGGTGTAAAGCGTGTGTAGGCGGTTTCTTAAGTCTAAGGTTTAATCCCGGAGCTCAACTCCGGTCCGCCTTAGAAACTGGGTCACTTGAGTATGGTAGAGGCAAATGGAATTTCTAGTGTAGCGGTAAAATGCGTAGATATTAGAAGGAACACCAGTGGCGAAGGCGATTTGCTGGGCCATTACTGACGCTGAGACACGAAAGCGTGGGGAGCAAATAGGATTAGATACCCTAGTAGTCCACGCC
>CAKOLK010000005.1 GCA_934096275.1 uncultured Bacilli bacterium | reverse complement strand
TATAGAGATTTTTTATCATTTTTACAAAATAAAAGACAAATAAGTAAAATTTGTACCTATTTGTCAACAGTCTGAAACACTATTTTATAGTGTTTTTCTTTTTACATTTTTTTGTCTAAAATTGTCATTTTTTTATTTACTTTATAAAGAATAAATGGTATTCTTATCTTAAGGAGGTAAATTAAATGAAAAACAAAATATTTTATGGATTAGGTTTATTAACTATAAGTACTTTTGGATTTGTAGTTAATGCAAATGCACTTGATATTGCAAAAGATTTTACTTTAACTGAAGACGTTAAAGATGGAATCGTTGTTAAAGCAGGAAGTAATGTTAAAATCAATTTAGCAGGTTTTAATGTTAGTAATGAAAAAGGTGATCACACTATTAAGATTGAAAAAGGTGCGACTGCTGTTATAACAGGAGAAGGTATTGTTACAAATAATACTAATCAAAAAGCTCCAGTTTTTAATGATGGTACTGTTACTATTGAAAGTGGTACATATAAACGTGTTGATGCTGAAAACAATACTTTTTATGTATTATTAAATCATGGTAAAATGACTATTAATGGTGGTAAGTATGCTCTTGAAAATGGTATTTCATCTTTAATTGATAATGGATGGGCTAATGCAGATGAAAATACTTCAAAAGAATATGCTACTTTAACTATTAATAATGGTACTTTTGAAATGACTGCTAATAAAAAATACATTAAAAATGATGATTATGGTAAAATGATAGTAAATGGTGGTACATTTAATATGTATAAACCAAGTAGTGCTGTTATTGCTAATGTAGGTTCTGGTAGACCAGAAGAAACTGTAATAGTAAATGGTGGTACATTTAACTATTATGGTACTGATCCTGATAGAAAACCTGGTTATGCTATTTGGGATTATAATCGTGGAGAAAATGATAAATCTGTTACTATAGTAAATGGTGGTAAGTTTAACTTACACGGTAATCAAGTAGCAGGTATTACTAATGGTACTTTAGCTGAAAATAAAAAAGAATATAAAGTTCTTGGTTCTGATGAATATATTATGGTTAAAGAAGATGAATTAGTTAATACTCCACAAGTTGATGCTATGACAGAAGATGCTATTGCTAAAGAAGATAAGGATTTAATTGATAAAGTTGTTACTGATAAAAAATATAATGTAGCAGGTTATTATGAAATTGACTTATTTAAAGCTACTAGTAATGGTTTAAAAGTTGAACAATTATCTGAAGTAGATGGTGGTGTTTCTATTAAACTTCAATTACCTAGTACACTTGCTAAGGTTAAGAATGGTTATAAAAGAACTTATTATGTAATTAGAATTCATGATGGTGTGACTACTGTTCTTGATGCTGTTGATAATGGTGATGGAACTATTTCATTTAAGTCTGATAAATTTTCAACTTATAGTGTAGTTTATAATGATACTGAAATTAAAAAAGTAACTAATCCAGATACTGCTGATAACGCTTTAGTATATTTTGCAGTTGCTACTATCTCATTAGTGGGATTATCTTTCTCAGGTATTGCGCTTAAGAAAAGGTTTAATTAATAGAAAGGACTAAGGTCCTTTTTTTCTTGACTTTTTGTTTGTCTTATGGTATAATTTAGACACTTTTAAAGATGGTGGTATTGTGAATAAAGAGAGTAGTTTTACTAATAAGATACATAAGAGTTATGATATAGATAATTATGTTATTGATAGTGATTTTGTATTCGATAAGTCTAAGATATTTTTTGAAGACAGTAATACTCTTATATATGATATAGGAGAAGGATTTGGTTTTAAAATTGATAAGAGTTTACTTAATAAAGAAAGACAATCATATAATATTGAAGAAATGATATCTGGTTTAGTCTTAAGACAAGGTAGTGTTAATAATACTGATTTTCCTATTGGGATTGTTTCATGTAAAAGAAGATGTGTTGGGCAAGTGATTAAGTTATATAAGGATTATGTTTGTTTATATGATATAGTTGATGATAATAATATAGGGTTACTTTATAATAAAGTTTTGTGTATAATTGATGAGTTACTTAATAATGGAATATTATATTTAGATATACATGAACATAATTTTTTAGTTAATGATGATCTTAATGTTAAGTTAATTGATTTTGAGAGTAGTTGTGTTATATTTGATAGGATTAGTGCTAGTGATAAAATAGAGTGTTATAATAAAGTAAAGAAAATGTTTGAAAGATTGGAATTTGAAAAGACAAATAGTTTTAATATGAGGGGTTAGGTTATGAAAGGTATGTATTGTAATAATAGATTTAATGATAATTTGTATATATTTTTCAAAGATTTAGATAATGTTGTGAAACTAGATAGTAATGTTGAGTTAGAATTAATTAAAAAAGCTCAAGCTGGTGATATAGAAGCTAGAAATAAGATTATAGAATCTAACTTAGCGCTTGTTATATATTGTTGTAATAAGTATGGAGGTCTTAATTTGCTTTCTTTTGGTGATCTTATTAATGAGGGGTCTTTAGGACTTATTAAAGCAATAGACAGGTATGATTTTAGTAAGGGTGCTAAATTTTCTACTTATGCAATGTTATGGATAAGACAAAGTATTAATACTGCTATTTTAAATAAGGATGATATAATAAGGATTCCATATAATATTAAAGTTAAGTTACAAAAGATTACAAAGGCTATTAACTTTTTGCTTGATAATGGTTATGATGTTTCTATGGATTTATTGGTTGATGAACTTGATATGAGTTATGAGGAAGTAAATTATTTATTATCTAGTTATCCGTATATGTTTTCTTTTATGAGGGTTGTTAATAGTGATGAAAAAAAATCAGAAGTTTTGCTTAATGTTTTAGATGATACTGATATAGAAAATGAAGTATTAGATACTTTTTTACCTAGTTATTTAAATGAGGCTTTCAAGTGTTTAACTATGACAGAAAAGGAAATAATTATGATGAGGTTTGGTTTTATTAATGGTGATAGAATGTCTATTGATCGTATTACTAAAAAGCTTGGTTTTGGTGTAGAAAAATATAGGGTTATAAAAAGAGAAAAAAGGGCTCTTAAGAAATTAAAAGAGTATTGTGAAGAAAATGATCTTAAAGAATATTTAAGAAAATGATGAAAAAAGTTGACAAAAACGAAAAAATGTGCTATAATTTAGACACTTAATTGAGATACCATAGTAGAAAGAAGTTTGGGGGTTATATTATGGAAAATAAAAGAATAAGTTATCATTTTGAATATGTAAATGAAAATGAGTTTAGAAAAAGAGAAAGATCAGTTAGAAAGTATAATATGCTTGCTTATAAGAAATTACAATTTGAGTTTTATCCATCAATTAGAGAAGGTAAGTTCTTAGGTAAGATGGTTAAAGAATCTAAGAAAGATAATACTCAAGAATATGAATTGAAACTACCTACTGATGCATTATTTTCTAAAGTACATGGTGATATAGTATTACATTATACTGTTTATTTAGATAAGAATATAGTATTACTTGTTACTATTACACCAGAAGATATTTTAGATGAAGGTCATCGTAGTGAACTTGGAACATATAAAGGTGTTATGATTTCTAATACTAATGCTGATAAAGATATGTTTAAAGTTAATTTATTAAATGCATTGAACCAAAAATAATGGTTCTTTTTTCTTTGATATTCCTACTTGACAAAAAGATAATACAAATATAAAATAAAGATAGTGTTAAGTAATATTTATATAGTATGTTAACATAAATAATTTTAATGGAGGTATAGTATGAGTAAAACAATACTTTCCATTTTAATGATCATGATTGGATTAGTTTTAGGAGTAGGACTTTCTGTTCTAATTAATTTTATAAGAGTATCTAATGCTGTCAAAAAGATTGAGATTTTATCAGAAAAAGCTAGAAAAGAAGCAGAAAAGGTAAAAAGAGATATGCTTTTTGAAGCAAAGGAAGAAAAACAAAGATTAAAGAATGAATTAGATAAAGAAATTAAAGAAAAAAAATCTGAAATTAAAGATCAAGAAGATCGTCTTATTCAAAGAGAAAGAAATATGGATAAGAGAGATGAAACTTTTCAAAAAAGAGAACAATTACTTGATGAACGTGAAGAAAAACTTGGTGAAAAGCAAAAGAAGATTCAATCTGATCAGGAAGAAATGGATAAGTTAAAACAAGAACAAATTGATTTGCTTTCAAAAATAAGTGGTCTTGATAAAGAAAAGGCAAAAGATTTGATTATGAAAAAAGTTGAAGAAGATATATCAAATGAAATTGTATCTTATATCAAAGAACGTGAGGATGAAGCTAAGTTAGTTAGTGATAAGAAAGCTAAAGAAATGTTGGTGTTATCTATGCAAAAGTATGCATCAGATGTTTCTAATGAACAAACTGTTTCTACGATTGAACTTCCTAATAATGAGATGAAGGGAAGAATTATTGGTAGAGAGGGAAGAAATATTAGAACAATTGAATCAATAACTGGTGTTGATTTAATTATTGATGATACGCCTGAGGCTATTGTAATTTCATCATTTGATCCTTTAAGAAGAGAAATAGCTAAAATAACAATTGAAGAGTTAGTAAAGGATGGAAGAATACATCCAACTAGAATTGAAGAAATATATGATAAGACAGTTCGTGAAATGAAACAAAAAATTATTGAAATGGGTAATTCAGCTGTATTTGAATTAGGACTTACAAGAATAGATAATGATTTAATTGAAACAATTGGTAAACTTCATTTTAGGACTAGTTATGGTCAAAACGCTTTAAAACACTCACTTGAAGTAGCACATCTTTCAGGTATTATGGCTGCTGAGCTTGGTGAGAATGTAGTTCTTGCTAAACGTGCTGGACTTTTACATGATATTGGTAAAGCAATTGATCATGAAATCGAAGGAAGTCATGTTGAGATTGGGGTAAATATTGCTAAGAAATATAAAGAACATCCTATTGTAATTAATGCAATAGCATCACATCATGGTGATACTGAGGCTACTAGTGTTGTATCAGTTTTAGTACAAATAGCGGATGCTTTATCAGCATCAAGACCAGGTGCCAGAAATGATTCGTTAGAAAATTACTTAAAACGTTTAGAACAACTTGAAGAAATAGCTAATAGTATTAAAGGTATTGATAAGAGTTATGCTCTTCAAGCGGGTAGAGAACTTAGAGTATTAGTAAAACCTGAAGAAGTTGATGATTTAAAATCACATAAGATAGCAAGAGAAATTAAAGAAAAGATTGAATCTAGTATGCAATATCCTGGTACTATTAAAGTAACAGTTATTCGTGAAACTAGAGTACAAGAAGAAGCTAAATAGTTTCTTCTTTTTAATTTTTTATTTTAATTTTATCTTAAGTATGATAAGATATTATTATGAAGATTTATTCTTTTATTTTTATATTATTTGTGGTACAATAAAAAATATTTTAAGGATGTGACAATATATGAATAAAGACTATGTTTACATTGGAAGAATTACAAATACTCATGGTTTAAAAGGAGAAGTAAAGATTAGATCTAATTTTGACTATAAAGATAGAGTATTTAAAGAAGGCTTTACTTTATATATAGGTAAAGATAAAACAGAAGAAGTAATTAGAACTTATAGACCTCATCAAGAATATGATATGGTTACTCTTTATGGAATAGATAATATTGATGACGTATTAAAATATAAAGGTAGCTTAGTATTTGCTTTAAAAGATGATTTATTCTTATCAAAAGATGAGTATGTAGATGAAGACTATTTAGCATGTGATTGTTACTTTAATAATGAAATGGTAGGAATGGTAAGTGAAATAATTAATTCTGGTAATGGTAATTTTGTATTATGTCTTACTGGTAATAAGTTTATTCCTAAAAACGATAATTTTATAGAAAGAATAGATGTAGAAAATAAAAAGATTTATTTAAAAAATGTGGAGGGACTAATATGAAAATAGATATTCTAACTCTTTTTCCTGATATGTTTACTGGTTTTTTAAATGAATCCATTATAAAAAGAGCAATAGATAGAGAACTTGTTAATATAAATATAATAAATTTTAGAGATTATACTAATGATCCTCATAATAAAGTAGATGATACTCCATATGGTGGGGGAGCAGGAATGGTTTTAATGCCACAGCCAATATTTGATGCAGTTGAGGCTTTAAAAGATGATGATTCATATGTTATATTACTTACTCCGAGTGGTAAAACATATAATCAAAGTGTTGCTAAATCTTTAAAAACTAAAAAACATATAATATTAATATGTGGTCATTATGAAGGATTTGATGAAAGAATCAAAACACTTTGTGATGAAGAAATATCTATTGGAGATTATATTCTTACCGGGGGCGAAATACCAGCAATGGCAATTACTGATTCAATTACAAGATTACTTGATGGAGTAATAACCAATGAATCTCTTGAGTCTGAATCATTTGATGATGATTTATTAGATTATCCAGTATATACTAAGCCAAGAGATTTTCGTGGTATGAAAGTTCCAGATGTATTATTAAGTGGTAATCATAAGGAAATTGAAGAATATAGAAATAAAGAAAGAATTAGGTTAACTAACATAAAGTTAAATAAATAAGAGGTGGTTTTATGGCAATTTCAAGACGTTTTGTAGTAAAAAAAGAAGCACAGGAAGAGACTATTACATATATGGAGTATGAAAAATTAAAAGGATTTAATGTTAAACCAAAAGATTCCCTTGAGATAGAGGATATGATTAATGTTAATGAAATGATTGTTATTAATCCTGGATTAATCGAAAAACTTGTTTCAAAAAAGTGTAAAAGAAGATTAGAAAAGATTATATTGATGTTATCTGTTGTATATGAAGATGAGACTTCTGATGATGGTGCAATTGAAATGGTATTAGATGAAATGGAAAAGTTTAAGACTATGCTTCGTAAAAAATATAAAGATTATTTAAAAAAAGAAGAATACAAACTTTATCTTAAGAAAATAGAAATATTAGAAAGCGAAGCAAGAATTAGAATAAATGAAAAAAGAAAAGAAATACAAGAAGAAAGAGGAAGACGAGGAAGATAACATGAAAGATAAAAAAGTAATATTTATGGGCACACCACTTTTTGCTTGCTCTGTACTAGAGACATTAATCAAAAACACCAATGTAGTCGCAGTAATTACACAACCTGATAAAGAAGTTGGTAGAAAAAAAATCCTAACACCAAGTCCGATAAAAGAAATTGCTATAAAAAACAACATCAAAGTCTATACACCTATAAAAATTAAAGATGAAATAAAAAAAATAAATAATATTGATGCTGATATCATAGTAACATGCGCTTATGGACAAATAATACCAGAAGAAATACTCTATCATCCAAAGTATCATACAATAAATGTCCATGCATCACTCTTACCTAAATATAGAGGAGGTGCTCCAATACAAAGAGCAATAATGAATGGTGATGATAAGACCGGTATTACAATTATGTTTACTGATAAAGGTATGGATAGTGGTGATATCATAACAAGTAAATCTATTCCAATAGATATTAATGATAACATAGAAACATTAAGCAAAAAGTTATCTAATATTGGTGCAGAGCTTTTAATAGATACTTTACTTAGTATATTTAATAATACTTGTAAAAGAATTAAACAATCAAATGAACAGTGTAGTTTTTCACCAATTATAAAACGTGAAGATGAAAAGATTCGTTTTAATGATAAAGCAATTAATATATATAATAAGATTAGAGCATTATCTAATATTGGTGCTTACGCTTCAATCGATGATTTAAATATTAAGATATTTAGTTGCTCTATTGGAGACAAATCTACTAAAGAAGTTGGTACTATAACAATAGATAAAGATATTAAGGTGTCTACTATTGATAATGATATAATAATTAAAGAACTTCAAATACCTGGAAAGAAAAGAATAAGTTCTAAAGATTATTTAAATGGTAACTTAAAAGAATTAAAGGGGAAGAAAATTAATTAGTTTTGGGAGAAGTAATATGGAAAATATGACAATAATGGGAATGATTTTAAAAAAGTTAGATGGTTTTGATAATACATATTCATGTATAGGTTTAGAAGAAGTTAAACCTACTGATAAGGGATTTGAAATAAAAGATGGTAAGTATAAATCTGTTATTTTACCAATATTTGATAACCAAGAAGATTTATCAATATTTGCTTTTGATGGAAGTGGATTTATAAAAAACAAGATATGTAAAGACTATCAAGAATTGAAAGAAAAGTTTGTGTATGCAGATAAGTGTTCTGTTATAAGATTCGATATAGATCAAGAAAATAATTCTGTTAATTTTACAATATTGGATGATGTTTTTACAAAAATGAGTGATCTTTCTTTAGATGAATTAATGAATGTAAAAAATAAAGATGAACAAATAATAGATATTGAGTCTATTAATGAAGAAGTAAAAAAGAGTATTATTGGACAAGATGATGCTATTAAACAAATACTTTCTACTATTTATTTTAATCAAAGATTATATGATTCAGATCTTCCTGATGATAAGCTTAGAAATTTAAAGCAAAACATTTTATTAGTGGGTTCAACTGGAGTAGGTAAGACTGAAATAATTAAACAAATTGCTAAACAACTAGATATTCCTTGTGTTATTGAAGATGCTACTCGTTATACTATTGAAGGATACAAAGGAAGTAGTATTGAAGATATGATTAAGCATTTATATGAAAGTGCTGATTATGATATTGAACTTGCAGAAAGAAGTATTTTAGTAATAGATGAAATTGATAAGAAAAGTTCTAATGATGATGTATCTAGTATTGCATCAACTGGAGTACAACAATCATTATTAAAACTACTTGAAGGAACAAATTATAATATTTCAGGGGATCATGAAAATATGTTAGAACCTTTTGAGTTTGATAGTTCTTATCTTACAGTTATATTAAGTGGTGCATTTTCTCATATGGATGAAAAGAAAAGTAAAGAAAAAGTAGTGGGATTTACTGCTAGTAAGAATGTTGATGAAAAGAAAACTACAAAAGAGTTCAAAAACTCAGGAATTGTTCCAGAACTTATGGGTAGAATGTCTAAAGTTATACAATTTAATAAACTAGGAGAAAAAGAGTTTGTACAAATACTTAAAGAGTCAGAAATTAGTCCTTTAAGACTAACTAAAGAGTTTTATAATTCTTTAGGTGTTGAAGTAATCTATACTGATTCATTTATAAATGATATTGCAAGTGTTGCTAAGAGTAAGGATATTGGTGCAAGAGGACTTAAAACCGCTTTTGATGAAACTATTGAAACATTAGAGTTTGAAGTATTATCTGGTAATGTTAATAAGATAGTGTTTAATAGAATAGATGATATTAAAGTAATAAGATCTGAAGAGGAAAAGAAGAAGCTTGTTATCCAAAAATAGTACTTGAAAAAGTGCTTTTTTTGTTGTACTATTATTATAGTACGAGGGAGTGAATAGATATGGAAAACAAAAACGATAATAATAAAAAGAAAAGAATATTAATATTACTTGCATTAATGTTATTTAATTTAGCGTTAGTATCTTTTGGTACATATGCCTTTTGGGATGTTGCTGGAGATTCAATTACTGGCAATAATAGTATATCTACTGGACAAATTAAGATGAGTTATACCGAATCTAATGAAATCAAAATGGAAAATGCTATTCCTTTACCTGATGATGCTGGTAAGAGTTTGAATGATTATTTTGATTTTCAAGTATTGTCTTATATTAAAACTAAAGAAAGTGATAATAAGAAAAGAAAACTTAATTATAATGTGATTATTGAACCAATAAGTGTAGATAATCCATTGCATGATAACGAAATAAAAGTGTATTTAACTAAAGTGGAAAATGGTGTTGAGAGAGTTGTTGTTAATTCTGTTACTATTGATAAGTTAAATAATTATATACTTAAATCACAAGAAGAAGTATTTTCAAATAATAAAGGTAGAGTCTTAACAAATTATAGACTTAGAGCATGGATTGATTCTAGTGTTGATACTGATAAAGTTACTAAGAATTCTTATAGTTATAAGTTTAGAGTAAATATAAATGCTAATGCATAAAAGATTTTATAAGTGGTATGTTTTTATACATGTCATTTTTTAATTTCTTCTTTTTATTTTTTATATTTTGTATTATAATGTTAATAGTAGGTGATAACAATGGCAAAGAAAAAAACTCGTAAAAACTCTAAGAAAAAAGAAAGTTATTTTATGGATTTATACGGAATACTTCTTATGCTTATTGCAATAATAGGTATTGGTAAGTATGGTCCAGTAGGAAGATTTATTGCTTCTTTTGCAGTCTTTCTAGTAGGAAATCTATATTTCTTTTTACTTTTATTTATTTTAGTAATGGGTGGATACTTGATTATATATAGAAAAAATATTAATTTCTTTTCTTCTAAGATGTTAGGCTTTTATCTATTCTTAATAGGAATATTAGTATTTTTACATCAAAATTATGTTTTAGAATCTGTTCAAGTATCAAAGATTTTTAGTGCTACAGTTGATAATATAATGAGTGCAGTAACAAGAATAATGGAAAGCAAAATAAGTGTCGGAGTATTTGATGCTAGTCTTTCTAACACTGGTGGAGGTATTCTTGGTGCAATATTTTCTACTTTGTTTTATAAACTATTTGAAAAAGATGGAACAGATATAGTAGTATGGGTACTTCTTATTTCTGGGTTTATGATTTTTACTGGTATGTCCATATTTAATATTGTAAGAAACATTGCAGAAAAAACTAAAGATATGATTCCCGAAAAAGAAGAAAAACCTAAGAAAGAAAAAGTTAAGGATAAGTCTAAGATTGAACCTGTTTCAATTAATGATGTCGATAGTAAGCTTAAGATTGTTGATCATAATGATGTAGACAAAGATAAATTAGTAGTTCATGATATTAGTCAAATTACTAAAGTTATGCCTGAGGCTGTTAATGAAGAAACTCCTAAAGTAGAAAAAGTTGAAACTAATAAACAATATAAACTACCTCCGATAGAACTACTTGATGCACCAAAGAATAAAAAGAATAATACTGATCATCAAATAATTGAAAAAAATATTGAAATATTAGAAAAAGTATTAAAAGACTTTGGTATTATTGGTAGAGTAGTTGAAGTTAATATTGGACCTACGGTTACACAATATGAAATGGAACTTAACTCTGGTACTAAAGTTAGTAAACTACTTAGTATAAATAAAGAAATATCACTTGCTCTTGCTAAGAAAGATGTTCGTATTCAAGCGCCAATACCTGGTAAGTCTACTGTTGGTATTGAAATGCCTAATGACCATGCTCAAAGTGTTTCATTAAGAGAAACTATCGAAGGTATGCCAAAAAATACTAATACTTCACTTCTTGCAGTAGCTCTTGGTAAAGATATAATGGGTAAAGTAAAATATTGTGAAATAGATAAAACACCACATCTTTTAGTCGCTGGAGCAACTGGATCTGGTAAATCAGTATGTATTAATGGAATTATTATATCAATACTTATGAAAGCTCGTCCTGATGAAGTAAAATTAGTAATGGTTGATCCTAAGAAAGTAGAACTTGGTATTTATAATGGTGTTCCACATCTTTTAACTCCAGTAGTAACTGATCCTCGTAAAGCATCCATTGCCCTTAAAAGAGCAGTTAGTGAAATGGAAAGAAGATATGACCTATTCGAAGAACTTGGTACTAAAAACATTACTAGTTATAATAAACTAATTGAAGAAAAAAATAAGAAATTACCTGAAGATGAAAAATATAACAAGATGCCATATATCGTTGTAATAGTAGACGAATTAGCAGATCTTATGCTTGTCGCGGGTAAAGAAGTAGAAGACTCTATAATGAGAATTACACAAATGGCCCGTGCTGCTGGTATTCATCTAATTATTGCAACACAAAGACCATCTACAGATGTAATTACAGGTTTAATTAAAGCAAATATTCCATCACGTATTTCATTCGCAGTATCATCAAGTATTGACTCTAGAACCATTCTTGATATGACTGGAGCAGAAAAACTACTTGGTAAAGGTGATATGTTATTTTTACCGATGGGTGAGAGTGCTCCAGATAGAATACAAGGTTCATTTGTGTCTGAGGAAGAAATTAAAAAAGTAGTAGATTATACAATATCACAACAAAAAGCACAATTTGATAGTAATTTTATGGACTTAGATAGTGTTGATCATGAAAAGAAAAATAATCCAATATCTGATGATAAGGAAGAATATGATGATCCATTATACAATGAAATAGTAGAATTTGTAGTGACAACTGGTAAAGCAAGTGCATCTTTATTACAAAGAAAGTTTAAACTTGGATATAATCGTGCTGCTAGAATAATAGATTTACTTGAAGAACGAGGTATAATTGGACCACAAAATGGCTCAAAACCACGTGAAGTATTAATAAAATTAGAAAAGGATGATGAATAATGACACCACATATTGAAGCAAAAAAAGAAGAAATTGCAAAAATTGTAATAATGCCTGGTGATCCTAACCGGGCAAAATATATTGCGGAAAACTATCTTGATGATTATAAACTAGTTAATAGTGTTCGTTCTAATTATGCATATACTGGTTATTATAAGGATAAACTAGTAACGATTGCAGCATCTGGAATGGGTATGCCTAGTATGGGAATATACTCATATGAATTATTTAATTTCTATGATGTTAATGAAATTATTAGAATTGGATCATGTGGGGCAGTAGATGAAAATATAGGGTTAGGTAGTGCTATACTACCTACTGGAGCTTATACTAATTCAAACTTTTCGTGTCAATTTGACAGTGAAAATGTTAATTATTGTTTGAGTTCTGATGAAATTAATGATAGAATAATAAAGTGTTCTTTAGAACATAGTATCAATTTAATTAAAGCTGATGTTAAGACTAGTGATTTGTTTTATCACTTGAAGAATGAAAATGATAAGTTTTCATATAAAGCAGTAGAGATGGAATGTTTTGCACTATTTTACATAGCAAAAAGACTAAATAAAAAAGCATCTGCAGTCTTAACAGTTTCAGATAATATTAAAACCTTAGAAGAAATGTCTAGCAAAGAAAGAGAATTAACGTTTAATGATGCAATTACTTTAGTACTTGAATCATTATAAATTTGCAGTACATGAAAGAGGTGGGAATATGGAATATAAAAAAATAGAAGAAGTATCTTATAATTTACATTTAATTAAAACAAATAAATTTAAGACACTTTTTTTTAAGGTCATTTTATCTGAAAAGCAAAAGAAAGAAGACATTACAATACGTAATCTTTTATTAGATAATTTAATGTCTTCTTCTAAAGATTATCCTACTATGAGAGATGTTAGTATAAAGAAACAAGATTTATATGGTGCATCAATTTCTATGGTTAATCGTAGGATAGGAGATCATGCTTTTATTGAGTATACTATGTCTATGCTTAATCCTAGGTTTACTGAGGAGGCTATGCTTAAAGATTCAGTTGAATTTTATAGTAGTTTGCTTTATAAGCCTAATGTTAAGGATAATTCTTTTGATGAGGAATTATTTGAGATGTCTAAAGAAAACTTAAGAAAAGAGATATTAATGACTAACGAAAGGCCTAATATATATGGGTTTACTAGATTTAAAGAAAATATTGATATTAATGCACCATTTTCATATCATCAAAGTGGTTATATAGAGGATTTAGATTCTATTACTTCATCTTCTTTATATGAGTATTATAATCATGTTTTAGAAAATGATGCTTGTGATATATGTGTAATTGGGGACTTTGATTTTGACGAAATGAGAAATCTTATAAAAGATAATTTTAAATTTAAGAATACTAAAAGAGCAGATTCTTATGAAATAATTTTATCGAGTGATAGAAATAATAAAGAAGTAATTGATGATAGTTCTTTTAATCAAAGTAAATTATTTATTGGATTTAAATTGATGGATTTTGAACCTGATGATAAGAAATATGCTTTGATACTATTTAATATAATATTTGGTAATTCTCCAGAGTCAAGATTATTTAAAGAAGTACGTGAAGAAAAATCTCTTGCTTATTCTATATCTTCAGCTTACAGAAGACTAGATAATTTCTATTATGTAAGTGCAGGTATATCATATGATAATTATAATGAAGCATTGAATACAATTAAAAAGTGCTTATCAGACATTCAAAATGATGGTATTACTGATGAAGAATTAGATAGGGCAAAGGCTTTATATGTATCAATTTTAAATGATATAATGGAATCTCCTTCATCAATTATGGAAGTGTATTTTACTGAATTATATTTTGGTAATGATAGTTATGAAAAACAATTAGAGATGGTAGAGACTATTACTAAAGAAGATATAGTAAGAGTAGCTAATTTATTAAAGATAGATACAATATATTTACTAAAAGAAGGTGCAAAATGAAAGAAATAAATATTAATAATTTTGATGAAAAACTATATTATGAAAAGTTAGATAATGGTTTGGAAGTATTTGTTGTACCTCTTAATAATACGAAGAGTTTTTATGTCAGTGCATCAGTAAAGTTTGGAGGCGCAAATCGTTTGTTTAAGGTTAATGATAAAGAGTATACTGTTCCTACTGGAATAGCTCATTTTTTAGAACATAAATTATTTGAAAGGGAAGATAATCCATTTAACTTTTATATGAAAAGTGGTACTGATGTAAACGCTTCGACTAATAATGATAATACTACTTATTACTTTTATGGTAATAGCAATTTTGATGAGAATCTTAGATATTTACTTAATTGGGTAACTAATTTTTCTATAACAGAGGAACAAGTTGAAAAGGAAAAGGGGATTATTTTAGAGGAAGCATCTATGTATAAGGATGTTCCTGATAGGATTTTATATGAAGCGTTATCAAGTAATTTATATGTAAATCATCCATATAAAGATAAAGTAATTGGTACTGATTCCGATATTAATAGTATTACTAAGGAAGAGTTGGAACTTTGTTATAAGAGTTTTTATAGGCCAGATAATATGTATTTAGTAGCAGTCGGAGATATTAATCAAGATAATTTTATTAATATAGTAAAAGAAGAATTAAAGGATTATAAAAGGCCTAGTGATGTCGTTGAAGTATTAAAAATAGATGAACCGGATATGGTGAAACAAGAATATGAGGAAATAGAGTTTCCTGTTGAAGTAAATAAGCTTGCTATTGGTTATAAAATGAACAGAAGTCTATTTAAAAATTTAAATATTGATAGATACATGTTAGACTATTATATGCAAATGATTCTAAGTATGGCTTTCGGAGGCTCTTCAACATTTGTTGAACAAATGTATTTAAAAAACATTGTATATTCTGTTACTTATGAACTTGTTGATATAGAAGATCATTACATGTTTAATTTCTATGTTAGTACTGATAAGACAGATGAGTTTTTAGAAGAGTTTTATAAATATATTAAAGATTTAGATCTTAATATAGATGCTTTTAAGAGAATTATTAAACTTTGGGTAGCAAGTGAAGTTAGAATGATTGATCAAGTTGTAGCGACTGCTAAAAACATTGTATATGATTTGATTGATTATGGGGAATTTAAAAATGATAAGATAAGTGATATTAGAAGTTTAGATTATAATACATTACTTGGTGTTTATAAGAAGATGGATTTTAGTAACAAATGTATTGTAAACTTGATAAGTAATAAAGAAAAAACAGTTGCATAACTTGTTTTTTTTTGATATTATATATTTAGGATAAGGAGTGTTGGCTATATGAATATAGAAATGTTTATTAAGTTTCCGGGAATTTTAATTACTATTGGAGCTGTTCTTCTTTTGTTATCAATTATTATTGGAATTATTGCTTACAAAAAAGATAAAAGCTTAATTGGAGCAGATTCATTAAGTAATAGTGTGTTATCTATTGATGAGATTGATGATGAAAAACCACCAATTGAAAATACACAAAAGATAAAGATTGAAGAACCAAAAGAAGATGAAAAAGAATCATTTACATTCCCTAAGGAAGAAGAAATAGAAGATATAAAAACTGAACCAATTCCAATTATTAATCAAGTAGATACTATAAATAAGGAAGAAGTTACAATTGTACCTGTGATGGAAAAGGTTGAACCTGTTGCAGAAAAAGTAGAAGAAATAAAACCTATTGTAGCAGAAGAAACTGTTGAAGAAGTAATTGAACAGCCTAAGACTACATTAATATATGGTGGTGTTGAACCTACTAAAAAGTTTAATTTTAGTTTTAATAGTGAAAAAGGTACTTATGAAGAAAAGAAACCTGAAGAAAATATTGCTAAAATTGTTGAAGAAAAACCGGTTGAAATGGTACAAGAACCAGTAATGGAACAACTAACTGAAGAATTACAAACTATTAAAGAAGAAAAACCTATTGAAGTTAAACAAGTAGTTGTTGAAGACGAAGAAGATATCGAAGTATTATAGATATCTTCTTTTATATATTTAATTGCATCATTTTGTGATAAGGTGATGCAATTGAAATGATTGCTATCTTTTTTTCATAATTTTTCTTTTCCTTAATATAATTTAATATAAAAAGAAAGGAATGATAAAATTATGGATATACTTAAAGTATCATCAAAATCAAATCCCAATTCAGTAGCGGGAGCATTAACTAATGTATTTCGTGATAAAGGAATAGTAGAAATACAAGCAATTGGAGCGGGAGCACTTAATCAAGCAATAAAAGCAATAGCGATAGCAAGAGGTTTTGTAGCACCAAGTGGCGCTAATCTAGTATGTATTCCTGCTTTTAGTGATATTACAATTGATGGAGAGGAAAGAACTGCTATTAAATTAATCGTGGAGGCTAAATAGTCTCTTTTTCTTTTTAGTATTGACAAAGTTATTATAATAAAAGTATATTATAACTGATAAGGAGAATGTTATGATAATTAGAAAAGCGACAAAAGAAGATGTTATAAGCATAGTAAATATTAATATAAATGAATGGAAAAATACTTATAATAATATATTTAATAATGAGTTTCTTAATACTTTAGAGGATAAAAGAATGGAAAGTATTGAAAAATGTAAAAATAAGATTTCAGAGTATATAGTTTGTGAGAACGATAATTTAGTTGTGGGTTTCTTAAGATATGGTCCTAATAGAAAAGAATATAATGATAATTATGGAGAAGTATATGCTTTATATATAGACTCTAAATATCAAAGAATGGGTATTGGACGTAAGTTACTAGAATATTCTTTTGATATATTAAAAGATAACTATGATTATGTTTTGATTAGTACTTTAAAAGAAAACTCTGCTAATTTGTTTTATAAAAGGTGTGGTGGCAAACTCATTGATACTTGTTATTTTAGTTTAGACAATAATAAGTATGAAGAAAACATATATTTATTTGAAATGTGTAATGATAAATAATTAAATGAATATAATTTATTAGGGTGATATAATGCCTTTAAGTGATTTTAAATCTTTTGTTAGAGAAAGACCAAGTCTTGCAAATTATGTAAATAAAAATGAAATGACTTGGCAAAAGTTTTATGAAATGTATGAATTATATGGTGCTAATAATAGTATTTGGGATAATTATTTAACTACTACTAGTGCTAGTACTTCATCTACTTCAATTAAAGATATGTTAGGGATGTTTAAGAATGTAAATATGAATGATCTGCAAGATGGAATTAATTCTTTACAAAAGGGAATAAGTTATCTTCAAGATATGGTTAAATCAAAAGCAAAGGATATACCAGTTAGGAAGTCAACTTATGAACCACGTCCTATGTATAGGCATTTTGACGATTAATGAACTTATATACTCAGTATAGAATAAGAAATAATTCTAATAATTTAAGATATTTAAGAGAAAACTCTAATTGGTATAAGTATTTAAATAGAAATAGTTCTTATATAAAACCATTTGAAGAAGAAATGAAACAAAGATATAAATTAACTACAAAGGATAAAGTAGATAAATTAGTAGATAGTCTAGATACTGTTTCACAATTACTTGATATACTTTCTTGATATATCTTTTTTTTTGTGATAAACTATCTATAGTAGGTGATTGTATGAATAATAAAGGGTTTGCTATTACAACAATGGTTTATGCTTTGGTAATACTTCTTAGTATGTCTATGTTTCTAGTTCTTAATATCATGGATAACAATTACAATGATAATAAGAAATTAGTTAATGATGTTCAAGAAGAACTTGATGAGTGTTTGAAAACTGGATGTTAAATGATGTAAAAATACTTAAAAAGACTTTACAAACTATTTTCAAAATGATATATTAGTATCATAAGAAAAATAATTAGGAGGAAATAAAATGAAAAAGAATAATAAAGGTTTTACCTTAATCGAATTACTAGCAGTAATCGTAATATTAGCTATCTTAGTAGCAGTAGCTATACCAAGTGTTACTAAATATTTAAATGATGCACGTAGAGGTTCAATGCAAAATGAAGCAGCTGAATTGGTTACAGCAGCAAGAACTTATATTGTAGCAAATAACATTACTAAATCAGGAAATTTCGTATTTGATATTGGTTCTAAGAAAGCTTATTGGGTTCCTACTACTGGTACACAAACACCAATTGATAACGTAGTACAAAAAAACCTTAAGAACAGTCCATATGGAAATGAATATAAGGCTGCTTATGTAGAAGTTACTCGTAATAATTCTACTGGTGCTTCAGAATTTAAGTTACATTTATCAGATGGTATTTATTGTTTTGATGGTATTGATGAAAGTGCTTTAAATGTTGATACTAACTTAATAAATGATACTGATACTGTTACTACTTGTTCATCTATGGCGCAAGCTACTTATACTAAATAATTAATAAATTAAAAGATATCTTAAATGATGTCTTTTTTTGTGTTATAATGTTATTGAGGTGATAGTGTGTTAATAATAGGTTCACATGTTTCTTTCAAGAAAGATACTCAATTACTTGGTTCATTAAAAGAAGCTTTATCTTATGGTGAGAATACATTTATGTTTTATACTGGGGCTCCTCAAAATACTAATAGACTTCCTCTTAATGATGAATTAACTAAAGAAGCTCTTATTATGATGAAGGAAAATAATATAGATAAAAATAATGTTATTGTGCATGCTCCTTATATAGTTAATCTTGCTAATACAGAAAAGCTTGATTATTCAATACCTTTTTTAATCGAAGAGTGTAAACGCTGTGAAAAGTTATCAATGAATAAATTAGTTCTTCATCCAGGTTCGCATGTCGGTCTTGGTGTTGATGTTGGTATAGAAAATATTATATTTGGTCTTAACAAAATACTATCTAATACTAGTGTAACAATACTTCTTGAAACTATGGCTGGTAAGGGTAGTGAAATAGGTAGTAATTTTGATGAAATAAAAAGAATAATTGAGGGTGTAGAGTTTAAGGATAAAATTGGTATTTGTCTTGATACTTGTCATTTATCTGATGCTGGATATGATCTTTCTAATTTTGATAAAGTACTTGATGAATTGGAAGATCTAGATTTATTTAAATATGTAAAATGTATTCATGTAAATGATAGCAAGAATAGTATGGGTGCTAGAAAAGATAGACATGAAAATATTGGGTATGGTTATCTTGGTTTTGATAATTTAATTAATATTATATATAATGATAGATTAAGTTCTATTCCAAAGATACTTGAAACACCATATGTTGGATTATATCCTCCATATAAGTTTGAAATAGAGATGATTAGAAGTAAGAAGTTTAATGATGATTTACCTTCTTTACTGGAGGAATACTATGGAAAATAATAAGTATTATTGTAAGAATTGTGGTGGAGAATTAACTGAGAAAAGTATTAATGGTTTTTGTACTAGATGTGGTTATTTAAATGAAATAGAAAGTGTTGAAGATAAAGGCTTTTCTAATGATACATCTAAGGTTGATGAAGTTATTAATAAAAAGAAAAAAGAGATAGAATCTAATTATAAAGATGAAATTACTAACGCTAGTAATATGTGGTATGTATTTGGTTTTGTGTTTTTTCCTGTTGCTATAATCATGTACTTATATTTTAGGAAGTTTAATAGGTTTGCTTCAAGTAAAATGATTAAAGGTGCTTTTATAGGAATTGCATTTTATAGTGTATTTATTACTGTTTCTTATAAATATATGGATATATATTATGATTATAATTATGAACTTGGTGCTATTGCAGGTAAGATAGATGATATGACTAAAGCAGTAGCAAACGATTATAAAAACAATAATTATAAAGAAGACAAAAAGTATTCTTTAAGTGAAATAGAAAGTATTATGGGTTTTGATATGAAAAGTGACACCTTAGATGTATATTTTAAAGATTCTTCTTATATATATGTTACATATGGGGATATTCCAACATATTATTTATGTTTTGTAGATACTGAAGGACGTGGTATTAACAAGGTTAGATATAATGGAGTATATCCTGAAAAAATAAGTAGTAATTTAAAGAGTGATATTTGTGAATAGTATTAATGAATTAAAAAATATTTTATTACAAGAAGATGTAGTAGAGTCAATAAATAATAATATTGATTTGCTTTTTTCTATGATTCCAGAACTTAGTTACATGGTTGGTTTTGATCAAAAACATCCTCATCATCATTTAGATGTATGGGAGCATACATTGCTTGCATTAAGTCTTTCAGAGAATGATTTTGATATTAGACTTTCTTTATTGTTACATGATATAGGCAAACCTTTTTCTTACCAAGATGAAGAAATAAGACATTTTAGGCACCATGCATTTGTATCTAAAATGATTAGTTATGATATATTAAAAAGAATTGGTTTTGATGATTATTTTACAAATAAAATATGTTATCTAATCGAAAAACACGATACTGCGATAACTGATGAGGATGTAGGAAAAGATTATGAATTAGAGTATAAAAGATATGAAATACAAAGATGTGATGCTCTTGCTCATAATCCTGAAAAATTAGATAAAAGAATAAAATATTTGCATAAAACTAAAGAAATGTTCTGACAAAACTTGATAAATATTTCAATAAGTGGTATTATTAGACAGCAAGATAAGGAGTGATAAAAATGAAACTTTCATCTAATGATGCACTTGAATTATTAAATAAATATAGAGATACTGAGGATTCTAGTTGGATAGATCATAGCATATGTGTCGGAGATACTGCCGCAGTAATTGCTAAAGCATTAAATTTAGATAGTGATAAGGCTCTTGCTATGGGATATATTCATGATATTGGAAAGGGTATTGGTGACTTTAATTCTCATATTATAAATGGATATTATTATTTAAAAGATTTAGGATATGACGTAGAATATGCAAATATTTGTCTTACTCATTCTTATTTAAACAATGATATTATGTGTACATGTGGGGTTGATCCTGAACTTATTCATTATATGAAAGGATATTCTGATGTTAAAGAGTTTATTTCTAATCATGAATACACAATATATGATAAGATAATCAATCTATGTGATCTTATGTGTACGTCAAATGTTGTAACAATTGAGAAAAGATTAATAGATGTAATTTTAAGAAGAGGAGTATTTTCAAATGCTCAGTATCATATAACTGAGGTACATAAATTAAAAGAATACTTCGATGATTTACTTGGATACAATTTATATGATTTATTTCCTGAAATAAAGGACAACTTATAATTTTATAAGTATTTTTTTATTTTACTCAAAACAAACAAATGTACTTGACTTATATATTTAATTTTGATATATTTTAACTAGAGGATGTGTATTATGATATTGAACGTAAGCAGTAGGACTGATATAGTGGCTTTTTATACAGATTGGTTTATGAATAGATATAATGAAGGTTTTGTTGATGTAAGAAACCCTTTTAATTCTAGTCTTGTTTCTAGAATATTTTTTTCTGATGTTGATTTAATTTTCTTTTGTACTAAGAATCCTATACCCATAATAGATAGATTAAATGAAATAAAAATACCTATGCTTTTTCATGTTACTGTTACTCCTTATAAGGATGATATCGAAGTAAATGTTCCAGATAAAAAAGATATTATTTTATCTATTAAGAAATTATCTAGTATTATTGGAAAAGAAAACTTAACTATTAGGTATGATCCTGTATTTATAAGTGATAAGTATAATTTAGATTATCATATAAAAGCTTTTGAAAGACTTTGTTCATTGTTTGATGGGTATACCGATAAAATATTAATATCATTTTTAGATGAATATAAAAATGTTAGAAAAAATAGAAATATTTTAAAATATAAAGAATTAACTATTGATGATTATAAAATAATTGGAGAATCTTTTAGTAAAAGTGCTAGACTTCATAATATGGAAGTATTTACTTGTTTTGAAGATCACAATTTAATAGAATATGGTTTCATAAAGGGAGAATGTTTATCGCATGAATTAGCATACCAAATAACTGGTAAAAAATATAAGAATTGGACTGCTAGAAAAGGTAAAAAATGTAATTGTGTAGAAATGGTAGATATAGGATGTTATAACACTTGTAAACATTTATGTAAGTATTGTTATGCTAATTATGATGAGGATATGGTAAATAAAAATATTATGATGCATGATAAAAACTCTTCAATTTTAATTGGGAATATTAAAAATGATGATATAATAAAAGAAAGAAAAAAGTGATTTTATGGATATGCTGATTGAGTTTTTGGTTGAATTAATATTTGATACTAGTTTAGAAGTTGCTAAAAATAGAAAAATAAGTAAATGGATAAGATATCATCTTATTGGACTTATAATACTATTTATTATCGGAGTTATTGGATGTCTTGTATCTGTTGGAGTAGTTATGATTTTAAGTGGGAAAAGATCTCAAATGATAATCGGGGAGCTTATAGTTTTATTGGCAATTATTTTTTCAGTAATTATTATTAAGAATATTAAAAAAGAAAGAGATAAGTGATGTGAAATGAAAAAAGAAAAAGAACGTGAATATTTAAATAATATAAAAAGAAAATTTAAATATAATAAATCAAGTTATAATTTATTTGTAGAACAATTAAATAATTTTAAATTAGCAGAAGATAATTTTGAATTACCAAAACACCAATATCATGTAAAAGATGATGTTTTACTAAAAAAAGGGACTTTTATACATGGAGTAAGACGTGGATATGAAAATCTTGATTCTATTGTAGAAAACGGTTTTTTAAGTTCGAATATTCAAAACTTTAATGTTAAAGCTCAAAAAACGCCATACTGTGTAAGTATGTGGAATATTAAAGAAGATATTTTATTAAAAGACTATATTAATCTTTATAGTGGTATGACTATCAAATATACGGATTTTAATGATAATCCTATAACAAAATTAGTGCCATATAATAAAATTGATGAAGAAATTGAAAACAGTAGAACTATGAATATTTGGATGTGGACTGCTGAACAGACAAAAGAAATTAGATTTTTACCATCTTTAATAAGAGATGATAACCAAATTGCATTTATCTTAAACACTAATAATGATTATGCTAAAAAGATAATAAAAAACGATATATTTAGTTTAGGATTCGATAAAAGAATATTAAAGAGTTTTATTAGTAAATGGTTTATTGAAAACTTTATATACATTAAAAGAGATGATTTTACAACCAATAGAGAAAGTGCAATAATATTCGGAATTCCATCATGTTTTATCGAAGGAGTTCTAGTAGGTAGAAAATTAGAAAATGATAAAAAACAATTAGAAATGATAAAAGAAAAATTTCCACAGTGTTATATATGTAATTTAAATGGAAAAGTAATTATAACTTAGACAAAAAAGATAAGCATATATTATTTTATTACAATAATTAATAAAATAATTGTAAAAATATATAGAGGCAGTAGATAAAAATACGTTTATGTTATATACTTGTTTTATAAAAATAAGGAGGATACATGAGGAAAAAATAGGTATTATTACTTTAATACTAATAATTATTTTACTTATTCTTTTAGTTGTTTACTTGCTATATTGAAGAAGGTGAAACTATTATTTTACCAGTTGATCCTACAAAGGATGGTTATGCATTTAAAGGGTTTGTTGATTTAGATGGTAATAGTATTACAAAAGATATTGGAGTTAGTAAAGATATGACTTTAAAAGCAGTGTTTGTAAAACCTTATATTTGTTCAAAGGATTGTATACCAATAAAAAATGAAAGTAAATGTAGTAAGGTTGTTACTACTAATATGACTAGTAAAAGTACTTGTCCAAATGGTTATTCTCCAAAAAATGGAAAGTGTTTAAGTAGTAGTAGTAAATATCATGCTACTAATAGTAATGGCACTTGGGAATGTAATAGTAGCTCGGATTATATGTATTCTCTAGAGGATGGTGTTGGATGAGCGTTTATGTGGTGTGTTAAAACTACTAGTGTTACAAGTAGTAAAGTTTGTTCATCTGGTTATGCAAAGGATGGTAATGTTTGTAAAAAGACACAAACTATAAATTGTACTAAAAATTGATAGATAATTCTATCTTTTTTTATGGTATAATCTTTATAGAAAGTGATAAAATGAGAAAGAATATAAAACAAACTGAGGCAATTTTTCCAATGCCTGTACTACTTGTTACAACTTATAATGAAGATGGAAGTACTAATGTAATGAATGCTGCTTGGTGTACTATGCAAGATAGAAATCATGTTGCATAGTACACCAAGCAAAGAATCATAAGACAGTAAAGAATATACTACAAAGAAAGGCTTTTACTGTTTCAATTGCAGATTCTGATCATGTAAAGGAAGCTGATTATTTTGGAATGGTATCTGGTAATAATACACCAAATAAGTTTGAAAAAAGCGGTCTTACTTCTATTAAATCAGAAAATGTTGATGCACCAATTATAAATGAATTACCAATATGTATTGAGTGTGATTTTATTGAATATCAAGAAAATGAATATGGATGTGGTGTAATAGGAAAAGTAGTTAATGTTTCAGTAGATGAAAGAATACTAAATGATGATAAAGTTGATATAGAAAAACTTAGTGCTATAGCATTTGATCCTTATACACGTAGTTATTATAAGGTTACTGAAAAAGTCGGAGATGTTTTCAAAGAAGGTGCAGAATTAAGATTAAGTTAGTGTAAATACTAACTTTTTCTATTTTTTTATGTTATAATTTAAGGGAGGTGTATTATGTTACTCAGAGACCTAAAGAAAGATTATGATAAGTTACAAATGAAATATGGTGCCAAAGAATTAGATTCTATTTATAATGGAGGATGTGAAGAAAGTCCTGATATATGCTTTGTATTTATGAATCCAACCGGTAGAAATATTGCTAGTGATAAATCTTGGAAAGGCAGAAAATCACCATGGCTTGGTACTAAAAACATCTGGAAACTATTTTATAATGTTGATTTAATTAGTGAAGATACGTATAATGAAATCATAAATAAAAAACCAAAAGATTGGGATTATGAATTTTGCGACTATTTATATGATGAAATAAGTAGAAATAAAGTATTTATTACTAATCTTGGAAAATGTACTCAAATAGATGCTAGACCACTTAGTGATGAAGTACTAAAAAAATATTTAAATTTATTATTTAAAGAAATAGATATTATAAAACCAAAAGTAATAATTACTTTTGGTAATCAAGTTAGTTCTATTATATTAGGTAAGAAAATATCCGTATCACAAAACAGAAAAATATGCCATAAGTTAAATATTAATAATGATGAATACAAAGTATATTCAGTTTATTATCCCGTTGGAAATGGAATATTTAATATAGATAAATCAATTGAGGATATAAAGTGGATAATAGATAATGAAATATAAGGGAGAGATGTATTATGAATAAATATGATTTTTTTATTTCAGGAAGAGCAAGAAACAAAGAAAATATACTTAGAATATGTGACTTATTTGATAAGTACAATATTTCTTATTATTGTTTCTTAAAAAACGAAGATGACTGGGGATATGGTAGTAAAGATAATACTCCTGAAGAAAATCAAAAAGAATTTGAGTCACTTGGCTTAAAAAGTGATGTTGTTCTAAATCTTTTTTATACTGATTTAGAAGGAGAAAAAAACTCAAACAATTTACTACTTGTATTACCTGCTGGAAAGGCAGCCCATATAGAATCAGGCATTGCTTATGGACTTGGTAAAAAGTGTTATGCTATTGGAGAATATGAACAAACTGATACTTTATACAATATCTTTGAAGAAATATTTAATGATGAGAATGAGTTAGATGAGTTTTTAAATAATTATAATAAGAGAATTAAGTGTAAATAGGTTGCTTAGATTTTTTTATAACTTTGTTATTTCATAATTGATACATAGTATAATATAGAAAATAATAAACGAAAAAGCCTATTGATTTTGGTAAGTTTATTATGATTCTTGATCCAGAGTTAGAAAAGTTATAAGGCGCCGCTTCATCTATTATAACTAGTTATAATAATATAGATAAATACAAAGAAATAGATGAAATAGTAAAACATTAGGTTGATTTTTAAAAGATAGATTGTCAGTGAAAAGGTTTTAAATCTATCTTTTTTTGTGGTATACTTAAGTGGGTGAAGAAGTTGTAGAAAATAATTAAATCGTTAACCTTTGAAGATAGAATAAAAAAATTGTAAGTTTTATAATAAATATTTAAATGAAAGTGATGGTGACAAAAATGAATGAGAAAATATTTACTGATGAAGAAGAACAAATTAGAGAAGTTATAATTGCATCAAGAAAACTTGAAGAATACTTATGGGGAGAGTATAACGAAAAATGGAATATTGAAGAATGGAGAAGAATGTTTAGAAAGCGTATTCAAAAAATTGATGATATCGATGTAAATAATCCCCATGCAATAATAGAAATGAGAAAAAGAGTTATGCAAAATGCGGCATTAAGTATTGCCCTTATGAAAATCTTAGATACAAGAGGAATACCGGTTAATGAATGTTCGATACCTTCTAATTTATCGCAGTATGCTGTTAGTGATGATGGAAAGTAATAATCAAGAAAAAAGTTAGAGATAGATATACTAGCAATTCAATCAATTTTTATTGGGCTGTTGAGTTCAACAAGTCAATAAAAGTTGGCTGAGAAAAAGAAGAAATCATTAAAGATTATAAACTTTCAAGATATATATTATTTAATAGTACAAAACGCAGATCCAAACAAAGAAGTTGCTGCATTAGGGCAAACTATTTTGCTATAAGAAAAAAATAATAGAAAGGAGATTGTTGATGGAAGACAATAAATTAATCATATATAAAAATAGTGAAGGCAATATTATAGTAGATGCTATTTATAAAGATGAAACTTTATGGCTGTCACAAAAAGCAATGTCAAAAGTTTTTGGATGTTCTACTGATAATATAAGTTTACACTTAAAACATATATTTGAAGATAATGAGTTAGATAGAAAATCAGTTACCGAGAAATGCTCGTTAACTGCCGATGATGGAAAAAAATATAATACGACGATTTATAGTCTTGATGCTATAATTGCTGTTGGTTATAGAATTAATTCTAAAAAAGCAACAGAGTTTAGAATATGGGCTACAAAAATACTAAAAGAATATATGACTAAGGGTTTTGCTTTAAATGATGAACGTTTTATAAATGGAAATAAATATGATATAAAATATTTTGATGAATTATTAGAACGTATCAAAACAATTAGAGTTAGCGAAAGAATGGCATGTCAAAAAATTACTGATTTATTTATTGCTACTTCAACTGATTATAATCCAAAGTCAGAAGAAGCTTACACTTTTTTTGAAATGGTTCAAAATAAGTTGCATTATGCTATAAGTGGACATACTGCTGCTGAACTAATATATAATAGAGTAAATTCGGAAAAAGAGCATATGGGATTAACTAATTGGAAAAATTCTCCTGATGGTTTAATATATAAGTATGATGTAGTTATTGCAAAAAATTATTTAAGCGAAGAAGAAATGAACAATTTAAAAGATTTAACAAATATGTTTTTAGCATTTGCTGAAGATGAGGCAAAACAAAGACATGTTATGACAATGAAGGACTGGATAAATGCAACTGATGATTTATTAAAATTCAGAAGAAAAGAAGTATTAAATAACAGTGGCAGTATATCTCATGAAGAAGCAGTAGAAAAAGCAGAAAAAGAATATGAAAAATTTAGAGTTATACAAGATCAAAAATATATTTCTTCAATGGATGAATTTTATAATAAATATTTAAATGAAAATAATGGTAATAAATAAGGAAGTGATTAAAATGGATATGTATCAAAAAAGAAAGGAAAGAAGAGAAAAAAGGATTATGAAAAGTGATACTTCTAATAAAGTGAATATTAATTGGTATATACCGACTAATGTAAAACCACTCACAAATATTTATAAATAAAGCATTTTCTATTTATTTCTTTTTACATTTTTTAGATAAAATTTATAAAAGAATTCAAAAAAGGATGGTAATTACGATTTATGGAAAACTAATATTTCAGACAAAGGAGATGATAACAATGGCAAAAGATTTAATAATTAGAAGTAGTACTGAAGAATTTATAACATTCAAACTCCAAGAAAAAGATAAAGGCATTCAAGTTAGATATGAAAATGAGACTTTATGGATGACACAAAAAGCTATGGCAGAATTATTCGGTGTTGAACAACCTGCAATAGCAAAGCATCTTATAAATATATATAATGAAAAGGAGTTAGACAAAGATTCAACTTATTCCAAAATGGAATTAGTTCAAAAAGAGGGAAATAGAAGTGTTAAGAGAAATGTTGAATTTTATAATTTAGATGCCATAATATCAGTTGGATATAGAGTAAATTCATTAAGAGCGACACAATTTAGAAGATGGGCGACAAATATACTTAAAACATTTGCAATTCAAGGATATGTATTAGATAAAGAAAGAATGAAAAATGGTTCATTTATTGATAAAGATTATTTTGAAAAGTTATTAGAAGAAGTTCGAGAAATTAGGTTATCTGAAAGAAGATTTTATCAAAAAGTAACTGACATTTATGCTACAAGTATAGATTACGATCCTAAATCTCCTATATCAATCGATTTCTTTAAAAGGGTTCAAAATAAAATGCACTTTGCTGTGTCAAAACAAACAGCAGCAGAAATTATATATAGTAGAGTCAATTCAGAAAAAGAACATATGGGCTTGACTTCATGGAAAAATAGTCCTAATGGTAAAATTATAGAATCAGATGTAATAATTGCTAAAAATTATTTAAATAAAGAAGAATTAAAAGATTTAGAAGGAATTGTTAGTGCATTTTTAGAAATTGCTGAAAATAGGGCGAGAAGACATATTCCAATGACGATGGAAGACTGGTCATCTAGAATAGATAAGTTTTTGCTTGCTGATGATAGGGATATATTAAAAGATGCGGGAAGAATATCACATGAAATAGCTTGCGATAAAGCATTAACAGAATTTGAAAGATATAGAATAAAACAAGATAAATTATATAAATCAGATTTTGATTTATTAATAGAAGAAACAGACAAGTTATGATATGAAAGGAAGATAGAAATATGCTTAATTTAGAAAAAGTAAAAGAAAAATTAAATAAATGGAATTTTAGTTATAAAAATAATATTCTACCGGGGCATAGTATTAATAAAGTAAAATGGGTTTTACCAGTTGGACCAGTAATGGTAATTGCATCAGAACAAGCAACATCATACCTATTTGGCTTTGATGAAAAAGGAATTTATATTTTTCCTGTTCATGGTGATTGGAATATTTTAGATTGCTGTTTAATAGAATGGAAAAATATTATAAAATTTGAAATAAGAAAAGGAATTTTGCTTGAAAATACTATGAATATTACGACTAATGAAATGAATGTATCATTAAAAATAAACAAGGTAGTCGCATGTAATCCATGGGTTAAAGAAAACATAAAAAAATTAGAAGATGTAAATTATTATAAAAAATAAACGTATGCAATTTGATAAATAGATTTTAACGAATAAGGAAGTGGTAAATAATGGATATGTATCAAAAAAGAAAAGAAAGAAAAGAAAAAAAGATTATGGAAAGTGATACTTCGAATAGAGTGAATATCAATTGGTATCCTGGTCACATGGCCAAAACTAAAAGACTAATAAAAGAAAACCTAAATGTAATAGACATCATTTATGAAGTGATAGATTCACGTATTCCATATAGTTCTAAAATAATAGATATAGATGATTTAATATCTAATAAACCTAGAATATTAATAATGACTAAGTATGATTTATGTGATAAGATTGAAACTGATAAGTTTGCTAAGTATTATGAATCTCTTGGATATAAAATAATTAAATGTGATCTTACATCAAATGATAATCTTAATAATTTATTTGATTTAAGTAATGAAATATTAAAAGATAAAATAAAAAAGCAAGAAGAAAAAGGAATAAAGAAACAATCAATACGTGCATTAGTAATAGGTATACCAAATGCTGGTAAATCTACATTGATAAATAAAATAGTAGGAAGAAAAATAACAGTAACAGGAAACAAACCTGGTGTTACTAAAAATCTTAGTTGGATAAGAGTGGGTAAAAACATCGAATTACTTGATTCACCTGGAATACTATGGCCTAAATTAGAACAAGATCGTGTTGCTTTTAATCTTGCTAGTACTACTGCAATTAAAGAAGAAATATTACCCCTTGAGGATGTAGCAGTCTATATATTAGATTTTTTATCTAAATACTATAAAGATATTTTAATTGATAACTATGGTACTCTTGATACTTCTGATACCTATGAAGTATTTGAAATAATAGGTAGAAAGAAAGGTTGCCTTATGAAGGGCGGTCTCATAGACTATGATAAAGTAATAGATATAATAATAAACGACATAAAGAAAGGCAAAGTAAAGGGAATTACTTTTGATAGATTTGAAGATGTTAAATAAAGAAGAGATACTTTATAAGTTAAATGAATTGGAATTAAGTAATGATGAGTTTATTGTTTTGATGGGTGCATCTTTAGTACTTCATGGTATTAAAAAAGAAACTAATGATATAAATATATCTGTTAAGTCTGATTCATTTAATAAATTAAAAGAAAAATATAACTCAATATATGAAAATAATATAGAAATAATTAAATATGATGTGTTTGAAATAAGTAATTTAGATTCAAATATTAAAAAAGAACTTATCGAAGGTTATTATTGTCAAGACTTAGAAAGCGTTATGAATAGAAAAAAAGAATTGAATAGAAAAAAAGATGTTAAGGACATTAAAGCAATAGATTTATACTTATGTAGCATAGATAATATGAGATATGAAAAAGAATTATATGATAAAGATATAACTTTAATCGCCGGAGTAGATGAAGTAGGAAGAGGCCCTTTAATTGGTCCAGTTGTAGCATCTGCAGTTATTCTTCCGAAAGATTACATTTTAAAAGGTCTTACTGATTCAAAGAAGTTGTCTGAAAAGAAAAGAGATTATTACTATGATATTATAAAAAAAGATGCATTAGCTATTGGAATAGGTATTATTGATAATGATATAATTGATGAGGTAAATATCTATGAGGCAACAAAACTTGCTATGAAAGAAGCCATAAATAATTTAGATATTAAACCTGAACATATATTAATTGATGCAATGAAACTAGATATCGATATTCCAACAACATCAATTATAAAAGGAGATTTTAAATCACAAACAATCGCTGCAGCATCAGTTATTGCAAAAGTAACAAGAGATAAAATGATGTATGAACTTGATAATGATTATCCAGAATATAACTTCAAAAACAATAAAGGATATCCTACTAAGGATCATCTTGATGCTATAGAAAAACATGGTATATTAAAGCAACATCGAAAATCATATGGGCCTGTTAAGGACTATATAGAAAATGGCAAAAAAGTATTGCGATAGTTTTATGCGTATGGTATAATATGTGAACGAAGGAAAGTGTTTGCTCTTAGTCCGCTTTCCTTTGTTATATGTCGTAATTATAGTTGGTGTGCTATTACTAGTAACAAAGTTTTTTTCTTATTACATACTCCAATATATAATATTTTAAAAAATACTGAGTGCAATTTAACTATATATTATGATACTTTTATAGGTATTGATCATATTATTATGATTGTACTATAAAAGATTAAGTGCTTTTTAAGCACTTTTTTAGTTAATTTATCTATTTTTTATTATTTTTCTATTAATATGATATATTTAAAAATTTACATATCATATTTTTTAATACATGAAAAAATGATTGACATATTTAAAAAATTAATGTATAAATTATTACGAGGGATGTGATATCATGAAAAATTTAGTAATCGTGGAATCACCTAGTAAAAGTAAAACAATTGAAAAATATCTAGGTAATGATTATAAAGTAGTATCTTCAAAAGGACATATTAGAGACTTAGCAACTACTGGTAAGTTTGGTTTTGGTGTTGATGTAGATGATGGTTTTAAACCTGATTATGAAATAATTAAGGGTAAAAAAAGTGTTGTTACTGAGTTAAAGAAACTTGCTAAAGAAAGTAATTTAGTATATTTAGCATCCGATCCTGACCGTGAAGGAGAAGCAATTGCATGGCACTTAAAAGATGCTTTAAAATTAAAAGATGATAAATATGATAGAGTAGTATTCAACGAAATAACTAAAGATAAAGTACGTGATGCTTTTAATCATCCTAGAAAGATTGATGATGATTTAGTTAAGTCTCAAGAGTCAAGAAGAATTCTAGATCGTATAATTGGTTTTAGATTATCTAAGTTAATGCAATCTAAAACAGGTGGTAAGTCTGCAGGAAGAGTACAATCAGTGGCACTTAAACTAATCGTGGATCGTGAAGAAGAAATTAATGCTTTTATTCCTGAAGAATATTATACTATTACTGCAATTTTTAATGATTTTGAATCTAAATTATTTCAATATGATCATAAGGATATTGAAATTAAGACTGAGAAAGAAAAGAATGATATTTTAGATAAATTGTCTAAGACTTTTGAAATAGAAAGTATAGATAAAAAAGATAAAAACAAAAAAGCAAAACCACCTTATACAACATCAACTCTTCAACAAGATGCATCAAACAAATATAATTTTCCTGGTAAAAAGACGATGTCTATTGCTCAAAAGTTATATGAAGGTGTTGAGTTAGAAAATGAAACTACTGGGTTAATTACTTATATGAGAACAGACTCTATAAGACTTAGTGATGAGTTTATTAAAAATACTTATAAGTATATTAATGATAACTATGGAAAAGAGTATGTTGGTTATGTCAAACAAACTAAAAATAAAGAAAATGTTCAAGATGCGCATGAAGCTATTAGACCAACTGATATTAATAAGAGTCCTGATAAGGTTAAAAAGTATTTATCTGAAGATGAGTATAAATTATATAAATTAATATATTTTAGAGCTCTTGCTTCTTTAATGATTGATGCTAAAGCTCTTACTACTACAATTATTTTAAATAATAATAATTATCAATTTAAGACAACTGGATCTATTATAACTTTTGATGGTTACTTAAAAGTATATAAAGATTATGAATCTACTGAAGAAAAAATATTACCTGATTTAGAAAACTATAATACTAATATAGTTATTGCTAATGAAATAGTGGATGAACAACATTTTACTAAGCCAAAACCTAGATATACTGAAGCTAAACTAATTAAAGAACTTGAAGAGTTAGGTATTGGTAGACCTTCTACTTATGTTAAGATTATTGATACATTAAAAGAAAGAGGATATGTATTGCTTGAAGATAAAAAGTTTAAACCTACTGAAATAGGTATCTTAACTACTCATAAGCTTCAAGAGTTTTTCTCTAATATAATTAATGTTGAGTATACTGCTAAAATGGAAGATGATCTTGATAAGATAGCGGAAGGGAAAGAAGTATGGAATGAAATGCTTGATAGTTTTTATAAAGAGTTTGAACCTCTTGTAAAAACTGCATTTAGTGAAATGGAAAAGAAAGAACCAGAAAAGACTGGAGAATCTTGCCCATTATGCAATAGCCCTCTTGTAATTAGAAAAGGTAAGTATGGAGATTTTACTGCTTGTAGTAATTATCCTGAATGTAAATATATTAAAAAAGAGGAAAAAAAGATTATTGAAATATGTGATTGTCCTAATTGTGATGGGAAAATAGTAGAAAGAAAAACTAAAAGAGGAAAAATATTTTATGGATGTAATAATTTTCCTAAATGTAATACTGCTTTTTGGGATAAGCCTATAAATGAAAGATGTCCTAAGTGTAATAGTATTCTTTTGGAAAAGAAAGATAAAATAGTTTGTTCTTCTTGTGAATATGAAAAATAGTACTTAGGTACTTTTTTTATTGCTTTTTTTAATGTTTAAAGTTATAATCTAATTATAATAGGTGGTAGTATGAGTAGGAGATTGTATGCAATATCTTTTGTGCTTTTTATACTTGGATTGTCTTTGATTGGATTATATTTTTCTTTTGCTAGAGAAACTGATGAACTTAAAGATATTAATGTTACTTATAATAATTATAAAGATTATATGCTTACATTAGATGTTTCTAGAGATAGTGATAATTTATATTGTGTCGTTTCAAAAGAAGGAAAGAAAAAAGAAATGAAGTTTGAAAAAGTGATTGATAAAAAATGCTTGTATGAGGTTAAAGATTCTGGTAGTTATTATGTTTATTTAAAAGAGAATGATGTAGTAAGTGAGTATAAGATTAATAAGGTTCTTGATATTATTGTTAAAAAAGATACTTATTTTTTAGCGGAAAAAGATGTTTCTGAAATAAAATATGATGTAATTGAACTTGGTAAAAATGATATTTTATTAAAATCATCTGATTATAACGTTATATCAATTAGTAATAATATTATGAATAGTAATGTTAAAGGAAATGCTAAAGTAATTATTTCTAATGGTGATGTAAAAAAAGAAGTGTCGGTAGTAGTAACTAATTTAATTAATAAGATGCCTAAGGAATTTAATTATGATAAAAAGAATTTGCCATGTAATAATTATAGTGATGATGATGCAGAGTTGTTAGATAAAATATTATACGATAGAGTAGAAGAAGCTGGTAATAGTACACGTGCTGGTGTAGTTGCAGCGGTTAGATTTTTAACATTAGAGTTTCCATATAAAATAAAATATTTTTCAGAAAATGGTCGTATGGCAAATTATAGTGGTGGAAAAAAAGTGGATGGTGAAGGTAGGTATTATCATAAAGGTTTGTACTTATCATATGAAAAAACTAAAGATATAAAATATTCACTTAATGGTCCTGCTCCATGGGGATGTAGTATCTATTCTAATCCAAGTAAAGGAAATAGACAAAATGGACTTGATTGTAGTGGCTTTATAACTTGGGTAGTTTATAATGGTGGTTTTGATATTGAAGATCTAGGAGCTTACGGAGGTTCCAAAAAATATAAAAATTTAAATGATGTTGGTGAAGAGCATAAACTGACGAAAGATCTTGCTCTTTCTAATAAAATAAAAGCAGGAGATTTACTTGGAGAAGTATCTGTTTCTGAAGGGCATTCTGCAATAGTCGTGGGAATTGATAAGGACTATTATTATATTGGTGAGTCGCTTTGGATATCACCATATGGTGTTAATATAAATAAATATAAAAAAGAAGAGTTACATAAATACTTTGAAACAGTTAATTTAATGGATAGTTTTTATAAGAAAGATGGCAACTATACAAGTATGTGGTACTAAAAAATAAAAAAAAACATTGCAAGTGCTTAATAGTTTGTGTTATCATATATATGAATACTAGTGGAGGAATGAAATATGAAATTTGATTTGAAAAAGTTTATTGGTGATGACCAAAAAATAGATAATACAAAAGAAAATGAATATTATGAAGATTCAACTAAAGAAGATGTAAATGGTGCTAAAATGATTCTTTTAGAACCACGTGCTTATTCTGAATCTCAACAAATAGCAGACTATCTTAAAAAAAGATGCTCTGTAGTAGTTAATTTAAAAAGAGTAACACCTGAAGTTGCTAAAAGAATTATAGACTTTCTTGGTGGTACTATATATGCAATCGGGGGAAACATGCAAAAATTAGGAAATGGTATTTTCTTATGTGCTCCGAATAATTTTAATATCGAAGGCAAAATAAGCGAAGGAGAAAAACAAGCTCAAAAGAGTAAAAAAGAAGAACAAGAATTAGACTGGTAATATAAATGAGGTGTGGTATATGGATAATTTCAATCAATCACAAATGGGTTATGATAAAAGAGAAGTTAATGAATTTGTAGACTATGTAATTAAAAAGACTGAGGAAAATATTGATACTATTAAGAGTCAAAATGAAGAGATCAGAAGGCTTAATTTAGAACTTGAAAAGTATAAAAGAATGGAATCTTCTTATCAATATCTTAATACTCAGACTGAATATACTACTACCGAAATTAAACGTTTAGCAGAGCAACAAGCAGATCTTATAATAAAAGAAGCAAAAGATAATGCTAGTAGAATAGTAAATGATGCCCTTATTAAAGCACAAAAGATACAGAATGATAAAGAACTTCTTAATAAGAACATTATTATATGTAAGAAGAAAATTAGAAATGCTTTAATGGAACAATTGGATTTAATCGAGGAAATAGAAATGCTTTAGGGCATTTTTTCTTGACTTTGATTAAAAATAATGTATAATATCTTTTACAAAAAGGGTGTTATATATGGATATTAATAAAAAGATAAAAGAACTTAATAGATTAAAAAGAAGAATAGAGATAAATTTATTATCAGATATTAATACTGAGGATAGGATTGCTTTATCTTATCAATATTGTCATATTATTGAATTGCTTGATATGATTGATGATAATAATTTATATGAAATATTACCATTTATTAATCTTAAACATTATAATTTTAAACATAGTATTCCTTATAGAATGCTGTTTGAGAATACTGATTTTATATGTGATGTATCGAGTAATGTAATGAAGAGTTTTAATGGTATTAGTTTAAATCCTGATAGATTGTTTTATCTTGATGATCAGGTTGTTTTTAATACTAAGCAAAAGATGCATTTGTTGAATTCATTTTTTGAGAGTATTGATCCTTCTTTAGTAGAGTTTTTTAATAGTATGAAAAGTAATATAGTGTATCATGATAATAGAAATGATACATATGGGAGGGCTTTTTCTTTTCCTAGTTATGATAAGTATTGTATATATATTAATCAAAGAAATAGGGTTTCTTCTTTTATAGACACTTATGTATTAGCGCATGAAATGGGTCATGTTTATGAGGATAAGTTTGTACTTAATAGGCCCATAGAGTCTGTTTCTAAGTATGATAATTATTATTCAGAGGTTTGTTCATCGTTTTTTGATATGACTTTTTTAAACTTTGCAAATGATTATCTTAATCTTAAAGAAGCGAATTATATGAAAGAGTATAAACTTAATGAAATACTTGCTTGTTTTAAGACTCTTAATTTTTTGATTGGTAATATTAATATTTTATATGATGGTCATATGTATAGAATACCTTATTATAAAGAGTTATATAAGAATGATAAAAGATATATTAAAGAGTGTGATTCTTATTTGAATAATATTAAGTATGGATATGGAATACTAGTAGGTACATATTTTGCTAATTTATATCAAAAAGATAAAGCAAGTGGGCTTAGGTTATTAAAAGAGTTCTTAAATGGACAATGTTATGTATCTTGTAGTGAATTATACAATGATTTTATAAGTGATTATTCTTTTCTTAAAGAAGAATTAGATATAATAAAAAAGACTAAATAATTATTGGTTTATTTAGTTCTTTTTTTATTAAAGTATTATCTTTTACGATAAGAGAATATATTTTAGTTGCTTTAAACTCTATATCAAGATTTTTATCTATATTAGGTTTATAATTACTAATAAGAGGAATATCTATATCTTTTTTAATACCATTTAAATACTTCTTACCTTTAAAATTAAAACCAAGTATTCTTATATAAGTAATTTCGTTTATAAAATCTTTCTTTTTAAAATCAGTTAAAATATGTATTAACATTCTATTTATTTTATTATAAGTATATCTTTTAGTTTTAATATTTGATATTAACTCATCAATAGTATTTGAATCATTTATATATTTTAGTATTCTAGATTCTATTCCTTCATCTACTGTTTGATAGATAGATAAATCATCAGTAGTATTTACCTTATATTTTAATAAATCTAAATAGTCAGTATTTTTATAAATAATATTATCATCATAATTAATATATTTAGATATGTCTTTGTTTTCTCTTATTAGTTTTCTAATTAGACTAGCACTTATAATATTATCATTAATTTCTTTACCATGATAGTCATTAGTTCTTTTTATACAGATAGGTTCAATATTATAGTTATTTTTAATTATTTCCTTTATATATGATATACCTAGTAAGTCATTGGGAGTATCAATCTTTTTAATATTAAAATGTTTTAATGCCAGAGATAAACTAGTAGGGTAGTTATTACCATTATCAAGATATTTTTTTACTAGAGAATCAAACTCATTATTATTTACTTGTAAGTTAGCTATATTGTATAAAAGATTTATATCGTTTGATTCACTACCAAATATTATTTTAGATACATTTAATTTATTTAGTATAGAGACTGCTCCTTTAGCAAAGATGTCAGCACTTTGAGATGAAAATACAAAAGGTAGTTCAATTACTATATCTATTCCGTTATTAAGACAAATACTGGTTTTATCCCATTTATTAAGTACACTTATTTCTCCTCGTTCACAAAATGATGATGACATAACACATATAACTAAAGAATCTTTATACATTTCTTTAATTTTTTTAATATGATATAAATGCCCTAGATGAAAAGGGTTATATTCTGCTATTATTCCAATTACTTCCATACGAATCACCGTCTATATTGTATCAAATTATTTATATTATGTAAAATAGTATCTTTACAAAGAATTAAATATTTTATATAATTGTAATAGATAATAAGGAGAGATAACTATGGATAAGAAAAAGAAAATATTTACTATGATAGTTTTATCTTTATTTGCAGTAGGAGTTTTATCATTTGGAACTTATGCTTTATATAATATAGATTTACTTACTGATAATAATTCTATATCTACTGGTCAAGTAAAGATGAGTTATAGTGAATCTAATGAAATTACATTAAATAATGTTGTTCCTACGAGTGATAATAAAGGTATATCAAGTACTAATTATTTTGAGTTTAAGGTTAATACTTATATTAAGACTAATAAAGAAATGACTATGAATTATAATATAGTATTAGAACCACTTAATGTAGATAGCTCTTATACTAAGTTTAGTGATAGTGATATTAAAGTTTATCTTACTAAAGTAGATAATAATACTGAGGTATTGGTTACTGGTCCAATTAGTATAAAAATGTTAAATCAATATGTATTAAAGTCTCAAGAAGAAACATTTAATAAAAATGATACAGAACGTAGTACTACATATAGACTAAGAACTTGGTTAGATTATAATTTTGATGCTAGTAAGATAAATGAAAAGACTTATAGTTATAAGTTTAGAGTTAATGTGAATAATGAGGCTGCACCAAAAAGATTAATAGATAAAAGCGGAGCAAATGCACCAAAGCTTACTTCAAACATGATACCAGTATATTATGATGAAACAAATAAGGCATGGAAAAAGGCCGATGATACTAATAGTTTAGTAGAATATACTTATAAACTTGGAGATTTAGATAATAATGGTTGGATTAATTCTGCAGATTTAGGTATATTATTGAACATAACTAAGTGTTACAATAAAAAAGCTAATACAAAAGAATGTATTCCTGGTGATATGAATAGTGATGGTTATATTACTGAAGAAGATAAAAATATTTTAACAAGTAGCGAGTATTATGGCAAAAAAGCTACTATAGAAAAAACAGGGTATGTAAAAAGTGATAATACATGGTATGATTATGATGATAAGATGTGGGCAAATGCAGTAACAGTAAGTGAAACAAATAGAGCAACTTATTTAAAAGCAGATGCAGGAACAACAATACCAATGAGTGATATAAATACAATGTGGGTATGGGTACCAAGATATACATATACATATTTAAATACAAATACACCACAAGAAATAAATGTTAAGTTTGAAAGTGGTACAGCAAGTACTGGTACAATTAAATGTACTAATAATGTTACTGGAACATCAAGTACAAGTGAAACATGTACAGATACAACAAATGGAGGATTAAAAGCAGGAACAAGTACATATACTCATCCAGCATTTTGGTGGGATAAAAATGATAACAACGTAAGAGAAACAGGAGAAGAACTAACAGGAATATGGGTAGGTAAGTTTGAAGTATCAAGTGATACTACATGTACAGCTTCAGATTATGTAGCAGTAGGGTCAGGATGTAACTTACAAACAATAAGACCTCAGATAAAACCAAATGTAGCATCATGGAGAGGTGCACAAGTAGGAACATTCTTTAATGGAATCCAAAAGATGAGAGAGTCTGGAAATAAATATGGATTTGCAACAACTGATGAAACTCATATGATGAAAAATATGGAATGGGGAGCAGTAACATATTTATCACATAGTAAATATGGAATAAATAAAGAAGTAGCAATAAATAGTGCAAATACATATACAACAGGATGTGGGCCACAAAGTGAAGGTTCAACTAGTGAGGGTGCAACATGTAATTCATATACAACAACATTAGGACAAAGTGCATCAACAACAGGAAATGTATATGGAGTATATGACATGAGTGGTGGATCATATGAATATATGATGGGTAATATGGTATATAGTAATGGACAACAAATGAGTGGATATAAAACAAGTAATAACTATAACTCAGCATTTACAGGAATCTTATATGATGGTGGTAGGACATTTACAGGAATATATGCATTTCCAAGTAAAAGATATTATGATAAATATAGTTATGGAACAAGAGCTACAGAATATACAAGAGGAAAACTAGGAGATGCAACAAAAGAAATGGCACCAACAGGAACAAGTGGTAACTGGTATTCAGATTACGCCAACTTTCCTAGCAGTTCCACCCCTTGGTTCCTCCGTGGTGGGTCCTATAGCGATGGTGCTAGCGCCGGCGCGTTCCGCTTCAGCCACTACTACGGTTCTGCTTACACTTACTACTCTGCTCGTGCCGTGCTTCCTGGCGCTCTGGACTGACGGACCCTTTGACCAGACCATTTTCACTTAACTGTGTCTGATATGGTTAATTAAATAATAATTAAAAAGGAGTTTAAATTATGAAAGAAAATAAAAAAATATATAGAAATAATCTAATAATACTAATAACTGTTATACTATGTACTCTAATGTTTTTACTTAATTTATGTGGAATATTTGACTTAAGACTTAATCTAGCATATACTAATGAGTATAATATATCTGGTGTGAATAATATTAATTTTAATATGTTATATTATGATCTTGAAGTAAAAACTGGCTCGAATGATAAAATAATAGTTAAATACTATGGTAATGATAAAGAAAATATTGATATAAGTACTTCTACTAATAAAGATTTAAATATAGAAATGATTAATCATAAGTTTTCTCATAAGAATGGTTTTTTAAAACAAAAGGTTATGGTTATTCTTCCAAAGAGTTATATTGGAACACTAAATGTTAATTCTACTGACGGAGATGTTTCTATTAAGAATAATTTTAATATTAATGCTAATATTGAAACTACTGATGGAGATATATGTTTATCTAAGATTAATAAATTAACTGTTAAATCTGATGATGGAGATGTTTCTATTAATAAAGTAAGAGTTCTTGATCTTGATGTTATTGATTCAGATGTTGTTATTTCTGATATTAAAGATGAAGCTTCAGTTATGTCGGTTGAGGGAGATATAACAATAAATAAGTTTAATCTCACTAATAATAGTGTTGTAGAGTCTCGTGATGGAGATATATCTATTAAGGGAATTAAGAATGCTTCAGTTGATGTTTCTGATACTCTTGGTGATAAAATAGTAGCTAAATCATATAAAGGTACTTATCAATTAAAAGTTAATTCTGTAAAAGGAGATATTATCATTAGATAATGTCTTTTTTTGTATTTAAAAAATATGATACAATTAATATGAAGTGATGGAGGTAAGTATTATAAAACAAAATAAAGATTCTTTTAAGACGGATAAACCGCTTTATGATTATAGTATTTCTTATAATTATTCTAAATTACCAAAAGACTTGCTTGAAATAATTCATGAACTTATTATGATATGAAGTTTCCTATTCTTGATGTTAATGCAAAATCATATTGGTGTAATAAAGTTATTAGTGAGTATGATTATAAAATATTATTAAAAAAATATGGTTTTATATATGACTAAGGACTTTAGTTATTAGTGCTTAGTCATATTATAATCGACAAAATATTTAAAATATAATTTATATAATAGTTTAGGTGGTATTATGACTATATATGTAGATTATATTTTTTTTATTAATTTCTTATTTGATCTTATTCTTTTATATGGAATAAATATTATATTAAAAAGAAATGCTTCTAGAACAAGATTATTACTTGGTTCTATATTCGGAGGGTTTACTATTTTTATACTTTTTATATCTATAAATGGTTTTATATATTTCTTTATTAAACTCTTACTCGGAGTTATTATGCTACTTATTACTTTTTCTTTTAAAAGCTTTAAATATACATTTACTAATTTTATATATTTAATATTACTTTCTATAATACTCGGAGGATCACTTTTCTTTATTAATAATCAACTTGGTAATAAATCTACTGGTGTAATACTTTTTACTAATGGTTTTAATCTTAATAATATTATAGTGTTACTTGGTTCTTTATTAATTATTGAGTTATATTCTTATATAAATAAAGTGTACAAGAATAATGTATCTAATATATATAGTGTTGTTTTATATAATAAAGATCAAGTGCTTAAATTAAATGGTTATTTAGATACTGGTAATAATTTATATGATCCCTATTTTAATAAACCTATTATTATTTTAAATAAAGGAATTAGTATTTTATATGATTCTTTTATAATGGTTCCTTATAATACTATAAGTGGAAAAGGACTAATGAAATGCATTTTTTGTGATAAGTTATACATAAAAGATATTGGTTATAAATATAATGTATTAATTGGGTTATCAAATGACAAATTTCATCTATATGATACTGATATAATACTGCATAAGGAGATGATTGAATGAAAATAATTATGTTTTTAAAGAGGTTATTTAGAAAGAATAATATTTTTTATGTTGGGGCAACTGATATTTTGCCTCCGCCACTTGAAAAGGAAGAAGAAGACAAATTAATTGATTTATCATTTAATGGAGATACAAGTGCTAGAAATAAACTTATTGAACATAATCTTAGATTAGTGGTCTTTCTTGCTAAAAGATATGAAAATACTAAAGTTGATCTTGAAGATTTAGTAAGCATAGGCTCTATTGGTTTAATCAAAGGAATTAATACTTTTTCTAAGGATAAGAATATAAAACTTGCTACTTACTGCTCTAGATGTATTGATAATGAAATACTTATGTATCTTAGAAAAACTAAAAAAAGTAAGACTGATATATCTTTTGAAGAATCCCTTAGTTTTGATGCTGATGGAAATGAACTTCATCTTGAGGATATATTGGGTACTGATAAGGATATAGTTACTAAAGGATTAGATGATGAATTAGATAAACAACTATTAAGAAAAGAATTAAATAAACTTGATAAAAGAGATAAAGAAATAATGTGTTTAAGATATGGTCTTAATGGTTATGAAGAGATGACACAAAAAGATGTTGCAGAAAAGCTTAATATTAGTCAATCTTATATATCTAGAATAGAAAAGAAAGTTATTAAAAGATTAAAATCTGTTATTAAAAATTAGAACTCTTTATAGAGTTTTTTTTGTTACCCTAAACTTGCTTGATTTAATATTTTATATTTGTTATATTTAGTTTAGTTTTCTTTGGGAGGTGCGCTATGAAAATGATAACTAAAAATGTACTAGAACCAATGATGAGTACAAAAGATATGATTAATAATTTAAAAAAGAAAAACATTAAGTTTAAATTATTTAGTGAAAGGCAAGCGTTTATTTATTTAAAGTTTAATAATAATTATTATAATGTTACTTGTTATAAGAATAATTTTTTAAAGTATCCTAGTCCTGCGGGTAAAATGGAAGGTAAATATCTAGATTTAGATTTTGCTTATTTAAAAGACCTATCTATAATTGATATGAAACTTAGATTAGTACTTAATGATGTAATAATGGATATAGAACATTATTTAAAATTGAAAATACTTAATCTTATTGAAAAGATTGATGAAGAAGATGGGTATAGAATAGTAAATATGTATCTAGAAAATGATTATAATAATGAACAAAGACTACACAATAGTATTTAAAGAAAGTTACAAGCACTTATTATAAAAAGATTTTTTCTAAATATGATATAGATAAAGATAATAGATTAGAAAACATACCTATTTGGGAGTTCTTAGAAATAATAACAATGGGTGAACTTATCAATTTTTATGAGTTTTTTACTAGTGAATATGGATTGAAGAAAGAAAAAGAAGATGTTTATATAATGAAAGATATAGTTAAGTTAAGGAACGCAGTTGCCCATAATGCCAATATATTAAGTGATTTAGGAGTAAGAGATAAAACCCAAAGAGCGCATATCGAAGTTATTGATTTTTTAGATAGGTGTGATATAAGTATAAAATCAAGATATAAAAAATTATCTAATTCAAGAATAAGACAAATCACTTATGCTCTTTATATGTTTGATAAAATAGTAACTAGTAATGGTGTGAAGTATGGTGTAACTAAAAAGATCAATGATTTGTTTTATGATAGGATACCAAGAAATAAAAATTATTATAAGAATAATGAGTTATTACAATCTGTTTATCATTATTTTGATTGCATTATAAAAAAGTATTATGTAATATAAAAACTTTATAAGAAATATTGACATAGTATTACTGGTTATGTTATATTATATGTGCAAGTAAAAAAACATTAAGTTGTTTTTTGTAAGGCAGCTATTTTCGGTAGGGGTCTATTTTTTTGCCCAAATATAGTTGACATAGTATTACTAGATATGTTATATTATATATGCAGGGAAAAAAACATTGAGTTGTTTTTTGTAAGGCAGCTATTTTCGGTAGGGGTCTATTTTTTTGCCCAAATATAGTTGACATAGTATTACTGGTTATGTTATATTATATATGCAGGGAAAAAAACATTGAGTTGTTTTTTGTAAGATAGTTATTTTCGGATAGCGGTCTATTTTTTTGCCCAAATATAGTTGACATAGTATTACTAGATATGTTATATTATATGAGCAAGTAAAAAAACATTGAGTTGTTTTTTGTAAGGCAGCTATTTTCGGATAGGGGTCTATTTTTTTACCCAAATATAGTTGACATAGTATTACTGGTTATGTTATATTATATATGCAGGGAAAAAAACATTGAGTTGTTTTTTGTAAGATAGCTATTTTCGGTAGCGGTCTATTTTTTTTGCCTAAAATTATTTTATTGGAAACTATTGACAAGGAAAAGTTTTTTTGTTATTATTTTCCTATATTATTAAGCAATGAAAAGAAGTAGTAATAAAGATTACTGTTTTAGTGAGTTAGGGATAGTGAAAACCTAATAATAAGTGTTTTATGAACGTATCTTTGAGCTTAAACGTAGTTTTGCGTTAAAAAAAGAGTGCATAGAGTTCTATGAAGTAAGGTGGTACCACGGAGTCTTTCGTCCTTATTTTATAGATCTTTTTTATTGAAAGGGTGATTTATATGAAAGAAAAATTAGAAAGTAAAATACTTAATATTTTTAAAGAAAACAATTTAGACGAAAAATATGCTAAGGTAAGTATTTCCAATAGACCAGAGCTATGTGATTATCAAATTAATAGTGTTTTTCAAATAGCAAAAGAAGAAAGAAAAAATCCTATTGAAGTCGGAGAACATATTACTAATATGATTAATAATTGCTCAGATTTTGATGATTACTTTGATTCTGTAGTTTTTGCAAAACCTGGTTTTATTAATATTAAAATAAGTGATAAACTTATTTTAAACGAACTTAATAAGAGTATTTCTTCAGGTAATTTTGGTATAGAAAAAATTAACGAAGATAAAACCTGTGTAATAGACTATGGAGGTCCTAATATAGCTAAACCTCTTCATGTTGGACATATTAGACCTGCGATAATTGGACAATCTATATATGAAATATTAAAAGAAAAAGGTTATAAAGTAATCGGAGATGTGCACCTTGGAGACTTTGGACTTCAAATGGGACAAGTAATATATGGATTAAAAAAGAGGGGACTTAGTGCTAAAGATATAAACATTGAAATCCTACAAGACATATATCCAAAGATGAGTGCTTTATGTAAAACTGATGAGGATGTTGCAAGTGAATGTAGAAAAATTACTAAAGAATTACAAGATGGAAATAATGAAGAATATAATGAATGTTTCAAAGCAATGTATGATGCATCACTTAATGATATAAAAAGAATATATAAGTATTTAGGAGTTTCATTTGATTATTGGTATGGTGAAAGAGATAGCTATAAATACATGAACGATTTAATGAAGTTTTTCGAATCCAAAGGCGTTTTAGAAGTCGATGATGGTGCTAAAATAATAAGAGTAGCTAAAGAAGATGATAAAAAACTTGTACCTCCACTTATTATCCAAGGAAAAAGTGGTGGATTCTTATATGCCACTAGCGACCTTGCTACTATTTATCAAAGAATGAAAGACTTTAAACCAGATTATATCCTTTATGTCGTAGACAATAGACAAAGCTTATATTTTGAACAAGTATTTAGAGCTTGCGAAATAAGTGGCTTAACTAATGGTGTCATTTTAGAACACGATGCATTTGGTACAATTAATGGACCAGATGGTAAACCATTTAAAACAAGAAGCGGTGAAACTTTAAAACTAGATGATTTAATTGAACAAACTAAACAAATATTTATCTCTAAAAAAGAATCTAATAAAAATATGAAACCTAGTGATATAGATATTATCGTTAATTCAATATTAAAGTTTGCTGATCTTCAAAATAATCGTGAAAAAAATTATATCTTTGATATAGAAAAGTTTGCAGATGTAAATGGTAAGACTGGACCATATATACTATATACTGCAGTTAGAATTAGAAAAATTATTAATTCTAACTTAGTTGATAATGTTTTAAGTAATAAGATATATAACGAAGACGATCGAAATCTAAGAAAAAAATTACTTGAAGTAAACAATGTAGTGACACGTGCTTGTGATGAAAGAATGCCTCATTATATAGCAGAGTTCTTATATGATTTAGCAGTATTAACTAATACTTTCTATCAAAATAATAATATTTCTAATCTAGAAGATCTAGATAATAAAAAAGATTGGGTTAATTTATTATCTTATACATATACTGTTATGGAAAAATTACTTAGTTTATTAATTATAGAAATACCTAGCCAAATGTAAAAAAATCAGTTCATTGTGACTGATTTTTATTTTGGTTAATTTTATCTTTTTCCCGAAAAATCAAGGTGTATCTTACTTAAATCTTGCTTAAATCTTGCTTAATTACTAGGTATTGATATATTGTAATAAATAAGAATTGAAATAGATAAGCAATAAGAAGTGCATACATATTTATATCTAAGAATAATAAAATAAACAATATAACATTTTTAATAATACTACTAAATAGATTTGAATACATAACATTTTTACTTTTATTCATTGCTTGTAAAGCAGTACTAAGTGGTCCCACAATATATGATATTAAAAATATAAATGTTGCAAATATTAAATAATCTATACCAAGTGATTCATTAAATATTAAGTTCATTATCTCACTTGGAAATAGTATTAATATTATAGAGCATAATCCTCCGATTAATAAACTAAATATAATAGCTTGCTTTATTTTTCTTTTAATTCCTTTATAATCTTTTAACTCATTTAATTTAGTAAGAGTAGGTAATAATGCATTGCTAATGGCACTGCTAAGAAAACATGGAAGAGTAACCATAGGAATAATATATCCTGTTATTATTCCGTATTCATGAATGATATAGTTATTGTCATAACCTAGTTTTAATAGAACAAAAGTAATAAGAATTGGCTCTAGAAACATACTGATTGAACTTATTAATCTGCCTGCAGTCGTAGGAATTGATATACTCATTAAATCTTTTATATCATGAGGATCTATTATGATATCACTTTTTTTAATAGTCACTTTTTTAGGTAAAAATAAAAATAATATAAATATTGATGCTATTTCACTTATTACATTATATAAAACAAGACCACATATTGTTGTTATAATACCATATTTTAAAAGATATGGTGTAATAAGAATAGTTATAATTATTCTTACTATTTGTTCAAATAAATTAGATACAGTATGAGGTATCATTTTTTCTTTACCAAAGAAATATCCTCTTGCTATACTTGATAATGTAATAAATGGAAGAGTAAAACTAATACATAGTATAGGATAATATAAATCTTTATTAGAAAGTAAATTATTACTAATAAAAGGACTTATTATAATTAATATAAGCATAATAAAAATATCAAATATAATAGCAATTGGTATTATACCAAATATTATTTTTTTATTATTTCTTTTATTTTCTGATACTAATTTACTTATTGCAAGTGGTAGACTAAGTGTACATATAGTAATAAATAATGAAAAAGTAGGCATTATCATCATATATAGTCCTATTGCATATGTACCAATATATCTAGTAGTTATTATTCTAATTACTAAAGATAATATTTTAGTAATAAAGCCACCAATAATAAGAATAATTGTAGATTTAATAAACTTATCTTTCATAATTAATTAATATGAAATAAAAAAATAATTATTGATAAAATAATGAAAATATGTTAAATTATTAATAGATACTAAAGAGGTGTTTTGTTATGGAAGAAAGTAAAAAGAAAAAGATATTAAAGATTACTTTGTGTACTTTAGGATTAATATTAGTGTTAGCAATAGGTTCACTTGCAGTTTATAATGCAAGTATACCTGGTACTGCTTTAAATAAGTTATTAGTATCACAACCTGATTTTAAGTTTAATTTTACTGAATCTAATACTGTTACTATGAACAATCCTAGTAGTAATGATAAACAAGATTTTAATTTTAATGTAATGGCATCAAGTACTGATACTAATTATATGTTTGATATAGATTATTCTATATTTTTAAAAGTAAATGAAAATAGTACTATATCAAATGATTTAGTATATGTAGAACTATTTGACAAGAGTAATAATAAATTAGTAGATAAAACTAAGTTAAGTGATTTAACTAAAGTAACTGGTAAAGATAATGAATATATATTAAAGACTAATAATATACAAATATTTAATGAATCTAAAACATATGACTATGTATTAAGGTATAGTTATGTAAATAATGCTAAAACTGAATATAGTAAAGATGATACTAGTCAAACAGGTACTTATAAGAGTAGTGGTACATTTAATATGACTGTTAATGTATCTATGGACAGTTTTGAATATGGAAAGATTAATAGTTTAAGTATTACAACACCTCCATCAAAGACAGAATATAATGAAGGAGAATCTTTTGATAAGACTGGTATGGTAGTTAAAGCTAATCTAAATAATAATAAATCATATGAAATAAAAGATTATACTATTAGTCCAAGTGGTGCTTTAATAACTTCAAATACTGAAGTTACTATTAGCTATGGTGGCAAGAGTGTTAAACAAAGTATTAATGTTGTTGTACCAAGTGTGACTGCAACAGAGTTTGCACAAGCTAAAGTTGGCACTGATGGACTTGAACAAATAACTCACACAATAGATAATACATTACAAGTAGATAATAAATTTGCAACAGAATATAGATATCGTGGAGGAAACGTAAATAATTATGTAACGTTTAATAATGAAACATGGAGAATAATAGGAATAATACCAACTGAAGATACAAATGGCAATGTAGAAAGTAGAATAAAAATTATAAAAGATGAATCTATTGGAAATAAGAAATGGAATGAAACTTCATCAAATGATTGGACAACGGCAACGTTAAACACATATTTAAATAATGATTATTATAATACACTGACTACTGATGCAAAAAACATGATAGGAACAACAAAATATTATCTTGGGGGATATAATACCTCAGAAATAACATCAGATGTAATGTGGCAATATGAGAGAAAGAATGAAGCAAATAGAACAGGTTACTATTATGGAACAAACCCTATAATGCAAAATGATGCATCTAAAAAGATAGCACTAATGTATGCAAGTGATTATGGATATGCATCATCAAAAAAATGTACAAGTAACTTATATAATTATAATGATTCAGCAAGTTGCATAACAACAAATAATTGGTTAGATAAATCACAATATGAGTGGTTGATTCCGCAGTCTTCAGATAGTTTCAACGGCATTTTCGGTGTGAGCTCGGCTGGCTGTGTCCTTAGCGATAGCGTCCGCAGCAACGGGAATGGCGCGCGTCCAGTCCTTTATCTATCATCTAACGTAAAGATTTCAGGTGGAGAAGGGACTTCTCAAAAACCGTATATGCTTAGTATCAGTTGAGTAACTTGAGCGAGCCTGCAAGGTAAAATCTTGCGGCGAGCAGTAGAAAATAAGATTAATAATTTTAAAATAAAGCCATAAATATGTTTAGTACATTTTATGGCTTTTTGTATAATTATGATGTTTCTGTGTAAATAATAAATTAAGATAAGTATGATATTTATATCATTTACAAAACTCAACTTTATACATTAACTAATAATTTATTATACAAATACATATAATTTAATATGAAATATAAAAACCTTATCTTAATAATGATCTTTAGTATAATAATATACTTTATATATAGTGCTTCTTCTTTATATATAAGTATATTTAATATATTAAAACAAATATTGATTCCAATATTATTATCTTTTTTCTTTGCTTTTAGTTTTTATCCTATATATAAGTTACTATGTAAAAGAGTGAATAAATATATATCATTGTTTATTATATTAGTTAGTGTTTTATTTATATTATTTATTTTAATATATTATTCATTTCCTCTTATATATGATGAGTTTATAGTATTAATAGATTATTTTAATATAAAGATAGTTAATTATATATATGATTATATAAATATTAATTTTATTACTAAATCAATTAATCTTTTTACTAATTTTATATTTATATTGTTTCTTACTTTTTACTTTTTATTCTATTTTGATAGAATAATACTTTTTATTAAGAGTTTTTTTAAGGATAAATATCATTCATTATTATCTAATATATATAATGATTTAAATAATTATTTTAAAGGTTTTTATTTATTAATGTTTATAGAAATTATAGAATACTTAGTAATATACTACTTAATAGGTCATCCCTTATTTCTTATTCTTGCCATCCTTAGTGGTCTTACAAGCATCATTCCATATATTGGTGCCTTATTCACCAATCTTATTGCATTAATTACAGCATTGTCTATCTCTAAGGAGTTATTTATAGCTAGTGCTATTGCTATGATTGTTATACCAGTACTTAATAATTATTTTGTTGAGGTTAAAATATATTCTAATAAAGTACAATTACCTGTTTTAGGTATAATATTATCTATGGTTATATTTAGTGCTATATTTGATATATATGGGGTAATATTTTGTATACCTATGTATATTATATTTAAGAATGTGTTTAGTTTTCTTTGTCTTTTAAATAACCATTAATAACTAATTTACTTTCATTTACTACAATAAAAGCATTTTTATCATATCTTTTTATTAATCTATTAAGACTACTTAAATTATTTTTATTTGTTTCAATAAATAAAAGATTCATATCTTTTTTATGTATTCCTTTTATATCCATAATAGATATTGCATATCCTTTTTCATATAATCTAGTTAACATATCAGGATAAGCTTTTTCTGTTATTACTTGAACAGTATAATTACCCTTTATAAAATGAGCAGATATTATTCCTCCGACGTATGTTCCTGTTGCAAAACCTAAAGCGTAACTAATACCTATAAGTATGCTTGAACTATCAGTATTTATTGCTTCTTTTACTATCAAAAACCATATTAAAACTTCAAAAAAACCAATTATACTAGCATCTTTATAATTACCTTTTACTGTTACTAGGGTTCTAAAGGTTCCTAACGATACATCTAGTACTCTTGCAAAAAATATTTTAAAACATAATAAAAACATAATAATCACCATTATTATGTTGTCTAATATTTTATTTTTTAAACTAATTAATATCCTAAATAAGATACCACTATTGCTATAGTAGAACCAAGTATAGCAATTAACATTATATATGTCATAATCTTTTGAAATGTTTTATTCATAAGAATCCCTCCATATAAAGTATAGCATTTATTAGATATTATGTCAAAATTAATTGGATGATATTTATAATAATTAAATATATTATTAGTACAATTAAATAGGTGATATAATGAAAATGAAATTAAAAAATAGTACTAAGTTAAGAAAAAGATTTAAATTAAATATAAAATTAAATAAAAAAAATATATTTATATTTTTAATTTCATTTCTTGTTATTAGTTTTATATCTGGTATTATTTTTTATTTAAATCTTAATTTAAATGATAAAGATGTAATAAATAAAAATATAAATAGTTATTTTGTATTAAAAGATAGTTATGATTATGTATCATTATTTTTAAAAAGTAACTTTAATAATATATTTAATACTGGTATTACATGGTTACTTGGTATTAGTATAATAGGAATAGCACTTGTTTTATTTATATTCTTTTCATCATTTTTTAGTTTAGGTTTTAGCATTAGTGCTATTATAAGTATATATGGTATTAAAGGAATAGTAGTAAGTCTTTGTTATTTATTATTTTCTAAAACATTAGTATTATTAAATACATTTATAATTACTTTTTTTGCAATTAATATATCTATAAAGTTATTTAAAGTATGCTTTTTAAAAGATGAAATAAATATAAAAGAAGAAATAAGAAAGTATAATAAAATATTATTATTTTGTTTATGTTTATCTATAATTAGTTCTATATTTGAAGTATTTATAGATCCATTTATGATAAAGATTTATCAAATGATAATTTGACATGTATTATTAACAGGAAACTAAAATAGAAACTAGAGAACTAACTCTAGTTTTTTAATATTAGGTACTTGAAAAACATTTAAAAATATTTTATAATTATTTTAGTAATACTAAAGGAGTGTTTTTCATATGAAAGAAATGTTAGAAAAATTTAAAAAAAGTAAATCTTCACTAGCATTAGTAATACTAGCATTAGTACTTATAATCGCAGGTATTTCTTTTGCTTTATTTAGTCCTAGCATTAATTTACTTGGAAGAAGAAATATAAAAATATCTAAATGTGAACTAGATATAAACTTTAAAGAAAGTGATGAGTTAATGCTAGTTAGTAAGTATCCAATTAAAGATAGTGAAGCTTTAAAATTAAAAGCTAAAGATGTAGTCATAACTAATAATTCTACATGTGATACAGCATATTATAAATTAACTATTAAAGATTTAAATAATTCATCAATTAATAAAAATAAGATAAAGTTTCAATTAATTGATAACGCTAGTGGGAATACTACGAATGGGAGTAATCCTGATACTTTTTTAGTTAATGATTCATTAACTAAGGGGAATAGTAAATCTTATGAAATAAGATTATGGATAGATGAGAGTGCAACAAATAGTGATATATATGTAAATGGAGATGTAACTAAACCTATTGAATATAAATATGCTCTTAATATTGAAGCAAGTGATGAAGAAATAAAAAATAAAGCTATGACTGCTAGTGAATTTGCACAAGCGAACGTAGGACAAAATGGACTTGAAGAAGTAAAAGAATCAGATACGGTTACAAGTTATCGATATAGAGGAAAAAATGTAAATAATTATGTAACTTTTAATAATGATGTATGGAGAATAATTGGAATGATTCCAATTAAAGATGCAGATGGTGTTACTGAAACAAGGTATAAACTTATAAAATCTGAGGCAACATTGAATAGTGTTTATGATCCTGATCATGTTGTTGGTTATTACAATAACTTAGATGATGTATCAAAGAATATGATAATAAATATTTATTTTACTAATGATACGGGTATGTGGTATGCAAATCCCAAAATGCATTTAATGCTTGTTAGCGACTATAATTATGCATCTAGCACATCATGTAGTAAGCAATGCTTTTCAAATAGTTGTAATTTTACAGATGATAAGGAAAATTGTATTACTAATAATTGGTTGTACTATGGTTCGCGTGAATATACGTTTGATGCTCTAGACGCAGATTCTAGTGGTGGAGCAGAAACAGTTGCAGGTATATCAGTAAATGGAGATTTTTTCCGTGAGGTATATGGCGATACTACTTCTGCGGCGCATAGACCAGCAGTATCACTTTCATCTACAGTTAAAATATCTGGAGGATCTGGAACAAGTTCTGATCCATATCAATTAAGTATGTAAATTAAATATTTTAAGGAGGAAAACATATGGAAGATATAAAAGATATAGAAAAAACAGAAAATGATAAGAAATTAAATGAATATAAACCTAAGAAAAAGAAGATTAATATTATAATGATTATTGTGGATATACTTATTATCTTATTAGTAGGTTATTTTGTAATTGGATATCTTAATTTTACTAAAATTAAAGATGGAAAAGATCCTGTGTTTGTAGTGGATACTAAAACATATGATTATGATTCTAATACTATTATAACTGTTTATGATAATAAGATTTATAAAGTAGTTAAACAAGAAAATAAAGATAAAAACATAATATATAGTCTTAAACTTTGGTTTATGGATGATGTTAAGGTGGCTGAGTAATGAAACTAAAATATGGTTTTGTTACAACTGTCAAGGGTGGTATTATAGGAATAGGTTCTGCTATTCCTTTCATCAGTTTAGGAGCTCTTCTTGCTTCAATTGATTTATTTAAATTAGTTATTGATGCAATATGTAATTTCTTTAAGGATGTAAAGAAGAATACTTTTATACTTGTACCACTTATTCTTGGTATAGTCGTAGGCTTTCTAGCGGGTTCTCAAATCATTACCTATTTATATCCAAAATATAATTGTCAAATTGTCTTATTATTCGTAGGTCTAATTATGGGTTCTATTCCTACATTTGCTAGTGACATTAAAAAGAATAAAAAGTTATTTGGTAGTTTATTATTTTTCTTAATATTTTCTATATTTTTAGTATTTTGTTTTGTACATAATATAACATTTAATATAAATATTGATAATTTAAGTAATACTATTATCTATGGAGTAGTAACAGGCATTGCAATACTTTTTCCTGGTTTTAGTGAACATCTTTTAAATAAATTATTTGGTATTACTTCATTTACATCATTTTTTGGTAATAATAATTTTACTTTAGTTTATGTAATTGGTGTATTTATAGGTCTTATTCTTGTATGTTTTATATTTAAATATTTATATAAAAAACCATTTATAAACTACATACTTTTATCATTAATACTTTCTTCAGTAGTACTTATGGTACTTAGTATTACATCATTTGAATATAGTTTCTTCTGTATATTTACATCTTTACTAGCATTTTTATGGGGATTTTTATTATCACGTAAAATAAGAGAGGAATAGTATGATAGATAATTACATGTTATATAGCAATTTACCTAGTATTGATTTACACGGAATGGATAGAGTATTTGCTATTATTAAAGTAAAAGAGTTTATAATGGATAATTATAAATTAAATAATAAGCTTATTCTTATTGTACATGGTAAAGGATCTTATATATTAAAAAATGAGGTACATAAATACTTAAAATCTAATGATTTAGTAGTATCTTATAAAATAGATTTATTTAATGATGGTGTCACAGTAGTGGAATTAAAATAATTTTTAATTCTTTTTCTTTTTCTACAATTTTTTTAATTTTTATTTTATATAATAATATCGGTGATAGTTATGAAGGAATATTTTATATTTAATATTAAAAAGGAGTTTTATAATTTATATAAGGATAGACCTAGTGAATTGTTTTATATTTTTAATAGGATTTACTACATGAAAGAAATAGAAAAAGAATATGGGTATAATCTATTTGAACAAGTAAGTTATTTTTATGATAAAGATTATGTTAATTCTTTTATATATAATAGATATAAAGATAAGATAATGTATTCAAATAATGGGAATGAACACATTATTAATAATTTATTTTTAAATGAAATTAGTATTTTAAAAGTTAAGAACTCTAATATAAAGATTGATACAAATTATGATAAATGTACTTTTTTAAAAGATTTAAGATATTTCAATGGAATACTTTTTGTATGTAATTTTAAAGAACAAGAGTACTTTTTTATAAAAAATGTCAGAAATTATATAAAAAATTAATAATTATTCTTGTTAAATCATATAATTTCATATACAATTATATATGGAGGGATGATTATGTGGCATGATATATTAATGGTTGTTATAGGTCTTTTAATCGGAGCAATCGCAGGTTTCTTTATAGCTAGAACAGTTATGAAAAATTATATGAAAAAGAATCCTCCGATTAATGAAGATATGATTAAAATGATGATGAGTGGAATGGGAAGAACTCCGACTCAAAAACAAGTTAATCAAATGATGAAGAATATGCAAAAATATATGTAAAAAGACTTAGGTCTTTTTCTTTTTGTAAGGATATTGTTTCATTTACTAAAATATGCTAAAATATTTGTGGTGATTGAAAGATGAATTTAAAACATATAAGAAATTTTTCTATAATTGCACATATAGATCATGGTAAAAGTACGATTGCAGACAGAATACTTGAAGAATGCCATGCAATTAGTGATAGAGAAAAAAAAGATCAATTATTAGATTCTATGGAACTTGAAAGAGAACGTGGAATTACTATAAAACTTAATGCTGTAACATTAAATTATGATTATAAAGGTGAGACTTATTTACTTAATTTAATAGATACTCCAGGACACGTAGATTTTACTTATGAAGTATCCCGTTCTTTAGCAGCATGCGAAGGTGCTATTTTAGTCGTGGATGCAACACAAGGAATCGAGGCCCAAACTCTTGCTAATTTATACCTTGCTCTTGATAATGACTTAGAAATAATACCAATATTAAATAAAATAGATTTACCTAATGCTGAAGTTGATCGCGTTGTAAAAGAATTACATGATACTTTAGGATTTAATGAAGATGAAATTATTTTATGTAGTGCTAAAGAGGGAATAGGTATAAAAGAACTACTTGATAGAGTGGTAGAAAAAGTACCTTGTCCTAAACAAACAGATGATAAATTAAGTTGTTTAATATTTGATTCTATATATGATGCATATCGTGGAGTGGTTATTTCTTTACGCGTTGTAAATGGTACAATAAAAGTTGGAGATAAAATTAAAATGATGAAGACTAATGCTGTTTATGAAGTATTGTCTTTACATATAAATACTCCACATGAAAAAGAAATGGAGTCTTTATCGAGTGGCGAAGTAGGATACCTTACCGCTAGTATTAAGAGTATTAGCGATGTAAAAGTAGGTGATACTATTACTAGTGCTTCTAACCCAGTACTTGAACCACTTCCTGGATATAAAGAAATAAAACCATTTGTTTACTGTGGTATCTATCCAATAGATTCTAAAAAATATGAAGATTTAAAAGAAGCATTACTTAAATTAAAGCTAAATGATGCATCACTTGAATATCAACCAGAAGTTTCTAAAGCACTTGGATTTGGTTTTAGATGTGGTTTCTTAGGACTTCTTCATATGGATATAACAAAAGAAAGAATAGAACGTGAGTTTAAAATAGATTTAATTGCTACTTCTCCATCTGTTATATATGAAGTAGTACTTAACAGTGGTGAAATAATTTATGTAGATTCTCCGAATAAATTACCAGATCGTGGTAGTATTAAAGGAATAAAAGAACCATATATTAAAGCTAGTATATTTGTTCCTAGCAACTATATTGGAGCAGTAATGGAACTGTGTCAAAATAAACGTGGTACATATATTGGACTTGAATACATTGATAAGACAAGAGTAAACATTCATTATGAATTACCCCTTTCTGAGATAGTATATGATTTTTTCAATAAGTTAAAGAGTGCTACTAAAGGATATGCTTCATTTGATTATGAAGTAATAGAAAATAGATTTAGTGATCTTGTTAAAATGGATATATTATTAAATGGTGAAGTAGTTGATGCATTAAGTGTTATAGTACATAAAGATTTTGCTTATAGTCGTGGTAAATTAATAACAGAAAATCTAAAGAAAATAATACCACGTCAAATGTTTGAGGTTCCAATACAAGCTGCGATTGGATCAAAAGTTATTGCTAGAGAAACAGTAAAAGCAATGAGAAAAGATGTTCTTGCTAAATGTTATGGTGGAGATGTATCTCGTAAGAGAAAATTACTAGAAAAACAAAAAGAAGGTAAAAAGAAGATGAAAATGATAGGTAGTGTAGAACTTCCTAGTGATGCGTTCTTAAGCATTTTAAAAGTTGACGATAATTAATGGAGGTATATTATGGCATCAAAAATAGATGATATTGAAAGAGATAGAAGGATTGATTTAATCGGAGATTTCTTTATACAAGAAAAAACTAGTGTTAGAAAAACTACTAAGTTTTTTTGCGATAATTTCTTTCCCATTAGTAATGCTACTGTATATGATTATTTAAAAAGATATATGAATAAATACCCCGAAAGAAAGAGTTTAGTACTTGAAATACTATCAAATAATAAAGAAGAATCTGTTGAAGATGAGTCAATAAGAAACAGAGTAATGAATAACTTAAAGTATGCTTTATCTGGTTATACCATTGAAGAGATATCTTCTCTTAGTAAGATTTCTTATTGGACTGTTTATAGAGATTTATCTGATAGACTTTCTAAAATAGATATGAAACTATCTAATGAAGTTATTATAGTACTTAATAAAAGAAAAAGGAATAATTTAAGAAATGGTAGATAGTGTATATATTCATATTCCTTTTTGTAAGAATATATGTAAGTATTGTGATTTTTCTAAGATGTATTATAATGATGAAATAATCTTTAAATACCTTATATCTTTAGAAAATGAAATAAATAATAATTATAAAAATGAATCTTTAAAATCACTTTATATCGGGGGAGGAACTCCTTCTTCTTTAAATAAAAAGCATTTAGAGGACTTATTTGATATACTTAGTGTGTTTAATTTTAATGATTCTTATGAGTTTACTTTTGAGTGTAATATTGAGGACATAAATGAAGAACTTTTAATATTTTTAAAAAATAATAAAGTAAACAGATTATCAATCGGAGTACAATCTTTTAATAAAAGAATATTAGATATATTAGGAAGAAACTATTGTAATGATTGCTTTGATAAAATTATTCTATGTAAGAAATATTTTACTAATATAAATATAGATTTAATGTATGGTATAAATGGTTGCTCTATAAATGATTTAAAAAATGACTTAGATAAGTATTTAAAACTTGATATACCCCATATTTCAATATATTCTCTTATTCTTGAAGATAATACTATATTAAAGGTTAATAATTACATTGAGCTTGATGATGATATAACTAGAAAAATGTATGAATTAATTACTAAGACTTTAAAGAATAATGGTTATATTCATTATGAAATAAGTAATTTTTCAAAAGAAGGATATAGTTCTATTCATAATTTAACTTATTGGAATAATGATAAATATTATGGCTTTGGTCTTGGTGCAAGTGGTTATATAGATAATGTTAGATATACTAATACAAGAAGTATTAATAAATATTTAGATAATGATTACTTATATAATAAAGAAATTATTAATAAAAAACTTGATATGTCTTATTTTATGATACTTGGTTTAAGAAAGATTAAAGGAGTATCAGAACTTGATTTTTATAAGAGATACAATACTAAGATTAGTGATGTATTTAATATAGATAATCTATCATATAAAGATGGTTATTATTATATTGATGAAGATAAATTGTTTATAGAAAATAGTATTTTGGTGGACTTTGTATAGGTCTATGAAATATTGATTTATTATATGAAATATGATATATTATTTTTGTACTTAATAGTATAATACATAAATGTCAATCGCTTCTAGGTGGTGCGAGCAATAAATGATCCTAATCGTGAAATGTTAATCGCTTCCGAGTGGTGCGAGCAATAAATGATCTCGGCTGTAAATGTCGGAAAGCTCTTATTCTTGATAGAGTTTTCTTTTTATATATAGTAATATATATTTATTAACGCAAAAGGGTATTTAAATAAATACTTTTTTATTGTATAATTTATTGTAGGGAGGTTAATAAAATGACAGAATTTGATTATTTATATGATGAATTATTAAGAAAAATATTAAGGGAAGGTGTTGAGGTAGAAAATAGAACTGGTGTTAATACTATTAAAGTTCCTTCGCATACATTTGAGTTTAATCTGAATAAAGAGTTTCCTATTCTTACTACAAAGCAAATGTTTTATAGACAAGCTATTATAGAAATGCTTTGGATATGGCAAATGGGTTCAAATAATGTATTAGATTTACATGATAGAAATGTACATATTTGGGATGAATGGATGGTTGATCAAGATGGTATTTATAGAATATATGAACCATCAACAGAAAAATATGATCCTGATAAAGAAGTAGTAGTCTTAGATCCTCTTAGTGCACCACTTGATAATTTAAATGCTAAACTTAGTCCTAAACTAGATGAAAATGGCAATGTTATGACTACTAAAAGCATGATTAAAGATAAAAACATAAAAGAAGCAAAGTACTATGGTTTAGAGTATGCTAATACAATTGGGACTGCTTATGGATATATTGTAAATAGATATCAACATACTAAAAACTTGATTGATACTATTAAGAATAACCCAAATGATAGGAGAATGGTAAAATCTCTTTGGCAAGATGAGTTTTTAAGAACTGCAGTATTACCATCTTGTGTTTGGTCTACAGAGTGGGATGTTACTAAAAATAAAATTAATTTAATGGTGCATCAAAGAAGTTGTGATGTTCCTTTGGGTCTTCCATTTAATGTTACTCAATATGCAACACTATTAAAAATGATTGCTCAAGTAACTGATAAAGAACCTGGTACAATAACATATTCAATAAAAGATGCTCATGTTTATATTAACCAATTAAATGGAATAAAAAAACAATTAGAAAGATTAGAAAAGTATAATAGCTTAAGCAAACTGGATGATAATTACTTAGAAACATTAAAACAATCCTTATTAGAACAACAAAAACTATTTGATAAAGATAGTGATGAATATAATGAACTAGATAGTAATATTAAAATTATTGATATGATATTTAATCCTACTAAACCGGAATTAGTATTAAATCATGATATAGATGATTTCTTCTTGTTTGATAATTCTAAAGACTTAAAAGATATTAAAATTAAAAATTATAAGCATATGGGAAAGATTAAGTTTCCAATTACTCAATAATGAATATTAATTTAATTGCTTCAGTAGGAAAAAACTATGAGATTGGTTATAAAAATGAATTAGTTTGTCCTATTAAGGAAGATTTAATATTTTTTAAGAATGTTACTATTTATCATACAGTATTAATGGGCAAAAATACTTATCTTTCTATTGGAAAGGTATTACCTAATAGAGTAAATATTGTCCTTACACATACTAATATAGAAAATGTTATAACTTATAAAAACAAAGAAGATTTTATTAAGGATTATAAAAATACTTTAGAAGAAGTCTTTATTATCGGAGGAGAATCAATTTATAATGAGTTTATAAATGATGCAGATAATATATATTTAACAGAAATAGATAAAACTTTTAAAGCTGATACTTTCTTTCCAATATTTGATAAGTCAAAATATAAAAAAGAAGTGTTAAGCACTTTAAAAGATAATGATATTAATTATAAACATGTACTTTACAGGAGGTTAAAATGAGTAAGTTTATAGTAATCGAAGGAACAGACTGCAGTGGTAAAGAAACACAAAGTAGACTTTTAGTAGATAGTTTAAATAAATTAGGAAAGAAAGCTGTTTATTTAACATTTCCTAATTATAATAGTCCAACTGGTAAAATAGTCGGAGGTCCATATTTAGGAAAAGAAGAAATATGTAAATCATATTTTCCTGAAGGAGCGTCCCACGTTGATGCTAAAGTAGCTAGTCTTTACTTTGCAGCAGATAGATATTATAATCTTAATGTAATAAAAGAATATTTAGATAAAGATTATATTGTAATAATGGATAGATATGTATCTAGTAATATGGCACATCAAGGAGGAAAGATTAAAGATAAAGATAAAAGATACGAAATGTATGATTGGCTAGAAAAATTAGAATATGAAATGATGGGACTAATTAGACCAGATATGACTTTATTCTTACATATGCCAACTTCATATGCTAAGATATTAAAGAAGAATAGAGTTAGTTTAGATGATCATGAAAAAGACGATGAACATCTTCATTTAGCGGAGCTTTCATATCTTGAGTTATCTAATAAATATAATTTTATTAATATAGATTGTGTTTTAAATAATGAAATTAGATCAATCGAAGATATTCATGAAGAAATATTAAAAAAAGTTACTAATCACTAGTAATTTTTTTATTTATACCAATCATTGCACCAAGCATTGATGATATGATTAAAATTATATAATAAAGGATTAAACTTATATTAAAACTTGCATTAAAACCTAAATATGAAAACATAAATAAGAGTACTATTACTATTAAGCTTAGTTTTATTCCTTCGATATATCCTTTTTTATTAGCATTATTTCCTACTTTATATCCACCAATAAAAAGAGCAAGCGAGGGTATTAAGACTTTTATTACTTTGAATAGTTTATTAGTCACTATATCATAATAATTAAATATAGTAAGAATTATTGCAAAGACTGCTACTACTAAAAGAAAGTATCCAATTGCTATTAGATAGTTTTTAATATTATCCATAAGTATCACCTAGTAATATATATGAACTTGTATAATTTTTATTACTTTTTTTATACTAATAATGGTGATTTCATGGAATATATTATAGTTATTTTTAGAACTTTATTCTTTTATTTTTTTGTTGTCTTTGTATATCGTATAATGGGCAAAAGAGAAGTCGGAGAACTTGGAGTAATAGATTTAATAGTGTCTGTTTTAATCGCAGAAATAGTAGCAATTAGTATAGATAATACTGATGATTCAATATTACTATCAGTTATTCCCATTACACTTCTTGTTATTTGCCAGATAATAATGGCAATTTTATCATTTAAAAAAAGAAGTATTAGGACTATGTTTGATGGGAAACCATCAGTTATAATAAATAATGGTAAAATTATGATAAAAGAGATGGTAAAACAAAGATATAACCTAGATGATTTGCTTACTCAACTTCGTCAAAACAATATTAGTGATATTAAAGATGTAGAGTATGCAATACTTGAGGTTAATGGTAATTTAACTACTTTTACTAAAGATGAAGAAAAGAAAGATAAAACATTTCCTCTTCCTATTATTGTCGAGGGTTCAATTAATTATGAAGTATTAGATTTATTGGATAAAGATGTAATTTGGTTAAAGAATAATATAAAAGAAGATCTTAATAATATATTTTATGGTTTTTATAAGAATGGTAATATTTACATAATTAAAAATAGCGATTTACATAATTAACTATTGTATAACTTTTTAAAATGTGATATTATTATAAAGTCTAAAATAGATAGAATTGAGGTAGTATGATGTTTATTTTAAATATAGTTATTTTTATATTGATATTATTTTTTGGAATATTTTTAATTATCTATGCTAAGAGTATTAATAACAGGTAAGTGATTGACATTTTGTTCGTTTTATGATATAATTTTATCAATTTAAGGGGGAAGTAGTATGAATGATTTTAAAGTATATTTTGGTTTTATGAATAGATATGGTGAAAAGTTTGATAATATTAGAAATATTGCTTTTAAATTAGAAAAGAATTATGATTTTGGAGTGCTTAAAGATGAGACTATAAGAAGTATGGCAACGTTATTTGAATCATATGATAGTTCTCAGGAAGGAGTATTTATATATCAAACCGATTATGATCCTAATAAAGCTCTTAGAATATTTAAAAGATTTAGGGATCCTGAAGAAGAAGGTATTATTGAAGATAGATTAGTATCTAGATTACAAAAAAAACAACCTAATGTTAAGAATACTGATTTTCCAACTGGAGTAGTAACTCTTGATGGAAGAGTAATTGGACAAGAAATAATCTTTTATCCTGATGCTCTTGATATGAATGAGTATTATAGTAATGGTGTTGATGAAGGATTAATATTACCAACTGAAGCTTATTCAAAGATAATTACCAACTTACAAGAATTATATGATAACGGTATTTTGTACTTAGATATTCATAATAAAAACTTTATGATTTTAGATAATGGTGATGTTAAAATAATAGATTTCGAACATATGGAAATGAGTATTGATTATATTGATAAAACATATGTTGATAGAATGATTTCTAATCTTAGAATGATGTTCATCAGAACCAATCGTCTTGCGGGACTTGAAGATTCTTTAGGAAAAGTTCCTCGTTTTGAAAACTTACATCAAGCATCTGATGTAGTTAATGATATGGATTATAAATTAAAAAGAATATTAAAAAGTGAAATGCACCCCTTAAAGTAGACATTAATAAAAAAGAGGGACTACAAAAATATGATAAAATACATTTCCGAAAG
>CAKOLK010000004.1 GCA_934096275.1 uncultured Bacilli bacterium | reverse complement strand
GCACTTGCATTGTATCATAGGTAATTCTATGTGTCTTTTTTTATGTCACAATCGGACACTTAATTTTTCAATTTATAATTTCCTTGTGAAATGTTTTTTTTTATTTACAAATATTGGTTCTAATAATATAATTGTTATGGAGGGATATGTATGAAAGATATGTTTAATTTAGAGGGAAAAGTAGCAGTAGTTACTGGAGCATCTTCAGGACTTGGGCATGATGCTGCGATTATGTATGCAGAGTATGGAGCTGATGTTGCTTTATTAGATTTAAATGAAAATGATTTAGAAAAAGTAAAAGAAGAAATAGAAAAACTAGGTAGAAAGGTAATTGCTATAGAGTGTGATGTTACTAAAGAAGTACAAGTTAAAGATGCAGTAAGTAAAGTATTAAAAGTATTTTCTCATATAGATATATTACTTAATAATGCTGGAGTAGCAGTACGTGGAGGAGTAGAAACATTAACGGAAGATGAATGGGATAAGTCATTTAATGTTAATGTAAAAGGAATGTATTTACTTAGTAAATATATAATACCTCGTATGAAGGAAAGAAGATATGGAAAGATAGTAAATATTGCTTCAGTTAATGCAGTAATTGCAGATAAAAATGATATATTTATAAGACATAGTTATAATGCTTCGAAAGCTGCTGTTTTAGGGTTAACTACTGGAATGGCTTGTTCTTATGCAAAATATGGGATTACTGTAAATGCTATTGGACCAGCATTATTTAAAACTGGTATGACTAAAGATACATTATTTAAAAGCGAAGAGTTTTTAAATGGTTATAATATGCTAAACCCAACTGGTAGACCTGGTAATGAAAAAGAACTTAATGGTACAATACTTTATTTATCTAGTGATGCTTCGAGTTATGTACAAGGACAATTTATAATTGTTGATGGAGGAGGAGCATTAGTTTAATAATAGAGAAATCTTATAAAAGAATTAAATAGTACTTGAAAAAGTACTTTTTTTGTTATAGAATTAACTTATAATAAACTATGGAGGTAAAACTATGGAAAACAAATATTCGTATGGGGGGGGGCAAATTAGCTAATTCTAAGAGAAAGAAAGTGTTATTTATGATATTTTTATCATTATTCAGTATAGCACTAGTATCTTTAGGAACATATGCAATATGGATGTCTGCAAACGATTTATTGACTGGCTCAAATACAATACAATCAGGACAAGTAAAAATGAGTTATAGTGAGTCAAATGAAATAGGTATGAATAATGCATTACCTATAAAAGATAGTGAGGGAAAAATACTTTCTAATTACTTTGACTTTAAAGTATTATCTTATATAAGAACAAGAACAAATGATAGTACACAAAGGAAACTAAATTATAACATAGTATTAGAACCAATAACAGTAGATAATCCTTTAAGTGATAGTGAAATTAAAGTTTATCTTACTAAAGTAGAAAATGGTAATGAAACTGTTGTTGTCGAACCTACTACAATAGATAAACTAAATCAATATGTACTAAAATCACAAGAAGAAATATTTTCAAACAATAAGAAAGAAGTAACAACAAGTTATAGACTAAGAGCATGGATTGATGCAAGTGTAGATACAAATAAGTTTAATGAAAAGAAATATAGTTATAGATTTAGAGTAAATATTAATAATGAAGCTGCACCAGTAAAAGAAGATTATGCGCTTACTTTTGCTAAATCTAAAGTTGGTACTGATGGTATTGAAAAAATAACTCATACAATAGATAATACATTACAAGTAGATAGTAAGTTTGCAACAGAATATAGATATCGTGGTGGAAATGTAGCAAATTATGTAACATTTAATAATGAAGCATGGAGAATAATAGGAATAATACCTACTGAAGATACAGATGGTAATGTAGAAAATAGAATAAAAATAATAAGAGATACCTCAATAGGAGATAAATATTGGAATACAACACAAGATACAACAACTAGTTCATATAATAATTGGGTAACAGGAACATTAAATACATATTTAAATAATGATTATTATAATACATTAAGTACTGATGCACAAAATATGATAGGTACAACAAAATACTATCTTGGAGGATATGACTGGGCCGATGACACATTCACATCAGATATAATGTGGCAGTATGAAAGAAAAAATGATGCAAATAGAACAGAATATTATTATGAAACAAATCCAATAATGCAAAATGATGCAAGTAAAAAAATAGCATTAATGTATGCAAGTGATTATGGATACGGAGCATCAAAAGAATGTTCAAAAGGATTAGGATATTACAATGAAGACTCTAATTGTAAAACAACAAATAATTGGTTAGATAAATCACAATATGAATGGTTACTTCCGCAGAGTTCAGATTATGAAAGCCTCGCTTTCGTTGTTGATGTTAACGGCAACGTCGTCAACGACAACGTCTACTACAGCGAGCTTGGCGCGCGCCCAGTCCTAAGTCTTTCATCTAACGTAAAGATTTCAGGTGGAGATGGGACTTCGGAACTACCATATCAACTTAGTATCAGTTGAGTAATTTGAGCGAGCCTGCAAGGTAAAATCTTGCGGCGAGCAGTAGAAAATAATGTTTATAATTGGACTCTGCAATTTTGATAGAGTCTTTTTATGTATGCATTTACTTTTTATATAAAATATGCTATTATATCTAGTACGTTCGGAGTGATAATATGGGAGATACAAAAAGAATTAATCGAAGTAACATACAGGATTTAATAACTATATCTAAACTACTTACAGCGGGTGATCTTAATAAGGCTGAAAGGTATTTAAAAGAATATCAAGACAAGTATCCTGATTCTGATCATTTTGCTTATCTTTCTACTTATGCAAGGTATCTTGGACAAGATGGGAAGTATAATGAAGCAATTGATATTTTGAAGAATATTTTAAAACAAACTAAAAAGTCTAATAATGTAAGTGAGAGTCTTTTTTACTTAGTGATGCTTCTTTTAAAATGTGAAAGATATGCTGAAGCTTATTATTATTGTAATATGATTGATTATAAAGAATTAGAAAATAAACCTGCTAGATTCACTACTAATACGATAAGGGCTTATAATTTTTTAAAGAAAGAGCTTGGTTTAGATGATGATGTTTATGATATTAATTCTTATTCAATAATGCAACTTTATTATTATAGTAGCTATTTGGCAAAACAACATATTTATGAAAAGCATAATATTGATACTTATGTTGATATAGAATATCCACAGTATTCATTTAATATGGATTATGAAACTTTTGAAAACTTATATTCTACTGTTAGTTTAGCACTTTTATGTGCTGATAAAACTTTTGAATTTACTTATGGTGATATGTATTATTTTAGAATTAAAGATATTGGAATAAATGTTCAGGAAGGGTTTTCTACTGATATATTAAAAGTAATAACTAATAATGGTAGTTTAGAAATATTATCTATGTTTCCAGTCGAGGAACAAAAAAATTCTAATAGAGTGATTAATGAAATAAGGACTGAACCTATAGTAGAGTATCATTCTACTAAAAAGAGAAAGACTATATCTCAAATAGATAAGTTTAATTCTAAGTATAAAACTTTACAAAAATAGATAAATATGATATAATATGCACTAATTAAAGGGGTAATGGTTATGTATAATGATCCTTCAAGATTGAAGAAAATAAGACAATTGGTATTAGAATATGATTATAAGAATGCTCGTAAGAGTTTAGATTCTTATATAAAAGATTATTCAACTGATTACATTGCTAAGTTTTATAATGTAAAATTACTTATGTGTGAGAATAAAGTTAACAAAGCAGAAAAAGAAATGATTAAGCTTTTGAAGCATATTGAAGATAATGATAGAATAAAAAAGGACTATATATATGTTGCATATGTTTATTTATTGATGGAACTTGAGAAGTATGATCTTGCTATGGATTATTATAAAAAGATTGATTATGATGGTTTGACTGATTATACTGAGAATGATTTTTATAAATTAAAAGGGGTTTATTTGTTTTTGCTTAAGAAGAATAGCGTTAATCCTAGTACATCATCGGAACAATATTTTCTTAATCAACAAATAGAATATAATAGATGTAGAGCTTTAGAGCATGTTTTAGATCGTCATGTGTTTAGTGAAGAGTTTAAGGTTTCTTATGGTAAGATAATAAACATGTTTAATGATTTAGAGGATATTATTCCTTCATCTATTAAGTATCCTCATTATGATGGGGTAGATCATTATGTGTTTTCTTATAATGATAATGGTGTGTCATCACTTCTTGAGGTATTAACTATTAAACATAGTAATCAGATAATAACAGTTTATCCGATTGAGTTAAGTGATAAGATAATGACTGAGTATATAAACACTCTTCTTATGCAAAGGGAAAGATGTGGTAAGGTTAAGAATAGATCTTCACAAATAGATAAGTTTAATAAGAAATATAATATAAAGGGATGATAATATGATAAAAGATTATTTGTTAAAACTAAAGGATCAATTATTTAATAAGAAGGAACAAGAATACTTAGAATATATTAATAAAAGGGATCTAATTATTCATGATTTAACTAGAGATTGGAGTGATGAAGAAATTGATTCTTTTAATGAGGAGCATTCTATGTTTTTGGCTAAAAGAAATGAGCCTCAAATAAAAAGATATATTTTAGATATGAATAAACATAAGTATTTTAATGATGATGATTATGAATATTTTAAAGAACTATTTGATAAAGAAGAAAAAGATATTAAAAAATTAACAAAATAATTGGAGAAATCTAATTATTTTTCTATATATTTTGATATTTTAGTGATATAATTTATTTATTAAGAAGGTGATATTTTGGATAAAATACTACTAGTGAATAAAGACAAAGGATATACTTCTAGGGATGTTGTAAATTGTTTGTCTAAGGTTTTTCATACTAATAAGATGGGACATTTTGGTACACTTGATCCTCTTGCTACTGGTCTTTTAATAATAGGAATTGGTAAGTATACTAAAGTTGGTAATTTATTTGAGAGTGATTATAAGGAATATGTAGCAGAGGCTCTTATTGGGACTTCTACTGATACATATGATGTTACTGGTACTGTTACTAAAAAAGTGGATATTAAAGAAATAGATAAAGATATAATTATTAATGTTTTAAATAAATATAGAGGTTTATATTTACAAGAAGTTCCTATTTATTCAGCAGTTAAAGTTGATGGTAAAAAGCTATATGAATATGCTAGGGAAGGGGAGTCTGTTACTCTTCCTAAAAAGCTTGTTAATATTCGTTCTATAGAGTTGATTGATATTTATGAAAAAGATAATAAATTATATTTTTCTTTTAGATGTAATGTTTCTAAGGGAACTTATATAAGAAGTTTAATTAATGATATGGGTAAAAGTATTAATATACCTATGTGTATGAGTAATTTGAAAAGAACTAAACAGGATAAGTTTTCTCTTGATGATGCGTATACAATAAAAGATATAAAAAATGGTAATTATAAGTTGCTTGATATTGAGGATGTAATTGACTTAGATGTGGTTGAAGTCCCAAATTCATTGTATGATGTAGTAAAGAATGGAGGCTTAATAAAAAAGACTGGGGATAAGCCAATATTGTTTAGAAGGAATGGTAAGAATATTGCTCTTTATATGGACTATGATAAGAATAAGAATACAATGAAACCATTTATATTTTATGGAGGTAAATGATATGGATTTTAATTCTCTTAAGGATTTAAGAAATAGACTTGAGATAGCAATGACTACTAAGGTTAATGAGTTAAAAGATAAGGGTATTACTTATATTACTAATGATGATATATGGAATTATTTAACTAGTACTAAGTGGAAAAATGCTAAGGGGTTAACTCTTGCGGAGATGGTTGATGATATACTTAAAATAGAAATAAAGTAGGTGGTATTATGGTTATTAAAAGTAGTGACCTAAGAAAAGAATTAATAGATAAATTAAATTATTTAGATAAAGATGAAATAGAGATAATAGAAAAAGCTATTGATTATGCTTATTCTAAACATGAAGGACAATATCGTAAGACTGGGGAAGAGTATATAATTCATCCTTTATCTGTTGCAATAATACTTACTACTATTAAGGCGGATAAGGATACTATAATTGCGTCTTTGCTTCATGATGTTTTGGAAGATACTCCGACTCCTAAAGAAGAATTAGAAAACCTATTTGGTAAAACTGTTGCTAACTTAGTAGATGGAGTAACTAAGATTAATAGTATTAATGTTTCTACTGAAAATGAATATCTTACTAATTATTATAAAAAGATAATCGTAGGTATGAGTGAAGATGTAAGAGTAATAATAATTAAGCTTGCAGATCGTCTTCATAATATGAGAACATTATATGCAATACCAGTAGATAGACAAAAACTAAAAGCAAAGGAAACTCTTGAAATACTAGCACCAATTGCGCATCGTTTGGGTATGCATAAGATAAAGTCTGAGCTTGAGGATCTTTCTTTAAAGTATTCTAAACCTGATGTATATTATGATGTTGTAGAAAAACTTAATAATACTAAGATTGAAAGAGAAGAATGTGTATCTAAGATGATGGATGAGGTTAGTACTCTTTTAAAGAATAATGGAATAAAGCATGAGATAAAGGGCCGTGCTAAGAGTATATATAGTATTTATAAGAAGTTAGATAAGGGAAGAAGTTTTTCTGATATATATGATTTACTTGCCATCAGAATACTAGTGGATAAAGAGCAAGAATGTTATTTAGCACTAGGTCTTATTCATTCTAAATATAAGCCTGTATCTAAGAGATTTAAAGATTATATTGCAATGCCTAAGACTAATCTTTATCAAACACTACATACAACTGTATTTGGGTTAGATGGTAATTTATTTGAAATACAAATAAGAACATATGATATGGATGAAATCGCAGAAAATGGTATTGCATCTCACTGGGCTTATAAAGAACATAAGAATGCTGCTTTAGAAATGCAAAATGTTACTGAACAAAAACTTCAATTTTATAAGTCAATAATTGAATTAAATGAAGAAAAGATGACTAATGAAGATTTTGTAAATAGAGTAAAAGATGAAGTATTAAATAATAATATTTATGTTTATACTCCTAAAGGGGATGTGTTTGAACTACCAAATGGTTCTACTCCGATAGATTTTGCTTATAGAATTCATACTCAAGTTGGAGATAAAATGACTGGTGCTATTGTAAATAATAATATGGTTAACTTGTCATATGAGTTGCAAAATGGAGATATTGTTAAGATACTTACTAATAATAATTCTAAGGGTCCATCTAGAGAATGGTTAAATATTGTAAAGACTACTCAGGCTAAGAGTAAGATTAAAGCATTTTTTAATAAGACTACTAGAGAAGATTATATTGAATCAGGAAAGAATTTACTTGAAAAGGAATTAAGAAGAAAGAAGATTTCTTCTACTGAATTTTTAAAACCTGATAATATAAAAGAAGTACTTAAGAGTTTTAAATTAGATACTATTGAGGATTTGTATTTAAATATTGGTAATAATAAGTTTTCTGTTAAGACTGTTGTAAAGAATAAAGATGAAGAATCCCAAGAACAAAAAAAAGAAGTAAAACTTAAAGTACTTGATACCGATAATGATATAGTCGTAGGAAATACTAAAAATATACAAACCCATATTGCTAACTGCTGTCTTCCAATACCAGGAGACGATATAATTGGTTTCATTACCAAAGGAAGTGGTATAAGTATTCATAGAAAAAATTGTCTTAATATTAATGATATGGATGATAGGGTAATAAGTGCTAGTTGGAATACTAAGATTAAGAATAAATATTATTCTGATATAGTTATTTATACTAATACTAAGGATAATAAAATAGTAGATATAGTACAGACTTCTGCTAGTATGAATATTCAAATAGAAAGTATTAATTTGCTTAATAAGAGTGATAAAAATATCTATAGTCTTGAAGTAATTATTTCATCAATTGATGAGATGGATAAATATTTGAAAGAATTAAGAAAGATACAGAATGTAGTGGAAGTAGAAAGGATAATGCAATGAGAGTAGTAGTGCAAAGAGTAACTTCATCAAGTGTTAAAGTTGAGGGTAAGACAGTAGGATGTATTGATAAAGGTCTTTTAGTACTTGTTGGGTTTACTCATGATGATAATATTGATAAGATAAAGTGGATGGCTAATAAAATAGTTAATCTTAGAATATTTGATGATGAAGAAGGGGTAATGAATAAATCCGTTAGTGATATCGGAGGTAGTGTTCTTTCAGTATCACAATTTACCTTGTATGCAGATGCTAATAAGGGGAATAGACCATCATATATAAATGCTATGAAGCAGGAGGATGCATCTTTACTTTATGATATTTTTAATGAAGAGTTGAGGAGTAAAATAAATACACAAACTGGTATTTTTAGAGCAGATATGCAAGTAGAGTTAATTAATGATGGACCAATTACAATAGTAATAGAAAAATAGGAGCGATAATATGAATTTAGAGAGAATATTTAATAATTTTGTAATGGATGTAGGAAAGAAATCTATTTATGCGGATAAAAAAGATATAGAACAAGTAACTATAGAAGCTCTTGATGTAATTAAAAATAATAAGGATGCAACACCTGAAGAATTAGTAGAATTAATGATAAAGGACAATTTTGATCAATTAGAAGATATGAGAAGAAAATATCCAACACCTGGTTATACTGTTGGTATTAATGTTTCTAATATAAATGTAAAATTGTATGGTGGAAATATTAATTATTTAACTGATCCAATGCCAGATAATGCTTTGTTTGATATTGCATCAATGACTAAGTTTTATACTGAAGTATTAGCGTATAACTTAATAAAAGAAGAGTATTTTTCTATGGATGATAAGATTAGTGAACTAGATAATAGATTTACTAATTTAGGAGATTTAACAGTAAGAGATATTTTAACATTCGCAGTAGAGTTTAGGACTGATGGTAGAATATCTGATAAGAAGACAATTGATGAGGCTCTTGATACTTTATATAATATTAATGTTGTAAATAAAGGAAAGTATAATTATAATGATATGGGCATGATGATTATGAAAGAAGTAATGGAAAGGATTACTGATAAGAAGTATGAAGATTTAATTGATGAGTATATTACTAAACCATTAGGCTTAAATGAAACTCATATAATTGTTCCTCAAAAGAAGTTTAAATTGCTTACTGGTAGTCCAAATGCAGCATATGGAAGAATAAATGATCCAAGTGCTTTAGCAGTCGGAGGTTTTTCTGGTCATGCTGGAATATTTGCCTCATCTTCTGACGTAATAAAATTAGGTAGAGCAGTGTTTGATACTGATATATTGCCACATAAAGAAGATGCTTATACTAATGATGTAAGTGTTGCAAGGGGAATAATGGGTGCTACTTATACCTCTCATCCTAAAGGACTTGATGTAAGTTATGTTGATAATCTTTCATCTACTGATTCATTTGCTATACAAGGATCAACTAGAACCCATGCTGAGTTTGCTCCTGAAAAAGCATTTACTATTATGTTTAATCCTGGTAGTATGGGAGTAGAACAAGCATTAATTGAACAAGAAAAATTAAATAAAAGAAGAGAAGAAAGAGGACTTGCTCCTATTAATATAGTAAAAGAGTTTGAGTTTGATAGAAATGGAGAGTTAGTAAAATATACATTAATTGATTCAAGACAGTTAATGCCTTCTGCTACTACAGTTGAAGAAGTTATAAGAAAAAATGCTAGAACTTGTTTGAAGTTAGAGTTTTTAAAACAAGTAATTGATGAGTACGATAAGTCTTATGATAAGGAAATTAATGTAGAAAAAAGAGGTATGTAATGAAGTTAGTGTTAGCTAGTACTTCGAGTTTTAAGAGCGATGTTTTAAAACAAGCATGTATTAAACATATAAAAAAAGAAAGCAATTATATAGAAATAAAACAAGATAATGAAGACGTTTATGAATATGTAAAAAGATTATCTTTAGAAAAAGCATATTCTGTTGATGTTGATGATTGCATTGTTTTAGGACTTGATACAGTTGTTTTAGTAGGTAATAAAATATTAGAAAAACCAGAATCTATAAATGAAGCTAAAGATAATTTAAGACTTTGTTCAAATAATACTTTTAAAGTAATTACAGGTATTGCTTTAATTAATAAAATAAATAATGAAATTATTAATGATTATCAAGAGACTGTTATTACTTTAAATAAAATAGATGAGTGTGATATAGATTATTATATAGATAATGATCCTAATGTTTTATATGCTTCAGGTTTTACTATAGAAACTGTAGTTTCTAATTTTATTAATAAGATCGAGGGTAGCTTTTATAATATATTAGGAATACCTGTAGAAAAAATATATGAGTATTTACTTAAACAAAATATTCATTTAAAGGATTTAGAATAATATGAAAGTAATATTTTTAGATGTAGATGGAGTGCTTAATGATCAAGATTTGATTTTTGAGAAGTATAAGACTCAAGAGTTAGAAATATCAAGAGATAAGTTATTGTTATTAAAAGAGATAATTACAAGTAATGATGATACTAAAGTTGTACTTTCTTCATCATGGAGAATTGGTCTTTTAAGAAAAGATGGAAAGATAGTCGCAGATACTACTTATCATAAAGAGTTTTTAGAGTTATTAAAGGAATATGATATAGAGATATATGATATTACTCCTTCGATGATGAATAGGACAGAAGAAATAAGATATTATTTAGAAAACAATAAAGATATAGAAAGTTATATTATTCTAGATGATGAAGAATTAAATGATGATAATCAAGTTAAAACAGACTTCTTTAATGGTGGTTTAACTGAGAAACATGTGCCCCTTGCAATAGATATTTTAAAAAGAAAGAAGAGATAAAGTGAGTTTAGTAAAAGTAAAAGAATACTTTAGAGAGTATGAAATAGATGATGAAATAATCGAAGTAGATGGTATTAGTGATACTGTTATGCAGGCAGCACATGCTCTAGGAGTAGAGTCAAATCAAATAGCAAAGACTCTTGCATTTATGTTAGATGAACCAATCTTAATAGTAATGTCTGGTGATGCTAAAATAGATAATCATAAGTATAAAGAATATTTTGGTAAAAAAGCTAAGATGATACCACAAGATGATTTAGATAGTTTGATTGGTCATAAGATTGGTGGAGTATGTCCTTTTGCTATAAAAGATGGTGTTAAAGTATATCTTGATTTTTCTTTGAAAGCTAATCATTATGTTTATCCAGCTTGTGGTAGTGAGAATAGTGCTATTAAGCTTAGTATAGAACAGTTAGAAAAGTATTCTTCTTATGTGGAATGGGTGGATGTTACTAAGTAATGCTTTTCATAGAGTGAAAACTATTGTATAGAATAAAACTAATTGATATAATGTAATTGTACTGATTATATTGCTTTTCATTAGTATGACAATTTGAACGATAACGTATATTTTCCTTTAGCAATGAGAAAAATATGCATGATGCGGAGATATGCCATTAGAAGTTGTGTATCTTTTTTTGACTAAAAGATATACAATAACTTCGAACAAAGTTCTCTTGTCAAGAAAATTATATATAAAAAATTAACATTTGGAGGTAGTTTATGGATAATGGAATAATTAATAATGATAATGAATTTAATAGTTTTTTTGACAATATCAAAGAATTGGTTATCAATAGTAGAAATAAAGTGTATCAAACAGTTAATACAGAAATGCTTAATTTATATTGGAATATAGGAAAAGCAATTATTGAAAAACAACAAGGTGATGAAAGAGCAAGTTATGGAGATTATGTACTTGATAAATTATCTCAAAAACTAATTAAAGAGTTTGGTAAAGGGTTTTCTAAACGAAATCTTGAAAGAATGAGAAAGTTTTATATATGTTTTCCAATTGCGACAACACTGTCGTCGCAATTAAGTTGGTCTCATTATTTAGAACTTATTAAGATCGAAGAAGAGCCTAAAAGAAGTTTTTATTTTAATGAATGTATAAATACTAAATGGAGTGTTAGGGAACTTCAAAGACAAAGAGATTCACTACTTTATGAAAGATTAATAATATCTGCTGATAAAGAAAAGATATTGGAACTATCTGAAAAAGGACAAATATTAAAAAGCAGTAAAGATTTAGTGAAAGATCCATTTGTATTAGAGTTTTTAGATATAAAAGAAAATACAAATTATATTGAAAGTGATTTAGAAAAAAATATTATAGAACATTTAAAAGAATTCTTATTAGAACTAGGAAAAGGTTTTAGTTATGTCGGAAATCATGTTAGACTTACTTTAGAAGAAGATCATTTTTATCCAGATTTAGTTTTTTATAATAGACTTTTAAGATGTTTTGTTATTATTGATTTAAAAATCGGAAAAGTATCACATCAAGATATTGGACAGATGCAAATGTATGTTAATTACTATGATAGAGAAATTAAACAAGATAATGAAAATAAAACAATTGGAATATTATTATCAACTAATAAAAACGAAACTGTTGTAAAATATACATTACCAGAAAATAATAAAACTATATTTTCTTCTGAATATAAATTACACATGCCAACAGAACAGGAATTAATTAACGCTATTGAAGAAGAAAAGAAAAATTTTGAATCAAATGAAGATGAAGAATCAGTTTTTATAAAATAGTATAAAAGAATAGTAAAAAAATCAAATGTTATTGAAGATGCTAAAACTAAATGATGTTTAAATAAAAACTATTGTATAGAAATTTAGAAAGTTTTGCTTAAACCATTGACGATGATCATAATTTATGATACGATTTATATCGATTGGTATTTAGGAAACTTTTGAAGCCCTAAGTCGTCAAATCTCTATGATATTTCATAGGGATTTTTTTCATGATAGATACATTATTTTAGATAGAGTGGAAGTATATGTAAGTGGAATGTCATTAAAAGATGTTGGAAAGAAATATAGTTATATTTATAAAATGAATGAAAAGATGTTTATTGATGAGTTGATTAAAAAAATTGAGGATATAGTAGAACTTTGATGATTTGCGGTCGAAAATTTCGACCGCAAAATATAAATAGTTGATTTTTATTGATTAAAGGTGTCATAAAACTTTAATTTTTAGAATAATTTGTGGTCCCAAGAATGACTAAAAAATTGATGTTTTTTACTGAAATCCTTGATATTACTATGTGTTTGCGGTCCCAATTTGGGACAGCAAAATGATTAATTTGACAAAAGCGAAAAAATGTGCTATAATTTAGACGCTTTTAAGGAGTGGTAGAATGAGTAATATTAATAGAGAAGATGAACTTAAATTAGCTAATTATTTAAAGGAATTAATGAATAGTTCTCTTGATGGTAATTTATCTTTTGATAAGTATGAAGAGTATTGTAAGTTTTTAAAGGAATCAATTTCTTCAGATGTTCTTGAAGAGCCATCATTAATAGCCAATATTTTACTTAATGCTTCAGTTGTGACTGATAATAAGAGAGAAGAAGTAAAATATGGGGTTTATGAAAGATATTTAAAGAGTATAATTGCTAGAGAAGTACGTAAGACACTTGGAGGTAATGGTAGTTTCCTAAAGGAAGAAATAAAAGAATTAAGAAATAGATTTGATGATAATACTATTACTTTGTATCAATTTTATAGTTTTTGTGATAAGGTTAATTTAGCACTTATTACACAACTTGAAGATGTTGATTATGTTAGTTGTTTACATACATTGCAAACTGTTAAGGTTTATACACCAAAGAATGCTGATGAGTATATGGCTTTTCAAGAATTTAATTCTATATTATCTTCATTAGAGGTTGAAAATAATGGTGATTTCTTAGATGATTTTCATAAGGCTTTGAATAGTATAGTGTCAAAGAGTGAAGAGTTACAATCTAATTTAAAGAGAAGGTAGTTTTTTAAGGGGGATTTATGAGTAAATTAGATAGTCTTTTAGTTGTAAGAGAAGAATTATTAAAAAGAGTAAATAATTATGAAGAGTATAAAGATATATATCTTTTAGAAACATTAAAAAATCAATTAGTACAAAATGATAAGTTAATTAAAAAAGAACTTAATGATATGAAATCTGTTGCTATAATTTCTAGGGAAGATATAGTAATTGGTTTTGAAGATAGATTAGTGCGTACTAATATAGATAATAAAATACCGCTTGCAAAGTGTATACAATCTGGTGATTATGACATATTAACCTTAGATGACAGAATGAACTTACACATAAAAAGTGGTATTACTAATCAAGTTTATATATCTTTTGATGAAAGAGTTATTATTGATAAAGGTAAGGAACTTGGATATTTAGTGCCATGTAAAGAAATGAAAAAGAGTGGAGTAAAAGAGCGATAATTATTGCTTTTTTTTTATATATTTTATATAATTGTTCTAGGATGTGATAATTTTGAAAACAAGAATAATTAGTGCAATAATAATGATAATGGTAGTTATACCCCTTATAATAATCGGAGGATTACCATTTAAAGTACTTGCAATAGCACTTGCAATACTTGGATTAAAAGAATTAATTGATTTAAGGAAAAAAGAAAGTGATATACCAATAGTAATGGAAGTTATTTCATATTTATTTGTTATTTTTTTAATAGCGTTTGGAAATAATTATTATTTTATAGATTATTCATTAACGTATCAAATATTTATAATACTTTTCTTAGTATTTTTATTACCATTAGTATTAATAAATAATAATGAAAAATATAATATAAAGGATGCGTTATATTTAATGGCATCAACTTTATTCTTAGCAATATCTTTTAATACATTTATATTGATTGAAAATATGGGTGTAGTTTATATTATATATATAGCATTAATAACTGTTATGACTGATACTTTTGCTTATGCTGGAGGTAATTTAATAGGAAGACATAAACTTTGTCCTAAGATTAGTCCAAATAAAACAGTTGAAGGTGCAGTGATAGGTAGTTTAGTGGGTACTATTATACCTGTTATGTTTTATAGTCTTATAATTACTACAAATGAGAATATACTAGTAGTAGTCTTAGTAACATTACTACTTTCAGTTATAGGACAACTTGGTGATTTAGTATTTTCAAGTATAAAAAGATATTATAAAGTAAAAGATTATTCAAATATTATACCCGGTCATGGTGGTATACTTGATAGATTAGATAGTTTAATATTTGTAGCACTTACATTTATATTATTTATGAACATTTTATAAGGAGGCTTAATATGTTGACATTAATATTATTTATATTTATTTTAGGTATTATAGTTTTAGTACATGAAGGAGGACATTTCTTATTTGCTAAATTAGTGGGAGTTCATGTATATGAATTTTCCATAGGAATGGGTCCTAAGGTTATTCAAAAAATAGCAAAAGATAAGACAAAATATTCAATAAGATTAATTCCAATTGGTGGATTTGTTTCTCTAGCTGGAGAAGAAGTTGATCCTGAAAAGTTAAAGGAACATAAAGGAAGTAATCTTCAAGATAAGAAACCATGGCAAAGATTTTTAGTAATGTTTATGGGAGTAGGGTTTAATTTTATATTTGCATTTTTAATATTAATTATATCTGGTTTAATATTTGGTGCTCCTAGCACGGAACCAATAATTACTGAAGTGGCAGATAATTATCCTGCTGCTATCGCGGGAATTGAAGCTAATGATAAAGTATTAAGAATAAATGATCATAAAGTTACTTATAAAGATGATATATCATTATATTTAGCACTTGAAGATTTAAATAATACAGTAGTATTTGAAGTAGAAAAACAAGATGGAACTGTAAGAACATATCAAGTTAAACCAATAAAAGAAATAGCAAGTGATAAGAGTGAAAGATATATTGTAGGTATAGTGATGGGAAGTGAAACTCATCATGGACTTAGTAATGCTATAAAGTATGGTATAAACGAAGGGCTTGCAATATTTAAACAAATGTATATTGTTTTAGGTAATCTATTTACTGGTGGAGTATCAGTTAATCAATTGAGTGGCCCAGTTGGAATATATTCAGTTGTGGGACAAATGAGTAAACAAGGATTAGTGGCTTTGATATATTTAATGGCACTTCTAAGTATAAATGTTGGAGTAATTAACTTATTACCATTACCAGCATTTGATGGAGGAAGAATATTATTCTTATTAATTGAAAAGATCAAAGGTAGTCCAGTAGATCCTAAAGTAGAAAATACAATTCATTCAATAGGATTTATTCTATTAATATTATTGATGTTATATGTTACATTTAATGATATATTGAGATTGTTTTAAAGATGGAGGTAAAAATATGACAAACAATAATTCGTATGGGGGGGGGGCAAAATACTAGAAAGATAAACCCTTTATTTAAAGATGTAAAAGAGTATAATAAATATCTATTATCATTAATAGGTATTTTTGTGCTCTTACTTTCAGGAATAATATCTTATAATTATACAAATACATCATATGCAAAATGGAGTAGTAGTGTTGAATCAAAAAATATATTAAAACTAAGTGTCAAAAAGAAAGATTATGCTTTAGAGTTTGCACAAGCAAATGTAGGGCAAAATGGATTAGAACAAATAACTCACACAATAGACAATACACTTCAAGTAGATGAAAAATTTGCAACAGAATATAGATATCGTGGAGGAAATGTAAATAATTATGTAACATTTAATAATGAGGTATGGAGAATAATTGGAGTAATACCAACTGAAGACACAGATAGCAATGTAGAAAATAGAATTAAAATAATAAGAAATGAATCTATAGGAGATATGAAATGGAATGAAACATATGATGCTACAACTAATTCATGGAATAATTGGGTAATAGCAACATTAAATACATATTTAAATAATGATTATTACAATACATTAAGTGCTGATGCAAAAAACATAATAGGAACAACAAAGTATTACCTTGGAGGGTATGATTCTTTCAGTATAACTAGTGATATAATGTGGCAATATGAAAGAAAAAATGAGGCTAATCGAAGTGGTTACTATTATGGAACAAACCCTATAATGCAAAATGATGCAAATAAAAAGATAGCACTAATGTATGCAAGTGATTATGGATATGCAGCATCAAAAAACTGTTCTGCAACATTGCGTTATTTTAATGAAGACTCTAATTGTATTACAACAAATAATTGGTTAGATAAAAGTGCAAATACATGGTTACTTCCGCAGATTTCAGTCATTTCCAACATTGTTTTCGCTGTGCTTTCGCGTGGCTGTGTCAATGGCTACAACGTCAACGACTACGAGTATGCTGTGCGCCCAGTCCTAAGTCTTTCATCTAACGCAAAAATATCCGGAGGATCTGGTACTAGTTCTGATCCATATCAATTGAGTATGTAAATCTAATGTAAATATATGTAAATAAGATACGTAAAGTACGTATTTTTTTTATTTTTTGTAAGGAAATTGTTATAAAGAGTGCGTTCTATATATATGAGAGGTGATGATAGGTGAAAAAATATGACTATGTCTTACAAACTAATTCTTATGACTGTGGCATTGCATGTTTACAAACAATTTTCTTACTTCATAACAAAAGAATTAATAGAGCATCACTTACGTCTTTAATAAATAAAGAGAAGTATGGTGTATCTATGTATGATTTAATTACATCAAGTAAATCTCTTGGACTTAACGCACTTGGTGTATCAGCAAAGATTGATAATATGAAAGATAGTTTACCATGTATTGCTCATACTATAATTGATAAAGAAATGTATCATTTTATAGTAATCTTAGAAATTAATGATGATTATATCTTAGTAATGGATCCTAGTTATGGGTTAAAAAAAATAGACCGGTCAGTATATAATTCTATAACTACTAATAAGTATATAATATTTTCTGATACTAAGTTTAAAAGAATTAAAGATGTAAGACTAAGAAAAATAATACTTAAGATATTTTCTTTGAATAAAGGAATAATATTTAAGAGTATAATTTTATCTATAATTTATTCACTTTTTTCATTAGCATTTAATTACTACTTATCTACCATTGTATCTGGATATACTAAATCGTTTAATTATCTTTTGATAGTGTTTATTGTTTTTATAAATATAACAATCTTTAAAACATATATGTATTTTCAGAAAAATAAATTGCTAATAGAAATTAATAATAATATAGATGAAGAAATAACTAAAACCACTTTAAGTCACTTATTATACCTCCCATATGATTATTTTATTGAAACAACATCTGGAGAGATTGCTACTTTTATATCTGATATAGAAAACTTTAAAGATATAATTAGTAAAATACTAATATCTACTGTTTTAGATGTAATATTTATTATCTTTATTTTGATCTATATATCTTTTATAAATATATTTTATGTAGTAATATTTATTATAATTATTATAATTCTTTTGATACTTTCACTTAGTTATCAACAAAGACTTAATCAAAATTATAAGATTTTAAAAGATAAGAGAATAAAGACTTCATCTTATCTTTATGAGTCATTGACTTCTTTTAATACTATTAAGAACTTAAGTATTGAAAATAAAATAATAGATAATTTAGTGAATAATAATAGTATTACTTTAGATAAGAATAAGAAGTATTTAAAAGAGTATTATAAGTTTGATTTAATAAATAATTATTTGATAGATATGTTTTATTTACTTGTAATAATAGTATCAGTATTTATAGTAAAAACAATAAATGGTAGTATATCAAGTACTATATTAATAAGCAATATATTTTATTTGTTTATTGGTTTACTTAGTAGTGTATATGAAAATATTACAATGAAGAAAATATATAAGACATCAGTGGATAAAGTACTAGATATATTAGAGATGAATAAAGAAGAGAAAACAGATAATAAGTTTAATAAGATAACAGAGATAGTGTTTAATAATGTATCTTATGTAAAGAATGATAAGACTATTATTAGCAATCTTAATTTTAGGTTAAAAGAAAATGAAAATGTTTTTATAACTGGAGATTCTGGTGTAGGGAAGTCTACGATTATAAGATTGCTTCTTAGGAATCATAAAGTTACTAGTGGTAAGATTATGATAGATAATATTGATATTAATGATTTAAGTCTTTCTTTTATAAGAGGTAATATTACTTATGTTAGTCAAAATGAAACGCTTTTTCAGACTACGATTAAGGAAAACTTAGATTTAATAAGTAATTCTAAAGATAAGCAATTACTATGTTGTAAGACAACTCTTTTAGATAAGACATTTAATACTGATAATTACTTAAATATCTTTTTAGAGGAAAATGGTAATAATGTATCTACTGGACAAAGAAAGAAAATAATAATAGCTAGGGCTTTATTAAAAGCAAAAGATATATTAGTTTTGGATGAAAGTTTTAATGAAATATCAATCGAAGAAGAAAGAATGATATTAAAGAATATTTTTAATAATTATCCATATTTGACTGTGATATTAATATCACATAGACAAGATAATAGTGATTTATTTGATAAGATTTATAAAATAAAAAGGAGGAGTATAAATGAATGAATTAAATAATAAAGAATTAAGAAATACATTTGGTGGTATATCAGCATGGGCAATAATTGGAGCAATAGCAGCATTTATTTTTGGAGTAGGAGCATTAGATGGGTACACAAGACCGCTTAAGTGTCATAAATAGTAGTGAATTAAAAACTACTTATGGTGGTTTAAGTATAACTGCTTCGCTTATTAGATATGCTACTCAAGCTTTTAATACTATATACGATATAGGAAGAGGATTTGGTTCTTCACTTAGAAGAATTAAAAGTAAGAACTTATGCAAGTTTTAAAAGAAAAATTAGAAAATAAAAAAATACAAACTATTTTAATAATCTTGTCTTTTCCCTTATTAGTGCAAGTTATGTACTATGTATATAAAATGGGTATGATTTATGGAACAATAATTAGATAGCTTTTATGTATGTAGTTTCTTCTTTATGAAAACCTCCACTTTTTGGTGGGGTTTTTATATAGACATTTATATGGACATTTATATAGAAACTCTTTATAAATAACAACATTTTAGTTATACTTTATTGTCTTTTTATGTTATCATATTTATATGAAGGTGATACTATGACTCAAAATGAAATAATAAGTAAGTTAAAGACTAAAGAAAATGATATTATGAATAAGATGGATAGACTTGGTTATAAGAATGAGTATATAACTATTGATGATTGCACCATTAAAAACAATAAAATGTTTAATGAAATAAAAAGCAATTTTAATTTTGGTTTTTTAGGATACTATTCTAAAGATTTACATAATATATTTGATAAATCAACTAAGTATTCTTTATATAAATATATGCCTTCTTCTGTATTAGAGTATTATTATACATTTTTACTACACCTTGAAGAGTATATAAACGATCAAGGATCACTTGATTTTTATGAAGATAAAGTTGGTATTAAAAGATATGCTTTATTACAAGGAGAGCATTATAAAAAAGCCTATAAAGATGAATATAAAGTAAAACCTTTTACTCATGTTGAACAATTAAATAGCAATTAATATTTACTTAAAATATTAAAAGAAAAATTAGAACTATTTGATTCTTATAATGAAGATTTTATTAAGTTTAAAATAAATGAACTATCTAACATACTTAACAATTATTTACCCAAGTATTATAGTAATAAAAAAGGATATGGTTCTACCATTGGTTGTATAAATAATGCATTTTATCAAATGAAACAAGAAGAAATATTACAAAGATTTAAAGCAAATAATATTAAAGGAATAGACTCTATTAATAAAGTTATGGATAAGAAACATTTACTTTATAGATTAGTGGCACTTTATTATGCAGGCAAATATAAGGATAAGTATTCAAAAGATGATTTTGTCTTATATTTAAATAAAATTTCTAATATTACTCGCATATTAAAAGAAGATTTTGAAAGTAAATATGAAATTGATCCTTATATAGATTTATTAAGATTAGCAAGAGTTTATAAGAATAAAGATGATAAGAAATATAAATTATTCAATAAGAAAGAAGAGATACTTATTGATGATGGATATCAACAAGATATGTTTGATATGTTAAGTAAACCAAAAACGAAATAAATAGTACTTGAAAAAGTACTTTTTTTATTTTATATTAGAAAAATCTAATTGCAAATTGCGTAAAAATGTTGTATTATTGTTATAGTAAAGGAGTGTTATAATGGATAACAAAAAGAAAAAGTTAATGATGATATCGTTATCTTTATTTGCTATTGCAATAGTGTCTTTTGGGACTTATGCATTATGGAATAGTGAGTTGTTAACAGGTAATAATAGTATATCATCTGGACAAGTTAAGATGAGTTATACAGAATCAAATGAAATAGGAATGGATAATGCACTTCCTATTAAAGATGAAGAAGGGAAAGTACTTACTAATTATTTTGATTTTCAAGTGTTGTCTTATATTAAGACTAGAGCAAATGATGATACAGAAAGGAAGATTAATTATAAAGTAGTGCTAGAACCAATAACAGTAGACAATCCTTTAAGTGATAGTGAGATTAAGGTATATCTTACTAAGATAGAAAATGGTAATGAAACTGTTGTGGTAGAACCAACAACAATTGATCAAATAAGTAATTATATACTTAGTTCACAAGATGAGGTTTTTTCAAATAATAAGGCTGAAGTAATAACTAGTTATAGACTTAGAGCATGGATTGATTCTAAGGTTGATACTAATAAGCTTAGTGAAAAGAAATACTCTTATAAGTTTAGAGTAAATGTCAATAGTGGTAATATTACTAATGAAAAACCAAAATTAGATACAAGTGGAGCAAATGCACCAGAACTTACATCAAATATGATACCAGTTTATTATGATAGTACTAGTGATAGTTGGAAGAAAGCAGATAGTAATAATGCTAAAGAGGCTAATAAATGGTATGATTATGATAATAAGATGTGGGCTAATGCTGTAACAGTGAGTGAAACTAATAGGCAAACTTATTTAAAAGCAGATGCAGGGACAACAATACCAATGGATGATATAAATACAATGTGGGTATGGGTACCAAGATATACTTATACATATTTAAATACAAATACACCACAAGAAATAAATATTAAGTTTGAAAAGGGTACAGCAAGTACTGGTACAATAAAATGTACTGATAATGTTACTGGAACATCAAGTACAAGTGAAACATGTACAGATACAACAAATAATGGATTAGTTGCAGGAACATCAACATATACCCATCCAGCATTCTGGTGGGATAAAAATGATGACAGCATAAGAACGGATGATGAAGAACTAACAGGAATATGGGTAGGAAAGTTTGAAGTATCTAGTGATACTGCATGTACTGCATTAGATAATGTAGCAGTAGGTTCAGGATGCAACCTACAAACAATAAGACCGAGAGTATTACCAAATGCAACATCATGGAGAGGAGCACAAGTAGGAACATTCTTTAATGGAATACAAAAGATGAGTGCAACAGGCAACCAATATGGTTTTGCAACAACTGATGAAACTCATATGATGAAGAATATGGAATGGGGAGCAGTAACATATTTATCACATAGTAAATATGGAGTAAATAAAGAAGTGGCAATAAATAGTGCAAATACATATACAACAGGATGTGGACCACAAAGTGCAGGCTCAACAAGCAATGGTGCAACATGTAATTCTTATACAACAACATTGGGACAAAGTGCATCAACAACAGGAAACGTATATGGAGTATATGACATGAGTGGTGGAGCATATGAATATATGATGGGTAATATGGTATGGAGTAATGGACAACAAATGAGTGGTTATTCGACAAGAAATAACTGGAACTCAGCATTTACAGGATACTTAGGAAATGATAAAACATCATTTACAGGAACATATGCATTCCCAAGTAAGAGATATTATGATAAATATAGTTATGGAACAAGTAATGTAGAATACACAAGAGGAAAATTAGGAGATGCAACAAAAGAAATGGCACCTACAGGAACAACAGGAAACTGGTATGGAGATTACGCCCTCTTCGTGAACTCTTCTAGCCCTTGGGTTCTGCGCGGCAGGTACTACAGTCTTGGTGCTGTCGCCGGTGCTTTCTATTTCAGCAGCTACTACGGTAGCGCTCGCGCTGACAGCTCCGCCCGCGCAGTTATTTCTAATCTAAACTAATCAAAAGACAATATGGAATACATCTTCCATATTGTTTTTATTTATGTTATTATATATATGGAGGTTCATATGTATAAAGCAGACATGTATCAAAAAGATATATTTAGTATTGATTATGATAAATTAAAAAAAATAGGTATTAAAGTATTAATATTTGATTTAGATAATACTATAATTGAAAAGAAAAAAAATACTATTGATGATAAAATTAAAAAACTATTTAATAAATTAAAAAACAATTTTAAAATAATTATTATTTCCAATACATGGAATAAGAAAAAAATAGAACATGTTTCTAAAGAATTAGAGGTTTCATATATAATGGATGCTAGAAAACCATTTAAACATGGTTATAAAAAAGCAAAACTATCTTATAATTCTAAAGACATATGCATGATTGGAGATCAATTACTAACTGATGTAGGTGGTGCTAAAAAAATGGGTTACTATTGCTGTTTAGTAGATCCTCTACACCAGAGTGAGTTAATTTTTACAAAGTTTAATCGTTTAATTGAGTATTTTATATTTAAAAGATTAAATAAAAAATATAATATAAGAAGAGGTAGTTATTATGACTAAGAAATGTTTAGGGTGTGGTGCAATACTTCAAGATAATAATGAGTTAATTGAAGGCTATGTTAATGATATAAGCAATAATTATTGTAGACGTTGTTTTAAGATGAAGAATTATGGAGAGTATGAAGTAGTCCTTAAAAGCAATGAAGAATATATTGATATATTAAAGAAGATTGGCACTACTCGTAGCTTAATACTTTATGTTGTGGATCTTTTATCAGTGCCTTCTGATTTAGAGAAAATAAGGGAGTATTTACCTAATAACAACATAATAGTTTTATTAAATAAAAAAGATGCACTTCCTTTATCAGTAAAAGATGAAAAAATAATTGATTACTTTAATAACATGTATAAATCATTTACTAAGTTTATAGTAATATCAGCATCAAAAAATTATAATTTAGATAAGTTGATGAAACTAATTAAAGAGTATCGTACTAATCAGAGTGTGTATGTAGTGGGTAATACTAATGCAGGGAAAAGTACCTTAATAAATGCAATAATTAATAATTATTCTATAGAAAAGTCAGATATTACAATTTCTCCGATGCCTTCGACTACTCTTAATACTATAAAGATGAAGATAAAAGATTTTTATTTGATTGATACTCCTGGTTTAGTAGATTATGGTAATGTTTTAAATAAAGTTACTAAGGATAGGATTAAGAGGATATCTCCTAAAAAAGAGATAAAACCTAAGACTTATCAAATTAAAAGTGGACAAGCTTTAATAATTGATGATATAATTAGAGTAGATTATCTTGAAGGTGAAAAGAATAGTTTTACAGTGTTTATGTCTAATGATTTAAAGATTAAGAGAATAAATGGTAAAAGACATGATTACTTAAAGAACTTATCAAGAAAGGATTTATCTTTAAGATATCATGAAGATATAGTAATCAATGGACTTGGTTTTATTAAGACAATACTTGAAGGACAAGTGGCAGTCTATATTGATAAGGATGTTGATGTATTTGTTAGAAAATCATTAATTTAGGGGGACGTTATGGAAAGAGAAAAGATAGAATTACCACTTGCATTTATTCCAAATGCTGAAAGTTTTAAAAAATTAGGATTTAGACTTGATTTAAATTATAAGAATGAAAATTTTTGTAATGCGCTATTACCTGAGGGTTGGCACGAATTTAGAAATGAAAAAGATGGTTGTATGTATCTTATGGATGAAAATTTTGCTACTAGAGCAATTATAAATACTAGATTTGGTTTTGAAGGTAAAACTGGTTCTGTAAGATTGTTATGTAGATATCAAATAATAACTTATACAATGGATAAGACTAGGGAAGAATATATGGTTTCTTTAGTGGATACTAAAACTAGTGAAATAATATATAGTGAATATTATTCAACACTTGAAGCTGAAAGATTGTATGGTAAAGTTATGATTGAAAATATAAATACTAAAAAAATAGCAAGATTTGCACAAGAACATTATCCTGATTATATGGATCCTACTTGTTATTGGGAAGATAAGAAAAGAAGTAAAAAGTTAGTAAAATAGATATAACTCATTTATAATGAGTTTTCTTTTGGTTATCTATTGCAAAATTAATGTAATTGTGGTATACTTTTTATTGTTAAGGCGCCCATAGCTCAATTGGATAGAGCGTTTGGCTACGGACCAAGAGGTTGAGGGTTCAAATCCTTCTGGGCGCGCCATTATGTTATTTAGTACCGCTTAGGTACTTTTTTCTTTTTAAAATAAAAAAGAGCAAATGCTCTTATAAGAATAATATAATTAGTAGTCCTACGATGAAACAGTAAATGGAAAAGTAAATAAGTTTTCCTTTTTTTATGACTTCTCTAAACCATTTAACTGAGAAATAAGTAAATATTCCTGCGACTACTGCACTCATTATGAAAAACATAATTTCACTTGATGTAAGGTTGCTTCCAAATAAATCTTTTAAACCAAGTAGAGTAGTGGCACAACTTATAGGAATATAAAGCATAAAAGAAAAATCAAATGCTGTTTGCCTATCTAGTCCTTTGTAAAGTCCTCCCACAATAGTGGAACCACTTCTAGATATACCTGGTAATAGTCCTAGAACTTGAAATAATCCAACAGACATAGCGTCTTTTAAAGTCATATCTTTTTCTGTCTTTTTACCATTTGCTTTTCTAATTAGAAATAAGAATATACCAGTAATAATAAGAGTAATTCCTATTATTTTGATGTTGTTACTGATTGCATCAAATATTCCTAATTTAGATATTATAAGACCAATAATCCCAGCAGGAATTGTTGCTAGTATTATATACCAACCATATTTATAGTTAGCTTCTTGTTTTTTAGATTTAGTTTTAAAATATCCAAAGAAGTCTTTTAGAATACTAATTATTTTATCCCAGTAAAGAATTACTACTGCGATTAATGAACCAAAGTTAGTTATAATAGCAAGTAATTCTGTATTAGATAGAGCAACATTTTTAAAACCTAGATAATTAGTGAGTAAATCATTGAATACTAATAAGTGTCCTGATGATGATATTGGTAAAGCTTCAACTACTCCTTGTACTATTCCTAATAAAATGTAATAAATAAATATCATTTTTAAAACCTCCATAATTATATCTATTTAAGTATATAACATTTTTAAAAATAAATAAATAGAATAGTATAAAAATGTATATACTATACATGAGGGATGCAAAATGGTATACATATATGATATAGTTTTAAATTTTAATGATGAATTATTAGAGTTTTTTGAATGGGAAGATAATGATGATATAAAGTATATTAAAAGATTACCATTAATTAGAGTAGAGGATAGTTTGATTAAAGATGTATTAGAAAATGATATTTTATTTGATGATTTATTGCTTGATCAAATAAAGGATAAGACTATTTATTATGATAGTAAGAATGAGAATTATCCAGTTGTAGTGTTATCTAATCAAGATATTGCAATTGCTGTTTTGATAAATAATAATGGTTATAAGTATTCGAGGTTGTTACTTGATGAAGAGTATGAAGTATTAAATATTGTAAGTAAACTAAGTATTACTAAAGTAGATTATTCTATTATAGGTAAGAAGAGTATTAATAATAATTTAACTAGGGAAGAGAGAAAAATAAGAGGTATTCTTTTAAAAGAGATAGATTATTTATATAATAGTAATAAGCTTGATAAACTTAATTATTATTACTATGAGTATTTTAACGAAATAAATAATAATAAAGAAGAGGTATATAAAAGATTAAAAGAGACACTTAGTGTTATAGACGATAAGCATTTGAAGTTATTAGAAATAGTAAAACTTGCTAATAAGTAAAGATCAATAGATTAGTTCTGTTGATCTTTTTCAATACAAAAAGTGTCAAAAAATACTAAGTTTTTGTAGTTGAGTACAAAAACTTTTTTATATATAATAAGAAGTAGTAATCTGATTGACTCTACTTCTTTTGCTCATCATTATCTTTTTTAATAAATTGTCTAAGTATTTTAGTAATTGCTCTTTTTTCTATTCTGGATACGTAACTTCTAGAAATGTTTAATGATTTAGCAATTTGTTTTTGAGTTTGTTCATCTTCATTATTTAGACCATATCTTTTTATAATTATTTCTTTTTCTCTTGGAGTAAGTAGTTTTAGATATTTTTTTAATAATTCTATATTGTCTTTTATATGCATTTCTTCAATATGATCTATTTTTGGAGTTTTTAATACATCTAGTATTGTAATATCATTTCCTTCTTTGTCATAACCAATTGGTTCATCTAATGAAATATTTAGATTATTTTTTTTATTTGCTCTAAAATACATTAATATTTCATTTTCTATACATCTAGCACAGTAAGTAGTAATTTTAGTATTATGTTTTAATGAGTAAGAGTCAATTCCTTTTATTAGACCAATTGTACCAATACTAATTAGATCATCATTATCTACATTAGAGTTTTCATATTTTTTAGCAATGTGTGCTACTAATCTTAGATTTCTTTCTATTAAAACATCTCTTGCATGTTTGTCTTTTTTTAGTAGTAAGTCTATATATTTTTCCTCTTCTTCTTTACTTAGTGGTTCTTCGAATACATTATTTGAGTAAGATGTTCTAAAAAATAAAAATGTTTTTAATAATTCTATTAAACTAATAAGCAATATTATCACTCCTTAATAAATATTATTCTAATATTAAAAAATTAGTAGAATTATGTAGAAAAGTGTTTGCTACAATAAGTAGCATAATAGTATTTGTAATTAGTTTTATTAAGATATATAATTGAGTTAAGGAAGTGATATTATGACTTTAGGTCAAAAACTAAAAGAAGTAAGAAAAAGATTTGGGTTGTCTCAAGAAGCATTAGCTAATATTGTGAATGTTTCTAGACAGGCTATAACTAAATGGGAAAATGATGATGGAATGCCTGATATTAGTAATTTACAAGAGTTGTCTAAAGTATTTGGTTTATCTGTTGATTATTTACTTGATAATGATAATAATTTACCTGCTTTATCTATTTGTAAAGATTTAGATAAAGATAAATATGGTAATAAGATTAAGTCATATAAAGTTATTTTGGATGAATATTTTAAAGAATGGGATATATATGTTTTATCTGTTACTAGAAAGTTAAACTTATTCGAAGAAATATTTAATCTTTTTAGTGGAGGAGATTACTTTTTAATAAAGGATGCTAGTGACTTGTCACCATTTTATTTGGCAGTAAAAGATGATATTAAGCTTTTGATTAATATTAAAGATTGGTGTATGAAGGTTTATGAGTTACCTAGTAACACTAATACTAAGAAGTTTGTTTATGATGATAGAAAGTTTTTAAACTGTGGTCGTTTGAAATAATGAATATTATAGAGGTTTATTATGAGATATGTTATAAAAAGAAATATTAATTTGTTTGGAAATGATAATATTATAAAGTTTGGTTTTAATGTTAAGATAAGTGCTAATAGAATGGGATTTGAAAACTTTGATATTGACAATAAAGAAATTAGTATTGATAATTTATTGGAAAAGCTTGATACTGAAACTATTATTCAATTAAGTAGAAAAAATCCAATATATATATCTTTGTCTGATTATTTTTTTGAAAATATTATTGATTTATGCGATATAGAGTATGAAACAAGTAAATCATTATCTAAAGTTACACGACAAGATTTTATTAACAATTAATTCGCTTTATTATTTATGAGTTGTAGTTTGTTGATAAAGTTGAATAAGCATAGTTTTACTCGTGAAAAGTAAGACTTTTTTCTTATAATAAACATTTAAGCAAATAAACGAATAAGTAAGCGGTTAGTACATTTTTTAAATTGTGTATTCAATCATTCGTATTTATTATTTTAAAATTAACGCTCATAAGATGAAATAGTTTGGTATATAATTGACGGTATAATTGACAAAACAAGGAAAATAGTGTATAATATTAGCGATTATTAAAAAAGGGTGATTTACCATGATAAGTTTAATGACTTTCATATTATTTATATATTTCTTTTTAATATCTATGTATTATAGATTGTTTTCGTTATCCAATGACACTATTTGATTATGATGTTTATAGTGTCATTTTTTCTATTTATGGAGGTAAATTATGAGAATAGGAGTAGATTTAGATAATACAATTTTTTGTACTGATGAGCAGTATAAAAAGTATCAAAAAGAATACATTTTAAAAAATAATATTACTGAAGAAGAGTTGTGGAGTAATAAAGATAATCGGTTAGATTTTATTAGAAATAATTTTGGGAAAATATTTAGTGATGTTAAACTAAAGTCTAATTGTTTAGATGTTTTAAATGAACTAAAAGAAAAAGGTAATGAAATATTTATAATTACTGCAAGAAGTAATGAATACTGTGATTATATGTATAAATTCACTAAAAACAGTCTTGATAAGAATAATGTCCCATGTGATAAGCTGATTTTAACAGAAAAACATAAATTATCAGCTTGTCTTGAAAATAAAATAGATATTATGATAGACGATAGTGAATATATAATTGATGAACTAAAAGACCAAGTTAGATATTTATTATTTGATGATAAGAATAAATATCCAAACTATAAGTATAAAGTTACTAATTGGAATGAAATAAAAAAAATAATAGGTGGAGATTAGATGAACTCAATAATTTTTGATATAGATGGTACTATATGTCCCATAAAAAAAGATACAGAGAAATATGAGGATTTAATACCATTTGAAGATATTATAAAAAAAATGAATGCATTAAAAGAACAAGGGTATAGAATAGTTTTATTTACTGCTAGAAACATGAGAACCTATGATGGTAATATAGATTTGATACTAAAAAACACAAAACCTATATTGGAGAAATGGCTAGAAAAATGGGACATTCCATATGATGAAATAATATTTGGAAAACCATGGGCAGGTAAAAATGGTTTCTATGTTGATGATAAAACTATAAGACCTAGTGAACTTTTAAATATGGAAATAACAGAAATACACGAACTTTTGAGGAGGTAATGTTATGAAATATGATTTGCATATTCATACAAAATGTTCTGATGGGAAATATGATAAGTTAGAATTATTAAAATATTTTAATGATAACAATTTTGATATAGTTGCATTTACTGATCATAATTATATTGATGAATTAAATGTTAGTAATATTAACAAAGCATATAAAAACAAGTATAATGCGGAACAAAAAGTGGATATAATTGAGGCAATTGAGTTTGATGTGGTTGAACATAGGTTTTTACATATTTTAGGATATGGTATTAAAAATAAAGAAAGGATACTGAATCTTAATTCAGTAGTAAAAGAAAAGAACACAGAAATAACTAAACAAATAATAGATAATATTAGATATATTTATGATATCGAAATAGATACCAAAAAATTAATTGAAGTTTCTGAAGATGGTAATATTAACAAGAGAGGCATCACTAAGTGGATGATCGAAAATGGTTATGCAACAGATTATATAGAAGCAGGGTATTTATATACAAGCAAAGAATCGCCATGTTATGTTAAGAAATATGCCCCAACAATTGAAGAAGTAATTCAGGTGATAAAAGAAAGTGGAGGATATTCAATTATGGCACATCCATTCTCATTAAAATTATCAGAAGAAGAGACAAAAGAATATATATACAAATTGATTGATAAAGGAATACAAGGAATAGAAATAAACAATTTAGATAAAACTACTTCTGATCAAGTACAATTTCTCAAATCAATAGTTAAAGAGTTGTCGTTATATCAAACTTGTGGTAGTGATTTTCATAATGAAACAGCCACTCCAAAACTAGGACTAGATGATAGTGATAGTGATGATTTTATAAGAATGTTAAGGAGATAAAAATGAAACATAAAAATAAACAATTGGTAATATTGATTGCAGGAAAGGGAACTAGGTTATATCCGTTAACTATTGGATTTCCTAAATGTCTATTAAGTATAAAGCAAAAACCTGCAATTTATAATATGATTATTCCATTAATTAAAGAAGGATTAAGAGATATTATTTTTGTGGTGAATAACGATAATATAAATATAATTAAAGATTTTATGGAGAGGTCTTTTTCTAACATAAAATTAAATATTAAATATATTATTCAAAATGATTTTTCTGGTCCAGGATCTGCTTTGTCTTTGGTAGCGGATAAAATTACGGAAGATAAATCAGTTATACTTTTATTAGGGGATACATTATGTACTTATCCCGATAACTATGATAATAGTTGGATAGGGGTTAGTAGTGTAGATGATGAAAAAAGTAAGTATTGTATGATTGAATCAAATTCTAATAAAATAACAAATATATTTGATAAGCCAGAAATTAATGTCGATACAAATGATGCGGCTATTGGATTATATTATTTTAAAAATTCGAAATTATTGAGTTCTGTTTTAAATGAAAAAATAGAAAAAATACATGGAGAATACCAATTGTCATCATATTTTCAAAAGTATCATGAACATGAGAACATATGTATTCAAAAAATAAATGATTGGGAAGATATAGGATCTTTAGATGGATATATGAAAACAAATAAAAATAATTTTAATTGTAGATTTTTTAACACATTGTATTTAGATCAACTTGGTGTTTTACACAAAAAAAGCATATATCCAAAAATTACTTCCGAAATAAATTGGTTTAAATATACAAAAAACACAGATTTTGAAAAAACTAGTCCTAAATTTTATGATAGCGATAGATTTCAAGATGAATACGGCATAGAATTTTATGATTATTTGACATTATCAGAGTATTTTACTTTTTATCCTTTATCTGAATATAGTAAAATTTATATTTTTACTAGTCTAATGGAAAAAATGATTGATTTATATAAAAGTAATCAATTGAACGATGAAAAATTTAAAAAGTTATTAAAAGCTATTTTAATCGATAAAACATATAATAGGATAAATGAATGGGCTAGAACTGATATTATTAACAAAGAGAAGGTATTCATTAATAATCAAGAGTATTATGGAATATTTCCTTTATTAGAAAGGCTTGAAAATTCAATATTAGAAATATGTGAAAATTCAATTAATTATATAAGTATAATACATGGTGATCCTGCTTTTTCAAACATTTTATTCTCTCCACGCAATATGCTTTTCAAACTCATAGATCCAAGAGGTGATTTTGGGATTGATACTATATATGGTGATTACAGATATGATTTAGCAAAAATAAGACATTGTTATCACGGTAGATATGATGAGATTACAAATGATTTGTTTGAAATTTCAGAGATTACAACAAATGATAAGTGTGATATTAATTTAAAGTTTTACAAAGATTTAGAATATTTAAGTCTTGATCGAGTATTAGTAGAAAAAGGATTTAACGTTGATGATATTGAATTGATTGAAGGATTGCTATTCATATCAATGCTTCCTTTACATAATGATTATCCAGATAGACAAATTGCATTCTTTTCGAGAGGAATTGAAATATTAAACAACCAATTAGAAAGGAGAAATTTAAATGAATAATGTATTTAGCATGATAGCTTTTGTAATTTTTATAGTATATTTTTTTGGCTTCTTCTTTACAGTTGTCTCTATATTTTTTGAAAGATTGTATCTTAGAAAGCTAAAAACAGTTACTAATAATCAAAACAAAGATATATTTGTATTACTTCCAGCATTGAAAGAGCAGAAAATAGTTGCCTCTACAATTGATTGGTTTAAACAAATTAAATACAAAGGAAATATAAAATTTATTATCATTACAACTGAAAAAGAAGAACTAGAGTTTAAGAATAATAAAATAAAAGAAGATACAACAAACAAAGTAGTAGAAAACTATTTGAAAAAGATAAAGGATAAGAGATTTATTCATTATCATTATCCAGAAACTGACGGAAATAAATCTTCACAAATGAATTATGCTGTTGAAAGAATTCAGGAGGAATTTAAAATTGACGCCAATAATACTTATATATCAGTTTTCGATTTTGATTCTCAGCCTGATTTACATACATTTGATTGTTTAAATAAAGTAGCTACTATGAAGAAAGATCTTGATGTGATTCAGCAAGTGCCGCTATGTTTTAAAAATTATGAAGAGTTTTCATATCAAAAAAGTAAAATTATTTTATTGTTGTATGCGTTACATCATACAATCAGATCTATTGCTATCGAAAAAACAAAATTATTAATATGCTCATTAACAAAATTAAAAGTTCCACAATATTGTATGGGAGCATGTATGCATATAAAATTATCAACTTTGTTAGAAAATGATAAATTTCCTATTTTTGTAGACGATCTTACTTTAGGGTATAGATTATCAATTAAAGGATCATCCTTTGCCTATTTACCTGCATATAATTATTCATTAATACCAAATAGGCTATATGATTATATGAATAGTGCAGTTTTGATTTTTAAAGGAATATCTACATATATTTCTGAAATAAAGAAAGCAAAAGGAAGAAATCTATATGGCAGAATAAAAATGTTCATTGCAGGATCAGGCAATATTATTGTTTTTACTATTATACCTTGGTTTATAGTTTTTTATTATGTTTATTCTATAGTTACATGTAATTTTAATATATATTTTTGGTTATTATTATCCATACCTTATCTTTGGTGTATTGCTTCTTATATAAATATGAAATACTATGATTTTAGAAAAGATAAGAAAACAAGCTCATTAATTGCATTTATTATTTCTCCAATTTGGTTTTTCTTTAGACCATTTGGGTTTATAATATACATAAAAAGATTAATAGTTAGTAAAATCAGCAAAAGAGAAATAAAATATAAGAAAACAGAGAGGTAATTATGAAAAGAGAAGAACTAATCCATATTCTTAAAAAGCATAGGATTGAGCCATTAGAGATTACTGAGGGGACTAATTCATATAACTCAAATGTATATATAGTAAAAACCAAAAGAAAAAAGTATGTTTTTAAAATTTATAAAAGCAGAAAAAAAAGGTTAAATGAAAAGAAATATTACAATTATTTATATTGTTTTATTCCTACATCTAAAGTTTTATATAGTGGATCATATAATAATTATGAATACAATATTATTTCGTATTTTGATGGAAAAAATATATATGATGAAGAATGTAATAATTTAACCGAGAAAGAGATATTTAACATTGGGAAAGTATTATCTGTAATACATAATTGTAGGTTAATATTCAAAAAAACAGATTGGATAAATTACTTAATATCATGTATAGAAAAAACAGAAACTCAGTTACGTAATTTATTTGGTGAGGAAGATAATCAATTAATTGTTAATTTTTTGAAATCATATATTGATAAAAATTTAATAAATAATTACAAAGATTCTCTAGTTCATATGGATTTTAGAGTTGGTAATGTAATAATTGATAAAAAGAGTCGTACAGGCGTTATTGATTTTGAAAGTATGAAAAATGGAGATTATGTATTTGATTTTGTAAAGATAAACAGAATATTTAATAAAAATAATTTTGATGTATTTTTAAAGGGATATAAATCAAATCGGAGTATTGAAAGTGACTTTCATGATAAATTAAAATTTTATAGTTTTTTTGATTCGTATACATCACTTTATTGGTGCTGTATTAATAATCAAACAGATAGTGATTTTTATAAATTAAACTATTCAATAGTAGTGAAATGTTTGGGGGAAATAAAAGATGGAAGGTGGATTATTTAATAATATTATTAAACTTGATAATCGTGTTATGAAAATATCTAGAAGAGATAGCGAAATTTCGAATCAAGTTATGGAGGAAATGAATTCAAGAACACCAGAAGAATATGCGAAAGATATTAATGAATTAGGAATAAAAACTGCTCGAATTTTTTCTTCTTTCGATTGTTCTGATTATGTGGTGTTAATTCAAGAATTCATAGATGGTAGGACTATACAAAGTATACTAAATGACAAGAATAGCAGTATTAATGAAAAAATAAAAGTATTCGATAAGTTTATTGATGTGTATCAAAAATCAGAACCAAATGATAACTTATGTCTTGATTGGAATATGAAGAATTTTATTTTGAAAGATGATGAAATATATTATGTTGATTTAACACCAGCTTTATATAAAGATAAAATAAGAGAATCAAATTCAGAGAATTTGAAACAATATAGAGACAGTTATTTAGATAAAAATATTCAATTAGCAGGTATTTTGGGTTATGCTATTATGCCGTTTTTAGAATATAAAACAAAAGAAGAAGCTAGTATTATATTTAGAAAGTTTAATTTGATATTGAAAGAAAAATTAGATTTTATTTTAGATATAACTGATTTGAAACATGTGTATCTATATAAACTAAGTCAAATTGTCGATTATTTATCTTCTGATTTGTCATATAAAAATATGAAAAACAATATTAGTTCTTATTCAATGGAAAAAATTTCTAAATATCCTGAAGATAAATCTGTAGTTGTTCGAAGGAGAACATAACTAAGGAGGAATTTGTATGATTATTAATAGAGATGATGCTTCTCCAATTATTAAGAATAAATTAGATCGTGATAATTTAGAACGGTATAACGAGGAGAAGATTAAAACTGCAACACCTTTAATAGATAAAGTATTAGAGGAAAATTCTGTAAGTACTTTTGATATGCTTACATTGTTACGAAAAGTGTATAAAACTTCACTACTTGATGCTTATAATAGTGTATCAATCGAAGAATTTGAAAAATCACAATTTAATTGTGTATATCTTGCTAGACTGTTGAAAGAAGAATTAAAAAAAATAGATATAGATGCTAGTTATTTGTCTCATCAGGCTAGAGAATATGCTTTAGAGTGTGGTGATAAAAAAATAAAAGAGGCACATGTATCATTAATATATCCTGCTTTAGATAGAGATAACGTAAAATATACAATATTTGATCCGGGATTAAAAATTCAAGTGCCGTTAACTTTTTTAGAAAATGGTGAATATAATATCACTCCAAATCAGAATCAAAATATCAAAATTACTTATAATGCTTCTAATAATAATTACCCGTATGCAGTTAATATGTATGGCATCAGTCCATATTCATACACAAATTATCCTCATTTAGTATACCAAAGATTTAATCCAGAATACTTAGTACAAAATGTTGGGGAAATGTTATATCCATACAGTCATAAGTTGCTAACAGGATATAAAGCTACTATTTTTACAAAAGAAGAAGAAAAAAGAGCATATATAAGGTTGGATCATTTAGATCAAATTCTAGAATATTGTGATTATAAAGACAAAATCATCAATGTTATTAATTTTTCGGATCTTAATCAAATGAATAGAAATGTTTTAATTACTAAATTACAGTCTATTTGCAGAAAATTGAAAATAGATGTTGATGAATTAGTTGATGACATAATGTTTATGGTTGAATTAAATGATGAATTTATTTCCGAAATAATGGATAATGATGTTAAACAAGAATACCAAAGAACTAGAAAATTAAAATAACAAATATTACTTATAGTAATATAAATGTATAATATATTAAACTTAATTAAGGGAGGAATGTTTTGGTGGGAAGCATAGTTTTTGCCTGTAATGATATGTCTATTAAAGTTAATAGTGATAATTCGAAAATAATAAACTATTTAAATGATATGTTTGGAAGTTATTACAATGATGTATCTAAAGGTATTGATTATGAAATAAATTTTTTAGTTGGAATACCATTATCATTTGATTATATTGATCGTGAAAGGTACGACTCTACTGACAATTACATAAACGGAAATACCAAAGAATTAAATATCAATATTCCATATTTTGATAAAACGAAAGAATTATTTATAAAAAGAATTTTTACTACAACGGCAGTAAAGATTTTTGAACAAAAAGGATATACAATAGTGCATGGTGCTTGTGCTGTGAAAGATAATAAAGGTGTAATTATTACAGGAAAATCAGGAAGTGGCAAGACCACATTATTATCGAAATTATTAAAAAATGGATATGGATATATTGCTAACGATAGGTTAGCAATAAAGAATGATGGAGATAAGATAATTGTGTGTGGTATTCCATATTCAATGGGAATAAATGAAAAAGATATAATTAAAAGTTTCTCTAATTTTGACTCGTATTCAATTGAAGAGATAAATAAGAAATTTTTAGAGAACAAAGAAGTTCCAAAATACTTTGGCACATACATGAAATCTCATATTGAACTAGGTGCGATAGTTTTTTGCAAATATGACGGAAATATAAATGGTATTTGTATAAAAGATATTAATTCAGTTAATGAATTGATAAAAGCGAATGTAATGCGCGAAGACGCGATACCTAAGCAAAAAGGATATTTACACGATATTATTGGAAAGTATAATAATAACTGTGATTTATCTGATATAACTAGTTTTGAATTGTTGCAAGGGAAATCTACGGAAAAAGAAGTGATAGACAAAGTTGACGATTGTGTCGTTAGAAGGAGGTTTTAATAAATGGCAGAAAAAACAGACATAACTTTTAAAATTTGTAATGTAAGAGTAAATGTTAGAGCAGTGGCTATTATTGTTAATAATGGAGCTATATTATTTCAAAAGAGAGAAACAGATCCGGTTTGGGCATTGCCAGGTGGAAAGGTAGCAATTTTGGAAAAAGGAGAAGAAACAATAAATAGAGAACTAGAAGAAGAAATCGGTGAAAAAGTAGAGGTATCAAATTTATTTGATGTTAAAGAAAACTTTTTTGAATATAACAATGAAAAGTTCCATGAATACATGTTTATGTATTTAGCAAAATTAAAAAACGATAGCAAATTAAAGAACAGCAAGTATTTCGATGGAGTAGAAAAACAAAAGCATTTAAAATATGCGTGGTTTAATAGCAATGAATTAAACAGTAATAACATTGTGCCAGTAGAAATTATTGATATACTAAAGAACATTATTGAAAATGAGCAAGAAAATATGATAGAATCTAGAATAAGGAGATGACTATATGAAGAATAAGGATATTAATATTAATATTGAAGATTATTTGTTAAATATTAGAGCAGTAGCAGTAATTAAAAATAATAATAAGGTGTTATTTCAAAAGCGAAAACAAGATGAATTTTGGGCATTACCAGGTGGAAAAATCAGAGTAGGAGAAAAAGGAGAAGAAACAATTTGTCGCGAATTACAAGAGGAACTAAATGTTACTAAATTCAATGTAATAAATTGTAATAGTGTTTCGGAATACTTTTTCACTTTTAATGATATTAAATTTCATCAATATATTTTCAGTTATATAGTTGATGTTAATCCTGAAGAATGGATAGTTGAAAATGAAGAGTTCGACGGAGTGGAAGAAAACGAAAATTTAATTTTCAAATGGTTTGATTTAATAGAAATAAATAAATCACCAATAAAACCTGATTTTTTAAAAGATCAATTAAGTAATTTAGATGATAATGCTAAAGAAGTAGTATTTACTTCGTATATAGAAAAATAATTATTTCATGTGCACAAGAAACGCAAATTAATAAAAAATATATGGTGTGACATAAAATTATTGTAAGTGTGTATTAAAAGGCATATTGTAGAAACATAAAAAATATGATAATATAAAGGTATAAGGAAGTGGAGTATATGTATTCATGGTTAATATTATTTGTGGTTTTAATAATATTAGAGTTATGCACTGTTAATTTAACAACAATATGGTTTGCTTTTGGAGCACTTCTTGCATATATTGTGTCATTATTTACTGATAATGTAATGATTCAAACTACTGTTTTTCTAATAGTCAGTGTAATAACTTTATTATTTACAAGACCAGTTGTAAGAAAGTATTTACTTACTAAACCATCAAGAACTAATGCTGATATGTTAATAGGAAAAACTGGCATAGTTACTAAAGAAATAACTAAGACTGATATTGGTGAAGTTAAAATTGATGGTAAGTACTGGAGTGCTAAAGCTAATAAAAAGATTAAAGAGGGTAGCAAAGTAGAAATACTTGCAATAGAGGGAGTAAAATTAATTGTTAAAGAAAAGGAGGAAGATGATTAATGATAATTCTTGGAATAGTATTAGTTGTACTAGTTATAAGTGGGGTTAAAATAATACCTCAATCAAAAGCATATGTAGTAGAAAGACTTGGTTCATATAATAGAACATTACATAATGGTTTTAATATTATGATACCTATAATTGAAAGAGTATCAAATAGAGTTACTTTAAAAGAACAAGTAAGAGATTTTGCACCACAACCTGTAATTACAAAGGATAATGTTACAATGCAAATTGATACAGTTGTTTATTTTCAAATAACTGATCCTAAGTTGTATACATATGGTATTGAAATGCCAATAAGTGCTATTGAAAACTTGACTGCTACTACACTTAGAAATATAATTGGGGAGTTAGAACTTGATGAAACATTGACTTCACGTGATATAATCAATTCTAAAATGCGTGCAATTTTGGATGAGGCAACAGATCCATGGGGAATAAAAGTTACTCGTGTTGAAGTTAAAAATATTTTACCACCTAGAGATATACAAGAAGCTATGGAAAAACAAATGCGTGCTGAACGTGAAAGACGTGAAAAGATTCTTCAAGCTGAAGGTGAAAAAAAAGCTGCTATTCTTACTGCTGAGGGTGAAAAACAAAGTATGATTCTTCGTGCTGAAGCTAAAAAAGAGGCTCAAATAAAAGAAGCTGAAGGGGAAGCTGAAGCAATACTTAAAATACAACAAGCTACTGCTGAAGGGTTAAAACTTCTTAAAGATGCAAAAGCAGATGAATCAGTATTGAAATTAAAGAGTTATGAAGCATTTATTGAAGCTGCAAATGGACAATCTACTAAGATTATAATTCCATCTGATTTACAAAATCTAGCTACTGTTACTACTACTGTAAGTGAACTTGTAGAAAAAAATAAAAAATAATTAAAAATATGTATATTTATAGAAATATTACATAATATAATAGTGTCATGAGGATTCATGACGTAGTAAGTCCCAGACTTTTCTGGGATTTTTTCTTTTATTTTAATGCATTTTATTATATAATAAATATTGGTGATATAAATGTTTGAATTATTAAGTGATAGATTACAGAATGCTATTAAAAATATAAAAGGTTATGGAAAGATAACTGAAGATAATATTGATCCAATGTTAAGAGAAGTAAGGCTTGCACTTCTTGAGGCTGATGTTAATTATAAAGTTGTTAAGGAGTTTACTAATAATGTGAAAGAAAAAGCTCTTGGTGAGGAAGTAAAAAAGAGTCTTTCTCCAGGAGAAATGTTTGTTGGTATAATTCGCGATGAACTTGAAGATCTTCTTGGTGGGGAACAAGCTCCTTTAAATACTAAGGGTAATCCTGCTACTCTTATGTTGGTTGGTTTACAAGGAAGTGGTAAGACTACTACTATTGGAAAGCTTGCTAATTTACTTAGAAAAAAGGAAAAGAAAAATCCTCTTTTAGTAGCCTGTGATGTTTATAGACCTGCTGCTATTGATCAATTAAAGCAAATTGGAAAAGAACTTGGTATAACAGTTTATGAAGAAGGAAAGAAAGATCCTGTAGAAATAGTTAGAAATGCAATGGCTTATGCAAAAGAAAATAATTATGATTATGTTTTAATAGATACTGCTGGTAGACTTCATATTGATGAAGATTTAATGAATGAGCTTAAAAATATTAAAGATGAAGTAAATCCTGATGAAATATTATTAGTAATAGATTCTATGATGGGGCAAGATGCTATTAATGTAATAACAGGTTTTAATGATGCTATTTTATTAACTGGTGTTATTTTAACTAAGCTAGATGGAGATACCAGGGGAGGTGTTGCTCTTTCTGTAAGACATCTTACTAACGTACCTATTAAGTTTATTGGTATATCTGAGAAACTCGATGGAATAGATTATTTTTATCCTGATAGAATGGCTTCAAGAATATTAGGAATGGGTGATATTCTTTCTCTAGTAGATAAAGCAAATGAAGTAATTGATGAGAAAGAAGCAGAAAAATCTCTTAAAAAGATGCAAAGTGGTAAGTATGATCTTGAAGATTTCCTAACCCAAATGAAACAAATGAAAAAGCTTGGTTCTTTAGAATCCTTATTAAAATTAATACCAGGTGCTAAAAAAATGGGACTTAATAATATTAAGATTGATCCTAAGGATATGGCTCATGTTGAAGCAATTATTTTATCTATGACTCCATATGAAAGAAGACATCCTGAAGTATTAAAAGCATCTAGAAAAGAGAGAATTGCTAAGGGAAGTGGAAGACCGGTGATGGAAGTAAATAGATTAATAACACAATTTGAACAAAGTAAAAAGATGATGAAACAAATATCATCTGGAAATTTTAAAATGCCTTTTTAAACGTAAAGTAAAAGTAAACTTTACGTTTTTTGTTGAAGTGAATTAATCTTTTTGCTATCCTTATACTAGGAGGTAATTCATATGAATTGTAGACAATGTGGGCATATACTAAGTAGTAATCAAATGTTTTGTCCTAATTGTGGAACTAAAGTAGAACAAGGACAAGTAGTTAATAATAACAATATGTATGAACAGCAAAACAATCAATTTCAAGGAATGAACAATCAAATGTATCAACAACAAAATATGATGAATAATCAAATGTACGGGCAAAATCAATATCAACAACCTAAAAAGGTTAGATACCATTGGGAATATGGATGTCTTTGTATTTTTATATTTTGGGTACCATATTTTGTTAAGGGCTTTATTAGTCTTTTTGCATCTCCAAGCGTTACACAATCATCATTTTTTCAAACATTTAGTACTATTTGTACTTTTATAGGTTTATGTACTGTACCAGTATTTGTTATTGAGGCAATTATTTACTCAATTAAAGTTAAAAAGAATAGATAGGAGACTATCTTTTTACTATGAATAAAAATATAGATTTGGTTTTGTATAATTTATCTAAGTCTAAGTTTAGAAATAGTTTTCATTTAAAACTAAAAGATATAGATTATGTAAATGAAAAAGGCTTAGATAAGATAAGTGAGCATGCATATGATTTTATAAATAAGAGATTAAAAGATGTAAGTAAAGTAAATGATGGGAAGCAGACTCCGATGAATGGACATCCTGTATTTATTGCTCAGCATGCTACTGCTACTTGTTGTAGAGGATGTATTAGTAAATGGTATGGTATTGATAAGAATAAGATTTTAGATGATGATGAAATAAAATATATTAATGAAGTGATAATGACTTGGATAAAGAAAGAAATTGACAAGTAAGCATTTTATTTTTTATACAAAATCGGAATTGAATTCCAATTTTGTTGACTTTTTGTTTATTGAAAATTAATAAATAATAAAGGCGTTTGTATTATACACTAAATATTATATTTGAATATGATAAATTAGATAGGGGGATTTATAATGTTCAATAGAAATTGTATGAGACAAATGCCAATGTTTACTATGCCTGGACAAGAAAGTCTAATAGACATAGACAACAATAGTGGCAATATTGATATTGATCTTAATCAAGATCAAATGACAAATGTTAATTCAAATGCTGGAGGAATGATGATGGGTACTACTCAAGCACCAATCATTGAGCCAGTAAGAGAAAGAGTAGTTAACAGAACTATCGAACATGTTGTACCACATGTATGTCCAGTAAGAACAAGAATAGTTAATCATCATGTATTTAAACACACATATCAACCAAGTTATTCTTGTTGTGAAGAAAACGTATGTGAAAATGTACAATGTGGTTCATGTTGTAATTACTAAGAGTAAGCTTATGCTTGCTTTTTTATTTCTAGTTTTTCACTTGTTTTAAAAAACTTAGTAATGATATAATATATATGTGTATGGGAACTTGTGAAGGGGTAACGATGTGTTGGCATAGCCAGTAAGCATATATTTATATGTGAGCATTCATCTCGCCTGGGGTTCCCATTAACAATGAATTGATGCAATCTTGTTTGGGTTGCTTTTTTGATCTGAACTCGCTTGACTTTGTACTTCTTAATTTGATATATTGAATTCATACATTGGTAGAGGTAGATAAATTTTATAATAAGGAGGAAAGCTATGGGAAGATTTTTTTCGTATGGAATAGCAACAAGAGTTACAGTTACAAGAAAAAATGAAAATGAAAAGGTAGAAAAGGATAAAATATTTAATCAATTAGGTAATTATATTGATGTAGATACTTATAATGTTTTAGAAAATGATAATGAAATGGTATTATCTATAAAAGAAGATTTTGTAAATGATAATATAAATAAGTTTTTACAAGAAATAATGCCTTTAGGACAGTTTTATTGTAGTATGTTAGAGAAGAAAGTAAATGATAATACAAAAACTAGTTATGAATTGTATGTTGATGAAGAAGGTAAAACTAGTGAAAATCATGTTTTAAAAGTAGGTACTGATGAGCTATATGAAATGGCTCAAGCATTATCATTTGATAATAACTGGGTATTTAATGAAAATTACTTTATTCATGAATATAGTGTTTTTATAGAATTAATTACTCTTTGGATAGATGCTTGTAAAGTTGATGGTGAAGATGTTAGTGAATTACTAAGAATTACTAATTCTTTAAAAACTAATTATTTTAATAATCCACTTGGTAAAGATTTGATATTTTTTATAACTGATTAGTGTAAAGAGATTACATCTTATTATTAATTACTTGTCAATTAAAATACAATTTTGTATAATGATAATGAGGTGAATAAGGATGAAAAGAGCATTAGTATTCTCAGGAGGGGGAGCAAAGGGTTCATATGAGATTGGAGTATGGAAAGCTACTAAAAGACTTAATATGAAGTTTGATATAGTAACTGGTACTTCGATTGGTGCGATAAATGGTGCTATTTATGCTATGGGTGACTATAAAAAGGCAAGAAAACTATGGCTTAATATGACTACTAGTGATTTATTTACATCTGATGATATAAAGGTAATGGCTAAAGAAATAGCTACTAATAAAGGAATGAAGTTTGATAAAGCTACTGAGTTTTTGAAAAAAGAAATAGATGAAAATAAAATAAGAAAATCAAAGATAGATTTTGGACTTGTTACAGTTTCTTTAAAAACTCTTAATCCAAAGATGCTTACTAAGGATCAAATACCACAAGGTAAATTAGTAGACTATGTAATAGCGTCTTCTACATGTTTTCCTGCAGTTGAAAGAAAACAAATAGATGGAGAATATTTTGTAGATGGTGGTTATTATGATAATATGCCAATAGATTTAGCTATAAAGATGGGAGCAGAGGAAGTATTGGCAGTGGATCTTTCAGCATTTGGTTTTCATAAGAATTATAAGAATAAAGATGTAAAAGTTGATGTTATAAAAAGTAAAGATAATGCACTGTTTACTTTAGATTTTAGTCCTGAATTGACTAAAAGAAATATAAGACTTGGTTATAATGATACAATGAAATATTTTAAAAAGTTAGATGGTAAGAACTTTACTTTTAAAAAGGGAGATATTCATAAGAATTATCTAAAGATTAAAATGAATTATATTTATCACATTAATAAGTTAGTTAGTAATTCTAAGAAGAGTAAGATAAAGAATAAGATATTTGAAATAACTAAGTATAATAAATTATTACTTGATATAAATAGTGATAATGATCTTGAAGGTTATATGTTAGAGTATTTAGAGTACTTAGGAAAAGTATTCGAGTTAGATAATACTAGAATATATACAGTTAGTAAGTTTAATAAGAAGATATTAGAAAAGCTAAATACTAAGGAAGAGATCAAATATAATACTAATTTAAAAGGTAAACTTTTAATAAATCATATTTATAATAAGTATAAAGAAAATCAAAATACTGAAGAAATATTTAATTTAGCAGTTTTATTTCCTAAAGAGTTTTTAGCAACAATGTATTTGATAGTTAATTCATAAGTGTAAAATAATGTCTAATTTTGTCAATTCTATTGTGTAAAGAGAAATAATAATATATTATTATAGTGGGGAGTGTGATACATATGATATATCCATCAATTGATAAATTATTGTTATTTGTTGATTCGAAATATCGCCTAGTCCACATAGCGGCTCAAAGAAGTGAAGAAATAAGACAAACACATCATTTACAAAAACCAGAAAAAAAATACAAATCAGTAAAAAATATTGGAAGAGCACTTGAAGAAGTCGCTGAAGGCCTAGTTATTATTAAAAAATAATTAGGCTTTTTTTACGGATGTTTTATGAAAATACAGGGATATAAATATTTAGGTAATAGTAAGTATAAGGTTATTATTAACAATGAAGAGTATACATTATATGAGGATATTATTTTAAAGTATGATTTACTTATAAAGGATGTAAATGAAAAAGATTTAGCTAAGTTTTTAGAAGAAAATAAGAGATTTGAGGCTTATTATGTTGCTCTTAAGTATATAAAGGTTAAGCTAAGAACTAGAAAAGAAATTGAAGAGTATTTATTTAAAAAAGATTATAATGATTTTGATATAGATTATGCTGTAGCAAGATTAGAACAGGAAAAGTATATAGATGAAAGAGTATATGCAAAGTCTTATATATTGGATGCAATTAATTTAAAGAATATTGGTCCAAATAAGATCGTTACGGAACTTACTAATTTAGGTATTGATAAGGATACTGTTTTAGATGAGTTATCTATATTTACTAATTGTATTGAAGAAGAAAAAATATATATATACATTGAAAAGAGTATTAAAAGCAATCATAATAAATCTAGTTATATATTAAAAAATAAGATAAAACAAAATCTTATTAATTTAGGTTATGATTTAAGTATTATAAATAAATGTCTTAGTGAATATGATATAGATGATAATGAAATATATCAAAAAGAATTAGAAAAAGTAAGAAGTAAATTATCTAGAAAGTATACTGGTAAAGAGTTAGAGTATAAAATAAAAGAGTATATGTATAGAAAAGGTTTTAAAGTAGAATAAAAGAGTAGAAATCTACTCTTTTATTAATTATTATTATTTTTTGAATTAGCAATTAAATTTTTCATGTATTCTTTATATAATTTAGATAAATCAGAATCAACTATATCCATATCATAATCTTTTCTTATTTCTTCCAAAGTATCATAATATAAAGTACTATCATCTTTTAGCTTTTCTTCAACTAACTTATCAATGATATCTTGTTTAACATCATCATATTTAGGTTTTTCTTTTTCATCTGTTTTATAGATGATGTGGTAACCATGTGTAGTTTTAACTGGACTAGAACTATATTTTCCTTTTTCTAGTTTGAATGCAGCATCTAAGAATTCTTGAACAAAGTCTTCATCAGTAGAAATCCATCCTAAATCTCCACCTTTACTTGCAGTAGCAGTATCATCAGAGTATTCTTTAGCAAGTTTATCAAAGTCTCCACCATTATTAAGTTTTGTAATAATTGATTGAGCTTCTTTTTTAGCGTTTTCATCAGCTTTGTTCTTTTCTTCAGTAGTCATTTCATCATTAGTTTCTGGACTAATTAAAATGTGTTTAACTTTAATATCTCCATAAACTTCTTTTTCATAATATTTTTTTAATTCTTTTTCTTTTATAGATTTACCAACGTATTTATTAACAGCTTGATTTCTTTTGTAAGTAAGTGAGAAATATTCTTTTAATTCTTTTTCATTTTCAAAGCCATAGTATTTAATCATTGCACTATAAGTTGATTTATATTGCTCAGCAGCACTTTTTAATTTAGCCACTTGTTCTTCAATATACTTCTTTTCAGCATCAGTTTCCTCTTTATACATATCATTTAAGATAATAGTATCAATCATATCAACCATAACAGCAGTGCCATTTTTAGTTTTTAATTTTTGATATAGATCTTCAGCAGAAACTCCACCTTTATTAGTATTAACTACTGCTTCTTCACCATTTTTAAGTGTTGGTATTTTGCCACATCCAGTTACGACAGTAACTAAAATTGCTAAAACAAATAATTTTTTTAAGTTTTTCATACTTATCCTCCTTTAATTAGTACATAATTTATAATAACAAAAAAAAAGATAAAAGACAAGATTTATAGACACATATATTCACACATTTTGTACTTTTACCATAAAATAATTTAGAACAATAAAAAAGGAGGAATAAATTATGAATTATGTTTCATCATCTGCAATCGTTTTAGTATTATTTATCTTATTAATTATTATACTAGGTGCTTGGATCTAAGGGGGTGCAAAATATGAATAATACAAATTGTGAAGTGCAATGTGAAGAAAAAAGACCATCTTGTGGTTCAGGACTAGTTTTAGTAGTAGTTTTATACATTTTATTAGCAATAATTTTAAGTTCGTTTAGAGCATGCTAAAAATAAAAGGTTTAACCTTTTATTTTTTTATAAATATCTTCTAAATCACTAATTTCTTTTTCATTATAAACAGGTATTAAATGCATATGATAATGTTTTACTTCTTGAAGAGTACCATTGTTTTGAACAACTTTTAATCCTTCGAAGTTAAGCCTTTCATTAAGCAAGTTATACATCTTCTTACCAACCATATTAATATGATTCAAAGTATCTAAGTCAATATCAGTATAGTCAGTATAATGTTTCTTAGGAATAATAAGAGTATGACCATTACTAATTGGATCAATACTTAAGAATACTAATACAACATCATCTTCATATAACTTATAACTAGGTAGCTCTCCTTTTACTATTTTACAAAATACGCAATCATTCATATAATCATCTCCATATATATTATCACTAAAAAACTAAAGAAAATCAAGTGTTTCTTTAGTTTTAATTCAATTCATTTAACATTTTTTCTTTTAGTTTATCAATGTCAGCAAAAAATAGGTTGGTTCCTCTGTTTTTTAAACCAATCATATTTTTAAATAAATTTTCGATTTCATTTTGCAAATCTGTAGGAACACTTAATGGAATTCCGTTTATGGTGTGCACATGATCAATGTATTTTTCTATAGTTGGAAAAGCATTTTGGATTAAAATTGCAACATCATTACCAGCTATTTTTCTTATTATTATAGTGTTACAAAATCCATATCTTTTGACTTTTTGGTCTATTATTTTATTATATTTATGTACTTTAGAACTTATTGGTATAAACCATAAAATATTTTTGTCTTTAATAGTGAAATAGGTTGGCCTTTTTTTACCTCTTTCATGATTTTGCATCAAATTATCATCGTTAACAATATCGAAATACTCATCTTTTATGTGATATAAATATCCGGTTTTAATTTTCATGTGGCTTCACCTCCATAATTTGCTTATAAATTAAAAGAATACTTCATCATAGGATGAAGTTATTCCACATTTTCAACCAGGATCATTTATTAGTCGCACCACCTGGAAGCGAAAAACATTGTCGCCTGGAATCATTTATTAGTCGCACCATCCAGAAGCGAAAAACATTTTCACTACTTTTGAAGTAGTACTGTAAGTATACTATATTTTTGTACAAATGTCAAATTAGTATACATTATAATATATTCAAATTACATAAAAGTATTTCTTGTTAAAACAAGTATTTAGTGTTAAAATATAGTTGGTGATTTTTTATGCATATAGAAATAAAAGATTTAGAAGTCTTAGTAAATAATAAAAAAGTTTTAAATAAATTAAATCTTTCAATAAATCCAGGGGAAATTCATGTAATAATGGGTCCAAATGGAGTAGGTAAATCTACTTTATCTAAGGTTTTAATGGGAAGTGAAGATTACAAGGTAGAAAGTGGAGATATTCTTGTAGATAATAAATCTATTAAAGATTTAGAAACTGATGAAAGGGCAAAGCTTGGTATGTTTCTATCTTTTCAAAACCCTATTGATATTGAAGGGGTTACTAATAGTGAGTTTTTAAAAGTAGCTATTAATGAAAGAAGAGAAGAGCCTATTGGACTTTATGATTTTATAAAGGAAATGGAGCAATCATTTGATGAACTTGATCTAAAAAAAGAAATGATGCATAGATCTGTTAATCAAAACTTTTCTGGAGGAGAAAAGAAGAAGAATGAGATACTTCAGATGAAACTTTTAAAGCCTAAGTTTGTTATATTAGATGAATTAGATTCTGGTCTTGATGTAGATAGTTTAAGAGTGGTATGTGATAATGTAAATAGTTATTTGAGTGATAATCCTGATACTTCAGTTCTTATGATTACTCATTATCAAAGAATACTTGATTATATAAAACCCGATTATATTCATATTTTAACAAATGGTCATATTGTTAAGACTGGAGATGCTACTCTTGCAAAAGAAATCGAAGAAAAAGGATATAAATCTTTTGATAACTGTGTTTCTTTAGTGAGTGAGGATTGATTTTATGAATACAATACATATAGATAACAATAGTGATCTTACTAATATAACTATAAGTGAAGATACTAATATATTTTATAATAATGCTAAAAGTAATATAACTATTGAGGTATTAAATGATTGTAAAGTGTTTGAGTATATAAAAGATTCCAATATAGAGACTAATTATAGGATGACATCTTCTTTATATATAAATAGATTTGTTGTTGATTCTAGTGTTAAGACTATTATTGATTTAGATAAGGAAGGAATAGAACTTAATTATTATTATTCTAATATTAATATTTTAGATAATAAGTATGAAATAACAATAAATCATAATAAAGAAAAGACTGTTAGTAATGTTATAAATCATGGAATAAACTTAGGAAATAATAAGCTTGATTACATAGTTAATGGTAAAGTAATGAAGAGTGCTAATGGAGTTTTTTGTAATCAAGATAGTAAGATAATACTAACTGATGATAATAATTGTTTAATAAAACCTAACTTAATAATAGATAATGATGATGTAATAGCAAATCATTCTTCTTATATTGGATATTTTAAGAAAGATGAAATGTTTTATTTAAAGACTAGAGGAATTAATGAATTAGATTCAGAGAAGTTATTAGTTAAATCATTTTTAATAGGAAATATGGATATATCATATGAAGAAAGGAAAATAATATTAGAAAATATTGATAGTCACTGGAGGTGATAAAATGAATCGTGATGATTTTAAAATATTAAAGGATGATTTTATCTTTTTTGATAATTGCGCTACTACGTTAAAACCAAACATAGTAGTAGATGAAACTGTTAAATATTATACAGAGTATACTTCAAATGCTCATCGTGGGGATTATGATAATAGTATAAAAGTAGATACTTTATATGAAGAAACTAGGACTAAAGTAAGAAAATTAATAAATGCAGAAAGTGATAGTGAGATAGTATTTACAAGTGGTGCGACTGAGTCTCTTAACTTAGTAGTATTTGGCTTCATGAAATATAATTTGAAAAAGGGAGATGAAGTTCTTCTTACTAAAGCAGAACATGCATCAAACATTCTTCCTTGGTTAGAACTTGCTAATGAAAAAGGAATAAAAGTTAAATATATTCCACTTAATAAAGATCATAAATTAGATTATGATGAGTTAGTTAAAATGATTGGTCCTAAAACAAAGGTAATATCAATAGCGCATGTTACTAATACAATTGGAGATATTAGACCAGTAGAAAAAATAGGAAAACTTTGTAAAGAAAATAATATATATTTTGTAGTGGATGGTGCTCAAAGTGTACCTCATTTCAATGTTGATGTATTAAAAAACAATATAGATTTTCTTGCTTTCTCTGCTCATAAAATGCTTGGTCCAACCGGAGTAGGAGTTCTTTATGGTAAGTATGATTTATTGAATGAGACAAGACCAATTAATTTTGGTGGAGGTATGAATAATATATTTGAATCAACTGGAGAAGTAGAGTATAAGAGTATTCCTACTAGGTTTGAAGCTGGGACTCCTAATATAGCGGGGGTAATTGGATTTAATAGAGCAATTGATTATATTAATAGTATTGGTTATGATGCTATAGAACGTCAAGAAAAAGAACTTAGAAAGTATTTGATAGATAACTTGAAAAAAATAGATAATGTTATTTTATATAATGAAAACAGTGATACTGGTATAGTTTTATTTAACTTAAAGGATATATTTCCACAAGACACATCAGTTTATTTAAATACATATCATATTTGTGTTAGAGCGGGTAATCATTGTGCTAAAATATTAAAAGATGAATTAGGTATTAGAAACACCTGTAGAATTAGTTTATACTTTTATAATACTAAAGAAGAAATTGATGTTCTTATTAACGCATTAAAAAAATCAAAGAATATATTTGAAGTGGTGATATAATGGATAGTAATTTAAGAAGAGAGATAATACTTGATAATTATCAAAATCCTTTTCATAAAGAAACAAAAGATGATTATTTAAAGGTCAATACTAATAATGAATCATGTATTGATAATATTGATATATACTTTTCATTTGATGGTGATGTTTTAAAAGATATAACATTTAATGGAGAGGCATGTGCTATATCTACTAGTGCTACATCAATATTACTTAGAAATGTAATAGGAAAGACTAGGGAAGAGATATCTAACATTTTACTTAATTATGATAATATGATAAATGAAAAAGAATATGATAAAGATTTATTAAAAGATCTTAATGTGTATGATGAGATATATCTTCAACCTAATAGAAAGAATTGTGCTTTATTACCTGCGAATGCAATAAGAAAGGCATTAGAACAAACAAAGTAGACTTTTTGGTCTACTTTGTTTTTGGTTTTATGATTAAGTTATTTTCATAAAACATTAAATTATCATTAAAATTGGTTATATTAATATCATCTAAGTATTTAGCAATACCTAAAGTAGTGATTGCCCATAGTCCAAAGTTGGTAGCCATTTCAGGATCTGTTTTTGATATTTCCATGCAACACTCATTGATAGCACTTGTTATTATAAGCAAGCTTTGTAATTTCTCTTTTTCGGTCATATTGTCCTCCTTAAAGATATTATATTACAATAAGTAAAAAGAAAAAAGACTAAATAGCCTCTTTAAATACTTCTTCATTGAATTTATGTTCTCCGACATTTAATTCTTGAAGTCTTTTATACTTGATAAGTAAGAATAAACTTTCTAGACGATCACTACCATCTTTCATAATGGGATCGTCCCATGTTAGATCTAAGTGATACCAATCTTTATTTATTTTAACTAGGTTCCATATATGTGTTTCACTAGATACTTTTATATTATTTATTTTAAACTTATATAAGAATACACTCATTAGATCGGCATAGGCACCACATGTACCATATTTATTTTTTAAGATATAACTTGCTTTATTATATTCTCCTTCAGGATTTTTATTTCTAATATCATCAGTAGCATATTTACTTCTGTCGATAATGTAATTATGAATAGTAGTAATTTTTTCTTTATTTGACATATTCTTTTTTATTTTAGATTCAATTATTTTATCTGTTTCTTTATTAATGTATTTTATTTCTTCTTGGTTATAGACTTTACTAATGTTTACAGTTACTTCTCCATATTTATTATAAGTAGTATCAATCTTATTAAACTGATTAAATGGATGAACAAAATTATTTATATAAGATATCTTATCATTATTCTTATTTATTTTAATAACATCAGAGATACATTTTTCATAAGAAGAATCACAATAAAAAGTGAAATTGTTAGTACCACTGTTGATTATTGTATAAAAAACATTAAATAGTTGTTTCTCATTTTTAACAATAAAATCATCTGTATTTTGAACAAATTCATAGTTATTATCATTATAATATTCATTTTTATTTATTTTAATGTTATCAAGTTCATGTGATATATTGTTTCTATGGTAAATATAAATATCATCTTTATAATAAAAGCATACTCCCAGAATTGTACTTACTACGATTAGACAAATTACTAATGTAATTATAATAGTTTTTTTCAAATTAATCACCAAATACATTGTACCAAAAAAAAATAAAGTAGGCAATCCTAACTTTATATTTATTTGTTTGCTTTCATTAATCTAGATTTTTCTCTAGCAGCTTTATTAGCGTGAATTAATCCATTTGAAGCATTCTTGTCAATTAATTTAATAGCATTGTTAACTGCTTCTTCTTTACCTTCGTTGTTTTTAATAGCAATTTTAGCTTTTTTAATAGCAGTTCTCATACTAGAGATAGCAGTTCTATTCATTTCTTTTTTCTTTGCATCAGTTTTTACTCTTTTCTTAGCGCTTTTAATATTTGGCATGATTTCACCTCACTTTTTTAATCAATACTAATTTTACCAAAAAAAAATAAAAAAATCAAATAAAATATATACTTTTTAATAAAAATATATAATTTTGTATTAAAATGTTGTGTTTTTTTATACTAATAATGGTGATATTATGAGAGAAATAGATTTATCTAAGTATAAAATAAGGACTGATTTAGTCGCAGATATTATATCTAATGAGAAGTTATCTAATATTTATGAAGAGAATGATGATATAAATGGGTGTCATATTAAAAGAATAAGACTTGATAAAGATAATGCTTTAAAGATAGATAAAAAAGAGGGTAATTATACTACTATATATTTTGATGATATAACTGATAAGAGTAATTATGATAATGTTTTAAATGTTTTTAAGAAAGAGTTTTTAAATATTCTTTCTCTTACTGGGATAGAAAATGATGATACTTGTTTAGTGATAGGTTTAGGTAATGATAAGTCTACTCCGGATAGCTTAGGTCCTAAAACTATTAATAATATTGAGGTAACAAGACACATTTATGAACTTTTTAATACTTTAGAAGATGGTTATAGAGTGGTATCTGCTCTTAATCCTGGGGTTATGGGTACTACTGGGATAGAGACTAGTGATATAATACTTTCTGTTGTATCAATGATTAAACCTGATTTTATAATAGTAATTGATGCTTTAGCAAGTGATTGTGTAGATAGGGTATTAAAAACTATACAGATTACTAATACTGGTATTAATCCTGGTTCTGGAATAGGTAATTCTAGGAAAGAACTTTCATCTTTTGTATTTGGTGTTCCCGTTATAGCAATCGGAGTCCCAACTGTTGTAGATGCTGTAACTATTGTATATGATACATTAAATTATATGGAAAAGCATTTTAGTTATACTATAAATAATAGAGATAATTTAGTTAATAAACTTATTCCTAGTTCTAAGATTAATTATTTAAAGAATAATAATTATAGTCTTAATAATGAAGAAAAGACTTATTTTCTTGGTGCTATTGGTAATTTAAGTGATTTTGAAAAGAAAGCTCTTATATATGATGTTCTTACTCCGATTGGTTATAATTTAATGGTTACACCAAAAGAGGTTGATTTTGTTATTGATAAGTTTTCTTTACTTATTAGTGATGGTATAAATAAATCAATTCATAATATATAACGACAAAATATATAATTTGGATGTAGTAGTATTATCTTGGTGATAATATGAAATATATTAAGATTATATTTTGTCTTTTTTTAATATTTATTTCTTTTTATTTTACAATTAGTAGTTCAATTGATGAGTTAGATCTTGTCTCTATTTATGATATAAATACTAAGAAAATAATTAAGAATATATTTTTATCTGTTGGAAATGATAAGACTGATAATGCTTTAAAGTTATTAGAAAGTAATGATTCTAATGATATAGTTATAAATACAATGGATACTAAGAGCACTAATAAGAAAATTGAGGTTTATTTATATAATACTCATAATAAAGAGGAGTATAAAACTAATGTATATGGTATTACTCCGAGTGTTGTTGATGTTAGTAATATGATACAAAGTGAGCTTTTAAAGTATTATGTTTATTCTTACGTTGAGAAGATGGATGTAGTTGGAGAAATGAAAAAGAGGAATCTTGAATATTATGATACATATGATATTTCTAGGAGTAATATAATTAGTATAAGAAAGAAGTATCCTAGTATTAATTATATATTTGATATACATAGAGATTCTGTTACTGGAGATTTATCTAGGGTAAAAATAAATGATAAGAGTTATGCTAAGATTATGTTTTTAGTGGGTAAAAAGAACTCTAATTATAAAGAAAATGAAAAGAATATAAAAGTAATGAGTGATTATATAAATAAAAAGTATCCTGGGATACTTAGAAATAATTATTATAATAATTATATATTTAATCAAGATATAGTTTCTAATGCTTTTTTAATTGAAGTAGGAGGACCAGATAATACAATTGAAGAATTACATAATACATCACAAGTTTTAGCAGAGGCAATTAATCATTTGATTGGGGGTTAGTATGAAAAATACATTTGTTAAGATAATAGTACTTAGTTTAGTTGTTTTTTTCTTAGTACTTGTATTTGCAGAAAAATCCGGTTATTTAAAGACTAAAGAAGAAAAGACTAAAGTATTAACTGAAGAACAAATTGAGCTATTTGAAAATGATATAGCACAAGGAAAATCAGTGGATATTAATGATTATGTAGTAGATAATAATAAAGATTATACAAATGAAGTGTCTAATAATTTTTATAGAGTTTCATTAAAACTAGAAAAGGGTGTTGATGGAATAATTAAGTTTATATTTAAAGGAGCTTCTAAAGCGGTAGTAGATTAAAAAGACTTGTATAAAACTACAAAAAGTAGTATATTATATATAAAGAAGCACGTTCCTTGAACGCCGACTTCTTGTGTTTACAAAAGTTGCGACGTTTCCCTATATCAGAGAGACGTCGCATTTATTTTAAATTATTTTAATAATAAATAAATAATTACAAGCAGTGCTAAAATTAATAAATCTTTCTTACTCATAACTATCACCCCATTTCTTTTAAAAAGATAATGAAGTCGGCGCCCAAAGATACGTGCTAATAACCACTATAAACTATAGAAAAATGCTTGTCAAATGACCAATTTTAAGATTTGAGAGAGAAAATGCTTACAAAAATAAGATTTGCCTTAAGGCAATTTTTATTTTTTGATAAAAAAACTTGTATCAAAAGTCTTGTTTCTATAAAAATGCAAAAAATTATTATTTTTTTAACGCAAAGTGATATTGCTTAAATGATAAAAAAGTGTTAAATTATTAATAGATACTAAAGAGGTGTTTTGTTATGGAAGAAAATAAAAAGAAGAAGATATTAAAGATTACTTTATGTACTTTAGGATTAATATTAGTGTTAGCAATAGGTTCTCTTGCAGTATATAATGCAAGTATACCTGGTACAGCTTTAAATAAGTTATTAATATCACAACCTGATTTTAAGTTTAATTTTACTGAGTCAAATACTGTTACCTTAAGTAACCCTAGTAGTAATGATAAACAAGATTTTAATTTTAATGTAGTGGCATCTAGTACTGATACTAATTATATGTTTGATATATATTATTCTCTATTTTTAAAAGTATATGAAAATAGTACTATATCAAATGATTTAGTATATGTAGAGTTATATGACAAGAGTAATAATACTTTAGTTAATAAAACTAAGTTAAGCGATTTAACTAAAGTAACTGGTAAAGATAATGAATATATATTAAAGACTAATAATATACAAATATTTAATGAATCTAAAACATATGACTATGTATTAAGATATAGCTATGTAAATAATGCTAAAACTGAATACAGTAGTGATGATACTAGTCAAACAGGTACTTATAAAAATACTGGTACATTTAATATGACTGTTAATGTATCCATGAATAGATTTGATTATGGAAAGATTAATAGTTTAAGTATTGCAACACCTCCATCAAAGACAGAATATAATGAAGGAGAGTCTTTTGATAAGGCTGGTATGGTTGTTAAAGTTAATTTAAATAATAATAAATCATATGAAATAAAAGATTATACTATTAGTCCAAGTGGTGCTTTAACAACTTCAAATACTGAAGTTACTATTAGTTATGGTGGTAAGAGTGTTAAACAAAGTATTAGTGTTATTGTGCCAAAAACATCAGCTCAAGAGTTTGCAGAAGCAAATGTAGGAACAAACGGACTTGAACAAATAACACATGAAATAGATAATACATTACAAGTAGGTGATGATTTTGTAACAGAATATAGATACCGTGGAGGAAAAGTAAGCAATTATGTAACATTTAACAATGAAACATGGAGAATAATAGGAATAATACCAACCGAAGATACAGATGGCAATGTAAAAAATAGATTTAAGATAATAAAAGATACTTCAATAGGAAATATGCAGTGGAATGAAGATAGTACAAATGGTTGGACAACTGCCACACTTAATACATATTTAAATAATGATTATTATAATACATTAAGTAATAATGCAAAAAACATGATAGGGACAACAAAATATTATCTTGGAGGGTATAAAGATTCACAAATAATGCCAAATATAATGTGGCAATATGAAAGAAAAAATGAAGCAAATAGAACAGGATATTATTATGTAACAACTAAGATAATGCAAAATGATGCAAATAAAAAGATAGCGATAATGTATGCAAGTGATTATGGATATGCAGCATCAAAGGAATGCGCTACTACTTTATCTGGTTATGGTGGTGCTTTGAATTGTAAAACAACAAACAATTGGTTAGATAAAAGTACAAGTACATGGTTACTTCCACAAATTCCGGTTTCTTACAGTGGAGCTTTTAGCGTTACTCAGGATAGTAGTGTTAGTTTTGTTACTGGAGTTGCTGGTAATAATTATTCTGTTTATCCAGTTTTAACTTTGTCGCCAAATATAAAGATTTCGGATGGAAATGGTACTTCAACAAGTCCATATCAATTAGAAATAAAGTGATAGTTGAATGATGAGTTTTGTACTTATCATTTTTATTTTGAATAAAATATATTGTAAATTGCATGAAAATATTGTATTATTGTTATAGTAAAGGAGTGTTATAATGGATAACAAAAAGAAAAAGTTAATGATTGTTGCTATTTCACTTTTTAGTATTGCAATGGTATCATTTGGTACTTATGCATTATGGAATAGTGAGTTGTTAACAGGTAATAATAGTATATCATCTGGACAAGTTAAGATGAGTTATACTGAATCAAATGAAATAGGAATGGATAATGCATTACCTATTAAGGATGAAGAAGGTAAAGTACTTACTAATTATTTTGATTTTCAAGTGTTGTCTTATATAAAAACAAAAGTAAATGATAATACAGAAAGGAAGATTAATTATAAAGTAGTGTTAGAACCAATTACAGTAGACAACCCTTTAAGTGATAATGAAATAAAAGTATATCTTACTAAGGTAGAAAATGGTAATGAGACAGTAGTAGTAGAACCAACAACAATTGATCAAATAAGTAATTATATACTTAGTTCACAAGATGAAGTTTTTTCAAATAATAAAGCAGAAGTTATAACTAGTTATAGACTTAGAGCATGGATTGATTCTAAGGTTGATACTAATAAGCTTAGTGAAAAGAAATACTCTTATAAGTTTAGAGTAAATGTCAATAGTGGTAATATTACTAGTGAAAAACCAAACTTAGATACAAGTGGAGCAAATGCACCAGAACTTACATCAAATATGATACCAGTATATTATGATGAGGCATCTAGCGAATGGAAGAAAGCAGATAGCAATAATACTAAAGATGCTAATAAATGGTATGATTATGATAATAAGATGTGGGCAAATGCAGTAACTGTTACAAATACAAATAGAGAAACTTATTTAAATGCAGATGCAGGAACAACAATACCAATGAGTGATATAAATACAATGTGGGTATGGGTACCAAGATATACTTATACATATTTAAATACTAATACACCACAAGAAATAAATGTTAAGTTTGAGAGTGGTACAGCAAGTACTGGAACAATAAAATGTACTGATGCAGTAACTGGAATATCAAGTACAAGTGAAACATGTACTGATACAACAAATAATGGATTAAAAGCAGGGACAAGTACATACACTCATCCAGCATTTTGGTGGGATAAGAATGATAACAACGTAAGAGAAGAAAATGAAGAGCTAACAGGAATCTGGGTAGGTAAGTTTGAAGTATCAAGTGATACTAGTTGTACACCTTCAGATTATGTAGCAGTAGGTTCAGGATGTAACCTACAAACAATAAGACCTCAAATAAAACCAAATGTAACATCATGGAGAGGAGCACAAGTAGGGACATTCTTTAATGGAATCCAAAAGATGAGAGAGTCTGGAAATAAATATGGATTTGCAACAACTGATGAAACACATATGATGAAGAATATGGAATGGGGAGTAGTAGCATACTTATCACATAGTAAATATGGAATAAATAAAGAAGTAGCAATAAATAGTTCAGGCATATTTACAACGGGATGTGGACCACAAAGTGCAGGATCAACAAGTTATGGTGCAACATGTAATTCATATACAACAACATTAGGACAAAGTGCATCAACAGCAGGAAATGTATATGGAGTATATGATATGAGTGGTGGAGCATATGAATATATGATGGGTAATATGGTATATATTAATGACCAACAAATGAGTGGATATCAAACAAGCAACAATTATAACTCAGCATTTACAGGAATCTTATATGATAGCGGTACATCATTTACAGGAACATATGCATTCCCAAGTAAGAAATATTATGATAAATATAGTTATGGAACAAATAATACAGACTATACAAGAGGAAAACTAGGAGATGCAACAAAAGAAATGACACCTACTGTAACAGAAGGCAACTGGTATGCGGATAAAGCCGATTTTGTGAAATCTAAATACCCTTGGGTTCTGCGCGGCGGAGACTACTATAGTGGTGCTAGCGCTGGTGCCTTCTACTTCAACAGCAGCAACGGTAACGCTGACACTTACTTCTCCGCCCGCGCAGTCATATCCAATCTAAACTAACGCGGTTATAAACTTAATCATCTAAAAAATGATTAAGTTTTTTCTTTGCATCCAATAAACTTTTAAATATTTTATAAAATGACTTGAATAAAAAAATAAAATTGTTATAATAGAGTGTAATGTTTTAAAGGGAGGGATTTTGATGGTTGAAACTTGTTTACCTGTACTAGTTTTAAGAAATATAATCTTATTCCCTCAAAGTGAAATTAGAATTGAATTAGAAAACGATAAAGATAAAGAACTCATTTCATTAGCTGAGTCTTATTACAATAAACATATTTTAGTAGTTCATCCTAATGATATGTTTAGTGAAAATATTTCTGTTGATGATTATCCTAAGATTGGGGTTTTAGGCTATATAAATATGAAGCTTGATTTACCTAATAATAAAACTAGGATTGTTATACGTGGGCTTAACAGGGTACAAGTTAAAAACTATGAAAAATCAGACAACTTTGTTACTTCAGTCATTGATGAGATTCATTATAAAAAGCTTGATAAGTATGAAGAAATTGCTTTTTCTAGGAGTCTTATTAAACAAGTTGAATACTATATAGAACAAAATCCTAATATGAGTAATAGTGTTTTATCTCAAATACTTGGTATTAATGATATAGATAAGATTACTGATGTACTTGTTGTGTCTATACCTGGTACATATGAAAGAAAGTTAGAGTATTTAAATGAAGTTGATCCTACGAATAGGGTTATGATGTTACTTGAAGATATTAATCAAGAGTTGAAGATTATTAAACTTGAACAAAGAATTGAAGAGAAAGTTAATACTAATATTGAGAAGTCACAAAGAGATTTTATATTACAAGAAAAGATTAAGGCTATTAAGGAAGAACTTGGTGTTTCTTATGATAAGGATACTGAAATAGATAGCATTAGAGCTAAAATGAATAGTATTTCTCTTCCAGATAAAGTAAGAGAAAGGCTTAATATAGAAATATCTAGGTATGAGGCTACTTCAATGTCTTCTCCTGAAGTTGGTATGATTAAAACCTATATTGATACTATTTTATCTTTACCATGGAATAAAAAAACCATTGACAATAAAGATTTAAATAAAGCCATGAGTGTTTTAGATAGTAGTCATTTTGGACTTAATGAAGTAAAGACAAAAATTATTGAGTATTTAGCACTTCTTCAAATGAATAACAATACCAATAGCCCAATCATTTGCTTAGTAGGCCCCCCAGGAGTTGGTAAAACCACTTTTGCTAAGAGCGTAGCAGATGCAATGAATAGATGTTTTACCAAAGTATCCGTCGGAGGAATCAATGATGAATCCGACATAATAGGTCATAAAAGAGCATACATTGGTTCTTCATGTGGTAAAATAATACAAGGCATGAAAAAAGCAGGAAGTAGTAATCCAGTATTTGTTATCGATGAAATAGATAAAATGACAAAAGACATAAAAGGAGACCCTGCATCAACCTTACTTGAAGTCTTAGATAAGGAACAAAATAGAAGTTTTTGTGATAATTATATTGAAGAAGAATTTGATTTATCTAATGTTATGTTTATATGTACTGCTAATTATATTGATAGAATACCTCTTGAACTTCTTGATAGATTAGAAATAATAGAGATGTCTAGTTATACTGAGTATGAAAAGCTTAATATATGTAAAAAGCATATAATTCCTAAAGGAATAAAAGAGTATAATTTAGAAGATGTTATGATAGAGTTTACTGATGATGCTATTCTTAAAATAATTAGAGACTATACAAAAGAAGCTGGTGTTCGTGAGTTAGAAAGGCTTATACTTTCTATACTTAGAAAGATTATAAAAGATATGATTATGTTAAATAGTCAAAGTATAAATATTATTGATAATGGAATGGTAGTGCATTATTTAGGAAAAGAAAAGTATTCTTATCATCAAAAAGATTCTAAAGCTTTAGTGGGAGTAGTTAATGGAATGAGTTATACTATTTTTGGAGGAGATATTCTAAAGATAGAGGTTAATTATTTTAAAGGACATGGTTCGGTTATTACTACTGGTCAACTTGGAGATGTTTTTATAGAAAGTGCTAAGATTGCTCTTAGTTATATTAAAAGTAATTATAAGTATTTTGGTGTTGATTATAGTGTTTTAGAAGAAAATGATATACATATTCATGTACCTGAGGGTGCAATTAGAAAGGATGGTCCATCAGCTGGGACTGCTCTTACTACTGCGATTATTAGTGCTATTACAAAAAGAAAGATACCTTCTAATATTGCAATGACTGGTGAGATTACTTTACGTGGTGAAATACTTGCTATTGGAGGTTTAAAGGAAAAGATAATTGGTGCTAAAAGAGCAGGGGTTACTAAGGTTTATTTGCCTTCTTCTAATGAGAAGGATCTTGAAGAAATTGAAGATTATATTAAGGAAGGAATAAAGTTTATATTTGTTTCTAATTATAAAGAATTATATAAGGATTTGACTAGTACGAAGAAAGAATACTAGTTTTTTCTTTAGTATTTCTAAATTATTTTTAATAAATAATGTGTGTTTTCTTTACTTTCGTACTCGCAATACACCATTTTGTTGGACGAAAGTAAATGTGTTTTAGAAGAAAAATTCAAAAATATATTACACATATATTTGTCTAATCAAAACATTTTCTTTGAAATTTATGAAATGTGTGGTATAATATATCTTGCACTTAATTTATGTGTAATTCATATAATGATATAACGGAGGGATAATATGTTAAGTAATTTAAGTGAAAATTTTATAAATAATTTAGGAAAAGATTTTGAAGTTTTATATGAACAAGTTAAGGATATAGTACCTGATTTAAATAAATGGCAATTAAATAATGGGTATTTATTTGATGAGGAAAAGAATGTTAGAGTATTATTTACTGAAACTAAGAAGAATGGTGTTTTATGTAATAAAGTTAATTTAAAAGATTTTAGTAGTAAAGAAGAAATAAGTATGAGGTTTTATAATGATAAGTTCTTTTTTGAAAAGGAAAAGAGTACTCCTTATGAAGATAGTATAAAGACTTCTACATATTTATTTAATGAAAAGGATTATGTTAAAAAGATCTATGCTTTTGGATGTAATGAAGATTATATTACTTTAGGGGTATATTTTAATAAGAATAATTCTAAGATTGAAATTACTTTAGATAGTAACTTAGATAAAGATAAGTTAGAAAGCTTACTTAATAAATATGATATTTTAAATATTAGAATGTGTGAAGGTCAAAAAGATATTGCACTTTTATTAGAAAGTATTTATTTTGGTAATTTTTATTATGAATATACTGAGCGTAGTGTTGATAATAAGGATACTAACTTAACTAAGAAAAGAGAATTATAGTACTTGAAAAAGTACTTTTTTTGTTATAGAATTAATATATAAGAAAATATGGAGGTAAAACTATGACAAACAATAATTCGTATGGGGGGGGGGGCAAAATACTTATAACCCTTTAAAAACTAAAGGAAGAAATAAAAAGATAATAACTATAATAATATTCTTAGTACTAATAATAGTTAGTATTTCTTTTGCTTTGTTTAATCCAAGTATTAACTTACTAGGAAGAAGAAATATAAAAATATCTAAATGTGAACTAGATATAAACTTTAAAGAAAGTGATGAGTTAATGCTAGTTAGTAAATATCCTATATCAGCAAGGCAAGCTCTTGAAGGAGGCTATAAACCTAAAACAGTTACTATAACTAATAATTCCACATGTGATACAGCATATTATAAATTAACTATAAAAGATTTAATAAACTCATCTATAAACAAAGATATAATACAATATCATGTAGTGGATAAACAAAATACTATGACATATAAATTAGGAGATGTAAATGGAGATGGAGAATTTAATTCTACTGATAGAATGATTATTGTACGCTATTTTAGTGATTTTAAATTTAAAAAGTTTAATTATAATATTAAGGCTGCAGATGTAACTGGTGACGGTAAGATAAATGATGATGATAAGATTTTAATTCAACAATATTTTGCTACTTCAGATTCTGTTGTTTTCCCAGCTGGAGATCCTCTTACTGAAAAAACAACAACTAAAGAAATAATAGATGTAAATCCAGATACGTTCTTAATAGAAAACTCATTGGAAAAAGGGCAAACACATGAATATGAAATAATGATGTGGATAAGTAATGTTGCAACAAATACAGATTTATACGTAAATGGAGATACAACAAAACCTATTGAATATAAATATGCACTTAATATTGAAGCGTATGATGAAAAGCCATTTGTACCAGTTACTGCAACAGAATTTGTTCAAGCAAATGTAGGACAAAATGGTCTTGAAGAAGTTATACATGAAATAGATGATACACTACAAGTGGATAGTAAGTTTGCAACAGAATATAGATATCGTGGAGGAAATGTATCAAACTATGTAACATTTAATAATGAGGTATGGAGAATAATCGGAGTAATACCTACTGAAGATACAGATGGTAATGTAGAAAATAGATTTAAGATAATCAAAGACACATCTATTGGAGGTTATAATTGGGATAGTGATACTGCGATTGCTTATAACTATAATAAAGATAAAAGTCAAATTAGGATGTTAAATAATTATAGTGTCACTTCAAGTGATATTAATAATTTAATTGATTACAATACTGATTATGATATAATAAAAACTGTTCCCGATATTGGTTGCACTAATTGTGGTAATAACTGGGCAAGACCTAGTGTGTTAAATAATTATCTTAATGAAACATATTATAATACATTAACAAGTGATGCACAAAAAATGATAGGGACAGCAAAATATTATCTTGGGGGATACAATACCTCAAGAATAACATCAGATGTAATGTGGCAATATGAAAGAAAGAATGAAGCAAATAGAACAGACTATTATTATGAAGCGAATCCAATAATGCAAAATGATGCAAATAAAAAGATAGCAATAATGTATGCAAGTGATTATGGATATGCTGCATCAAAAGAATGTACAAATAGCTTATATGATTATGGTAAGTCTGCAAATTGTATAACAACAAATAATTGGCTAGATAAAAGTGTAAGTACATGGTTACTTCCACAATATTCATCCTATTACAGTAATGCTTTCTTTGTACACGCGAGTGGTTATATTGATTTTTCTGGGGGCATCTACGCAGCTGAGTTTGTAGTACTCCCAGTTCTAACTTTATCATCAAATGTTAAAATTTCAAGTGGAACTGGTACAAGTTCTGAGCCCTACCAACTAACCCTTGAATAGAAATAGAAAATTAAACTATTTCTTTTTTTTTATTTGTATTTGTGATAGAATTGTTTTAGGAGATGATATCTATGAATAAAAAAGGATTTACATTCGTTGAGTTATTAGCAGTAATGGTAATACTTTCTATTATTACTACTCTTACTGTTGTATCTTATAGAAGTTATACTAAACAAGCTAAAGAAAAAGAACTTATTTCTGTTAGGAAAACTATAGAGTCTGCTTATAATAATTATAGGACTAAGAATCTTTATAATGGTGGTACTGTTAAGGATACAATGACTTTGTCTGAGTTAGTTTCTCTTGGTTATATACCTGATGGATTTAATTATAACAAGGAACAATTTAGTTCTAAAGATTTAGGTAATAGTAGTATTACTGTTGTTAAGAAGGGTAAAGATATTAACAATTATCTTAATGGTGGAGTTTGTAATTTTAAAGATATGTTAAAATATGAAATATGTAAGACTGAGGTTGATGATACTAGTATTAATATTGATAAAGACAATAATATTGATACTGATAGTATGACGTTTAAGTGCGTGACTGCTGATGCTGGTACTCTTACTAATTATTGTACTGATAATGGTAAAAGAGTTATTGTTTATCCAAATGAGGATGATGCTTTTTGCTTAAAAGTAGTTCTTACTGACTCTAAAGGAGTACAAAAAGATTTAATTGATGATATAGATGATGGCAATAAGCCATATTGTAGGTAATAATTATGAATATAATTAAAGTAATGAGTGATGATTTATCTAATAAGATAGCGGCAGGTGAAGTAGTAGAGTCTTTAATGAATATAGTTAAAGAATTAGTAGAAAATTCTATTGATGCTGGTGCTAGCGTTATTAAGATATATCTAATGGAATCTGGTATTAAATCTATAAAAGTTGTTGATGATGGAAAGGGGATGTCTAGGGAAGATTGTAAAAACTCTATACTTAGGCATGCTACTAGTAAGTTATATAGTAAAGATGATTTATTCAATATAAATACTCTTGGTTTTAGAGGAGAAGCTCTTCCTTCGATTGGTAGTGTTTCTAAAATGACTATTTCTACTAGTGATGGAGAAGGGTCTACTTTGCTTGAAGTCACTGGTGGTGTTATTACTAATTGTTCTTCTACTGATTTAAGACGTGGTACTTCGATTAGTGTTTGTGATATTTTTTATAATACTCCTGCTAGGTTTAAGTATTTAAAAAGTCTTCATACTGAGCTTGCTAATATACTTAATTATGTAAATAAGATGGCTCTTGCTAATCCTTCTATTTCTTTTTATTTAGAAAATGATTCTAAAGTACTTCTTAATACTGATGGAAGTGGTAATTTACTTAAGGTTATCAATAGTATATATGGACTTGATGTTACTAAAAAGATGCTTAAAGTAGAATGCTCTAATAGTGATTATGTAGTTTCCGGATATATTTCTTATCCTGAGATTAATAGATCAAGTAGAAATAATATTACTTTACTTGTTAATGGAAGATATGTAAGAAATAATGATATTATACGTAGTATTTTAGATGGGTATCATACTTATTTACCAATAAATAGGTATCCTATTATTGTTTTAAATATTAAGACTGATCCCTATATAATAGATGTTAATATACATCCTACTAAAATGGATATTAAATTTTCTAAAATAGATGAGTTAAAAGATATGATTTATAATATGGTATCTAGTTCTTTAAACAAGCTTACTTTAATACCTGAAGCTAAGTATGAACAAAGACCTATTTCTAATATTGGTAGTGTTAATACTGTTAATGATAAAGTTGATTTTAAGAATAAAGAATTAAAAGAAGAAGTTAAGTTTGAAGAGATTAATTTTGATTTTAATACTGATTATGTAGTTAGTGATAATGAAGAAGAGTATGTAGAAAAAGAAAAGATGAAGAAGATTACTCCTTTGGCTTTAGCACATGGTACTTATATAATCGGAGAAAATGAGGATGGAATATTTTTAATTGATCAACATGCTGCGAATGAAAGGATAAATTATGAGTATTATTTAAAAGAATTAGGTAAAGATACTAATACTAGTGTTGATCTTTTAGTGCCTATTAAAATAGAACTTTCTAATAATGAGTATTTGTCTTTAAAAGAAAGTATTAATGTTTTAGATGATATGGGATTTATTTATGAAGATTTTGGTTTTAATACTTTGATTATTCGTAGTCATCCTTCTTGGATAAAAAAAGAGTATACTAATGAGACTATTAGAAAGATAATCGAAGTTATTATAGAACATAAAGATTTTAATAAAGAAAAGTTTAATGAGAGGATTGCTATTACTTTAGCATGTAAGATGTCTATTAAGGCTAATGAGCATATTTCTCATGAAGAAATGGTAGTATTATTAGAAAGATTAAGAAATACTAATAACCCATTTACTTGTCCTCATGGAAGACCCACTGTTATTACATATACAATATATGAACTTGAAAAGATGTTTAAAAGAGTAATGTAGTTTACTTTTTTTCTTTTTTATGATATAATATGGCTGTTTTTAGGGAGGATAATATGACTAATGTAAGTGTATCAGTTACTAGGGAACATAATGATGGAATTATTACTAGTTTAAATGGTTTTGTAACTAGTGATGTAGATATAAGTTATGATGAGGCAAAGTGTGCTGTTATTGGTTCTCTTAATGAGTGTGGATATGATATCGATAATGTTAGTTTAAGTAAGATTTCTATTGGTAATTATATATTTAATGCTAAGACTAAGAATGATAATTATAATGACATTATGGATTTTATATCTAGGAGAAGATGAAAATGGTGCTTGAAAAAGTACTTTTTTTGTTATATAATTAATTTACATTAAAAGTAGACAAGGTATTTTTTTATTGTCTAAAAAGAAGGAGGAAAAAATATGAACAAATATTCGAATGGGGGGGGGCAAAAACTAATTAGCCCTAATAGAAAGAAAGTGTTACTTATGATCTCTTTATCATTATTTATGGTAGCAATAATATCTATAGGAACATATGCAATATGGAGTAGTGAACTACTTACTGGTAATAATAGTATAACTACTGGTCAAGTAAAGATGAGTTATACTGAATCAAATGAAATAGGAATGGATAATGCATTACCTATAAAAGATGAAGAAGGTAAAGTACTTACTAATTATTTTGATTTTCAAGTGTTATCTTATATAAAGACTAGAGCAAATGACAGTACTCAAAGAAGACTAAATTATAACATAATACTAGAACCAATAACTGTAGATAATCCTTTAAGTGATAGTGAAATAAAGATATATCTTACTAAAGTAGAAAATGGAACTGAGACAGTTGTAGTTGAACCAACAACAATAGAAAAGTTAAATAATAAAGTTTTAAGCTCTAAAGAAGAGACCTTCTCAAATAATAAATCAGAAGTAGTAACAAATTATAGACTTAGAGTTTGGATTGATGAGAGTGTAGATACAAATAGGCTAAATGAAAAGAAATATTCTTATAAGTTTAGAGTAAATATAAATAATGAAGCTGTACCTGTTAAGAAAGACTATGCTTTAGAGTTTGTGCAAGCAAATGTGGGGAAAAATGGCCTTGAGGAAATAACACATGAAATAGATGATACATTACAAGTTGATAGTAGATTTGCCACAGAATATAGGTATCGTGGAGGAAATGTAAATAATTATGTTACATTTAACAATGAAACATGGAGAATAATTGGAATCATTCCAACTGAAGATACAGATGGTAATGTAGAAAATAGATTTAAGATAGTAAAAGATGAATCCATTGGAAATTATGATTGGGATAGTGCTGAAGAAATTGCTTATAATTATAATAAAGATGAAAGTCTTGCTATGATGTTCAATGAATATAGTATTAGCTCAAATGATGTTAATAATCTGATTGATTATAGCAGCTATTATGATATAATAAAGACTGCGCCTGATCCTTTTCTTTGTACTGAATGTGGTAATAATTGGGCAAGGCCAGCTACGTTAAATACATATTTAAATGGAGCATATTATAATTCTTTGAGTGAAATTGCAAAAAGTATGATAGGAGCAACAAAATATTATCTTGGAGGAAATATTGAAACTAGCATAACATCTGATGCGATATGGCAATATGAAAGGAAAAAAGTAAATGATACTTCAGACACATACTATTATGATACTATAATGCAAAATGATGCTTCTAAAAAAATAGCATTAATGTATGCTAGTGATTATGGATATGCTGCTTCTAAGAAGTGCACAAATAATTTATATGAATATAATAGTTCTGCTAATTGTATAACATCCAATAATTGGCTAGATAAATCACAGTTTGAATGGCTACTTACACCGACTTCTGCAGCTCACATTGCAAGTTTGGAAACTGATGGCAAAATTTACGATAGTTCATACAATGTTAGTAATGAAGTTCGTCCAGTTTTAACTTTATCATCAAATGTAAAGATATCAAATGGATCTGGCACAAGTTCTGATCCATATCTGCTATTGATAAATTAATAAACTTAATGATATGTTTTATACATATCATTTTTTATTTGATATTTGACTTTTTGTTCGTTTTATGATATAATATGTCATGTTTTAGGAGGGGTAATATGTCAAATGTTATGATATCTATTTATAAACAAGATGTTAGTAGAATGCGTGGTTATGTCACTTGCCACGACAATTTATCTAAGGAAATGGCAAGTAATGCTATTAGAAACTTTGCTAGTAATTATTATGGTGAAGTTGATATTGTTAGCTTAATTGAACTTTCAAGAAATAATTACATGTTTGATGTAGTTAGTTTAATTGATGAACTAGAAGAAAAAGAAGAAGAAAATAAAGACGATAATTTTTATTCTTCAGAAGACTCTGATATTAAAATTGATATTTTTAATGAAGAATCTAATAGAGTAGATGGTTTTGCTTATAGCGATTGTGATATTAATAAAGATGAGGCTATTGAAAAGATTAAATCTGTTTTAGGATATTTTGGTTACGATATTGGTATGGTTAAACTAACTAGCATTAGTGATAAAAAAGTTATGTTTGATGCAAGAACTAAGATTGAAGAAAATGATAACAATAAACGTTTAACTAAGGTAAAATAATATGATTTATGCAATTATTGGACCAACTGGTGTTGGAAAAACCAAATTAAGCATTATGCTTGCTAAAAAGCTTAATGCTGAAATTATTAATTGTGATAGTCAACAAGTATATAAAGAATTATCAATCGGAGTGGCTAAGATTAATGAAGAAGAAAAGGAAGGAATTGTACATCATTTAATTGATAATGTTAGTGTTTTAGATAATTATTCTGTTTATGAGTATCAAATTGATGCTAGAAAAATCCTTAATAGACTTCTTAATGAAGGTAAGAATGTTGTAATAGTCGGAGGAACTGGACTATATTTAAAAGCACTTTTATATGATTATACTTTTAATGATAATATTAATAAGAATAAAAAACTATATGATTTTAGGCTTATTGGTCTTACTTGCGATAGATCTTATCTTTATGATATTATTAATAAAAGAGTTGATATTATGATAGATTCTGGTCTAGAAGATGAGGTTAGATCTTTATATAATAAATCAATTTTTTCTAAGGCTGTTAATACTGCGATTGGTTATAAAGAGTTTTATTCTTATTTTAAAGGTGAAATTACTAAAGAAGAAGCTATTTCTTTAATAAAGAAAAGATCTAGAAATTACGCTAAAAGACAATATACATTCTTTAATAATCAGTTTGATTATATAGAATGGTTTGATGTTTTAAAAATGTCTTTTGAGGATATATTAAACACTATTTTATAGTGTTTCAGACTGTTGACAAATAATTTTTTGTTAATAGTCTTTTAATTTTAAAAAAAATATTGTATAATGAATATGTAAG
>CAKOLK010000003.1 GCA_934096275.1 uncultured Bacilli bacterium | reverse complement strand
AACGCATTTGCGTCAGCTTCATAATAATAATTATTGCTTATTTTGTGTCTACACACACTATTTGACAATCATCCACTATTTCTTGTTAGATTCTTCTACTCAACAAACTTGACACACAAACATTTATTTGTTATATTTATATTGCATGTTCATTATGGGCGTCGACTTCGCTATTCTTTTTAAGAAAGCGAGGTGATAGTTATGAGAAAGAAAGATTTATTAATATCTGTTCTACTTATAGTTATTCTTTTATTATTAATTATCATCTTAGTAATACTTTAGTACTAATTAATATTAAATGTGACGTCTCTCTGATATAGGGAAACGTCACAGCCTTTGAAAAACTTGAAGCTGACGTTCATAGTGAACGTGCTTCTTTATATATAATATACTACTTTTTGTAGTTTTATACAAGTATTTATCATTATTTTATTAGTATTATTCTTCAATAAAGTTTTCTCCTTTATGTGGTTCTGTTCTTAATAAATCATTATAATCAAATTGTCTTAATACTTCATATAAAACTATTGCAACACAATTTGAAAGATTAAGGCTTCTTACATCACTTGTCATTGGTATTCTCATGCAGTGTTCTAAGTCTTTTTGTAATATTTCTTTTGGTATACCTGTGCTTTCTTTACCAAATATTAAGTAAATATCTTTATCTGCATCTTCTTTATAATTAAAACTACTATGAGGTTTTTTACCATATCTTGTGAAATAGTAATATGTTCCTTTGTTTTTATTTTTAAAGTCATCAAAGTTTTCATATACTTCATACTTTAATTTGTCTATATAGTTTACTCCACTTCTTCTTATTCTTTTTTCATCCAGTTCAAAACCAAGTGGTTTTATGAGATGTAGTTTAGCTCCAGTTGCTACACATGTTCTCATAATGTTTCCAGTATTTTGTGGTATTTCTGGTTCATATAACACTATATTTATCATATTTCATATCCTTTTAAGAATTGTTCTATTTCGTTTATTGTTAGTACTTTGTCATCTGATGATAATATATCTATAATTTTACCACTTTTAAATACTAATAGTGTTGGATATTTATTTACTTTTTTTACTAAGTCACTACTTTTATATTTATTATATATTTTAGTAGAATAATCATTTTCATCATTTTTAAATCCAAGATTTAGATATACTATCTCATCATTTAAATTATTACTAGTAATATATTTTTTAAACTTAGATTCAAAACTACGACATGTTTTTTCACTGGTAGTACACATATAGACTACTAAAAAATCTCTTTCTTGTAGAATATTTGATAAATTATCATATTTTACTTCCATAAGAGTATCTGTTATTACTGGGTTATTTAATTTATTATTATCGTATTGTTTATACCAAGAGAATAAGTATAGACTTATTATAATTGTTGATAGGATTATTAATAATAGTACAAAATAGTTTTTAGTTTTTACTTCTTTCATTATAGTTTCACCTCATTTTATATTTTAACACATTAATTATTTATTTTGAAGTGTTTTTAACACTTTTAATGCTTCATCGAATGTTTCTACTTTATATATTTTTAATTTATAGTTTTTTTCTTTTATTGTTTTATATGCCTCATCATAATTTTCTTTAGGTACTAGAAATATATCACATTTTTTTCTTTTTGCTCCCTGTACTTTATATTTTACTCCCCCGATTTCTCCGACTATACCATCTTTATCAATAGTACCTGTTCCACATATTTTATTACCTTTAGTTATATCAGTATTATTAAGTTTGTTATATATTGATAAAGTTAGCATTAATCCTCCGGATGGTCCACTTTGTTTGCCTGAAAAGTCAAGTGTTATTTTAGGATCTACTTCATAGTTATAATCATTTAAAATGTATACTCCAATTCTTTTTTCGTTATCTATTAGTTTTATTTTTGTTTTAGTAGTTATTTCTTTATTATCTCTTTTTACTTTTATCACTACATCATCATCTTCATTTTTAGTGCTTATTATATCTTTTATTTGTGATGCTTCACTTATTTTAATATTATCTACTTCGATTATTTTATCTTTTATTTTTAAATCTGTTATTGCAAACTCATCTATATATATTACATATAAGTCACTACTTTTAATAGTTATTTTTTTATTAGAATTAGTGTATGCTACATATATAGCATTATTTATTGATTGATTAAAATACATCTTTTCTCTAAATTCATAATTTTCTTTTGTTTCCTCTTTATACGTTACATTTTTTACCTTTTCTTTTTCAAAGTTTGGTACTATATATGATAATAAATATGTAATAACATTACCCTTTAGTTCTGTTACATAAGTTGCATTTATTGAACCATCTTTTTTCTTTTCATTTGTTACTTTTATATCTTTATCAAGGTTCATTGTTCCTCCCCCAATAGTTATATAGTAATCTACTGGGATAAGCATTATTGTAATGAATATTACTAATGTTATTATATAGATTATTGTTTTTTTATCAAAAAAGTTTTTAATACTTGTTATTATTTTATTTTTCATAGATTATTTTCTCCTTAATATAATTATAACAGGAAAGTGAAGAAAGTATGAAAAAAAAGTTTTATTCTTTAATAGTCATGTTATGTTTATCTTTTATTATTTTGTTTATATTTATTAATTCTAATATAGTAAATGATTCTATATTTTTTAGTTATGAACTATTTATTAAGAATATTTTTCCATCACTATTTCCTATGTTTATTATATCATATATTTTAGTAGAAATTGGTATACCTGAGTTTTTAGGTAGTATTTTTTATAAAGTTTTTAACAAATTATTTTTAGTAAATAGCAATGCTAGTTTTGTCTTTTTTATGAGTATGCTTACTGGTTTTCCTAGTAGTGCTAAGTATATTGATATGTTAATGGATAAAAAGAAAATTGATTCTTATGATGCCTCCAAAATATTAACATTTACTTTCTTTTCTAATCCTTTGTTTATTGTAAATACAGTTGGTATTATGTTTCTTGGTAATATTAATTTAGGTTTTATTATATTAGTATCTCACATTATAGGTAATGTTTTAGTTGGTATTCTTTTTAGAAGTTATAATAAATCTAATATAACTGAAGTCATTAATGTTAAAAGAAGTATTAAAGACCTTATTAATAAGATTAATACCACCAACTTTTTTGGTGTTTTCTTAAATGGTATAAAGGATGCTATTAATACAATGATTTTAATATTTGGTATTATTGTTACTTTTCAAATAATTATTGGCATTTTACCATGTAATATATTTTTTAAAGGTATTATTGAAATGACTACTGGCTTAAGATTTATATCTTTTTATGATGATTTATATTTAAAACTATTTTTATCTACATTTTTTATAAGCTTTGGTGGTTTTTCTGTTCACACACAAATTATGAATATATTAAATAAAAAAAGAGTAAAATATTTACCCTTTTTACTTGCTAGAGTTATTCATGGTGTTATAAGTGCAATTATTGCAGTTACTCTATGTTACTTAATGGATGGACTATTGTAAATCCAAATGATTTTGTACCATCTACATAACCATAATTAAGTGTTATTGTTAAAATATTATTTTCTACTTCAATTATACTATTTGATCCTTGTGATAGAATTTCACTATTACTAAAGTATGGGATTTCATAAGTAACATTATTATATATTATTTTACCGTTATCTATTGCTATGTTTCTTTTTGTACCATTAAAATCACAATTTATTGATTTTTTATCTGATGATGTCTCTTCACAACTAGTAACTTTATTTTTTATAAGATCTCCTTGTATTCTTGCAATCATCAAATTATCAAAGTCTTTGAATTCTTTTTCCATTTGTTTATCAGTAACATCTGATTTTACTTCCATTATTATATTGAATAGTCCTACAAGTATAATCATAAGAAGTGCAAACGATACTATTACTTCGACTAAAGTTATTCCTTTATTATTTAATTTCATATGAACCTCCTTATATTAGTTTAAGTTTGAGATGACTGTGTGAGTTGAAATATTACTGCTAGCACCACCACTAAGACTATCAAAATAAAATACTCCAGCATGACTAATCGAAGCATAATCACCACCGCGTAAAAACCAGTAATTAGAATTATACATAAAATGAGTATAATTTCCGTACCAGTTGCCTCTTTCTCCTGTTGGTGCCATTTTTTTTGTTGCATCTCCTAGTTTTCCTCTTGTGTATTTTTTAGATAGTGTCATGAAATCATTAAACATTACCATAAGTACTAATATTTCTGCTAAAATCTCTACTGGAACAAAATTTTTATTACTTTTTATTTTTTTCATATTACACCTTCTTAAAAACAATAAGTGTTGCACGAGAAGTTTCATCTTTATCAGTACTACCAGAAGAACTTGAAAAATTGAATAAACCAGTAGCAGATGCCATATTATTATATCCACCGCGTAAGAACCAAGCACTTGATAAATTAGGAAAATTTCCGGAGTCTGAATACCAATTCAAATTAGGATTACTATTTCTTTTCATTTCTTTTGTTGCATCTCCCAACTTACCCAAATCACTACTTGTTGATCCATTATTAGAACTATAACGATCATAATATCTTTTTTGAGGAAAAGGATAAACATTTGATAAATAACTGCCACTTGATAAATAGCCTGTAAATCCAGAGTTGTATTCCCAAGAAAAAGTCCTGTCGTTTCCACTCATCATTCCTCGACTTTTATACATCAAATCCCCCATTACATTTTCACTTGCTCCACCACTCATATCGTATATTCCATACACGTTACCGGTAGTACTAGCTTTCTTTCCTTCTTTTGTATTATAAGCAGCACAAGTCGTATATGAATCTCCACAACCTGTTATAAAATCTTTTTGCCTATTCATTTCAACTTCTTTGTTTATTCCATATTTACTATGTGATAGATATGCTACTACTCCCCATTCAATATTCTTCATCATGTGAGTATCAACATTGTTTGTAAAACCAAAGTTATTATCTGCTTCATTCATTTTATTTATTCCGTTAAAGAATGTCCCTACTTGTGCTCCTCTCCATGAGGTTACATTTGGTATAATTTCTGGTCTTATTTGTTGCAAATTACATCCACGCCCAACTTGAGTGGAATACGTACTATACTCCACATTGCATTCAATATCACTCGATACTTCAAACTTTCCTACCCATATTCCTCTTAACTCTTCATTTGGTGTTCTTACTTCATCATCATTCTTATCCCACCAGAATGCTGGGTGTGTATATGTTGACTTTCCTGCTTTTAGTCCGTTATTTGTTGTATCTGTGCACATTTCACTAGATGATTCTAATCCAGATTTAGTATCAGTACATGAAATTGTACCGGTACTATTTGTTTCTTTTTCAAACTTTATTTTTATTTCTTCTGGTGTACTTGTATAAAGATATGTGTATGTATATCTTGGTATCCAGACCCACATTGTATTTATATCACTCATTTTTATTTCTGTTCCTAATGGTGCTTTTAAATAGGTATTGCGACTAAGAAGATTCATTTTATATTCATCAACATTTTTAATTGTATCACTTGCTTCATTTACTTTATATAAAGTATCACAAGAAATATCTTCAGCATTTGGACATATATATTTATCAACTAAATCATTTGATATTGAAGTAACTTCGATATTCTTTAATTCATATTTTTTTTCAGACTCATTATAAGAATAACTATTTCCAACATTTATTGTATTTTCTTTCATAGAACTAGTTCCCTCAGTAGCGGTCCAATCTTGTAAATACCCACCGCCAACTGAAAGGCTATCAGTATATGTAACTTCACTTTCAGAAGGATAAGTAAAATTACTAAGCATACCAATATCTTGATAAAAACTTATGCTTGCTGCATCTCTAGAATATGTTGCAGATATAATATACTCATCATTAACAACTGCTTGATCAGAATAGTTTTTACTGTTAGTACCACTCATATTACTTGTAACATATACTTCTTTTTCTTTATTCTTGCTAACTTTAACTGTCAGCTCACCAGAATTTGGAACACTATCGGTAGAAGCTCTAAAAGCAAAAGTACCATTATTATTTATTTTAACCTTGATTTTAACCGCACTTTTAGCATATCTTACTTCTTTTCCTCCGCTCACAAATGATTTGTATGTTTTTATTTTTATTGATTTGTTTTTTATCAATACAGATTTGTTTTTTACAATAGTTTCTCTTTTTAAATTAGTATCTACTGTTACTGCATTAGCCCACATCTTATTATTATAATCATACCACTGATGTTCTTTATCATAATTATGCTCATCTGCTTTTCTCCATACATCATTATCTTCATCATAATACACCGGTATCATATTAGCATCCAAATCAGGGGAATTAGCACCACTTTTGTCTAGTTTATTTCCTGTTGCATCAAAAGTAACTGTTCCATATCCAGTATTAGTTTTAATAATCAATCTATACACTTCTTGACTGTTGTCTCTATCTTTGTAATCCGGCAAACTCAATATATAAGTCCTTAAATCTAACAACTCATTTGTGTCACTTTTTAATTTTTTCTTTAATTCTGATATATTATATTTGGTTAGTATTAATGTAGGATTTAGTTTGTCTTTCAAACTCATGCATATAGTTCTATTTGTATCCGATAATGAATCACAAGATTTTTCATCTTTGCTTGTATCTTTTTCCAATAGTAAAATATATTTATTTGCTTCTAATTCACTATTTAATTGTTGCTTTGATTCATCATCGGCTATATAACTTTGAAATAACTTTCTAAAGTAATGTAGTTCATATTGACTTGATATATCATTATAGTTTTTTGCTTTTACATATTCTCCAGATAGTGGCATGAAGTTACTATATAGTACTGTGAATATTACCATAAGTACTAATGTTACTGCTAGAATTTCTGCTAGGGCAAAACCTTTATTATTCTTTATTTTTTTCATATTACACCTTCTTAATTCGTTATTGTTAGAACTGAACGAGTTGCAAATGATCCTGATGTATTATATCCATCTCCGTTCAGAGAGTAAAAATTTCTTTGAATAAAAGCGCATGGAGTATATGTGTAAAAGTATGTTGTTTGTTTGTACCATGAATTTGTTCCATTTTTATCCCCATCTTCATCGTATACAATTGACGGATTCATTTCATATATAGCATCACCCAATTTAAATCTATTGTAACTTTGATACATTTCTTCACTTTCAGTATAATAATAACTATAATTATCAATATATTTGGAAAGAGGTTTTGTTTTTTGACTCCAATTGCCTGGATTATCATCACTGCACCAGTATTTTCCTTGCATAATGTTTGCCATAGTAAGTGTTAAAATACCATTCATATCGTATACACCACCAATTCTTCTTGTTGTACTGGCAAGGACACCAACCCCAATTTTATTATTACTAGTACCATAGTTTGTATATCCATTATATTGATTTTCTTCATTTGAACAGCAATTGTCACATGTTTGATCATTTCCTAAACCCATTCCTGTTTTATCACATGGATTTTTATTTATTATAGTGCTACCTGCTATGTAATCTTCAAATACTCTTCCATATTTACTTTGCGATAAATATAATGCTGCTCCCCATTCCATATTCTTCATCAGATGAATATCTAAATTGTTAGAATCTCCAGTTAATTCCCCAGTATAATTAAATGAAGTTTTACTACTTTGTGGAAATCCATATCCATTTCCTGCTTGTTCCATTTGTCTTACATCTTTAAATACAATTGATATAGGTTTGTATCTTAATGGTGTGAGATTAGGTTTTATTAGTATTGTTGATGAATCAATGTAATATGGAAGATCTGCTCTTTTATTTGGTTTTGCTTTTGGTATAACTGCACTGTTTACAAACTTTCCTACCCATATTCCTGTTAATTCCTCATCTCCAAATGTAAATGCAGGATGAGTGTATGTACTTATTCCTGGTCTTAACGAACCATTTATAGAATCTTTACATGTTTGTGATTGGTTAACTTCGTCTAGTATTGTATCTGTACATTCTATGGTTCCAGTAGACTCTTTATCATGTTCAAATTCTATTTTTATTTGTTGTGGGGTATTTGTTTTTAAATATGTATATTTATATCTTGGTATCCATACCCACATTGTATTTATTCTATCCATTGGTATTTCTTCCCCAAGTTTTCTATTTAATATTTCATTTCCTGTATTCTTTATTGTATATTCTCTATATTCATCAAGCTTTGGCGCATAATTGGTAGAATACTCTCCACTTGATTTAGTTACAAAATACATTTTTTCACATTCACTTTGCATATTTGGACAAATATATACATTTGATACATTTCTGTAATTAGTTGTATTATAAGGTGAATTTAATACATATTTTGCTTTAGTAGAATCAAATGTATATGTTGAACTATATAAATATGATGTAGTAAACTTATAATCTCCTTCATTTTTAATGGAAAGATTTTTATAATTGTCCCCTATGGTTAAGTTGCTTATTGACATGCTAGGTGAACTGCTATCCCAACTATTTTTCATTGAAAAATATAATTCTACTGTATATGTAGTGTTTTTAGTGAGCTGTTTAGTATATGAATCTGATTTTTGGCATTCACTTGCTACATAAGCTCTTTGACAGGAATCACTAATTTCTTTCGTACCATTAACTGTCAGATTAAATGTCCAATTAACATTAGGCAAGCTATAATCAAAATAAATTGAACTATTCTCATTGCTGGTAGTAAATGACATAGTATATGTTGACGAAATATTACCATATTTAGTAGCAGATCCAGCACTTAAATTTAAACCAGATGGTACAATATCTATACTATCTGTTTTATAATTACTTATAACTTCTTCATATGGTGCTATTGTAACGGCATTGGCCCAATTTCTGTCATCATAGTCATACCATTTATATTCTTCCTTTTTGTTTTCTTTATCTGCTTTTCTCCACACTTTGTTTGTTGCATCATAATATACTGGTATCATATTATCAGTTAATAATGGTTCATTTACTCCACTTTCATCTAGATTTTTTTCGACAACGGTATAATCTAATTGATATGTAGCATAGCCATACTTAGTTTTCATAATGAGTCTATAGTTTTCTTTTGTTTGATTTTTAACGTTGCTGTAGTCTGGTAAACTTAATATATAAGTTCTTAAATCATCTAACTTATTTGTATCGTTTTTTAACTCATTTTTTAAATCTTTTATGTTGTATTTAGTTAGTATTAACGTAGGATTTAGTTCATCTTTCAAGCTATTACAGATATCTTTATTTTTAACATTTTCACATTCATTTATATCATTATCAATTAGTATTTTATAGTTATTACTACCTAGAATATCTTGTTCTGCATATTCTTTAAATATCTTTCTAAAGTAGTGTAGTTCATATTGACTTGATATATCATTATAGTTTTCTGCTTTTGCATATTCTCCAGATAGTGGCATGAAGTTATTATATAGTACTGTGAATATTACCATAAGTACTAATGTTACTGCTAGAATTTCTGCTAGGGCAAAACCTTTATTATTCTTTATTTTTTTCATTAAAATCACCCTTGATTATTAACTAAATATATTATATAATATTTATATAATAATTTCCAGTGTAAATTAAAAGAATATGAGAATAAAGAGGGATTTTATGAGAGAATTTGATTTTTTAAATACTCCGATTGTTGATATTGTTAATGAAATAATCATTGATTCTGTTAAGAGAAATGCGAGTGATATTCATTTCGATCCAATGGAAAATTACTTAAAAATAAGGATAAGAATTGATGGTAGTTTGATTGACTATGCAATAATTGAGAATAAATATAAAAGAAACTTAGTAACAAGGGTTAAACTACTTGCGGGAATGAATATTACTGAATCTCGTTTACCACAAGATGGTGCGATTAAGACTACTCTTGAAGGAATGGATTTGGATATGCGTGTTTCTGCTCTTCCTACTTCTTTTGGTGAAAAGATTGTAATAAGAATTCTTGATTATTCAATGAGTTTGAAAGGTCTTGAGACTCTTGGGTTTACTGATGAAAATTACAAACTTATTTTAAAGATGATTGCTAATCCAAATGGTATTATTTTAGTTACTGGTGCGACTGGTTCTGGTAAAAGTACTACTGTGTACTCTATTTTACAAAGACTTAATCGTGAAGAAACTAATATAATTACTGTTGAAGACCCAGTAGAAATGAATATTGAAGGTATTAATCAAGTACAAGTTAATCCTGAAATAGGACTTGATTTTGCTAGTGTACTTCGTTCTATATTAAGACAAGATCCGAACATAGTACTAATCGGGGAAATAAGGGATAGTGAGACTGCTAAAATAGCGGTTCGTGCTTCAATTACTGGACACTTAGTATTATCTACTCTACATACTAATAACTCTTTGACTACTATTGAAAGACTTATTGATATGGATGTTGAAAGATATTTACTTGCTAGTTCTTTAAAAGGAATTATTTCACAAACTCTTGCTAAAAGGTTATGTAAAAAGTGTGCAAAAAAAAGGCCTACTACTGAGGCTGAAAAGAAGATATTTAAAAAATCTCTTGGTCTTGATGTTAATGAAGTTTATGAACCTGGTAAATGTGAAGAGTGTCATAATGGTTATAAGGGAAGAATTGCTTTGCAAGAAGTACTTCTTATTAATGAAGAAATAAGAGATGCAATTAATAAAGATGAAGATAGACATGCTCTTAGAAGACTTATTTATCAAAAAGGTGTTAAGACTCTTCTTCAAGATGGACTTATAAAGATAATGAATGGTGTTACTACTTTTGAAGAAGTATTTAAGTTAGTTGATTTAGATGATGATGTTGATGATGTATTTAGTGCTAAGGCTAATGAGTTTAATGATATAGTAAATGATGCTCCAGAAAATATTGGTATGAATATTATGGATGATAAATTAAATGATGAAGTTATTAATAAGAGCATTGATAATACTATAAAGACTAATAATGTTGTTAGTATACCTAGTGGTAATGATGTAAGTAATGTTTCAAAGGATATAGAACCTATTAAGACTGAAGTTAATAATATTTTTAATACTTTAAGAGTTGGTAGTATAGATACTAAGCCTAAAGTTGATGTTTACTCTAAAGATAAAGATGATACTAAAACAGAAGATAAAGTTGACGTTGTACCTTCTGATAATTCTTTGGATAATAATACTTTTAAAGTAGATAGTTCTTTAGATAGTGTTACTGATGTTAAGAATATAGATGTTAACTCTACTAATAATGTTGTTAATACCAATAGTTTAGATACTAGTGTTAATGATACTACTGTAAGTTCTAATGATAATAGTAATGCTATAGAAGGCATAAAAAGATCATCTACTTATACAGATGAACTTATTAATTTAATTAATCAAGATAAAGACATTAATTAGTGTCTTTTTAATTTACAAATTTATCTAAATTATCAGGTACTTTATCATTCATGATTGTATTAATGATTTTGTCTTCTTTTTCTTTTGAAACTTCTTTTCCTGTTAATGTACTTATTTCTTTTATAACATCTCTTAATGCATCTTCGTTTTTCATGTTATTATTCTGTAATTTTTCCGCTAATGAAAGAATTGTATTCTTATCTACATTAGTCTTTTTTTCTACTTTTTTAAAGAAACTATCACTTAATTTCAAAAATAAAACCCCCTACTAATATAATTTATGTAGAGGGTATTTTTTTGATACTAATTCTTATATGTTTTTGACAGTGCTTTTGCATGTTTTAATTGTGTTTTTAGATCAGGGTATATATACATTATTTCATCTTTTATTTTTGAACCAATTGTATATTCATCACTATTCATTTCATTTATCATTTCTTTTTGATCTTTTAGATATTTTTTAATACTTATTTCATCACTTTCTACAGCATACATTTCTTCATACATCATCGGTAGTACTTCTTTTTCTAAACCTATATCTTCTTTTTTACCTAGACTATGATATATTATTAATGCATGTACATATTCATGTATATTTATCAAAAGTGTTTCTTCACCTATTATCTCTGGAACACATACTTTAAAATCTGTTATAATTTCATTTTCTACTTTGTAGAAACATCCAATAAAATCTCTTGCTTCTTCATTATAATAATCTATATTAGTAGTTTTATTACTTATTGCTATAAAACTTTTATTTTCATACAAGTTGTGTCTTGTTATAAAATCAATGAACTTATCAAAGTATGTCATTTTTATTTTTAAATTGGATTTGTATTGGTGTTCCTTCAAAGTCAAAGTTTTCTCTTATTTTATTTTCTATGTAGCGTTCGTATGAGAAATGTACTAGTCCTTTATCATTTACATTAAATGTAAACTTAGGTGGTTTAGTTCCTGTTTGATAAACATAATATATCTTTAATCTTTTTCCTTTGTATGATGGTGCTGGGTTTAGTTGATATGCTTCTTGAATAATGTTGTTTAAAGTACTTGTTTTTATTTCTTTTATTATGTTTTGTTTTACTTTTTTTACTTCAGGCATTAGAGTATGTATTCTTTTTTTAGTTAGTGCAGATAGGAATACTATTGGTGCATATGGAATGAATTTGAATTCTTCACGTAGTTCTTTGGTAAAGTTTTTTATGTCTTTATCTTTTTCTTCTACTGTGTCCCATTTATTTACAACGATTATTATTCCTTTTCCTTTTTCTATTGCATATCCTGCGATGTGTTTATCGTGTTCAATGATTCCTTCTTCTCTATTTATAACAAGTAGACAAATATCAGCACGATCTATTGCACGCATACTTCTAAGAAGACTATATTTTTCAATTGCTTCGAATACTTTTCCTTTTTTTCTCATTCCTGCGGTGTCTATTAAGATGTAGTCTTCTTTATCGTATTTAAAGTCTATATCTATTGCATCTCTTGTTGTTCCTGCTACATTACTAACTATTACTCTTTCTTCATTTAATAAAGCATTTACTAGACTACTTTTCCCAACGTTTGGTCTTCCTATAACACAGATTTTAGTAATATCTGTTTCTTCTTTTTCTTTTTGTTTAAAGTCTATTACTATTTCATCTAAAAGATCAGCAATTCCTTTGTTGTGTTCACCACTTATTTCTATGTATTTATCAAAACCAAGTTCATAGAAGTCATATAGATGTTTTTCTGCTTCTTTATTGTCTACTTTATTTATAGCAACAATTACTTCTTTACCTGATTTTCTAAGTAAGTCTCTTACTTCAAGATCATTTGCAGTTAATCCTTCTTTAGCGTCTACTACAAATATTATTTTTTCTGCTTCAATTACTCCGATTTCTACTTGAACTTTTATTTCATCATTGAATAGTTCTTTTGAAACATCTATTCCTCCGGTGTCTATTAGATTGAAGTTATATCCACGATAGTTTACTTCTCCATAGATTCTGTCTCTTGTGACTCCTGGTGTGTCTTCGATTATTGATATTTTTTTACCTACTAATTTATTAAATAGTGTGGACTTACCAACATTTGGTCTTCCTACTATACATACTGTTGGCATCATTGTATCACCCCTTTGACTGGTTAAGATTATACCAAAAAATTAAGAAAAAATCTAGTTTATATTGGTTTTTTGTGGTTATTTTGAGAAAATATTCATTATTTTAGCAGTTTTATATACTATTTGGTTGTTTTTTGTTAGTGCGTATGTTTTTCCTATTGCTTTTCCTCCGATTGTTAAAGCAGATATTGTACTTGTTATTAAGATTGTTGTTAGTACTGGATTTATGTTTAGCATATTAGATAGTTTTATGGCTATTGAAAGTCCACAGCTACCACTTACTACCCCACATATATCTCCGATTACATCATTACAGAATGATGATACTTTTTCTTTATTTTTTATAAAGTTGATTGCAGTTTTTGAACCCATTACTTTTTGTGATGCCATGCTGTGAAATGATTTATCATCACTTGTTGATACTGCTACTCCGATTATATCAAAGATTATTCCTAGTAATACGAATACTAGTACTAAAATAATACTTATTATGATGAATACGTTAGGTATTATAAGTTCTGATATTAAAGATAGTAATAATGATATAGTAAAAGCAATTGATGTTATTATTAGTATCCACTTTTTATCTACTTTTTGTTTTTGTTTCATTTAATCTCTTCCTTTTTTTTATTAGTAATTTGAGTATAACATAATTAAAAAGAAAAAGTAACCCTAATGGATTACTTTTCTGCCTAAGGAATCTCGTACTTAACATACGATTAGAACATTGTGTACGAAACACTTGGTTCGATGAGCCTTAAAGGTCTTCTGGTAGTATTATACCATTTTTTTATGGATTTGCAATAGTTTCTTGATTTGTTTTTGAATTTTTGCAATTTTCTTCGACTTTTCTTAAACTTGGATTATTACCAAATGATTTAAACGGAAACTTCGAAGTATAGATTTTGTTATATTGAGTAATTCTTTTTGATAGGTTCTCATTAGGTAAATTATATTTTTTCCATACTAGATTTGCAATGTAATCAGCCATTTGAATATCTCGATTATCTTTTGAATCTAAATATTTTACTTCTACATCTAAGTTCATAAAATCAAATTCCCATTGAAGAAATGTTTCTAAATCTTTTAATGCTTTTACTGAAACATTTCTATTATCTAATCTTAACTCAATATGATCAGTTTGCATGATAGAAATGTTACATTTGAATAAGTAATTCAACAATGTTTTTACAAAAAAATTATATGCAACATTTTCAGATGCATTAAACTTTTTTAAATTTTCTTTGTCAATTATTATTGCTATTGGTACTACACTTTCCAATGAATATAGTTCATTTAAGAATAATGCCTGTTGTCTATCAGTAATTCGATATGATTTTAATTCTACTTTCTTATCAATAGGTATGTTTTTTATATGTTTTACTACTTTTTCTGTTTTTTTGTGAGATGAAATAACTTTATGCAATTCTTTAGTAATGAATCCTCCGATTACAAAGTATCTTTCATTTTTTAGATGCATTGCTCCTGATTCATCTAATACAATATATGTCTTCAAATCTATCATCTCCTAACTGAATTAGTTTTTATTATAACACATATTTTGTTACTATGAAAATTCTTACCTAACACTTTTTCTTTCGAACAAAAAAAGACCCAAAGGTCTTAAAGAATGGCTATGTCATAGTTAACTTTACGTCTTAGGTCAAGTTGGATTTCCCTATTTCTTACTTACCGTTACCAGTGTAGCAGTTCCCTTTTAAAAGAAATAGTAGTATGTCACCATATCTACGACTTGATTACCACTTAGTACGCACTGCAATCCTATGAGATGTCACTCTAGGGGTTTTCCCCGACAATAATTATTATTACTATGCTCTTTTGCAATTATAGTTTCATATGGTTACCAAATTATTTATCACTGGCCATGTAACAAAAAACTTATCCATAATCCCAAATAACCACTCAAGCCAAGCTACTCTATTCATAACTTTCGCCACATAATAGGTTCTTACTTATTTCGTAAAAAGTCCGTCAAGTTTATCTGTATAGGCTTCTCACAATAATAAGTCTCCACGAATAAATGGGTCGGTTGCTATATGCCATTATAGTCGCCCATAAATTCTTAACCCTCAGCATCCACCCCAAACTGGGCGTATAAAGCAAACACCAAGGACTTCATCGATGTGCTCTTTAGTGGATTTTTAGCCCCACCTTCGTAATAAATTATTGACTAGAATAATGTGCCATTTGTTGAAAATAATTATAACATATTCTTGTTAAAAAATCAAACTTTTCGATATGTTATCAATTGATCAGGTAATAAAAATATATTATTATTGCTATAAACTACGTCTAGGACTCCTACTTTTAAGTAGTCTGATACGTCATCTAAAGTATCCCCTTCTTTAGTTATGTATATCTTTATATCTTTCTTGGGTATTAAAAGAGTTTGTCCTACATAGATGTATTCATTTTTTTCTAATCCATTTATTGCTTCGATTATATCAGTTGTGGTATTTGCATTTTTAGCAATACTATATAATGTATCTTTATTTGTTACTACATATCTATCATATATATTATATGTAGTTGTAGGAACATCTAATACTTGGCCTTTTAATATGTTGTATGGTTCTTTTAAATTGTTAGTTCTTATTATTTCTATTGGGGGTATGCCATATAAGTTTGATATAGAAAATATGGTATCATTTTCTTTTACTGTGTATTCTTCCATATTTCACCTCAGTTAATTGTATGAAAAAAAGAGTTTTATTTTACTCTTTGTCTTCTTTTTCTTCATCTTTTTTAGATTTATCTTCTTTTACATCAGGTATATCAGGAATATCTATTACTAGTCCTAATTCTTCAGTTAATCTTTTTAATTCATCATCAATACTTCTTATTTTAGTATTTTCATCTCTTAATGGCATAATTCCTCCTTATGATTTTTTGTATACTGCATATCTATTGGTACTATTGAATGATAACTCATCATATTTTAATATTTCTCTTAAGTATCCATCATATAGATATAGTTTATTATCTTTTACAAAGTATATATCTTCATTATTCATTACAATGTTTGATGCTTCACTTTTAAATAAGACTTGTGTTACACCAAATGTGGAATTATACTTATAAAATGTATCATTCTTAAGGTAATAGTAATTATTATTTACTTTATTTATATATTGATAATCAGATATTATATCAGTATAATCTTGTTCATATTTTATTTCTGTTTTTCTAAATTCATACATGTTTATAGATTTAAACTCATTGTTTTGATATGTTAGTCCACCATCATTAGTGTTACCTACTTCTTCAACTTTTCTTTTTTTAGGATCTATTCTATATTGAATTAAATTGTCTTTATCTGTTAGATATATTTTTTTATCCACTACTCCATTTATGTATGAATCTGTTGATATTTTATTCTTTAATTTAATTGTTTTCTTTTTATCATTTTTCATGTTATAAACATATATTTCTTTAAAATCATGTTTATCATCATAGTTTGGTATTACATAATATTTATCTACTTGAACTCCAAGTGTGTTTAGATATGTATCATTGTTAAATGTATTTATTTTACTTAAATCTTTATTAGTTATTTTAAAGAATCCATTGTATTTATATAAATAAATATATGTATTATCACTTATATTATCTTGATAGACTTCGACTTGGTCTATTGTTTTTATTTTTGAGTCTTTTATGTCCCATGAAGGGTTTGTGTATCCTAGTTGTTTTAATTCTTTTACAAATGATTTAATGTGTTTAGATGATTCGTAGTAGGATTTTAATGTAGAGTTTTCTAGACAGATTATATCAGTGTTTTCTAGTGGTGTGTAGATACATTTTATATCTTCAGTGTCATAATAGTATATTTTATCTATTACCTTTTTCTTTTTATGATATAGGTTATCTGTATCTAATACAAAGTAATTGTTATCAATATTTATTTCAAAGTTATATCTATCATCTTTATATATTTCATGTATTTTATAGTTTTGATCGTTATAGTTTAATTCATAGTTTATATCATGTTCTTTTTTAAATATATTTGCTATTAATTGTAATAATAGTATTACTATAAATAATAATATAATTCTTTTTACTACTTTTTTCATTTTAACTCCTTAATCATTTATAACACTTAGTCTTATTATTTCATCCATGTTATCATCTTTTGCACATATATTTTTTTTAATTTCTTTACATTTTTCACATTTATATATTATTTTATATGTATCTTTATGTTTTTCCACTCCGATTGGTTTTAAGAATCCTTGACAGGTGCATTTTCTATCACCAGGGTTGTTGTCTATGTGAATTGAGTATAAACATTTAGGACAATGATCTCTTGCAGTGTATCCTAGTGGTTTAACTATGGTGTTGCAATTTTTACAAATAAACTCTTCATCAATCATTTTGAATCTTTTATCGTCCACGTTATCACTCCTTGATATAATTTTATCACTTAATTATTAGTAAGTAAATAAAAAGAGCATTTAAGCTCTTTGATCTATATAAACGCTAAAGGGCTAGCGATTAGCGTTCTCCCTTTATAATATATTTTATGTATTTAGTTTTTATGTGCTACATGTTTAGTATATGCAGTTTTATTTAGTTTTATTCTTATTTGATTTATATTTATTTATAAGCTTTTTTAAATAATTCTTAGTTTTTTATTTTTTGAAATTGTTACATGTTGTGATTATATTATTGAACTCAAAAAATGGTCTGAAATATTATAATTATTTTATCAGTTTTTGTAGTATGTTTATTGTATTAATCTAGATTTTTTATCTCTAATTTTTTATTTTCTTTTTCTAATTCTTTTAAACTTTTGTATGGTGTTGGTAGTTCTTCTGGCATTGTACCACCTGCTTCTTTAATTGCATTTCTTACTATTCTACTAATTTCATAGTGAACTGAATTTGCAGTATACTCATTATCTACACTATCTCTTTTTAGTTTAGCATCAGTTTGAGCAATTCTAAATATGTTATCTGCGAGTTCTTCACTACCCATGTTATCTAGTATATCTTCTCTATATCTGAGCTTTTTTCTTTTAAAAATATCATCTGCTGTTTTTCCATTATAAAGTCCTTTATATCCAGTATTATGAAACCTAGCTAAATCTTTTACTCCACTTTTAACTGCTGTTTTGTTCAAGTTATAATTACCGCTTTTTACTTGGTTTCTCCGATATAATCTTTTTTCATCTTCACTAAGTTTATTGTATTCTTTATCAGAAAGCTCTTGTTTTCTTGTTTGAATGGCAAAGTAAGTTTGAGCAAGTGCTATTACTTCTTTTCTGGAATCACCATTTTGTGCAATTAGATAGCATGCATATCTTGTTAGTCTATAATCTTTAGTTATTCTTTTGGTATTTGAACCTATATCAACCATTTTGCCGACGTTGGCAAAATGGTCATCAATCTTAATGTTTGAGTTCTTACATGCAATTTTTGCTTTATTAATGACATTTTCAAATCTTCTCCATTGTGTATATTCTAATATATTTTGTAATTCTCTAGCATACCAATACTCATCACCATTATTATCAATATGTTTAATATCTTCGAAAACTTTTTTTGTATATTCTTTTATTTCATTCATTTTATCATCTTCCTTTCTATGGACTGCAAGTCTCTATTTTTAATTTATTATTTTTTATTTTAAACATAATACTTCCATCTTGATCTGTTCTATACATTTTTGAATTATCTAAAGTATTTAATACTTCTTTATTTGGATGATTATATCTGTTATTTTTTCCAACACTAATGATTGAATATTTTGGCTTTATTTTATCTATAAACTCTTTACTAGTTTTGGTTTTTCATTATCGTAATATAAATAAATTGATATATGTCGATGTTCTTATATTTTTTTATTCGAAAATAACTCTACTATTTGATGATTATAAGATTAAATTAGTTATTTGAATTAAAATATTATTAATTATCGTATCATATAAGTTCATATTTTCTAGCTATTATTCTATCATCAGAGCAATATTTTATAACATACTCATTATCTTGTTTGCAAATGATAATACCTACTGTTTCATTTTCCTCTAGTGTTCTAATGTTTTTATCAATATAATTCATATAAGTCATAATTTGACCCGTGTGTTCTTTTTTTAGTTCAGTGATTTTTAATTCTATTACTACATAGCATTTATATTTGATATTATATAGAAGCAAATCTATATAATTATATCTATCATCTAATCTAATAGGATATTCACTTTTAATAAATGTAAAGCCATTTCCTAATTCATCTAGGAAGTTTTCAATGTCTTCTAAAATTAGTTTTTGTAATATTTTTTCTGAAAATATATTATATCTATTGCTGTTTCTAATCAAAATTGGATTTTTCACAAAGTCTACTGCACTAGATTTATCTTGATTTATCAACTTATTTTTAGTCTTTTTCGGTACTCTTTCATATTCATTAGATTTTATTTTTTCTCTTAGCTGTCTGATTGATAAATTATTTAATTCAGTGATTTTGACATAATATTGAAACTTGTCATCATCAAACCAAATAATTTCACAAAAATGACTCCAACTTAATTTGGCAGACAGCGTCTGCCATTTTTGAGATACTTTATAAAATTGTCTCATATTTCTTAAGTTTCTTTGACTATATCCTGAACCCAATTCTTTAGTTAATCTTAATGAATACTCTTTAATAATGCTTTCTCCATATTTGTTTCCTGCATCTAACAATAATTTTCCAACATTATAGTAAGCATTTAAATTACTTTTATTAATTGAATAATTTTTTATTGTTCTGTTTACTTCGTTGTTTACTAGCACATTCTTTATTTCATTATAATAATTCATATTTTACTCCTTTCTACCTGCAACAAGTCTTAATTTTTAACTTGTTATTTCTAGTTTTAAATGTAATACTTCCATCTTGATCTGTTCTATATATCTTAGATTTTTCTAAATTATTTAATGTCTCTTCGTTTGGATGATTATATCTATTATTCTTGCCTGTCGGTATTATTGGATACTCTGATTTTATTTACTTTTATATAAGAACTCATATTTTGATTTTTCATTATCGTAAATACAAATAAATTGGTATATGTCGATGTTCTTATATTTTTTTATGCAAAAATAACTCTACCATTTGATGATTATAAGATTAAATTAAGATATTATTAACTATCGTATCATATAAGTTCATATTCTCTAGCAATTATCCTATCATCAGAACAATATCTAATTACATACTCATTATCTTGTTTGCAAATAATAATACCTACTGTTCCATTTTCTTCTAGTGTTTTTATATTTTTATTGATGTAATTCATGTAAGTCATAATTTGACCTGTATGTTCTTTTTTTAGTTCTGTTACTTTTAATTCTACTACTACATAACACTTATACCTAATATTATATAGAAGCAAATCTATATAATTATATCTATCATCTAATTTAATTTTATATTCATTATCAATAAAAGTGAAGCCATTACCTAATTCTTTTAAAAATGCTGGTATATCCTCAAGTATTAACTTTTGTAGTATTTTTTCAGATATAATTTCTTTTTTATCATTATTTCTAATATGAATAGGGTTTTTAACAAAGTCTATTATTTTTATTTCATTTCTACTTTTTAATTTATTTCTTACATCTATGGGTAATCTTTCATATTCATTAGACTTTATTCTATTTCTTAATTCTCTGACATCTAAATTATAAATTTCACATTGATTTACATAATATACTATTTTATTTACGTCATCAAAAGATAACATTTCATATCAATGGCTCCATGTTAATTTTCCCGACATTGTCGGGACTTTTTCTATTATTATATAAAATTGTTTGATTTTATATAATAATGATGTTGAATATTTCTTACCGAATTTAATTGTTAGTCTTTTAGAATAATCTTTTATTACATTCTTCCCGTATTTGGTATCTACACCGTTAAGTAGACTTCCAACTTCTAAATATGTTTTTATCTTTTCTTTTGCTTTGGAATAATCTTTTACATTTTGATATACTTCGTGATTTAATACTTTATTTTCAATTTGTAGGTATGTCTTATCTATTTCATTCATTTTATCATCTTCCTTTCTATCTGCAACAGGTCTTAATTTTTAACTTGTTGTTTGTAATTTTAAATGTAATACTTCCATCCTCGTCTGTTCTATATATTTTTGAATTATCTAAAGTATTTAATACTTCTTTATTTGGATGACCATATCTGTTATTTTTTCCAACACTAATAATTGAGTATTTTGGTTTTACTTTATCTATAAACTCTTTATTAGAACTTGTTCTAGAACCATGATGCCCTACTTTTAAAACATCTATATCTTTTATATTGTATTTATCCAATATATCTTTTTCTCTTTCTTGTGATGCATCTGCCATGAATAAAAACTTCTTATTGTTACAATTTAGATAGATAACACTACTGTTGTCATTTTCATTATTGTATATCTTAGTATTTAAAAACTCTAACTTATAATTACCTATGTCTATATTTTTTATACATTTATAATATTTAATACTTTTTTTATTTAATATTTTTATTAGTTCTTGTTCTAACTCATTATATGGCCCACAGTTAAATATAACTTTTTTTATTTTGAAGTTTTCTACTAAATAAATTGATTCTTTCATGTGATCTTGATCACCATGAGTTAATATTAAATAGTCAACTCTTTTTATGCCAATTGATTTCATATATGGTAATATTTTATTTTTTGATATTTGGTATTTATATTCTTTATTTTTATAATTTATATTTCCTCCGGTATCTATTAGAATTGTTTTATTATTTATAGTAATTAAGGTACTATCTCCTTGATCTACATCTATAAATGTAATTTGATTACCACTTACAGTTCTTAGGCTAAGAAGTATTATAAACATTATAATTATTATATTAAACTTATTATTATTCTCAATTTTTCTAAAGTTTATTGTTATTAGTATATAGTAAATTATTATAAGTGGTATTGATAATTTTTTAATTATTATGTTTGATATGTTTATATTACTTACTAATAGTGATAAGTTTTCATTTATGTCTATTAAGATTTTTAATATATTATCAAATGGTGGAAAAATATATGTTATTAAAGTAAATGGTAATAAAACAAATGATACGTATGGTACAAAGAAAAGGTTGTATATTACTGATAAAGTATTTATTTGGTAAAAACTATTAACTAGGATTGGTAGCGACACCAGAGTGGATATATATGATATGATTAGTGTCTTCTTAAGGTATGTTTTTTTATTATTTATTAGTTTGTTATATGTTATTAGATAGTATGTTATTAAAACTGAGAATTGTAGTCCAATATTTAATATGTTTTTGGGATTATTTAATGTTATTATGAAGAGTGTTAATATTAATAGATTTTTGTTTTTTATATTTAGTTTTAATAGTTTATTTATAATTATTAGAATTGTAAATATTGATGCTCTTAGTACTGACATGGAAAAGTTTGTTAGAAACATATAGTATATTAGAAATAGTATTGTTATTATACTTATTTTATTTTCTTTTAGTTTTAGTTTTTTTAAGATATTATATAGTATAATTAGTAGAATGTTTATATGTGTTCCTGATATAGCAAATAAATGACTTATTCCACTTTTTCTATATGATGTTATTATATCTTCGTCTAAGTAGGAATTGTTTCCTAGAATTAGACTGTTTATATAGGGTTTTGATTTTGGTATCTTTTCTTGTCTTTTTATTATTTTATTTTTTATTTTGTAGAAAATATTTTTGTTTTTAGTGTTTATTTTTATATCAGTTATTTCTATTACTTTATATATCTTTTGATTATTTAGATATTTTTTATAGTCAAATGTATTATCTAATGTTTTTTGTTTTATTTCTTTTTCTTGTGCTGTTATAGTTATTATATCTCCAAGATCATATTTATTATATTCGTTATCTATTTTATCTTTATCTATGTAGAGGTATGCCAATACTTTTTCTCTTCCCTTTAGAATTAGTTTTATTCCATAGTCTTTTTTAGTTTTTTCTATTATTTTGAATTGTTCATTTTTTATTTGTTTGTATGTAGATTCTTTGGTTATGTTTATTGATATTAGAAATATGATTATTGTTATTATTAAAAGTATATAATATGTAAAATCTTTTTGTAATAGTTTCATGTTGTTATATTATCCTTTATTTTGTTATATAGTGATTCTCCGATTCCTGATACTTCCATTATTTGTTCTTTGGTTTTAAATGGTGATTTAGTTCTGTATTCAATTATTTTTTGTGCTTTTTTACTTCCTATTCCTTTTAGGGTTGTTAATTCTTCAAGGGATGCAGTATTTATGTTTATGATTGATGATGTTTTAGTTCCTTCTTTTTTGTCTTCTTGTGTTTTAATGGTAGTTTTGTTTTCTTTTTTATCTTGAGTAATGCAAGAATCATTTTTAATATTATTTTGTTCTTTAGAACAGTTTTCTTCTTTTAGTTGTTCTTTTTCTTTTGTTTTAATAAAGTTTTTTACTTCTTGTTTACTGTAGATTATTATTACCATTTCATCTTTTAGTTGCATGCTTAAGTTGTTTACTGATGTGTCTGCGTTATTTGTTAGTCCTTTAGCTATTTCGATTGCATCTATTACTCTTTTATCTTTTGATATTTTGTATACTCCAGGTTTTTTTATCTCTCCCCGAATATCAATATAGATGTATTCTTGCTCTTGTTCTTGATGGTTTTTTAATGAAATATCGTTTGATGGTTCTTCTTTTATACTATTTTTAAAGTAATAGTATTGTAATGTGTTTGTTAGTATTATTAGTACTAATGATATGGTTATGATAATTATAGTTTTATTATCATAAAAAAAATCTTTTAATCTTTCCATAAATTCCTCCTTATGTGTTCATATATATAGAATTATGAAAAATTAAAAGTTCCTTTGTTTTTATTAAAAGTTTACACTTTGTTTACACTTCTTTTAGTTTCTATTGCAACTTTTTGAACTATTGTGAGTGCTGCAATTATTGATATACATATACTTCCTCCATAGCTTAAGAATGGTAGTGTTACCCCCGTCATTGGAATAATTCCAAGTACTCCCCCTAAGTTTACTGCAATATGAATAAATATATAAAATGCTATTGTATAACACATTAGTGTGTATGATTCTTTGTTTGACTTTTTACCTATGACTACTATTCTGACAATTAATAGTAAGTAAAGGAGGAATAATCCTACTGCTCCGACTAGTCCTAGTTCTTCAACAAATATTGCAAATATAAAATCAGTGTATGGTTCTGGCAGATATAGGTATTTTTGAGTACTGTTACCTAGTCCTTTTCCAAATAGTCCTCCCCCATTCATAGCAATGAATCCATTGCATAATTGGTTTCCATCTGTTAGATATCTATCACATGGAGCATTAAAGTTAAATCTTGCGATTTTGTCTCCGAGTACTTTATCACCCGCAAATGCTAATAAAAGAATACCAAATACTAATAAGACTAATCCTTTTTTTAAAATATCTACTTTTATTTTTTTTGAAGCATTCGAGAAGAAGAACATAAATATTACAATTGATGCATAGATAACTGCAGTTCCCCAATCTTTTTGAGCAATTATTAGTATTGTTATTATCATACCTAGTATCAAAGGTGTTATCATTCTTATTTTGTTATCTTGATATTTTTTATTTTTTTCATAGTATAATGCAAATAAAGGAATACTTGTTATTTTTACGAATTCACTTGGTTGAATACCTAACCCTTTATATCCAATCCAGTTGGTAGCACCATTTGTTACTGTTCCCCAGACTACTAAGCAAAATATTAGTCCTGTAAATATTAATGTAAAGAACAATGACCATCTATAGTATTTTTTAAATGGTGTCATTAAGAGTATCATGGCTCCAAATAGGCCTGCGATCATGAAAATTATTTCTCTTATGAAGTATCTCCATGGAGTTGTTTCGTTTACCATGAATGCTGTTACGTTTGATGCAGAATATATCATTACTAGTCCTACTGAAAATAGTATTATTGTTAAAATTAATAGTTGTTTATCTATTTTTTTTATCATATATTATTACCTCATTATAATAATAACATCATAGTATTATTTTTGCAAATATTTTATGAAATTGTGTTTTTATAATAACACAAATTGCTTATGTATAATAAACTATAATAGATAGTTAAAGGAGGATGCTTATGTATTATTATGGTAATTCCTATGGATATGGGAATACAGGAAGTTGTTGCAATCAAATGCCAACTAACTATGGATATGCTACAGGTTATGGAAATAATTATGCTATTATCTTAGTTTTATTTATTTTATTAATAATTATACTTGGTGCTAGAGCATGGAATTAATATAAAATTAGGAAGTAGTTTACTATTTCCTTTTTTTGTGCTATAATGTAGGTACTTTTGAGGTGGTAGTATGTTAAAAAATAAAGATATAGTTGATGAGAGTAATAAAATACTCAGAAATGTTAGTAAGGAAGTTAGTTTTCCTCTTAGTGATGAGGATAGAAAAAATATTGATCTTATGATTGAGTATCTTACTAATAGTCAAATTGATAAACTTGCTAAAAAGTACAATTTAAGACCTGGTATGGGTATGGCTGCGATTCAACTTGGTATTGATAAAAGGTATTTTGTAGTGGTCCATGAACAAGATATAAAAGAAACTTTTAAGACTTATATTATTATTAACCCTAAGATTGTTAGTTCTTCAGAGGAAATGATATATGTTGAAGAAGGTGAAGGATGTTTATCTGTTAATCGTGAAGTTAATGGTATTATACCACGACATGCAAGAGTTACTGTTACTGGATATGATATGGATGGTAACAAGATAAAAGTTAGAGCAAGAGAAGAACTAGCTATTGCTTTTCAACATGAAATAGATCATTTGAATGGTATACTTTTTATAGATCGTATTGATCCAAAAAATCCTTATAAGGATGCTGATAAATATAGAGCAATTTAGTTATTGCTTTTTTTGTGTAAAAAAATAAAGCACTAGGCTTTATTTAGGGTTGATACATTTATAATATCATATTTTTTTGTAGTATTATCTTCATATGCTATTTCATAGGATCTCTTATTATTTTTTATATTTAGTTTACATAAAAATAAAGTTATCGGGCACTTCCTGGACTTCGTTAAAAGTGCCCGATAACTCTTTTATTTTGTACCTGTTGAACCAAATCCGCCTTCACCACGAACTGTTTCGTTTAGTTTATCTGTTTCATTGAATTCAACTTTTAAAAATGGTGTTATTACTAGTTGTGCTATTCTTTCAAATGTCTCAATTTGTTTAGATTCATTTGTATGATTATGTAATGCAACCATTACTTCACCACGATAGTCTGAGTCTATTACTCCAACTTTATTTGCTGGTGCAAGACCTTTTTTTGATGCTAATCCGCTTCTTGCATAAATTAATCCGGCATAGTTTTCTGGTATTTCAAGTGATAATCCAGTTGGTATTAATTTTGTTTCATGAGCTTCTATTTCCATAGCATCATCAATACATGCATAAAGATCCGCTCCTGCTGAATATTCAGTACCATAAGTTGGTAACTTTGCTTTCTCATTTAATTTTTTAATGTTTACTTTCATAATTATCTCCTTTATCATATTTAAATTATATAATAAGTTCGTTTTCTTTTCAAGAGATTGCACTTATTTTTATTTTACATATATTATATTAGGAGAGTTTATTATGATGAAGATTAAATTAAGTGAAATTGCTCCTTCAGATAAGGTTATTGTGTATAAAAATAATATTAATAGTGATAGTAAGAGGTATTTAGAGAGTCTTGGTATTAGATCTGGTAATGAAATTGTTTGTTTGTATTATGCTATGCTTGGTGATCCTATTGCTTTTTTAGTTGATAATAGTATTATTGCTATTAGAAAAAGTGATTGTGATAATATTATTGTTTTAAAGGATGATGGTGATGGGACTTTCTAGAGGTTTTAAGTCTAATGATTTTGATAGTTTAATTGATGATAAGTTATCTATTGCTCTTTTAGGTAATCCTAATGTTGGTAAAAGTACTTTGTTTAATTTACTTACTGGTCTTAATCAACATACTGGTAATTGGCCTGGTAAGACTGTTGGTAGTGCTTGTGGAGTTTTTAAATATAAAAGTAATGTTTATAATGTTGTTGATTTACCTGGTACTTATTCTCTTAGAGGTTATTCAAAGGAGGAAGTAATTGCAAGTGATTTTTTACTTAATAATACTTGTGATATAGTTATTGTTGTTATTGATGGAACTTCTTTACTTAAGGGTATTAATTTAGTTCTTGATACTGTTACTAAAGTTGATAATGTTATAGTATGTGTTAATTTGATTGATGAAGCACAAAGAAATGGAATAGTAATTGATTATGATAAGTTAGAGGTATTTTTAGGAGTTCCTGTTATACCTATTAGTGCTAGAAAGAAGATTGGTATTAAGAAGTTAAAAGATTTTATTATCAGTTTTACTGGTAATAAAAAAAGAGAAATAATTGGTACTTATTCTCTTGCAAAAGATATTTATAATGCTTGTGTTAGTAATAATTGTTATGATCCTATTACTTTAAAGATTGATAAGGTGGTTACTTCTAGAAGATATGGTATTTTAATAATGCTTTTACTTCTTGGTATTATTCTTTGGATTACTATTATTGGCGCTAATTACATATCAGATTATCTTAGTAAGTTTTTATTTTATATTTTGTCTTGTTTTAATAGTTTTCTTAACTTTATTGGTCTCAATGAAACTATTATTGATTTTATTATTAATGGTATTTTTAAAACTGTATTTTGGGTAGTATCTGTTATGTTACCTCCGATGGCTATATTTTTTCCATTATTTTCTTTATTAGAAGATTCTGGTTATCTTCCTAGAATTGCTTTTAATTTAGATAAGTCATTTAATAAATGTGGTAGTCAAGGTAGACAAGTTCTTACTATGTGTATGGGATATGGATGTAATGCTTGTGGTGTTATGGGTTGTAGAATTATTAAAGAGAAGAAGCAAAGACTTATTGCTATTATTACTAATTGTTTTAGTCCTTGTAATGGAAGGTTTCCTACTCTTATTGCGATGATTAGTATTTTTATTACTTATGGTATTGGTAATAGGTTTGTTAATTCTTTGGTTTCTTCTTTAATGCTCTTAGTTTTTATAGTAATTTCTGTTATTATGACATTTATTGTTTCTAAGATATTATCTTGTACTATTTTAAAGAGTAAGGATTCTACTTTTGTGATTGAAATGCCTCCATATAGAAGGCCTGAGGTTTTAAAGACTATTGTTAGATCTGTTATAGATAGGACTTTGTTTGTACTAATTAGGGCGATTTGTGTGTCTATTCCTGCGGGTATCATTATTTGGATTTGTTCTAATGTTTATATAGGAGGAATTAGTATTCTTAGTATTTGTTCTAATTTTTTAGAACCATTTGGTAGTTTTATTGGTTTAGATGGGGTTATCGTTCTTGCTTTTATACTTGGTCTTCCGGCGAATGAGATTGTTATTCCTATTATTATAATGGCTTATTTATGTAAAGGTAATATTACTGGTTATACTAGTCTTAATGAGTTAAGGGATATACTTATTTCTAATGGTTGGACTATTGTTACTGCTTTATGTTTTATCTTTTTTACAATGTTTCATTTTCCATGTGGTACCACTATTGTTACTATTAAAAAAGAGACAAATAGTCTTTTGTGGACAATTATCTCTATTATCATTCCTACTTTAGTGGGTATTGTTTGTTGTTTTATACTTAGTAATTTACTAAATCTTATCTTTTAGAGCTTTTGCTCTTTTTATTTTATATTTAGTTTTTTTAATAGTGTTATTTGTTCTATTGATATTTTATAGTTTTCATTGTCTTTGTAGATTTTTCCTAGTAGAACATTTGGCTTTGCAACAGGACCATGGTAATCGCTTCCTCCGCTTGTTAATATATTATATTTTTTAGCTATTTCCAGGTATCTTTGTGATTCTTCATATGTATGTAGGCTATTATATACTTCGATACCCTCAAGTCCTTGTGATATTAGATTAGGTAATATTTCTTCCATATTTATATTATGTTGTTTTTCGGTTTTTTTAGGGTGTGCCCATATGGCTATTCCACCTGATTCTTTTATTGCTTTTATTACTTTTGCTGCATCTTCTCTAGCGATGATTGTTGTTTTTATATCATCTAAATATTTTTCAAATGCTTCAGGTACTGTTTTTGTGTAGTTGTTTTTTACTAATAGTTTTGCGATATGGACTCTTCCTGGTATGTTATGTTCTCTTATTACATTTTCTATTTCTTCATCTTTTAGTATTACATTATATTGTTCTTTTAAACTATCTTTTATGTCGTATATTCTTTTAATTCTTTTTTGTTTTAGATTGTTTATTATTTCTAATAGTTGTTCATTTTCTTCATCTATGTTATATCCTAGAATGTGCATCTTATATTCACCATCTAGGATTGATGATATTTCTATTGCTTTTATATAGTTTAGTCCTTTTAGGTCTAGGTTTTTTATATCATTTATGCTTTGTATGCTGTCATGGTCTGATATTGCAAATGTTTTTATATTGGAATCTTTTATTTTTTGTACTAATTGTTTAGTAGTGTATTCTCCATCTGAGTTTATTGTATGTGTATGTAAATCAAATTCTTGTATCATGTTTTCTCCCTTTAAAAGACCATCAGTTGTTTGATGGTCTATATATTTTTTCTTTTATTTCTTTTGTTATTTCATTTATAAAGTCTTCTTTATCTTTTGTTGTTGTTTCTTTTGATTGGAATCTTCTTAAGCTTATTTGGTTGTTATCTCTTTCTTTATCTCCAAGTATTAGTGTTACTGGTATTTTTTTAGTTTGTGATTCTCTCATTTTGTATGATAGTTTTTCATCACGAGAATCTAGTTCACATCTTATGTTATTTTCATTTAGAAGTTTTTGTATTTGTTTTGCGTATTCTAAATGGTATTCATTATTTACTGGAATAATGTTTACTTGAACTGGAGATAGCCAAAGTGGTAAAGCACCTTTTGTTTCTTCAAGTAAGAATGCTGTAAATCTATCAAGTGATCCTAGTATGGCACGATGAATTACTACTGGTCTTTTCTTTGTACCGTCTTCTGCTACGTATTCAAGTTCAAATCTTTCTGGTAGTTGATAGTCTAATTGTACTGTTGAAAGGGTTACGTCGTGTCCTATTGCGCTTTTTACTTGGACATCTATTTTTGGTCCATAGAATGCTGCTTCTCCTTCGGCTTCATAGTATTTAGCTTTTGATTCTTTTAGGATTTTTCTTAGGGCATTTTCACTTTTTTCCCATAGTTCATCGTTACCAAAGTATTTTTCTTTGTTATTTTTATCTCTTAGTGATAGTCTAAAACTATATTCTTTAAAGTTAAAGTCTTTGTATACATCTAGTATTAAGTCTATTACTCCTTGTACTTCTTGTCCTATTTGATCTTGTGTACAGAAGATGTGAGAATCATTTTGTGTAAATGCTCTTGCTCTTTCTATTCCACAGCATGCTCCACTTGCTTCGTATCTAAAGTCATTAGCTATTTCTGCTAAACGAAGTGGTAGATCACGGTATGAGTGTAGAAAGTTTTTATAAATCATCATGTGATGTGGACAGTTCATTGGTCTTAGAACATATGATTCATTGTCTAGTTCCATTGCTGGAAACATATCGTCTTTATAGTGTGCCCAGTGGCCACTTGTTTTGTATAGGTCAACATTACCAAGTGATGGTGTCATTACGTGTTTGTATCCTAGTTTTAGTTCTTTTTCTGTTATGTAGTCACTTAGTTCTTTTCTTATTATGAATCCATTTGGTAACCACATTGGTAATCCTTTTCCTACTAATTCAGAGAACATGAATATGTTAAGATCTTTTCCTATTTTACGATGGTCTCTTTCTTTAGCGTCTTGTAGTGCTTGTAAGTGTTCGTTTAGTTCTTCTTCTGTTTCAAAGCATATACCATATATTCTTTGAAGCATTTTGTTTTTAGAGTCCCCTTTCCAATATGCCCCACTTACTTTTAATAGTTTGAAGTATTTCATTTGTTTAGTAGAGGTCATATGAGGACCACGGCATAAGTCGATGAAGTCTCCTTGTTGATATGCTGATATTATTTCTTTTTCATCCATTCTATTAATTAGGTCTATTTTATACATATCATCTTTGAACATATCAAGTGCTTCTTGTTTTGTTAGTTCTATTCTTTTTATTAGTTTGTTGTCTTTTGATATTTTTTTCATTTCTTTTTCTATTTTAGGAAGATCTTCTTCAGTTAGAGTTTTGTCTCCTAGATCGATGTCGTAATAGAATCCTTCTTCGATTACTGGTCCTACAAAGAACTTAGCTTCAGGATAAAGATGTTTTACAGCGTGTGCTAATAAGTGAGCACAACTATGGTTTAAAGTATTTAGATTTTCATTTTCTTTTATATTTTGCATTTTAATCTACCTCCATTTTTTCCTCTTTTATTTGTTTTTCTAGTTTTCTTCTTTTACAACCCTTTTTTGGTCTAAAACGAAATTCCGTTATGATTAGTCTTATCATTTTATGATTGTTATGTAATTTAAAGTATGCAAGTGCTTGTTCTAATTGATTATCACTCATAAATGGTAAATCTTCTTCAGTAACATCACAATAGTCATCAATTGTATCGTCTAAAAAGATTACTTCAACATTTGAATTATCGGTTTGTAATACATAGTTGTTTTCATCTAATAGTAACGGATTATCGTATGCTATAATTTTATGTTTTACATCTTTTACAAGGATTATTTTTCCTTTTTTAATATTTTCTTCAGTTATTTCTTCTTGTTTGGTTTTTTTGATATCTGGTAATAACACATCTAAGTCAGAGTGTGTTAGGTTTTGAAACATATTTTTTTTGAATCCATAGTATCTTTGTAAGAAACCATTTATTGTAAAGAAATATGTTTCATTTACTTTTAAGTTTTTTATTTTCATATTATACCCCCAGTACAAAGTTTAAATAAAAAAACACTCCTTTTATTAAGGAGCGTTTAAACGCGGTACCATCCTACCTTATAACTTAAAACTATAACGGAGTTATCCGGTTTCTATTTCTAGAGCAGTTTAAAGGTAGTAATTTATATTTTGTTATATTAGTTTTCACCAAATACTAACTCTCTTTGATAACTTAATATAAATCGTGTCCTTATCAAAACTTTTATAGATTTATTTTATCATATCAATGGTGCTTGGTCAATATATTTTATGTTATTCGTGTTGTTATGTTGTTACAATGTCTATTATTTTTATAAATTGTTCTAAACATTTTATTGTTTCGTTAAAATCAATGTTTTTTGCATATTTATTTTTTAAAGTGTAACTCTTCCATTTTATTTTTAATATTTCACTACTTTTGATTATTTCTATATTTTTTATTGGATTTTGATTGAAGTCTCTTTTTTTAAATGTTTTTTCTATTGCTATTTTTAAATTATTTTTATTTATTCTTTCAAACTCAAACTTGTATATCATATAGATATCATAATAATCTTTCATTCTACTACTTTTTTCTAGTTTACTTAGTATTGTTTCTATTTTTTCTGCTAAAATAGTTTCAATACTGTATGTTAGAACTTCATATTCTTTATTATTAATGAGTGTTTGATAATTATAATATTTTGGTCCGGGATATATTGGATCTCCAGTTGCTATATCAATATGAAATTTGTCCTTTATGTTATCCAATTTAAAAATGACTGTAACTCTTAATCCACCATATTCATCTTCCTCACGAATTGGGGTTATTTCTTCTAATGAGAAAATAACATTATCATTTGTATCTATATTTAATATTTCATTTATTATATTTTTTATATTTTCTTTATCAAGTTCTGTGTTTTGAATCGCTGTGTCTATATCTATTGTGTTTCTGTTATCTATGCCAAATAGTTTGCTCAGATAAAATCCACCTTTTAGTATAAAGTTATTTTTATATTTACTGGTTACTAGTCTTTCCATAAATCTATCATACATATAAAATCTCATTACTAAATTAAAATCAACATTTCTTTGCTTTGCTATAGTTTTTAGTTTATCTTTTATAGATTGTGCATTATTATTCATAGTTTATTTCCTCAAGTTGTTTCATTACTTTTTCTTCTATTTTCATTTTTTTGGCATATTCATATAGTTTAACTACATTTTTATCTTTACTTTCCAAATACTTTTTTATACTCTTTTCTACTTGTTCATAGTCCATCCGTCTTTTTGATCTTATGATATCACATATACACCTTTCTTTATCATAAGTTCTTACTTTATTTCCGTATGGTGTTTCTACTTCGGTTAATCCTAGTTCATATATTTCATCTGAAACATAAAAAACTCTGCATTTTTCATTGATCTTATCCGCATGATATCTTTGCGGTACGGTTATTGTATAGCTATCTGGGAACTCTTCAGTTAACCCATAAAAATATAGTGCATTCATGTGAGAAAAAATTATTTTTTTATATTTTTGTTGAAGTGCAAAATAGCTATCTTCATATGAATCTGTGGAGCAATATATTCCTCTTGATACGTTATCAATCATGTTGTTTTTTTTCATTATTGAAAGATATTGTCTATTTATATCAAGTGGCTCTATCATTCTTGTTGATAGCATTCCATTATTGGCATTCATTATTTGAATAATTGCATCAATGAATATTGTTGTTTTATCATTGGGATAGGATTTAGAATATGTTTGGATTTCTTCATTCATCTTTGTTATTGACTCATATTGTTTGTGTTTTTTATTTATCAGTTTCTTAATTTGATTCATTGGTGTTTTTAAGGAATTAATTGTATTTACATAGTTTTCAATTATTTCTGAATTAATTTTAAATGTTACCTTTTCAGTTTTCATAGTCATACCTCCTTGACAATTGCACTGAAATTATAACATTTTTTCAGTGCAATTGTCAATAAAAAATCCAATGAATATTAATCATTAGATTTTTTTGTTTTACTTATTACTTAAAGTTTTTGCATATCTTTTGTAGTACTCTGCTAATTGGAGGTTTTTTTGATTTAAATAGTTTATTTCTTTATTTAGATATTCTTCAAATGCATAGTACTGTTTGTCTGTTAACTTATCAAAATATAATTTATCTTGGCATTCGTTTACTAAGATATCTGCATATCTTCTGTTGGGAGATGTGCTATAGCAATAATGATCTGTTTTTAATGCATCATGGTGCATTGGTTTAGATGAAAAGTATGCTGTATTATTTATTGATTTAATTATTTTTATTATTTTTTTAGTATTTTCATCTGTTTGATCAAAGTGCTCAAAGTTATTATTTTTTTTATATTCAAAGTATCTATATGGTAATGGTAGATTATGTTCTTTGAAGTATTTAGCAACGTTTATATTATTAAACATCATTAGTACTTCGATTAAGCTTTCACTATTTATTTCTTCTGGTGCGTTATAATTATTTGATATTATGTCTTTTAATTCTTTTAACATATTTATTGTTTTTGTTATTTCACTTTGTTTATATAATGAGTCATTTACTCCTTGGTATGATAGATTTCTTTTTACTATTATGGGTCTTTTTTCTATTTTGAAGTCTAGTACTTCTCCGGTTTCTGATAATGTATAGTTATATATTCTAGCAAGGCGTCTTTTACCTGCATCTAATGATAGGAAGTTTTTTATTGTTTGTTCTGGAAACATTTCTAATGTTTTATCAGGTAAGTATATGCTTTGTGATCTTTTTCTTGCTTCTTGCATAGTTAATGTGTTCATTTCATATAGACTATTTGGATCTGAAATATATATTTTTAATTTATATTTATCATTTTCTTTTGATATAGAGAAGGCATCATCTCTATTATAATTATCAACATCATCTATTGAAAGAATAAAGTCTTGGGTGTTTGGGTTTGTGTATTTATCTTGTTTTAATTGATGGTATAGTTTTCCTTCTTCTCTTATGGCATATTCAAATGATGTATTTATATTATATAAATTATTTATAGTACTCATACCAGGTTTATAGTTTCTATCGTCTAAAATGTTTATTAAGTGATTAATCCACTTAAACATTTTTATTCTTTTTCTGTGTCCTATGTCTTTATATTCTTCGAGTAGTAAAAGACATTTATTAATATTTTGTTTTATTATTTGTTTATCTATTCTTATTTTTTTGTTTTCAAATATAGTACTTATTACTGCTTCATAATAGCATAGATTATAGTTTATATCTTGATCCATATAATTAATTAGTTCTTTTATGTATTGCTCTACTAATGTGTTTATAATATTATCGTTTTCATTATTATAGGCATTAATTAAATAACCATTTTCTCTTATTATCTTTTCACTACTTGTTAGATCTTTTATTTCTATTAATAAGTGTCTTATGATGTTATAGTTATTAAGACTTGTTTTATTAATATTTTCTTTATTATAGTCAATATTTAGTTCTAGGTTTTCTAGTCTATTTGCTATTTCTTTATAAATTACTATTTTTTCGTTTGAGTTTCTTTTTGATTTATCTATTGCTTTTATTTTTGATATGGTCTCTTCCATAAGATAATAGATGTTTATAGTATTTATTTGGTCTTTGGCATTTATATTTTCTACTGTTTCATCTAGATAGCTTAATAGTTTATAGATTCCAAAGTATGCTTTTTCTTTTATTATATCATCAGATACATAGTTTATTATATTTCTTAGTAGTTGCATTAAGTGTTCATATAGAGTTATATCATCTTTTATATTTAGTTTTTCTTTATAGCATTTTAATGATTTTGATTCTGTTAGTTTTTTGTATTTACCTAGTACGTTTTTCATCGACGATTTACTCCGATCATTTTCATTTCTGTTGATAAGTATTTTATTCTTTCAATTATTCTTCTTGCTTTTACTTTGTCAATTGTTTTATTGGTATTGCTAAGATGTGTTTCTAGTTCTTCGAGTGATAGGTTTGAGGTAAAGAATGTTGGAAGGTTTTCATCCATACGGTATTGAAGTATTGTTCCTAGTATTTCGTCTCTTCCCCATGATGTTACATTTTCTGCTCCGATGTCGTCAATTAAAAGAATTGGTATTTTTTTTATGTATTCATATTTTTCACTGTATGATATATTTTCATCGTTTGAGAATGATTCTTTTAAGGTTCTTAGAAATTCTGGAAAGTATATAATCGCAGATTTTATATCTTTTTTAGCAAATTCATTTAGAAGTGCTGCGATTATATATGTTTTTCCACTTCCAAAGTTTCCATATAGGTATAGTCCTTTTTGTCTATTGGTATTATATGTATTGTAATAATTATTAATGTATTTTATTGGTTCAATACGTGATTTATCATCTGTATATAAATCTTTCATACAAGCATTTTTTATTGATGTTGGAACGTTATATAAGTCAATGTTTTCTTTATATTTGTCTTTTTTTAGTTCATTGTTTTTATATTTACATGCTACGTATGAGAAAGTTATAGTATTGTTTTCTTCTTTTGGGTAATAGCAGTATCCTTGTATTTCGTTTTTACAGTTTTGTAGTCCTTTGCAATTTAGGCAGTTATCAAACTGAATTGCTGAATCTATTAGATTAGGAACGTGTTTTTCTAGTGTTTCATCACTTGCATTTATTCTTTTTCTTAGTTCTAATACTTTTTTATCTTTTAATGCAGTGATGTAGTTTTTTCTTAGTACTTCGTTATTGTATTTGTTTTTATTAAATATTTGTTTTGTTTCTTGCATGTTACCACCTAATTAAATTATAAATCAAAATAAAAAAAATAGCACTATAAAAGCGCTAATTTTGTTGAAAAGTTTTTACCATATACATTGTTGTCTGAGTTATAGTCTATCCACATTTTTATTTCGTATGTACTTTCATTAGTATTATCATCAGTAAATAGAATACCATTTTCTTTTATATTAGTGGGTTTTACTATTACTTTGTTGTTTTTAGTTACTTGGTATCTTATGTATTTATAGTTTAGACTGTTTTCTTGTTCTTCTAGAGTGTTTTGTAAATAGAATGTTACTTCTTCTTTATTTGAGTTATTTATTACTTGAAAAGTATATCCTTGTTCTTTAATACCATCTTCATCTTTTGTAGGATAAACATTTGATAAGGTAATTGGATTTGATAATTCTTCAATGTAGATTTTGTTATCTAGTGTTATAAAATCTATTTTTTTATCTTGATTTTCTATCCAGATGAATGTTGATGTTATTAGTATGATTATTGTAAAAAGCATTTGTATTATATATCCTGATATTTTATTATTCATTTTACTACCCCCGTTAATTGAGGCTTATTATACCACTTTTTTAGGGGAAAGTAAAGGAAAAGTTTATAAAATAAAAAGGACTTGGAGTCCTTATAGGCTTAATTTGTATGGGTCAGAACTTGTACCTGAGCCACTTGATATTTTTACATTGGATGATAAAGTTAGGACAGGTTGCACTGCGTAAATATCACCATATACATATCCATTAGAACTAGGCAGAGCAACGTACTCTCCCCTATCTATATAAAATGCGTGTTCGTGGCTATCAGAATATTGTGCAAGTAACCATGTAGTTTCACTCTTATCTAGCCAGTTATTTGTTGTTTTACAACTTGTATCATCATAATCAAATAAGTTACTTGTACATTCTTTTGATGCTGCATATCCATAATCACTTGCATACATTATTGCTATCTTTTTACTTGTATCATTTAACATTATTGGGTTTGTTCCATAATAGTAACCTGTTCTATTTGCTTCATTTTTTCTTTCATATTGCCACATTACATCAGTTGTTATTTGTGAAGTATTGTATCCCCCAAGATAATATTTTGCTGTCCCTATCATGTATTTTGCATCACTTGTTAATGTATTATAATAATCATTATTTAAGTATGTATTTAATGTTCCTGTTACCCAGTTATTATATGAACTAGTTGTTGTATCTTCTGTAGTATTCCATTCCATATTTCCTATAGATGCATCTCTTATTATCTTAATTCGATTTTCCACATTACCATCTGTATCTTCAGTAGGTATTACTCCAATTATTCTCCATGTTTCATTATTGAATGTTACATAATTTTTTACTACTGAATCTCCTCCACGATATCTATATTCTGTTGCAAACTTACTATCTACTTGTAATGTATTATCTATTGTATGAGTTATTTGTTCTAATCCATCTGTTCCAACTTTAGATTTAGCAAAAGTAAGTGCATGATCTTCTTTTACTGGTGCAGCTTCATTATTAATATTTACTCTAAATCTATAACTATATTTCTTTTCATTAAGTTTAGTTGTATCTACACTCTCATCAATCCAAGCTCTAAGTCTATAACTTGTTACTACTTCTGCTTTATTATTTGAAAATATTTCTTCTTTAGAACTTAAAACTTTATTATTTAGTTGATCAATTGTTGTAGGTTCAACTACTACTGTCTCATTTCCATTCTCCACCATAGTTAGATACACTTTTATCTCATTGTCGTTTAAAGGTGTTTCTACTGTTAATGGTTCTAGTACTATGTTATAATTTAGTTTTCTTTGTGTATCATCATTTGCTCTTGTTTTAATATAAGAAAGAACTTTAAAATCAAAGTAATTAGTTAATACCTTACCCTCACTATCTTTAATAGGTAATGCATTATTCATTCCTATTTCATTTGATTCAGTATAACTCATCTTTACTTGTCCTGTAGTTATACTATTATTACCAGTAAGTAGTTCACTATTCCATAAGGCGTATGCCCCAAAAGATAATATTGCTACCATAAATAATGATAAAGATATCATAAATAGCACTTTCTTTCTATTAGGGTTAGTTAATTTTTGCCCCCCCCCCAATCGAATATTTGTTCATATTTTTTCCTCCTTAATCTTTAGACAAAAATTAAAAAATATTGTCTATTATTCTTATAAATTAATAATACAATATTTTTGAGCGTTTTTCAATGATTTATTTAAAACTTTATATCTTTTAGATTTAAACTGGCATTATAAATATCTTTCTTTTTATAATTTGTTTTTTCATTTAAAATATTTATTGCTTCTTTTAGTGAGGTTTTATTTTTTATTATTATATCTATTAACTGAGCTTCGATTGAAAGATTTATTTCTTCTTTTGGAGTGTTTTTTGTTTCTATTATAAAAGTATATTCCCCTTTTGTTGCATTTTCATTATCTTTTAACTCTTTTATTACTTTGTCTATTTGTCCATAGTAATTTTTTTCATGTAATTTAGTTAAGTCACTTGATACACTTATATTAATATCTTCTAATTCCTCTCTTAAGTATTCTAGTGTCTTTATAATACGATTAGGGCTTTCATAAAAGATAAAAGTATTTATATTACTATCTTTTATGTTTTTAATTAATTCTTTTTTATCTTTTTGTTCTCTTGGAAAGAATCCATAGAAGGTAAAGTTATCAGATTTTAGTCCACTTATTGATAGTGCTGTTATTAATGCTGATATACCTCCGATTGGGGTAATGTTTATATTATTTAGTCTTGCTTCTTTAATTAGAATGTATCCTGGATCTGATATACATGGTGTTCCTGCATCTGTTATTATTGCTATTTGTTTATCTTCTTTTAGATAGTTTATTATACTTTGTGTTCTTTCTTTTTCATTGAATTTATGGTATGAAATTAATTTATTTTTTATTTCATAATGATTTAGTAATTTTAGACTATGTCTTGTGTCTTCGCATAGAATAATATCTACGTCTTTTAGTGTTTGTATTGCTCTTTTAGTCATGTCATTTAAATTACCTATTGGGGTTGCTACAACGTATAGTGTTCCCATTTAATCACCTACTTTTCTTTTAATTCTTTTTTTAATTCATCTAGAATGTTTAAGGCTTCTAGTGGGGTTATTTCTAGAGGATTTATTTCTTTTAATCTTTTTTCTATTTTAGATTCTTCTTGGGTATTAAAGTCTAAGTTTAATGTTGTTTGTTCATATATTTCTTTTTTAGGTTTTTTATTTTCATATACATCTAGTATTTCTTTTGCTCTTGTTATTATTTCATCTGGAAGGTTTACTAATGATGCAACGTGTATACCATAACTTTTATCAACTGGTCCTTGTTTTATTTTATGTAAGAATGTTATTGATCCTTGTTCTTCGATAGCGCTTACATGGATATTTTTTAGATTTCTTAGTTTTTTATCAAGGGTTGTTAATTCATGGTAATGGGTTGAGAATAATGTTTTTGCTTTTACATGATCATGAATGTATTCAAGTATTGCTTGGGCAAGGCTCATTCCATCGTATGTTGCTGTTCCTCTTCCTAGTTCATCAAATAGTATTAAACTATTTTTTGTGGCATTTGATACAGCATTATTAGCTTCTTTCATTTCTACCATGAATGTTGATTCTCCACTTACTAGATCATCGCTTGCACCGATTCTTGTAAATATTTTATCAAATATTGGTAGTTTTGCTTCTTTAGCAGGTACAAATGATCCTATTTGGGCCATTATTACTATTATGGCAAACATTCTCATATAAGTTGATTTACCACTCATGTTAGGTCCTGTTATTAAGAGGATGTTAGTTTTTTCATCCATTATTATATCGTTTGGAACATATTCTTTTTTAGATACTACTTCGACAACTGGGTGTCTTGCTTCTTTTATATAAACGTTTCTTTGTTCTGTTAGGGTTGGTTTTGTAAAGTTATTTTGTTCTGCGACATTGGCAAGGGATACTAAGACATCTATTTCACTTATTACTTTTGCTGCTTGTTGTATTTTTGTAATATATTTTCTTACTTCATCTCTTATTTCTATGAATAGTTTATATTCCATAGCTATACTTTTTTCTTCAGAGTTTAATATTATGTCTTCTTTTTCTTTTAGTTCTCTAGTTATATATCTTTCTCCAGTTGTAAGAGTTTGTTTTCTTACATAGCCATATTCTTCTTTTATTTGATCTATATTTGATTTAGATACTTCGATGTAGTATCCAAATACTTTATTAAATCCTACTTTTAGGTTTTTAATACCTGTACGTTCTTTTTCTTGTTGTTCTAGTTTTAGGATAAAATCTTTTCCTCCGCTTGAAAGACTTTTTAGATTATCTAGTTCTTCGTTATAACCTGGTTTTATAATATTTCCTTCTTTTATGGTTATTGGTGCATCTTCATTTATTGATTTTTCTAGTAAGTCTTTTAAGTCATCAAGAGTATCAAATGTATCTTCATAGTTTATTTCTTTTAATATTTTTTTAATTTCTGGGAATGTTTTGATTGAGTTTTTTAATTGGATTAAGTCTCTAGCATTTAAGTTACCATATGCTATTCTTCCTGATAGTCTTTCTAAGTCATAGACATTGTTTAGTAAGTCTCTTAGTTCTTCTTTTAGGATAAATTCTGTAAGTAGTGTTGATATTAGTTCATATCTTTTTTCTATTTTTTGTCTATTTACTAAAGGGCTTTCTATCCATTTTTTAAGTAGTCTAGATCCCATTGCTGTTTTTGTTTTATCAAGCATCCATAAAAGTGAATATGTTCTTTCTTTTAGTCTTAGAGTTTCTACTAATTCAAGGTTTCTTTTAGAATGGATATCTATTTCTAATGAATCATTTTTATCTATAATAATACTTTTTTGAAGATGGTTTAAGTTTCCTTTTTTCATTTCTTGAAGATAGAATAGTAAATGTTTTATAGAGTTTGTAATTCTAATATCTTGAATGTTTTCATAGGTATGTTCATATTTATTTTCAAGAAAGTTATTACTTATAGTTATTAAGATATTGTATTTTTCTCTTAGTGTATTAATTATCTTACGATTTATTTTATCATTTACAATTAGTTCTTTTATATCTATTCTTATTATTTCATTAATTAGTTTTTCTTCATCATAGTCTATTAGAACTGAGTACATAACTCCGGTTGATATATCAGCATAGCTTATAGCATAGCAATGATTATAGTCATAGATACTTCCTATATAGTTATTAGTTTTCTCATCTAATGCAGAGGAGTCCATAAGGGTACCTCTGGTTACTATTTGCACTACTCCTCGCTCTACTACTCCTTTTTTATCAGGTGGTGTTAATTGTTCACATATTGCTACTTTATATCCTAAACTAACTAGTTTTTCTAAGTATCCTAAATAAGCATGGTATGGTATACCACACATTGGTACTCTTTGTTCTAAACCACAATTTTTTCCTGTTAAGGTTAATTCTAAAAGACGAGATACTAATTCTGCGTCTTCGAAAAACATTTCATAAAAATCTCCAAGTCTAAAAAAGATGATTGCATCTTCGTTTTGTTCTTTTATGTTTAAATATTGTAACATCATTGGAGAAAGTTTATTTTTATCTACTTCACATCTTTTCATACTGCTTCACCACTTAATATTATACAAAAAAAACAGATTAATTTCATCTGTTTTTAGTTAATTTCTATTACTTTTACTTCGTAACTTCCATTTGGACTTTCTACTGAAACGATATCTCCGACTTTGTGTCCCATTAGGGCTTTAGCAATTGGAGATTCATTTGATATTTTGCTTTCAAATGGGTCTGCTTCTTGAGAACCAACTATCTTGTATTGATCAACATCATCTTCATCGTCAATATAGGCAATTTTTACTGTTGTTCCTACTCCTACTTCATCAGTACTAACTGATTCAATTATTTGAACGTTTTCTAAAATAGTTTCTAATTTTTTAATTTTTGCTTCTATTTCAGCTTGTTCATTTCTTGCAGCATCATAATCGGCATTTTCAGAAAGGTCTCCAAGTGCTCTTGCTTCTTTTATTGCTTCAATGTTCGCAGGTCTTTTAACATTTATCAAATCGTTTAATTCTTCTTTTATTTCTTCATATCCTTCTTTTGTTAAAAGGATTGGTTTTTTATTATTCATTTTAAATTCACCTCTAAATTAATAAGTTCTCTAAAAGGATACTATTTTTTTTGGATTTTGTCAAGTTTTTTGGGTACTTTTCTAAAACTTAACGCGTAAAATAGAGTCTTTTTCTAGTTCTTGATCAACTTTTATTTTAAGTATTTGTCTAGGATGTCTAGCGGCATCAAGTTCATTAAAATCTTCATCATATATTTTATCTATTTTAATATCAAAATCTATGTTATTGGGTCCAAATATATTAATAGTTTGTTTGGGTTTAAAGTAGTTTCTTTGCTCAATGGTTGCATATTTTGTTTTTTTATCATAGTCTAGTACTATTCCTAAAAAGTCTTGGTTTGATACTTCATCTCTTCCAATGTAGTATTGATCATTATAATCTGCTTGATGATCAAAGTATTGAGTAGTTGATTCTCTATTGGCCACTCTTGATAATATTTTTTGTTCATGGTGTAATAAATCTTTGGTTAGGTTATTATTATAATATGCATCAATTAGTTTTCGATAACTATTAATTACTGTTGCAACGTAATAGGTACTACGCATTCTTCCTTCGATTTTTAAAGATGCAACTCCTGTTTCTATTAGGTCTTTAATTTTACTTGAAAGATTTAAGTCTTTGGTTGCAATTGAGTATTTTGTGTTTCTTTTTTTATCTAAATCAAAGACAAATCTACATACTTGGGCACATCCTCCGCGATTGGAATCTCTATTGGTAAAGTAATTTGATAAAACACATCTTCCAGAATAGCATGTACACATTGCACCGTGTAAGAAGACTTCTAAATCCATATGTGTTTTATCATATATTTCTTTCATATCTTCTTTGGATACTTCTCTTGCTAAAACGACACGTTCTACTCCCATTTCTTTAAAGTAGTTTACTGTTTCACCATTTGTAGTACAAGCCTGAGTACTTATATGTATTCTTAAGGTTGGTGTATATTTTTTTACTATGTCTATTAATAAGGGATCACTTAAGATTATTGCATCAACTTTTATTTTTTCTAGATATTTTAGATAGTCTATTATTCCATTTAAGTTTTCATTATGAAAAACAATATTAGTAGTTACATATAGTTTTTTATTTAGTTTATGGGCATAGTCTACTGCTTGTTTTATCTCTTCAAGAGAAAAGTTATTAGCATTTGCTCTTAAGCTAAATTCTTGTCCTCCGATGTAGCAAGCATCTGCTCCATAAAGATAAGCAATTTTTAATTTTTCTAGGTCTCCTGCTGGAGAAAGTAGTTCTACTCTTTTCATCTTTTCACCTTATATATTGTTTTTTTATCTAGGAATAAAGTATCTGTATTGGGAATAATATTGTCTATATCTTTATTATTTTTTATAGCTTGTAATACTTTTTTAAAGTCTTTATCTTTTATCATTGTTTGATCTAATATTAAGTAATCTATTTTAGATTTTTCTAACTCATTCTTATATTTTAATCCATTTAATATTTTATCTGATAGGATCATTGTTCCTTCTTTTGTTTCTTTTATTAAGAACTTTTTATCTTTTTCAATTATATAGTTATTTCTTTTGTAGTTTTTCTTTTTTAAGTATTTAAAGTAATTAGTAATTAGTTTTCTTTTAGAAAATGCCATCATTTGATAACCAAATATATTAACAAATAGTTTAAAGTTAGTATTTTTTCTTATTTCTAGGATTTCTTGTAGTGTTATTTCAGATGAGGTTACTGCTCCATAGACTCCTTGGGCTTCATAATGATTGCAAGTTTTATAATTGGTTACAAAAAAGTTTTGATTCCATATTAATGGAGTTTTTAAGTTTAGTTTTTTTGATAATGATAATACTGATAAATCATAAAAGAAGATTCCATTTATATTTAGTTTTTCTAGCTCTAATAGAGTTTTTTTTAAATTTTCTATATCTTTATTAAAGATGTTTTTATCTATTTTTACAAATATTTCTTTATTGGTTTTTTGTTTTATTTTTTTTAATTCTTTTAATGTTATAGATATAGGTGTTGTGTATGAGAAGTCTTTTAAACCAAAAAGGAATGCAGAGGCATTCTCATATTTTTTAATATTTATAGATGTTGGTATGACTAATAGTTTCATATTACATCACATCCTTTTTTCTGTAACTGATAGTCCATCTCCGATTTCATAGAATGTTGTTTTATATTTAAGATTATTTTCTAAAAAGTCTATGTAGTTTCTTATTTTTCTAACTAAGGCTCTGATGTTTCTATTTTTTATTTGTGATGGTTCTTGTTCTACGTAGCCATGGAAGCTTAAGTTATCTGTTATTATTATTCCATTTGGTTCTAGATTTTTTTCGAATTTGTTGAAGAAATCTAGGTTTTTACTTTTAGCAGCATCAATTAAAATAAGATCGTATTTTTCTTTTAGTGATACTTCAAGGGCGTCGTTATATATTAGAGTTATCCTATCTTCAAGATTAAACTTTTTAATATTTTTTACTGCTTCAAGGTATCTATCTTTGTCTTTTTCTATTGATGTTATTGTAATATTTGGTGATGATAGTGCCATCATAATTGCAGAGTATCCGATTGCAGTACCTATTTCAAGTACTTTTCTTACTCTTTTTTGATGTATTTTTGATATTATAAAGTCAATGCTATCATCTACCATAATTGGTACTTTATTTACTAATGCGTACTCTTTTATTGTTTTAATTTCATTGTATGTTTTTTCTACCATTGTAACCACAATCCTTCTTGTTCTAATTTATTTATTGTTTGCTCATGTTCTTTTAGTGTTTTTGTAAAATATAATTTATGATTTTTGTCTGAAACAAAGTAATAGTAATTTGTTTTAATTGGTTTTACTACTGCTTCGATTGCTTTCTTACCTGGAGCGGATATTGGTCCAATTGGGAATAATGCTGGATTGTTACCGCGTGTGTTGTAGGCATTTTGATTATTAATGTCTGAATTAGTTAGTGCTTCAGTCATTTCTTTTTTAACACCATAGTATGATGTTACACAACTACCTAAAGGCATATCATCTTTCATTCTATTATAAAAAACACTTGCTATATTTTTAAAGTCGTCTTCATTATAACCTTCGCTTTGTGTAACTGATGCTAATGTAAGTAGTTTGTGAATGCTGTAGTTAGATTTTTCAATATCTTTCTTATATTCACTTAATACTTGGTCCATTTGATTTAATAGGACTTCAAAAACATTTTCAATATTGGTTTCTTTTTTATCGATTTGGTATGTATCTGGGAATAGATATCCTTCAAGATTATAGTAAAGATTATCATTTTTTATATCTTTTTCAATAAACCAATATTTATCAATTAATTTATCTAAGTATTTTTTTTCTTTTGTTTTTTTAATTATATCATCATATTTAATACTAGTATTTTCTGATATTAGTTTAGCAATTTGTCTCATATTTTGTCCTTCTTTTATAGTTATTGTAACTTCATTGATATTAGTGCCATTTGTTTGTAATTCATTTATAATTTCATTAAGTGACATATTAGGACTTATTTCATATGATGCTGCATAGTAATTTGCTTTTTTTATTTTAGAGTATATTGTAAAGAATGTTTTACTTTTAATAAGCTTTTTATTTTTTAGAATTGTTGCGATTTCTTTAGTTGATGTACCACTTTCAATTGTTATTATTTCTTTTTTAGTACTACTTGATACTGGTGTTAATAAGTATATAGTAGTTGATAATATGATTATTACAAGTAAAAAGACTAAGACTCCGATTTTGAAGCCTTTTTTAAACTTTACTTTTTTCTTTTTATTCTTACTATTCATTTTTATCTGTCACTTCTTCTTGTAAAACTTTAAGAGCCATTTCAATTACTTTCCATTCTTTTTCAGTTGTAATTGGTTCAAGTTTTGTATGATCTCCTTCTTCGATCACTATTGAGCCATATGCTTTTAAGTTTCCTTCTTCATCTGTTTCGTTGTCAGTGTAAGCAAGATAGTGTTTACCTGTTTCATTTGAATCAAATTCTAAAAGTTTGTAAAATGTTTTTTGTTCTCCTTTTTCATTGAATCCTATAAACATATCTTCTCTTAATTCTTCATTTTTGTTTTCTTCCATATTATTTTCCTCCCTTATCTAAAAACGATTGTAGTATCACTACGGCGGATACTCCATCAATTACTTTTTTTCTTTTTTTTCTTGACACATCTGCATTTATTAGTACTTGTTGTGCTACTTTAGTAGTTAGTCTTTCGTCTTCAAGATGAACTTTTTTATTTGTTTTTTGTTCTAATTTTTCTTTAAACTCTATTGTTTCATCGCAACGAAATCCTAAGGAACCATTCATGTTTTTAGGTAGTCCTAGTACTATTTCATCAACATGTTCTTTTTCAATTATTTTTAGTATTTCTTCGATTAACTCTTCTTCATCATCACTTTTAATATTTTTATAAAATGATGCAATTAAACCAAGTTTATCTGATAAAGATATTCCTAATGATTTTTTGCCTAAGTCTAGTCCTAAATATCTCATAAATCTCTTAGATAGTTTTTAACAAGTGTCTTTATGATTATTTCACGTTCTATACTTTGTATTTTTTTTCTTGAATCTTTATAATTAGAAATATATGTTTCATCTCCCGTAAGAAGATAGCCTACTATTTGGTCTATTCCTTTGTATCCTTTTTCTTCAAGATTGTTTTTTACATTAAGTAATGTTTCAGTGACCATGTAGTTATTTAAATCGTCAATATTAAAAACCATAGTCTTGTCTTCCATACTATCACTCCTTTAGAAATATCTATAAGATATTTTATCATTTATAAGATATTTTATCAATAATAGTTGGAAGATTTTAAAATAAAAGTATCATCATAATGTAAATTAGATGATACTTTTGTCTTTTATTGTTTTATATAAAGTGCTTTTTTAGTAATTTTCGTACAAAACGTACGCATTTTTACTGGTTTTTTCGTACAAAATGCACGAAAAAGTTATTTTTTATGGGTTTTTATTAAAAAACTTAACCATTTTTTAGATGATTATTTATTTTATGCAAAAGGCTATTTTATAACTAATATTGATCTAGAAGTTTTGTCATCACCATTACCACTTTCAAATGCAAAAATACCTGCATCACTGTCACTAACATAGCTTCCTCCTCGAATAAACCATGATTCTGTATAATATGGAAAAATAGTATAATCTGAATACCAATTATCACTCGATGCTCGTGTTGGAGCCATTTCAACTGTTGCATCTCCTAATTTTCCACGTTGATAAGTATCGCTTGATCCTCCATTTGAATAATTATCATAGTATTTTGCTAAAGGATATGTTGTTGTATTCCAATTTCCTGCTTTTGATGGTTGAAATTGATTTGATGAACTGGTTACATTACCCATTACGAGTGTATCGTTGCCACTCATATCATATATTCCATATATATTTCCTGTAGTACTTGCTTTTTTTCCTTTTGAACCATTGTATTTATTTTCAGTGGTTGTACACGCTGATGAACTGTAGTTTGCATCAACTGTATTACCACCAATACCAGTTATAGCTTCAGTGCAATTATTAATTGTTATTTCTTCACAAATACTATTTGTACATCTACCATATTTAGAATGCGAAAAATATGCTACTGCTCCCCATTCCATATTTTTCATCATGTGTGTATCTATGTTGTTCGAATCATATGAAAGTTCCCCATTCCAATTAAACATGGTATCATTTTTTTGATTAAACTTATACATATTATTTGTTTTTTCCATTGTCCTTATTGTTTTAAACGCCTCTGATGCACTTAATTTTAAAAATGTTTCATTTGGTTTTATTATTATATTATTTTCTACTATTTCATCTGGTTTTTTTATTATGTAACTACTATTAGTAAATTTGCCTACCCATATTCCTGTTAATTCATCTTCCCCAAATGTAAATGCTGGATGCGTATATGTGGAAATTCCTGTTTTTAATGATGAATTTGTTGTATCAGTACATGTTTCTGAAGTTGTACCAGTATATGTTACGTTATCAACGCATTTTATTGTACCACTACTTGATGTTCCTTTTTCAAACTTTATGCTTATTTCTTGTGGTGTATTTGTATTAAGATAAGTATATGTATACCTTGGTATCCAGACCCACATTGTGCTTATTTTATCTAATGGTATTTCTTCACCAATTTCTTTTTTTGAGAATTCATTTTCTATATTTTTAGATGTATATGATACATAGCTATTTATTGTTGCATCAGTTACCTCTGCAGACCACATGTGTCCATAAGTTATATCAACTATTTTATATATTTCATCACAAATATTTGAAGTAGTATTGGGACATATATAACTATCTTTCAAATATTCTGACGAGGTATTGATTAAATCTAATACGTATTTACCAGTGACTTGATCAAGTGCATATGAATGGCTCAGATAATAATTCACTGTAAATTTTGAACCACTATTTTCATATGAAAAATTTGTATATTCATTAGTTAAATTTATATTTGACACTGTAATACTATTATCTGCACCTGCATTAGATGATGTAACTTCTGCATTTATGATAACTGTATATTTCTTATTTGCTTCAAGATTTTTAGAGAATGAGTCGGTATAAGTTCCTCCAAAAACAGTATCACTATAATTACCTGAAAAGTCTTTGTTTACTTCAGTAGTACCGTTTATTGTTACTTGAAATTTTGATGTTTTCGTACCTTTTAGCATACTGTAATCAAAAGAAAAGGTACTAGCTTTAGTTGTAGTAAATGACATTTTGTATTGTGAATTTACCGCAGTATTTGCATTATTACTTGACTCAGATGTAAGTGAATATGGCATTACATTAATATTTTTTTTAATAGTGTCAGTAACTTTTTCTTCATAAGGAAAGGTAGTAATTGCATTTGCCCACATCTTGTTATTATAATCATACCATTTGTATTGTTCTTTGCTATTTTTAACGTCTGCTTTTCTCCATACACTATTTGTTTCATCATAATATACCGGTATCATGTTTGATGTTATTTTAGGTTCATTTGCCCCACTTTCATCTAAATTAGATTTAACATGCAATTTAATAATATTTTTAGATTCTACACTACTACTCCATTTTGCATAAGAAGTATTTGTATAATTATAAGAAATAATACCTGAAAGTAATAGTACAAAAATACCTATTAATGATAATAGATATTTATTATATTCTTTTATATCTTTAAATAAAGGGTTTATTTTACTAGAATTTTTTTCCCCCCCCCCCATACGAATATTTGTTTTTCATAGTTTTGCCTCCATAGTTTATTATAAGTTAATTTTATACTATTTCTGGAAGTTTTTCAAGAGTATTGTTTTAATAAATCTTTTAATTCTTGTTCTTCTTGTTCTTTTAATTCATCTTTATTTATTTGTTCATTAAACCATTCTGGTACTGATTCTTTTGTTTTAGTGTTTGTATTAGGTACTTTCTTAATAGTCTTTTTATGTTCTTTTATGCATATATTCATTGCTTCTTCTACTGTTTCTATACCTAATCTTTTCCAATGACTAGCAATTGTTTCTACATATGCTTTATTTAGTTTTTTATTGTTTACTCTTAATACATAGTCAAGTAAAACATTAACTACTCCAGGGGTTAGTTTTAAATCTATTAAAAGTTCTTCGATTAATAGTAAATCTTTTTTTATTACTTTTCCATCTTTATATTTACTCTTTATAAATTGATATGGATTAGTATTTTCAAAAGTATAAATCATTTTGGCTTTATTAGATACATCTCCAGTTGGATTTTTTAAATGTTCTGGTTGTTTTGAATAGATTAATGTAGGAAGATTACCACTGTTTTCAAATTGATAAAAGTTTCTAGCACTTTTTCTTAGAGTTTCTTTATCTATTGTACCTTTTTCAGTAATACTTGTTTTAATTAGATTTTGCATAGTTAGTACATCTATATTATAAATAAATGATAAATTATTAATTAGTTCTCTTATATCTTTTGTGAATATCTTTTCATTTATCATATTACTATTTATACCAGATATTAATAGTTCAAAATCTATTGCATTTTTAAATGTTATTTCTGTTTTATTTTTAGATATTATATCTTCATTTGGTATTATATTAGATACTGGTACACTTGAGAATACTTCATCAAACTTTAATGATATTTCTTTGTAGTCTTTTAAAGTTATTCTTGGTGTTTTATATGTTTCTAATATTTTTTGATATTCTTTTTTTCCTAAGTTATTGTATAAAACAACGTTTAGTATTGGATGATTTAAGAATTCATTTGGTTGTAATGGTGAATATAGTATATAAACATAGTTATTAATATTATCTTTTTTTAGATATGTTCTAAGTAGTCCAATGGCTTCTAGTTTTTCACGTGATGATACTATTTCTTCAAGAGACATTTGCATAATACTTAGTAAATGATGATGGGTATTTGGTGTTGATATTATTTCTTGTTTATTTAAATCATTTAATAGTGTGAAGTATAGTGATACTGCTTTATTGCCTATTATTGGTTGGTATAAATCTATTAGTGTTTTTTTATCTATATCTGTTATTAAACTTTTATTCATTACTGTGTAACTATCTGCGGGTAAAACCATTTATATCACTTCCTTAATACTTAATTTATTATAGCATTTAAAAATGTAAAAAACTATAAAACATGTGTTTTTTTGTCATAAAGTGATGACTTAATAATTTTATTATGTTATTATTTATATGATAGGAGGAGTTTATTTTGAAAGAAAAAGTTAAATTAATGGTATTGGGGGCTTTTGTATTTTATGTTTTAGGGGTAATTGGTCTTATTGTTTATAATGGTTTAAATTATAATGACAGTTTTTATATTAGTGATAATGATGAGTTTAATAAAAGACTTATTTCATATAAGCAAAAATTGTCGACTATGGAAAAGAATGCTTGTACTGCTTCGATTAATAATTTGATTTCTTATTATGAAAAAACTAATTTTACTGGGCATGTTAAGTATAGTGATTATTTTAAACAAGGTTTTAATGATGATGAAAAAATTAAATTTTTAACTTCATTTTATGCTGATACTAAGAATGCATGTAAATTAAGTGATGATGTAATTGAAAAGTATAATTTTAAATCATTATTTTTAGGTGGTTCTGTTCAATTTGATGAAATAATGCAAAATAATTATTTTGGATATGAAATTAACTTAAAAGATAAGTTTTTTAGAGATATTGCTGAACCTAATATGATTTACTATGAGTACAACTTAAATAGAAGCTCTATTCTTGCAATAATTTCTAATTTGATTGAGATATCTTCAAAGGATGGTGTTAAGTATGATGAATAAAAAAGTATATTTAATCTTGTTTTATATTAGTTTAGTTTTAACAACTATTATGCAATATGTTGCTTGTAAAACTGCTGATAGTTTCTTCTACTTCGGTGAACTTTTCACTTTAGCATTACCTTGTATTATTCTAATAGTTGTTGGTGGTATTGGTTTAACAATCTTATTTATTAAGAAAGATTTTAAGGCTTCGATTGTATGTCCTATTATATATTTAGTTTTTCTTACTAGTGTATATCTTTTAGCAAATCATTATTTTAGTGATGTTGTTTACAATGTTTATATGCTTTATTATTCTAAAATTGTATTTGTAGGTTTTGTATTTTTAATTCTTTATACTTGTTTATGTTTTTCTAAGAAAGATAAAGTTTTAAAAAAGACTAAGTAAAAAAAGAGCAAAATTGCTCTTTTATTTTGTTTTTTTCTTCTTTTCTTGTTTTTCTTTTTTAGATTGGCATTGTACTAAGAAACGTAGTGTTTTATGATATACTGAAACATATCTTTCGATACGATTTTTAACATTCTTTTTAGTTTCTATTTCATATAATCTATCAATATTGTATACAAAATCAAGTGCTTCATTTATGTCTGTATATTCACTTAGTTTTATAACTAATTCATATAAATCTGAATTAAGGTATAGAGATGGTAAATCATCTATTAATTGTTCTAATTGTAATACTAGTTCTACTGTTTTATTAGTGATGATTTTTATTTCTTTATCAAATAATCTATTTGCTAGTATTTCAGTATATATTTCGTTTAATCCTTTACCAAAGAATAATATTTTTTTATCTTTGTTTGTATAGCGATCAAATCCAATAATGTTTTTTTCACTTTTTCCAGTATTACATGATAAGTGTAATGACTCATGATATATTACATTGCCTTCTTCAAGAAGTACTATTGTGTTATCTTCTGGTAAGTAGTATCCTTTCATTTTTGTAAAATATTGCAATATTTTTGATAAATATGGTTTACATATATGAATTTTTAATGTTTTTAGATTTTCATTCATATTTTTCAAATCTTCTTTGTCAAAAGTTTCTTCCATTTTATTCTTAAATATTTCTATTTTTTTGTCTATATTCTCATATTGAATTGATCCCCCAAGAATTTCTTCTAATGTTTTTTGATATATTTCTAATTGTTCTTGTAATTTTTCTTCTTGTGATTTTATTTTTTCTTGATCTTTTTTAAGCATATGAATACCCTCCCTGTTTGCACAATATAATAACATATAATTATTTTTATTACAAGTTTTATGTATATAAAAAGAACAAAAGTATTCCTTTATTTTAGGACTTTTTTCTTTTGTTCTTGATAGTTTCTTTTATATTGGTATTGTTTTAAGAAGTATAGTGTTTTACTATATATTTCATTGTATTTATCATTATTTTTTATATTTTGTTCTAATGTATATAGTCTATCAATGTTGTATATGAACTCTAATGATTCATTTAGACTTGTGTATTTACTTAGTTCTAAAACTAATTCATATAAGTCTGAATTAAGATATAGTGATGGTAAATCATCTATTAATTGTTCTAATAGTAATACTAGTTCTACTGTTTTTGTAGTTGTTGCATTTATTTCTTTATTAAATAATCTGTTTGCTAATATCTCAGTATATACTTCATCTAATCCAGTACCAAATGATAAGATGTTTTTTTGTTTTTTTGTATAGTGAGCAAAACCTCTTATGGTGTTGTTACTTTTTCTATTATTACATGATAGATGTAATAGTTCATGGTATATTGTATCATCTTCTTCTAGAATCATTAATTCATTTGATAAATTGTTATACATTGCTTTATATGGATATTGAAATAGTTTTGATTTTAATATAAAGATTCTTAGTGTTTCTAGATTATCATTCATATATTTTAAATCTTTATTATCAAATGTTTCTTCCATTTTATTTTTAAATGTTTCCATTTTATTTTGTAGTTTTTCACTTGTTAAATTATTTATTTTTTCTTCATTAAACTTAAACATATTATCACTTCTTTCTTAGTATAATAACATATAAATTACGCTAATACAAGTTTTAGTTTTGATTTGATTTCTTCGAGTTGTTCTCCATATATTATTTTTGCAAACTCTGATAATTTTAATATTTCTTTTTGTTTTAGATTTTTAATGTTTATATAATATTTCTTATCATTATAGTATATGTTTTTATTATTAATTATGAAGTAATCATCGAATGAAAAGTAAATATCACTGTTGTAGTTTACTATTACTTTAAAGTCTAAGAAGTCTTTGAAGAAATCTAGTTCGTCTTCTTTTAATATGTCTAAGATTATACCAAACTTTTCGTTATGGTATACATTTATTTTATAGAAACCATTTATGTTTATAATACTTTTTCTTTTAATATTTAGTATTATTTTTTTTATGTATTTTTCTAATAGATCTTTTTGTTTTAGATCACAGTCTATTTCATTTTTATAGATAATTATATTTAAATCATCTTTATTAGTAATTATTTTCATATAAACACCTAGAATATTGTATGAAAAAAGACCTATAATGTTTCTGATATTAGGTCTTCGATTTCATTTAATACTAAATCTCTTCCTTGTTTTGTAGTGTTTGATATTAGAATTAATTTGTCTGTATTTTCTAACTGGAGTGTTTTTATTACTAATTCTTCAGCTTTTGGAAGTTTTGATTTAGGTAGTTTGTCTATTTTAGTAGCTATTATTGTTACTGGAACGTTGTAATATTTTAAGAACTTGTACATTAAAACATCGTCATTTGATGGTTTATGTCTTATGTCTACGAGCATGAAAGTTCTTTTTAGGTTTTCTCTTTTTTCTAGGTATTCTTCGATCATAAGACCAAATTTTCTTTGTTCTTTTTTACTAACGCTTGCGTATCCATATCCTGGAACGTCCACTAAAAAGAAGTCATTGTTTACTAAGAAGAAGTTTAGATTTTTTGTTTTTCCTGGTGTGTTTGATACTCTTGCCATTTTTTTGTTATTAACAAGCATGTTGATAAAGCTACTTTTACCAACGTTGCTTCTTCCTACAAGCATGAATTCTGGTAGATTGTCTTCGGGGTATTGGCTACGGCGAACAGCACTTATTTTGAATTCACAACTAGTAATTTTCATCTATATCACTACTTTCTATATATTTTTTGCAGACATAGTCTAGGTCTTTTACTAATAGGTCTACGTCTTCGAATGATGATAGTCTAGCACCGCATGCTAGGTTATGTCCACCACCATTATATTTTTCTGCTACTTTATTTATGACTGGTCCGTTAGAACGGATTGATACTCTTATGCAACTATTTTTTATATCTTCGGTTGCACATAGCCATACAAGTAATTCTTCAATGTTATTGAAATCGTTTATTAAATTACCTGATGATGCTGTATCAAGATTGTATTTAGTAAGTGTTTGGCTTCCTATTTTAACATATCCTACTCCATAGTCTGATATTTTCATATTGCTTATCATGTGTCCGAATAGTTGTATTTCAGAGAATGGTCTTTTGTATATTTCTTTATATAATTTTGTTATGTCGAATGGATATTCTTTTAGGATGTTTGATATACATTTAAATGTTTCAGAACTAGAGTTAGAAAACATGAATCTATTGGTATCTGATACTATTCCACAGAATAGTGTTTTTGCTATTTCTTCGTTTAGTTTTAGTTTTGTATTTGTAATTAAATCGTATACCATTTCTGAAGCGCTTGATTTTTTATCGTTTATTAGTTCTATATCGCAAAACTTATTAACAAATGGATGGTGATCTATTTTTATACTATAATCGTATTTTTCAAGATCTCCCATGTCTACTCTTTTTATATCTGGTGTGTCTAAAACTATTAATAAGATATTATTTATGGTAGAAAAGTCAATGTTTTTATCTAGTTTTCCCATGTAGTTAAATCTTACTGTACCATTTCCAATTGCATAGACGTTTTTTTCAGGAAATGTTAGCTTTATTGAGTCTCTTAAGGCTGTTTGACTTGCCATTGCATCTGGATCTATTCCAACGTGTCTTACTAATACAATATTATTATATTTTTTTATTTCTTTAAATATTTGTTTATACATTTTATCATTCTTTCTATTTTGCTAGTTCATATGTATCTCTAGCGAGCATTAATTCTTCATCTGTTGGGATTACCCATACTGGTATTTTTGATGAGTCTTTAGTAATTAATTGTTCTTCTCCTCGAATGTTGTTTCTTTCTTCGTCTACTTCGACTCCTAGTACAGATAGTTTATCTAGAATTTGTTTTCTTGTTGGAATTGAGTTTTCTCCGACTCCTGCGGTCATAACGATTGCATCGCATCCTCCAAGTAATACATAGTATTTAGCAATGTATTCTACTATTCTTCTTACATATATATCTTGAGCTAGTTTGCATAGTTCATCACCATTTTTAATACCTTCTTCAATGTCTCTTGAATCACTATATTTTTTACTAATTCCAAGTAGTCCACTTTTCTTATTTAAGATATTATCTACTTCAGTTACTGTTAGGTTTTCTTTTTTCATGATGAATGGAATTATTGAAGCATCTATATCTCCACTTCTTGTACCCATTACTATACCAGCATTTGGTGTGAATCCTAATGATGTATCAATTGATTTACCATTTAGGACTGCTGATATTGAACCACCACTTCCGATATGGCATGTAATTATTTTTGTATCTGTTCTTCCTAGTATTTCATTCATTCTCATTGAAACGTATTTATGACTTGTACCATGGAAACCATATTTTCTAACTCCATATTTTTCATACCATTCATATGGTACTGGATAGATGTATGCTTCTTTTGGTAGTGTTTGATGGAATGATGTATCAAATACTGCGACTGCTGTTGCATTTGGAATTATTTTTTGGAATGCTCTTACTCCAGTTAAGTTTGCTGGAATATGAATTGGTGCTAAATCAAGGAATTCTTCTGTTGCTTTTATTACATCTTCATCAATTATTGTAGATGTTTGGTATTTGTCTCCTCCATGTACCATTCTATGTCCAATTGCTTCGATTTCATCAAGTGATGAAACTACTTTGTTTTCTAATAGTTCTTCAGTTAAGATTTTAACTGCATCTTCATGATTAGAAACTTCTCTTTCTTTTTTGATTTTTTCTCCGTTTAGTTTTATTGTATAGAAGCTATTTCCTATTCCTATACGTTCAAATACTCCGGAAATAAGTACTTTTTCTTCAGGCATTTCATACATTTGAAATTTTAATGATGAACTTCCTGCGTTTACTGATAATATTTTCATTTTATCTCTTCCTTTCTAATTACTATAAGTATAATAACACAAAATATGATATTTTTCTAGGTAATTGTTATATTTTTTGTAATGAATTAGTGTTTTATGATGACATTTTTGGGGTAAGAAAATGGTCTTATTTTAGGAGTTGTAATTTTTTTTCATTTTTTGTTAATTTGTTCATTTTTAAGATTTGGTCTAGTTTTTTATGAATGGATGTTTGTTTTATTCTTTAAAAAATAAAAATTGCCCTAGGGCAAATCTTATTTTTGGTATGTTTTTTGGTGTTAAAATCTTTGATTTGGTCATTTGACAGGGTTTTTGATATAGTTTATAGTGGTATCAGACATTTATTTATTGGCCCGGAAAACCTATTTTTATTCTATAAATATCTATTTGTTACACTCCATTTCTTATATTTTGTTTTTAATTAATACCACTTCGACCCCTTTGCCAATAGATAAATGTCTTTTATTTAAATTGTTCTATTATTTCTATAAATTTTTTTGGTGGTTCTTGTTCATAGTATAGTTCTTGTTTTGTTACTGGATGAATTAGTTTTATACTTTTTGAATGAAGCATTTGACCAAAGTCTTTACTTATTAATTTTTTATTGCAGTATACTTCATCATTTACTATTGGGTGTCCAATGTATGATAAGTGTACTCTTATTTGATGAGTTCTACCGGTTTCTAGAGTACATTCAATTAAAGTTGCCTCTTTATATCTTTCAATTACTTTAAAGTGTGTTATCGAGTCTTTACTATTGATTTCTGTTACCGCATATTTTTGTCTATTGTTGATGTCTCTTCCAATTGGAGCATCAATTGTTCCTTTGTCATGTCTTACTACTCCCCAGACTAGTGCAAGGTATTTTCTTTCTACTTGTTTTTTTCTTATCATGTTTGATAGTTTTTCATGAACTTGATCGTTTTTAGCTACGATCATAAGACCACTTGTGTCTTTATCTAATCTATGAACTATTCCTGGTCTTATTGTATTTTTATTACTTATTTCATTAAAATGATATAAAAGACCATTTACTAAGGTATGATTTAGATTGCCTACTGCTGGATGGACTACTAGTCCACTTTGTTTATTTATTATTGCTAGGTATTCATCTTCATAGACTATATCTAAATCCATTTTTTCTGGTAAGATATCCGTTATTTCTTCTTCTAATTCATTGATTTTTATTGTGTCATTTTCTTTTAATTTGTAACTTGAGTTTGTCTTTTTATCATTTACTGTTATTTGTTCATCTTTTATTAGTTTTTGAATTTTACTTCTTGTGTATTCTGTTTCTTCAGATAAATAAGCATCTATTCTTATATTACTTTTGTCCGAGATTATTTGCACTTTTATCACTCCTTATTAGAATTATTATTAAGATTATTGCTCCGCATGTTATTAAGATGTCTGCTAAGTTAAATACTGGAAAGTTGTATCCAAATATGTTTAGGCTTATGAAGTCTATTACATAGTTATGGTATACTCTATCAAATAGGTTTCCTAGTGTTCCACCGATTATCATTGATATTGAGATATACTCTATATTTGTTGTTATTTTTGGTATCATGTATTTTATTATATAAAATAATACAAGTATTGATATTATTATTAATAGTATTTGATTGTTTTTTAATATAGAAAATGCGGCCCCATTATTGTGAGTTAAATATATATAAAAGAAATTAGGTATTACTTCTTTAAAGGTTAAATAGTTTGATACTAAATATTTTGTTAATAAATCTATAAGCATTAGTATAAATGAAGTTATATAGATTTTTTTTTGCATTTAAATCACCAGTTATATTTTAACATATATGTTTTAATAAGTAAATTAAGATTATAATGTTAATTTTATTATCAATCGCTCCAAGTGTGTTATAATTATACTGAATAGAAATAAGAAAGTGGGAATAAATAATGAAAGAAATGAAACATTTAGGAGCTTATGGATTGATTATTAAAGACAATAAGGTTTTACTTATTAAGAAGTTTGGTGGTCCATATAATGGAAAGTTAGATTTACCTGGTGGGACAATAGAGTTTGGTGAGAAGCCTGAAGATGCTTTAAAAAGAGAGTTAATGGAAGAAGTTGGTATTAAAGTAATTGATTACCAATTATTTGATGCTGACTCTGTCTTTTTCGACTGGCAAGTTAAGGAAGATGTTTTTGTAAAAGTTCATCATATTGGTATTTTCTTTAAAGTTTTAAGTTATACTAACGAAATTAAAAAAGAAGTAGAAGTAAATGAAGTAAATGATGATTCTCTTGGTGCAGATTTCTTTGATATTAGTAAATTATCAAAAAACGAGTTATCTGCGATTGCTATATTAGAATTAGAAAAGTTAGGTTATAAACTCAAATAAATAGATGATATTTAGATTAATCATCTTTATTTTTTTATGTGTTTTTTATTGTCCTCTAATGCTTTAAATAGTTCTTTAATTATTTTGTATCCTTTTCTATTTTTATCATTTATAATTTTTTCTGTTTCTTTTAATGCTTTTCTTAGTCTTTTTTTCATACTACCACCTTGTATGTTATATTTTAACATATTTTTATTTTTATGTCATTAATTAATCTTAACTAAGATAACGTCTTCTCCTATTCTTTGGATTTTGTCCCAACTTATTTCTGCTTCGTTTTCTTTGGCTCCGATTCTAAATAGAGTTTTTTGTGTTTCTATTACTAATGATATTAAGGTTCCATCTTGATTTAGTTTTACATCTATAATGTTTCCTATCTTTTTTCCATCTAAGTTTACTATGTCTTTATGTTGTAGTTCTGATAATCGCATTTATATCACCTATTTAATTGTACTCTTTTGATTAAAAAAACATACTATTTTTTAGTATGTTATTTATTAAATACAAATATTTTACTGAATACGTAGTTTAGGACTACTATTATGAATTGTACTATTATTTTTGATATTTTATCATTTATGTTTAATGGTGCAGTTAATAACCACATTGTAGCCATATCTATTAAAAGAGTTGTAATTCTAGATAGATAGAATTTTATCATTTCTATTAGTTTTTCTTTTCCTTCTTTTTTTGATTCAAATACATATTTTTTATTGGTTATAAATGCAAATAGTACTGCGAAGAACCATGATATTATGTTTGATATTTGTATATCTAGTTGAGTGTCGTTTGTTAGAAAAAATATTCTTACTATGTAGAATGTTGCAAGGCTTACTACTGTTGTTAGACCTCCGATTATTAGATAATTTATTATTTCTTTATATTTTTTATATAGATTTTTTAGTTTTATCATTTGTTATTTCTTCCTTTATTATATATATTGGCCTATTTTTTGTTTCTATATATGTTTTTCCTAGGTATTCTCCGATGATACCAATACAAAATAGTTGAAATCCTCCGATTAAAAGTATGCATGATACTACTGTTGGGTATCCTGGTATTGATATTTCAAAGAATAGTTTTTGAATTATTATGATGAATAAGTATATGAATGCTACTAGTGAAAGGGTTAGTCCTGAGTATGTTGCTAGTTTTAATGGCATTGTTGAAAAAGATATTATTCCACTTATTCCGTATTTTAAAAGTTTTATGAAGCTCCATTTAGTTGTTCCTGAGTTTCTTTGTTTTGGAATGTATGGTAAGTATTTAGTATCATATCCTATCCATGAGAATATTCCTTTAGAGAAACGGTAGTATTCTTTTATTTCTATTAAAGAGTTTTTTACTTTTTTATTAAACATTCTAAAGTCACTAGCACCTTGTTTTAGTTCTACTTCGGACATTTTGTTCATTGTTTTATAGAAAGTGTTTTTTATTTTTGATAATAGTTTGTTTTCTATTCTTTCTTCTTGGTAGTAACAAACGCAATCGTACTTGTTTTCATCAAGAATGTTGGCCATTTTTATAGTTAGTTCTGGTGGTTGTTGAAGATCAGCATCTATTATTACAGTGTAGTCTCCAGTCACGTTGTTTAATCCGGCATAAATTGCAGCTTCTTTTCCAAAGTTTCTTGAGAATGATAGAACTTTTATTTCACAGTCTTGTTCTTTTGTTAGTTCTTTTAATTTTTTTAAAGTATTGTCTTTTGAACCATCGTCAATGAATACTAGTTCCAGTTTGTAGTTTTGTTCTTTATATGTTTTTACTGCTTCTTTGTAGAATAATTCTACATTGTCTTCTTCATTATAGCATGGTATTATCATTGATACTTTTTTCATATTCAACCTTCTTTCTTTTGTCTATTATTGTTATAATTATAAATAGTATTGCTCCGATTAGTGATATTATTTTTGATTGTTTTAACATTGGAGCATTGTATATTATTTTTACTTCATGGAAACCTTTGGATATTTTTGTTCCCATGAATGCTGTGTTTATTAATTCATAGTCTTGTTTGATGTTGTCTATGTATATTTCGAATCCTTTATCATATGGAATGTTTATGTTTAAGTATGAGTCTTCTTTTACGTTTATTGTACCGTTTATTTGGTTTTCTTTTATACTTGTTATATTTAAGTTATCGTGTGTTTTATTAATGTTTTTTAAATCGTTGTAGTCCATTTCATATACTTTTATGTTTTCTATTATGAATTTTCCTTTTGATATTGTTATATCTAGTGAGTTGATGTTATCACTTGATAAGACATAATCAAATGTATAGTTTTGGTTATGGTATTTCCAACTCTTGCAAGTTAGAGTGTTTTTTACACCATTTATTATTATGTATGTGTCTCCGATTGAACATTTTTGTGAATAGTTCATATCAAAGCTTATCATTAGGATTTTGTTTTGATAGTTTTTTTCTAATGGAATGGTATAGTTTGTTTTTTTATCTAGTTTAAATGAGTATTTATTATCTTTTTTTGTAAATGGTATTTTTTCTTCGTTATAGTTTATTTCTTTTATATTTGTTTTATAGTTTGATTTTATATTATCATCATTTACTATTGTGTAGTTTAACAAGGCTTCAGTGCTTTTGGGATGAGAAAGTTTTTTATACTCATTTAAGGACATTAAGTTAGTATTTGCATATATTGTTTTAAATGTATCAGGGTTTTGATATAGTTTATAGTTTTGTTGTTGTTTTACTAACTGGTACCCGATTGGGGCTTCTTTTGTTGTTATATAGTTTTTTGTATTTGTATATATGTTATAGAAAATATTATCTGTTCCACTTATTATTGTTGAATTACGATATGGATTGTTATTATTTATTTCGTTCCAGTAGAAATTGTTGTAGTATTTATTAGTAAGTGATGAGTACATAGTAGTTTTCATTTCATTTATGTTTCTTATGTTGTTGGTGTCATTTATGTTATCTTTTATTTCGACGTGGGTTTTTTCTAGATTAGTATTTTCTTTAATTAAATCTTTAATGTTTTCATTATATTGGGTTTTTATTTGATCTTTTGTTTCTAGTTTGTCTATTACATTTACGCTTATTAAGTTAACTGTTGACATTAGTATTATTATAAAGTATACTATGTTGCTTTTTCTTTTTATTGTTAGAACTAAGCAAAGTAATAGGAATGTTATGTCTATTAGGTATACTCTGTCAAAGTTAAAGTTTATACTTCCTATTAGGCTTAATATTATTGTTAGGACTAGTAAAGGAATTAGTTTTATATTTTTATTTATGATATCACTAAATAGTTTTGAAAGAAGTATTATTGCAAGTGGTACCATTGGTATTAAGACTTTAGCATTTATATACATTCCTCCGTTTAGGATGTAGATAAATATTGGGAATAGTCCAAGTAAAAGGAATGTTATGCTTAAGAACTTGTACTGTTTTTGTTTTGATAATAGACCGTTTGCAAGTGCAAGTATAAATGAACTTGTTAATCCAAGTGAGTAACAACTATATAATAGGTATTCAAATGATAGGTTTGGAGTTATAAGATTTATTAGTGATGTTGTAGTGTTATTGTCTAGTCTATTATTTAAAATTGCTGTTAGGGTCGGAAATAAGAGGATTGCGCTTATCATTATTGGTATTATAAAGTAAATGGATAATTTTAAGAATGTTGTTATAAAGTTTTTTAATTTGAAATTGTTGTTTTGTAAGTAGATAAATATTGCGTATAGTATTAGGCTTATTAAGGCTGGAACGCTAAAGAAGTAGCTTGTTAGTATTATTAAGGTTATGCTTATCATAAGGAGTGTTTTTTTGTTTTGATTAAAGTAGTTATCTATTGATATGAATCCTAGTATTAGAAATGGCATGTAGTTTACAAACATTATGTGTCTATGTGAGTGAAGTATTAGTGATGCTGAGCAAAGTAGTATGAATGTTGATATGAATCTTATTGTTTTATTTTCATAGTGGTTTGATATGTATCTATAGAATAGGATTATATCAAGTATTATGCAGATGATAGAGATTATTTGTATATAGGTTGCCATTTTAATGAATGGTAATAGGTATGATATTAGTATTATTGGACTGTGTAGTCCATAGTATGAAAAGTTGTATATATTTTGTCCCATTCCTAAGTTAAGGGCAAAGTTTGGAAATAGTTGTTTGCTATTGTAGAAAAGAGTTCTAAAGTATTCGGGAATCATGTAGTGTTGATCTGCATAGTCTAGTTTTGAACCATATATTGAGTTTTTTGTACATAGCATTAATATAGTTATAAATACTAAAAAAAATATGATTAAAATTGCTAGGTTTATATAGTCTTTTTTATCATATTTTTTCATTTAGATCACATCCCTTAAATCACATATAATTTTATATTAAAAGATGTGGTTTGTCAATTTATAATGGTTTTCTTTACGCTATTATACTAGGTTGCTTTACATATTAGTTAGTTTAATTGTAATTGGTATGGGTCAGAACTTGTGCCAGATCCTCCGGATATTTTTACGTTAGATGAGAGTGTTAGGACTGGACGAACTGCATGAGTGTAACTAACAACATCGATTTCTATATTACCGCCATCACTAACATTGAATGCATATTTAGTATCAACCCCCTGTGGTATTAACCATTCATATTGCGATTTATCTAGCCAATTGTTTGTCGTTATACAATTAGCGTCTTCCTTGTAATAAAATAACCCTTTTGAACATTTTTTTGATGCTGCATATCCATAATCACTTGCATACATTAGCGCTATCTTTTTAGTGGCATCATTTTGCATTATTTGATTTCCTTCATAGTAATATATACCCAAATTATCATTTGCTTTTTTCCTTTCGTACCGCCACATTATATCTAATGTGAATGTATCATCACTCCAGTCATACCCACCAAGATAATATTTTGTTGTTCCTATCATGTTTTGAGCATCACTTGTTAAGGTATTATAATAATCATTATTCAAATATGTATTAAGTGTTGCAGTTGTCCAATCATTTAAACCATCTTCATTCCAATCGTACTCTCCAATAGATTCATCTCTTATTATTTTTATTCTATTTTCTACATTACCAGAAGTATCTTCAGTCGGTATTACTCCGATGATTCTCCATCGTGTCTCATCATTAAATATTACACGGTTATTTACTACTGAATCTCCTCCACGATATCTATATTCTGTTGCAAACTTACTATCTACTTGTAATGTATCATCTATTTCATGTGTTACTTTTTCAATACCGTTTGTGCCTACTGGTATATTAAGTATTGGAACGATTTCAGCATCTTCCTTTTTTTCATCATACGCTTCAATATTAAGTGCATATTTATATTCAATAGGTTTTGTTGTATCTCCATTTACGTATAAATCTGTATTTGTTGCAACATTACTTATCCACATCATTATTTCATATTCATGTGTTTGTCCTTTTTCCAATGAATTTTCTATTAAGAACGTATCTGGGTTTACATCTATTATTTCTTTAGTTGTTGTTTTTTCTTCAAGTGGAGAGCCTGCGGGAAAAGTACCATTTGGATTCGAAATATATTGCCTAAGTAATGTAACATCTTCTTCATTTATCTTGCCATTGCCATCTAAATCTGCAGCATATCTTGCATTTGAATGTAATCCAAAATAATTATCTGTATCATTCTGATATCTCCTTATAAGTGTAACATCAAAAATTTTTATTGTTCCATCTCCATTAATATCTCCAAGTTTATACGTCATAGTATTTTGTTTATCTACTACATGATATTGTATTACATCTTTGTTTATAGATGAGTTTATTAAATCTTTTATAGTTAATTTATAATACGCTGTATCACATGTAGAATTATTAGTTATAGTAACTGTTTTAGGTTTATAGTCTCCTTCAAGGGCTTGTCTTGTAGATATAGGATACTTACTAACTAGCATTAACTCATCACTTTCTTTAAAGTTTATATCTAGTTCACATTTAGATATTTTTATATTTCTTCTTCCTAGTAAATTAATACTGGGATTAAACAAAGCAAAAGAGATACTAACTACTATTAGTATTAGGAATATTATTATAGTTGTTATCTTTTTATTTCTTCCTTTAGTTTTTAAAGGGTTATAAGTATTTCGCCCCCCCCCCATACGAATATTTGTTTTTCATAGTTTTACCTCCATATTTTCTTATATATTAATTCTATAACAAAAAAAGTACTTTTTCAAGTACTATTTCTTGTTAGATTTTTCTACTCTCAATAAACTTGACACACAACATTTATTTGTTATATTTATATTGCACGTATCTTTGGGCGCCGTCTTCATTATCTTTTTTTAAGAAATGAGGTGATAATTATGATGAGTAAAAAAGACTTTGTCATTTTGCTACAATTTGTAGTTATTATTTTATTATTAATTATCTTCTTAAAATATTTTAAGTAATAGTTATAATAAATGCGACGTCTCTCTGATATAGGGAAACGTCACAACTTAGAAATCAACAAGAAGTCGACGTTCAAGGAACGTGTTTCTTTATATATAATATACTACTTTTAGTAGTTTTATACAAGTATTTGACAATGTTTTTATTTTATTTTACTTTTATATGTTCTTATTTTTGTTTTTTTTATACATTAATTTTGTTTATAAATTGTCTAATATTGTTATAGTTGTTTTCTTATTCTTTGTAGTGCTGTTTTTTCTATTCTAGATATTTGTGCTTGTGATATGTCTAGTTCTTGTGCTATTTCCATTTGGGTTTTTCCTATCATGAATCTTTGATCTATTATGTATTGTTCTCTTTCAGTTAGGTTTTCTATTGCTTTATTGACCGCTAATCGGATGTCTAGGTCGTTATTATTTTTTTTATCTTCAATTTGATCAAATAAATAGATAGTGTCTCCTCCATCATTGTATATTGGTTCAAATAGGCTTACTGGTTGTCTTAATGAATCTAGTGCTAATGCTAGTTCTGCTTTATCTATTTCTAATAATTTGGCTAATTCATCGTCTGTTGGTTCTTTTCCATTTTTTATAGTTAGTTCATCTTTTAGTTTTAGTATTTTATAAGCTGTATCTTTTATACTTCTGCTTACTCTTATGCTATTGTTATCTCTTAGGTATCTCCTTACTTCTCCCATTACCATTGGAACACAATATGTTGAAAACTTTACTTGATATGACAAATCAAAATTATCTATTGCTTTTATTAGTCCAATGCATCCAATTTGAAAGAGATCGTCTAAGTTTTCATCTTTTTTATTGAATCTTTTTAGAATTGATAGTACTAGTTTTAAATTACCATGTATTAACTTTTCTCTTGCATTTTGATCATTTTGTTTCATTTTTATAAATAATTCTTCCATTTCTTCTTGTGTTAGGACTTTAATACTATTTGTATTTAGTCCTGTTATATCTACTTTATATTTACTCATTATTATCACCTGTTTATGTAGTGATATTTTTTTGTTATTTTTATTCATTTTTGTTATAATATTTTTTGGTGGTATTATGGATTATTTTTCATGTTGTAGGTTATGTCCAAGAGAATGTGGTGTTAATCGTAATAATAGTATTGGCTTTTGTAAAGCAAATAATAAATTAAAAATAGCTCGTGCTGATCTTCATTTTTTTGAGGAACCTATTATATCTGGAGATTTTGGTAGTGGTGCTATATTTTTTAGTAATTGTAATTTAAGATGTGTTTTTTGTCAAAATTATGAGATTAGTAGTGAATGTGTTGGAAAAGAAATTAGTGTTTCTAAGTTTAGTGATATTTGTATTGACTTACAAAATAAAGGTGCTCTTAATATTAATTTGGTTACTCCGACTCATTATGTTCCTTTGATACGTGAAGGACTTCTTCTTGCAAAGGAAAAGGGTCTTAGTATTCCTATTGTTTATAATACTAGTAGTTATGAGAATGTATCTACTCTTAAGATGCTTGATGGTATTGTTGATGTTTATTTACCTGATCTTAAGTATTATTCTAATGATCTTGCTGTTAAGTATTCTAGTTGTCCTGATTATTTTAAGTATGCTAGTTCTTCGATTGAGGAGATGTATAGACAAGTTGGTAGTCCTGTTTTTGATGATGATGGTATTATAAAAAGAGGGGTTGTTGTAAGGCATTTAATGTTGCCTGGTTGTTATGATGATTCTGTTAAGATTATAGATTATTTGTATAATAAGTATCATGATGATGTTTTTATTAGTATAATGAATCAATATACACCGATTAGAGAGTTAGAGTTTGATGAACTTAATCGTGTTTTATCTAATGATGGGTATTATAGAATGATTGATTATGCTTATGATTTAGGTATTAGGAATTGTTTTGTTCAAGAGGATGGTACACAAAAAAAGAGTTTTATTCCTGATTTTAGTATTCAGGAGTTTTAACTCTTTTTATTTTGTCTGATTCTTTTTTTAGTATTACTAATTCTTTGATCATTTTTTCTTCGAATGTTTCTTTTAGTATTTGTTCTAATTTATCTTTTTCTTCTCTATTCATGGCATATATTACCATTTCGTGTTCTATATTTAAGCATTCATCTATTTGATTTGATAGTTCTTCGAATTGTTTTTTGTTTTGATATATGTTTTTAAAAGTATTATTTTTTAATAGTTCTTCTTCATTTAGAGTTTCTTTTAGTTCAAATACTTCTTTTATGTATTTTATTATTAGTCTTAAATAATCGTATTTATGAGTGTCATATTTGTCTTTTAGAATGATTGATTCTATTTGTTCTGTATCATATAATAAGGAACCTATATGAATACCTATATTTGTTTCATGTGATAGGTCTAAGTTTATGTTTTCTTCATCCATTGATATTTGATATGTTCTTTCAGATAGGCCTTCTTTTTGAATTAAAGTGTTACCGTCTACTGTGTATTCTTCGTTTTCTGCTTTTATTGTTCTACATATATTTAGTATTAATACTTCAAGTCCTTTTGGTGAATCTAAGTTGTATGTATGTGATATTACTATTTTTCTATTTTGTTTTATTATTTCATATTTGTTTTGTATTTCGTTATAAATTATTTTAATATTTGAAAGGTATGCACCTTCAGACTCTATATCTTTTAATTGAGTGTTTCCTGTTTTTGTGGTTAGTTTTTTTTCTTCTTTTATTTTTGAAATTGTTTGATAGGAATTACAACATATTATTTCTGTATCGTTTATTGCTTTTAAAATTGTATCTTCATATTCTATTCCATAATAGTCTATTAGAGCGGGTATGACTTTAGTTAGTGCATTTATTGTTTTATCATCATAATTGTATTTTATTTTTAATTGTTCTATATAATTTTGCATATTTTAACCACCCTACTCTTATGTCTATATTCATTATATAATAGTTTTTAAAAAAAGGAAATAGTAATTTTTACTATTTCCTATTTAAGTTTAATAGATTTGCGTCTATATCTCTTGTTTTATTTTTATTTTTTGTTATTAATGCAAATGTTATTATACCAATAACTATTATTATAGTTGGAATTAATATTATTAATAAAGTATTGTTTTTATCTTCTTTTTTTTCTATTTTTATTTTATATATTGTTGTTGATTGGTCTTCTGCTGTTACTATTACTTGAATTATACTACCATCTTTTATACTATTGTTTCCTATTACTGTGATGTTTGCATTAGGATCTGTAGGTGTTGCTTTTACGTTTGCTGCGGTTTGTGTTGTTTGGTATGTATACTCTGTTTGATTTTCATTTAGAGTTATTTGTTTGTTATCAATGTATAATGATGATAGACTACTTATGTTTGATAGTTTTTTTCCTTCTTCTTTTCTAGTTACTGTTATTGTATAGTTTTTAGTACTTTTATTTTCTGCTTCGACTGTTATTGTTATTTTGTTTTCTCCAACTTTTAGGGTGTTTTCTTTTTGATATGTAACTTTTGCTTTAGAGTCTTCAGGAGTTGCATTTATTGTTAGTTTTTCTATTTCATATTCTACTGTTACGTTATAATTTAAATTATTTTTATCAAATGTTATATTACCAGTACTAAGTGTTAAGTCTTTTAGGTTATTGTTTCTACTTTTTCCGTCTTCTCTTGTTATGTTTATTGTGTATGTTTTAATAGTGCCTTTTTCATTTTTAACTTTTATTTGGAAAGAGTTGAATCCTTCTTTTAATGATACTGTTCTTGGAGCGTATCCACTCACAAATGTTGATTTTTGATCTTCAAGTGTTGCACTTATGGTTGCACTAGTTACATCACTTTTAGTGTCTATGTTATATGTTGTTGTGTTTTTATTGAAGTTTATTTTGCCTACTGATACTGATAAACTTGATAGATTGTTATTTGATGATCTAGTATCTTTTCTCGTTATATTTATTGTATATGTTCTAGTGTTACCTTTTTCACTTTTTACTATTAGTTTGAATGTATTTTGTCCATATGATAGGTTTACTGTTCTTGGACCATATCCTGTTGTAAATGTTGCTTTATCATTGTTTGTTTTAGCTGATATTTGTACTTTTGATATACTTGATCCAACTGATGTATTATATATTGTTTGATTAGGTGTAAAGTTTATATTAGCATTACTTACTGTTAATGATGATAGTTTTGCATCATCTGATCTAGTATCTTTTCTTGTTATGTTTATTGTGTATGTTTTCTTTGATCCTGTTTCTGATGTTACTACTACTTTGATTGTGTTTAGTCCATATGATAAGCTTTTTGTTCCTGTACCAGATATAGTAGCATATGAGTCTTCTTTTGTTGCACTTACTGTTACTTTTGATGATGTTGTTTCTAATGTATATGTTGTTGTGTTTTTATTGAAGTTTATTTCATGTCCTGATACTGATAAGCTTGATAGATTGTTGTTTGATGATTTTATTCTTATTTGTGCTGTTGCATCGTTCGGATATAAATCGGCATAATTATTTGTGGATGAATCATATGTTGATACGTCAATTGATTTAAGTGTTACTTTATAACTTTGACCTCCGTTAACTGAGTTTGATATTTTTACTCTTAAAGTTCCGATTGATACTGATGATGGTACTCCACCAGAACCATTTAGCGCAAAGCCAGTTGCAGTACTTTTTAGTGGTGTAAATGATGATGATGGGGTAAAGCTATCGTATGATAAGCCACTTGCGAAATCATATTTTAATGATATTCCATTTGCTACTGCTCCGGTTGTTTTCATTGATATGTTGCAACTTATGGTATTTCCTGGGTTTGCAGTTGATGGACAGCTTAGTGATACACTACTTGATGCAGCATTTGTATTTAATGGAATTAGAAATAGTCCTAAAAATAGTAGGTATTTTATATTTTTTATCATAGTTCTCCTCCTTCTAGAATGTAGTCTACTAGTTTCATAACATCGGCCATTGTTACTGTGTTAGTATTATTGACGTCTCCTGCTTTTAGGTTATAGTCTTCAGTCATCGTGTCGTTATCAAATAGATAGTCTACTAGTTTCATAACGTCGGCCATTGTTACTGTTCCTGTTTTATTAACATCACCTTTTACAATGTTTATATATTCTTTTATTACTGTGTCATTGTCTATTGCTTTTAGTTTAGATCCTGTAAATACTATATTATTTGTTATTTCTTTATTGTTATCATATAGTTTTAAGTTATAGTTAAATGATTTATCATATTTTAATTTATTTATATAGCTTGTAAACTCTTTATTATTTTCTTTTAAGTAGATATAACCATCTTTTATAGTGAATTCATCTGATGTTATGTCAAATTCTTTTGGAGGATTTGGATTTGGTTCTGGTGATGGGTCCGGTTGTTCTTCTTCCCATTTAGCATATAGTGTTATATCACTTTCAGGTGTGTATTTATTAGTTTCTGATGCTTTATTTTGTAATGTTGAGTCTTTATACCAACCTAGGAACTTAAATCCTTGTTTTGTTGGAGTTGGTAATGTTATTTCTTTATTTGTATATTTTGCTGTTAGTGTATGTGCTGTTTGATCGGTAATTGTTGTTTTTTCATCTACTTTTGTAGAGTCTTTATACCAGCCATCGAATACATCATCAATTACATCTTTATCTTTGCATTCATTATCAGGTGTTGTGTTATATTCGTATGTTACAGTGTATTTTTTTTCTATTATTGGTAAATTTCTATAAGTTGTATTTTTAGCTAGTGTTATATGATCTTTTTTATTATTGTCTTGTAGGGTTATTGTTACTCCGTAGTATCTTGTAGGTCTAAATATTGCAAATAGATTTTTAGCATATAATGCATTGAATAAATCTTCTGCTGATGTGTTAGTTAGTTTTGTGATTGTGTTATCACTTGCTATTCTTAAGAATGTTGGATAGTTATTTTCTTGTCCTAGATATATATATATATTTATTAGAGTTGCATTTGATGTGTAGAATGTTACTATGTCTCCAAATTCAAGATCGCTTGGTACCATAAATCTTGTACGGTCGTTGTTATCATTTCCTTTAAGTAGTCTTCCTCCATATAGTCCTGGTACAAGCATTTGTGATATAGCATCACTATTAGTAGTTTTTCTAGAGTATAGACTGCTTTGAGTATTAAATAGTGATGTTTTTATATTATCTTTTGTCATGGTACTTAAGTCTATTCCATAAGCATTGTAGTATAAGAACTTTATATAGTCCACTGATGAAAGTGTTATTTTATTATTTTCATTTATAGTAGTAATGTCTGTTTTATAAGTATTATCATTTGTACTTGTTCCGTATGTTAGATATCCATTTTTATTTAATTCTTGGGATAGTTTTATTATACTTGTTAATACATTAGTATCTAGATCATTATTAATACTTGGATTTATATTGGTATTTAATTCACTCATTTGAAGGATTGTATTATCAGGATTTTTTATTTTAAAACCTGTATTAGTAATTGTTTTTTCTTTATTTACTTTTACTGTATAACTATATGTATTGTTTGTTATATTACTATTATTACCTAGTGTCCAAGTTATTTCATTGTTACTATATTTACAATCGTTATTACAACTAACATAGGTTGTATTACTTGGTATTGATGCTGTTATTGTAATGTTTTTTATTGGGTTTATTTTAATATTTTTTATATCTAAATTATATGTAAGTGTATCATTAATATTGACGCTATTGTATTTAGATATATTTTTATTGTCTTTGGATATGTATTGTTCTATTTTTAAATCTTTCATAGATGGTCTTGCTAATGAATTGTTTGGTACGGTTAGACTACATGAATCTTTTGATGAACAGTAATAGTTTATAGGTCTTAGAATCATGTATGAGGTTGTTTTGGTATCGTTTATTATATCATCTATTTTTACAGTCATTGTACCTGTTTGTACTGCATATTTATCTCTATTTAGTGTTTCTGTTGTAAAGTCATAGCTTTTTCCTGTTGAATGAATGAATCCAGTCATTTTTGTTCCATTGTTGTCGTAGAAGTCTCCGGCATAGATCATAACGTGTCCGCTTGCACTTCCTGATGATGAAGTGTGTCTGTATACTACAATGTCTCCGGGTTGTAGTCTTTGTTTAACACTTGATATTACAGTGTTTCTTTTAGAAGTTGTTTCACTTCCAGTGAATTCATAGTAATAGTTTACAAAATTAGTATTGTTTTTGTATTCTGTTCCTTTAGATACGTTTGCTATAGAGTTTGCTAATTTATTGAAGAAGAATGTTGAAATACTTTTTCCTGTTCTTTTATAGCCTTCGATAAATGTCGTTTTTGATGACTTAGACTGTGTGTAAGTAAAGTTTTTAAATAAGTAGAATGTATTTGATGTATAGTTATAGTAATTTGAAAAGTCATAATCTATTGAGTTTATTAATACTTGTGCTACGAAGCTACTACAGTCATCATGAAAGTTATTAGTTCTGCTTACCATTTCTGGTGTTATATTAAAGTCTCTCCAGTTGAATGTTGTAATTGATGACCCATTATAGGTAGATGATGCATCCATTGCATGTTGATCGTAGTCTGAATATGTATTATTTCTTAGATAACTTGTTGCAGTGGATACTATCATGTCTTGTATTTCTTGTCTTGTAAATGTTTTTGTGGTTGTTTGTGCGTATGATGATTGTGTAACTGAGTATGAGATTATCGCTATTAACATTATGATTATAAATGGAGTTATTTTTTTATAATTATTTTTTATAAAATTCATAGTATCACCCTTTATTATTTATATAAGTATTGTACCATATTATTTTTTTTAATACAATCAAATAAAAAAAACTTTGAATTTTTTACTCAAAGTCTATTTTATAAATTTAAATGCACTTACATATGGTAGTTCTTTTGCTTTACCATTTAATACGTTTATAACTCCGATTAATGATAATAGAACGAATATTAAGTATACAACATAAATTATTGCTCTTGCTATCCACCATGGAGTGAATAGATTAATAATGTTTGCTAGAAGTGAACATATTACTTCAAGGATAAATAGGTTTACTCCTTGTTTAGCATTGAACATTGCAAACTTACTATCTTTGCATAGGAAATATGGAATTAAACTTAGTATTCCAAGGTATGCAATAATAGATACTGCTGTGTTTTTAGCTATGTCATCTTCTTTATATTTATTAGTTGTATCTTTAGTATCCATAATGTTTTCTACTACATCCATTGCTTCTTCAACAAAGTCTTTCTTTTCTTCTTTTGGTTCTTGTTTTATATTTTCTTTCTTTGGAGTTTCTTTTTTTGTTTCTTCTTTTTTAGGTGCTGTAGTAGTTTTTTTAGCACTTGTTGTTTTTTTAGTTGAAGTTTTAGTAGTAGTTTTTGGTGCTTGTTTTTTTACTGTTTCATCTTTTTTTGTTGTAGTTTTGGTAGTTGTCTTTTTAGTTGTTGTACTTTTTTTAGCAGTACTTGTTTTAGTTGTGGTAGTTTTCTTTGGTGTAGTAGTTGTTTTTGTGCTAGTAGTCTTTTTAGCACTTGTTGTTTTTTTAGGTGCTTGTTTTTTAGTTTCTTTTGTTTCTTCGTTATTAGTTGGCATATTTTACCTCTCCCTTCTTTTCTATTTTAAATTAACATATTTATTTTGAATTGTCAATTAAGTTATTGACTATATTTTTAAATTCTGCTCCTCTATCTTCGCACTGTTTGTATTGATCCCATGATGCACTGGCAGGACTAAGTAATATTACATCGTGTTCTTGTGATATTTCATAGGCTTTTAAAGTGGCATCTTTTAGATGTTCGTATTCAAATACTTCTTTATTATTTTCTTTTGCAAAGTCTACTACTCTTTTTCTACATTGTCCAATTGCTAGGATTGCTTTAACATTTTTCATATATGGTAGTAAATCATTAAAGTTTTGTCCTCTTTCTAGTCCTCCGAGTATTATTATGGTTGGTTCTTCAAATGAGGAAAGTGCTATTTGAGTACATTTTATATTTGTTGCTTCAGTGTCATTATAGAATGTTCTATTATTAACTGTGTTAACATATTCTAGACGGTGTTCTACTCCCATGAAGGTTGTTAATACCTTATTTATGTCTTCGTTTGTGACGTTTAATTCTTTTACTGCCATAATAGATGCCATAATGTTTTCGTAATTATGCATTCCACGTAATTTAATATCTTTTAGGTCTATTATTTTTTCATCATAATAATATATTTGTTTATCTTTTATATAGCATCCATTTATAATGTTTTTTGATGAGAAGTATTTTTTAGTTGATTTAGCATCTTTTGTTGCTTCTTTTAAGTCTTCTGATTCATTATTTAAAATAGCAATGTCTTTTTCTTTTTGATTTTGTAATAGTTTGCTTTTTACATATTTATAGTGTTCATATGTTTTCATAAAATCGATATGTGCTTCAGTGATATTAGTCATTACTGCAATATCTGGTTTGAACTCTTTTAAATTTTCTAGTTGTTGACACGATGTTTCCATTACGATTATATCATTATCTTTTACTTTGTCTATAAACCCTGATAATGGGTAGCCAATGTTTCCCGCTAGAAAGACGTTGTCATGAGACTGTTTTAGCATATTATAAATGAGTGTTGTAGTTGTTGTTTTTCCGTTGCTACCTGTTATAGCAATCAGTTTTATATTATGTTCTTTTCTAATTATGCGATATGCCATTTCTACTTCATTTATGACTTCTATATGGAGTTGTTTTGCTTTTATGACGTATGGATGATCTATTGGAACTCCAGGACTTTTAATTAAATAATCAAATGTATTATCTAAAATATCAGTTTTTGAATCATTCATTACAAATTGTACTCCGAGTTCTTTTAATTCATTATATTTTTCGTCTTTTATTTCTTTTTTATCTGTTACTATTACTTGATTATTTTTATTTATTAAGTATTTAGCAGCATCGTATCCACTTCTTGCAAAGCCTAATATTAATATTTTTTTATTTTCAAACATGTTATCACTCCTTGTTAACATTTTATTAGATATATTCCAACACATGCACATAAAATTAGTAATATTATTACCACAGTATTTACCATAGTTCCACCTCTTTATTTCTTTTATATAATTAGTATAGTCTTTTTTAATACTTTTTACAAGGTTTGTAATGAATAGTTTACAGTGTTTTTACTCTTATAATTCTATTCTCATTTTGTGTTCGAAGTCTTTAAAGCCTATTTGTTCATATAGTTTTGAAGCATTTATATTTTCTTTTGTAACTTTTATTTCAAAGTAGGTTGCTCCAATTTTTGTACTCCAGTTTTTGCATTCATTAATTAGTTTTGTTGCTATTTTTTGCTTTCTATATTTTTCTTCGACAAAGATTCCATCTAGTAAGGTTACTTTTGATATAACGGGGCCTCCGGGAAGTTCGTTTATTTTACAGTATGCGTATCCTATTACGTTTTCTTCTTGTTTAGCAATTAATAGAATGTTATCTTCATTTTGATATTTATTTTCAAAGTAGTTTGTTATTATGTAGTCGTTTCTTAAGTTTTTATCGTATTTACTTTCACTTATTAACAATTTAGTTAATAACTCATTGCACTTTTTAGCATCATTAATATTATTTACTTTTTCTATTATCATATTTGACTCCTTATAATTAGTATTTTTGAAATATTTTTTCAAATGAATTAGCATTTAATATAGTATTAGATATAAATTCTCCCTTATAGAAATTAGCCCAGTTATTAAAAATACAATGTGCATTTTTTGTTTTTTCTAATGAATCTATTTTTATAAAATTGATTTTTATATTGTTTTTCTTTGCATATTCAGTTAATTCATTTAATTCATATTTTACATAAGGACATTCGTCGCTATAATAAATGGTGAAATCTTGATTATCTATTTTCATAGTTCTTGCATTATCATTGAATCTAGGAGTTTTGCTATCATCAAATTGTAATGCTAATAGTTCATAATCTCCAATAGTATCTACAACGTTAAATCCATAATGTTTAAAAAAATTCTTTTCTCCAATAAATCATAGTCCACACTAGTTGTAATAAAAATATCTGTAATTTTTTGATAAGCCATTCTTTCACTTGTACGAATTACTTTTATGCGTTCTAATAATTCATCAAAATATCTTGCATCAAATCTATTACCCTTGATAAATCTATCATCATTTAGAGTAAATCCTTTCACCATATAGTCTTTTATTATTTTATTTGCCCAAGTTCTAAATTTTATTGCAGTTTTGGAATTAACTCTAAAGCCAATAGAAATAATCATGTCTAAATTATAGTAGTCTTTTTTTCTTGAAACTTTTCTATTTCCTTCAAATTGAACTTGTTCCAAAATGGAACAAGTTCAATTTTTATTTAATTCTTCATCTTTATATATATTGTTAATATGTTTTACAATCGCAGGCCTTTGAACATTGAATAAATTGGCAATTGCATTAGCATTTAACCAAACATTATCTTCTTTTAAAACAACTTCTACTTTTGAATTTCCTCCTTCATCTTCATAAAATATAATGTTATTTTCATTTCCAATTAAGTTTTCATTCATATAATCACATCCTTTCAAAATAACTTTTAGTTAATATATATTTCTATATACCACTTATATCATAGTCGTGTACATATCATACTAAGACAGCCCTCTTTCATATTTTTTAATTTCTTATTATTTTCCAAGATTTTTTCGATGTAGTAATGCAACGCATTCAATATGTTCTGTTTTTGAAAACATGTTTACTGGGGTTATTTCTTTTACAGAATAGTTATTTTCCAGTAGTTTTATGTCTTTTTTTAATGTATTAGGATTGCATGATGTATATATAATTTTTTCTGGTTTTATTTTTAGTATTTTTTCTATTACTTTTTTTGATAGTCCCGCTCTTGGAGGGTCTACTGTTATAGTATCATATTTTTCTTTGATGTTACTAGCATCACTACATATGAAGTCAATGTTTTTTATATTGTTTATTTTTTTATTTAGTTTAGCGTTTTTTATTGAGTCTTTGTTTATTTCTATTCCAAATACTTCTTTGTATAAATCGCTTAGATATATCCCTATTGTTCCTGTTCCACAGTATAAATCTAGTAATTTGTTTCCTTTTTCTGCATATTTTCTATTTAAATCGTACAATTTTATCATGCCTTCTTTGTTTACTTGAAAGAATGCCTCTGGATATATTGTATATTTTATATTATTTATATTTTCTTTTATGTATGGTTGTTCATATATTAATTTATCATCTTGATATAGACTTTTTAGGTTATTTATTTTTAGTATTTTTAATATATCATCATTTTTAATGGGTCCTGTTGTTTTAATCATTATGTCTTTGTTTTCATTTGTTCTTATCATTATTTCTTTTATATCTTTTAAATCTATAGTTTTAAGTATTTTTATTGCTTCGTTTAGTTGTTCTTTTAATAAGTGGCAAGTATCTATTTCTACAAGTTCATTTGTACCTTTTTGATAGAATCCTAGTTTTTTATTTTTAATGTGTAGGGTTACTTTGTTTCTATAGTTATATTCATTTGTTTTTATAATATTTTTCACTTCATAGTCTTTGAATAATTCTTTTATATAGTTTTCTTTTATAGATAATTCTTCATCATATGTGGTGTGTAAAAATGCACATCCTCCGCATTTATCATAGTATTTGCATATTGGTTTTATTCTATTTTTATTTGGTTTTATTATTTTTATTATTTTTGCTATTTGATAGTTTTTATAGTCTTTTGTTATTTGTATTTTTAGTGTTTCATCTTGTAATGCTTTTTCTACGAATACTACTTTATTGTCTATTTTAGTGATTGCATTTCCAAAGTTATTTACTGTTGATGTTATTACTTCTTTTTCGTTCATATTATCACGTCCTTATGTGTTATATTTTATCATATTTACTTAAATTAATAAACAAAGAAAAAAAGACAGTGTTTGTCTTATGCGTAAAAGAAATTCATAAATATTAAGAATCCAATGTATAGAATAGTAAGTATTATTCCATTTACTCTATCTTCTTTTTTTATAGATATGCCTACGGCCATTGTTGTTAAGAATCCTCCGATTAGTCCCCCGAGATGGGCAAAGTTATCGACTCCTGGTAGAGTGAATCCTAATAAAAGGTTTAGAATAATTACTGGTAATATTTCTTTGGTTAGAGCTGTTCCTAAGTATACTCTATAGTTTATACCAAAGTATAGTAATGCTCCCATAAGTCCAAAGATTGCTCCACTTGCTCCGATTGATGCTGTGTTCATATTTAGTAGCATTGATAATAGTGATGCTGTTATTGCACTTATTATGTATATTATTATATATTTTATTTTTCCAAAGTAGTTTTCTACTTGTGAACCTATTATGTATAGTGCATACATATTACATAGAATATGTAGGATATTAACATGAACGAATTCACTTGTTAATAATCTATAGTATTGGCCTTCTCTTATGTATGGACCGTAGTTTGATAATAAGCCTACTACAAAGTCACTAGCATTAAATAATATTGCAAATAAGAATATAAAAACATTTATTGCTATAATAGTGTATGTTACTACTGGTGTTTTTGGAGTAAATATTGCATCTATTTTTCTTGCTTTTTCTATGTTTTTTTGATTTATATCATCAGTTATTTTCATAAATAAATCAATTCCTTTTTCATCAAAGTTAAGTTTTTCTTCTATATCAGGAAAGTAGTTTTTTAGTTTCTTTTTTATTTCACTTTCTTTTTCTATTTCTACACAGTCTATTCCTTTTTCGTTTTTTAAGTCAACGTTATCTCCAAGATCTGTGTAAATACTTAGAACATTCATATTAAAATTAAATGTTTTTCTTTTGATGTTTTTGGTTATTTTTTGAGTTTTAAAAATGTCATAGTCAAATTGTTCATTATTATGAATATAGTTTGATACAAGTCTAACTATTTTATATTCACTATCCATGTTTTCTAACCATATTTCGTTTTGAGCGCCATGGAGGATAATTGGGTTGTAATTTTGTTCTGTTATGAAGTAGTGTAATAGTTTCATTATGATTGTATCTTGTTTTGTTATTTGATTCATACTTGTATCACCTCTTTTGTCTTTAACTATTATAAAGCATTTTACTTTTTTTTGAAAGTGGAAAGTGCAATTTTTCTTGACTTTTACGTATAATTTTTATATAATTAGTACTGCATATACATTGAACAGCGTTATTTTATGTTTTGTAATTGTGTTTATTTGAGATTGTTAGTAACTTTTGCTGTTAAGCGAAGGCATAGATTAAACACCCTGCAAAGTAGTAAAATATGATTTTCGATGTTTATTGTAAATAAACTTTGAAAGGAGAATGAATTATGTCAAGATATACAGGTTCTAGTTATAAGCAAGCTCGTCGTACTGGTTTTTCTATTTTAGAAAATGGTAAAGAACTTGCTAGACGTCCTTATGGACCAGGTCAACATGGCCAAGATCGTAAGAGAAAACCTTCTAACTACAGTGTTCAATTAAAAGAAAAACAAAAAGTTAGATTTATGTATGGACTAAATGAAAGACAATTTAAGAAAACTTTCAATGAAGCTGGTAAGCTTGCTGGTCTTCATGGTGAAAACTTCTTAAAGCTTCTTGAATCTAGATTAGATAATTTAGTTTATCGTATGGGTTTTGCTCCAACAAGAAGAGCTGCTAGACAATTAGTTAATCATGGTCATATTACTGTTAATGGTAAGAAAGTAGATATTCCATCATTTAGAGTTAAAGTTGGTTCAACTATAGCTTTAAAAGAAGAATCTAAGGATCATAAAGCTGTTAAAGCTGCTTTAGAAAAAGCTATTAAAAGACCTGAATTTGTTACTTTTGATGAATCTAAATTAGAAGGTACTTATGTTAGACTTCCTGAAAGAAGTGAACTTAATCCTGAAATTAATGAATCATTAATAGTTGAATACTATAATAGATAGTATAATAAAAGAACTTCGAAATTATTCGAGGTTCTTTTTTGTTTTATTTAAAATTATTTTTGTTTATTAAACTTTTAGGCGTCTTTAAAATTATTTTTAAATCGTATAGAAAACTAATATTATTATAGTAAATAATATCATATTCTAGTTTTTGTTTATGTGTTAAATTTCTTCCTCCATTTACTTGAGCAAGTCCTGTTAGTCCTGGTTTTACTAGATATCTTTCTTTTGGTATTTTATCATTTGGAAGGGTGTCTTTTGGTATGAATGGTCTTGGTCCTACAAGTGCCATATCTCCTTTTATAACATTTATTAATTGTGGTATTTCATTTAGTCTTAATCTGTCAATTATATAGCTTATTTTTGTATACTCTGTACCATCATTTACATATTCCATTCCTAGTTTTTTAGTTCTTATCTTATACATAATGTATGGCTTTTTATTTTTACCTTCACGATATCTTAGTGTATTATGGAGTGGTAGTCCTAGATCTATAAAGGTAATTATTAATACTATAATTATTAAAGGTAATAAAATGATAAATAATATTGTAGCAATTATTGTGTCTATTATTTGCTTTATATATTTTTTATACACTTTATCACCTTCTTTTTATATTTTATAATCGTCTTCTAGTGAGAATTCAACGTTTTCTTCAATCCATTCTTTTCTTGGTTCTACTTTGTCTCCCATTAGAACGCTTACTCTTTTTTCTGCGAGTGATGCATCATCAATGTTTACTTTTACAAGTGTTCTTGTAAGTGGATTCATTGTTGTTTCCCATAGTTGTTCGGCATTCATTTCCCCTAGTCCTTTATATCTTTGAATCTCACATTTCTTATCTTTTGTTTTTTCTCTTAGTTCTTCATTGGTGTAGGCGTAATCTACTTGTTTACCACTTGTTATTTTAAATAATGGTGGCATAGCAATATATAGTTTTCCTAGTTCAATTAATGGGCGCATATATCTATAGAAGAATGTAAGTAGTAGGCACTGAATATGAGCACCATCGTCATCGGCATCGGTCATTATTATTACTTTGTCATATTCTATATCTTCTTTTTCAAAGTTAGAGCCTGATCCAGCGCCGATTGTATAAATCATTGTATTTAGTTCTTCATTTTTTAGAATGTCTTCGAATTTTGCTTTTTCGGTATTTAAAACTTTACCTCTTAGTGGCAAGATTGCTTGGAATTTTCTATCTCTTCCTTGTTTTGCTGATCCGCCGGCAGAGTCTCCTTCGACTAAGAATAGTTCATTTTTTGTTTTATCTTTTTTACTAGCAGGAGTAAGTTTTCCTGACATTAATTTTTCTTTAGCGTTTTTATTTTTACCTTTTCTTACTTCTTCGCGAGCTTTTCTTGCTGCTTCACGAGCTAGTTTACTTTTTAGTGATTTGTCTATTATATCTGTTGCAACTTTTTTATTTTCTTCAAGAAAGAATGATAGTTTTTCGGTTGCAATTGATTCGACTGCTGTTCTTGCTGCTGGACTCCCTAGTTTTGATTTTGTTTGTCCTTCGAATTGTAGTAATGATTCTGGTATTTTTAATGATATAATGGCTGTTAATCCTTCACGAACATCAGAACCATCAAATGCTTTGTCTTTTGCTTTTAGGAAGTTATTGTTTTTGGCGTAGTCATTAAATACTTTAGTAAGTGCAGTTTTGAATCCTACTTCGTGAGTTCCTCCGTCTGTTGTTTTTACGTTATTTACGAAAGATATTATGTTTTCACTATATGAGTCAGTGTATTGGAATGCAATATCGACTTCAATATCATTTTTTGTTCCTGTTATTGTGTGGACTTTATGAAGTGGTGTTTTGTTTTCATTGATCATTTCTACAAATGCTGATAGTCCGTCTTCATAAAAGAATTTATCGTGTTTTTTATCTTCAATATCAATTAATTCAATTGTTAGACCTTTAAGTAAAAATGCTGATTCTTGCATTCTTTCCGCGATTGTTGTGTATGAGAAGTTTATGCTTTGGAATATTTCTTTGTCTGGTAGGAATCTTACTGTTGTACCAGTTTTATTTGTAGTCCCAACTTTAGTAAGTGGTTTTGCTACTCTACCGCCATTTTCAAAGCGCATATTGTATTCATAACCATCTCTTCTTATGGTTAGTTCAAGCCATTCTGATAAGGCATTTACTACTGATGAACCTACACCGTGTAGTCCTCCGGATACTTTATATCCACTTGTTTCAAATTTTCCTCCAGCATGTAGGATTGTAAATATTACTTCTGGGGTTGATTTACCACTTGAGTGCATTCCTGTTGGAAGTCCACGCCCATGGTCTTCTACTTCAACACTACCATCTGGATATAGGGTTATTTTTATGTAGTTACCAAAGCCATTTATTACTTCATCTATAGAGTTATCAACGATTTCCCAGACTAAGTGATGTAGTCCTCTTTTATCTGTTGAACCAATGTACATACCTGGTCTTTTTCTTACTGCGTCTAGTCCTTCGAGTATTTTTATACTATTTTCATCATATTTTAGTGCCATATTCATCATCTCCTTTTTTATTATATCATTAAAAGTAGTTATTTCCAAAGGAAAATAATTAAGTTGACATTTGTTTTATAGTTATTGTTTATTATAATTTTTCAAAGTAAAGACTCATCAATGATGAGTCTAATTATTTTTAATTTCTACTACTTGTCCTTTTTTTAGAGTCTTTTTTATATCTATTACTCTTTGATTTGAGGATCCAGCATATTTTAATTTAGGATTTTTTTGGTCTTCGATAAATTGTCCATCTACTAGATAGTCAATATATTTTAAGATTTCTTTATCCTTTAAATTGTTTTCATAGTTAAATCCTGTCCATACCCATATTGTTTTTTCTGGATATGTTTCTTTAAACTTTTTAGCTAATTTGGTAGATGCATCAATATTTTTTGGGTGAAGTGGTTCTCCCCCGAGTATTGAAAGTCCTTCGATGTATTCTTTTTTTGCAAGTTCTATTATATGTTCTATTACTTCATCTGTTAGTTTTTTTCCTCCGTTAAAGTCGTGAGTTTCAGGATTGAAGCAGTTTTTACAATTGAATGTACATCCTTGCATGAATATTGATACTCTTACTCCTGGTCCATTTGATATGTCCATTTTACGAATTTTGTTGTATCTCATTTTAGTCTTCCTTATTGTCTAAGTGTAGAACACGTTCTTTTATTTCTTGGGTTCTTCCTCTGTTCCAGAACTTTGTTCCAATGTATCCACATGTACGTCTTGCAACGTTTAGGGTATCATGATCTTTATTACCACATTGTGGACAGTACCATTCAAGGTCATCATTTAATAGTATTTCTCCATCAAATCCACATTTTTGACAGTAGTCTGACTTTGTATTTAATTCAGCATACATAATGTTGTCATAGATGAATTTAATTACTTCGATAACAGCATCTAAATTGTTTTGTAGGTTTGGTGTTTCAATGTATGATATTGCTCCCCCAGGTGATAGGTTTTGGAATTCGCTTTCAAGTTTTAGTTTTGTAAATGCGTCTATTTCTTCGAATACTGGTACGTGATATGAGTTTGTTATATAGTCACGATTTGTTATTCCTTTGATTACTCCGAATCTGTCTCTTAGGCATTTTGCAAATTTATATGTTGTGCTTTCTAGTGGTGTTCCATATACACTGTAGTCAATGTTTTCTTTTTCTTTCCATTCTTTACATTTTTCATTCATTCTTTGCATTACTTTAATAGCAAATTCTTTTCCTTTACCATTATCTGTATGAGAGTGTCCTGTCATATATTTTACACATTCATAAAGACCAGCATATCCAAGTGAGATTGTTGAGTATCCATTATGTAGTAAGTCATGAATGCTTGCTCCTTTCGGAAGTCTTGCTAGTGCTCCATGTTGCCATAGGATTGGTGCTACATCGCTTGTTGCTTTTGATAGTCTTTTGTGTCTTATTTGAAGGGCTCTATGGCATAGTTCTAGTCTTTCATCAAATATTTTAAAGAATGTTTCTTCGTCTTTGTCTGATGATAAAGCAACGTCTGGTAAGTTTATTGTTACAACTCCTTGATTGAATCTACCATAATATTTTGGTTTTCCGTTTTCATCAACGTATGGAGTTAGGAATGAACGGCAGCCCATACATGGATAGCAGTTACCATTTCCATTTTTATCTATTTTAAGTTGTAACATCATTTTTTCTGATATATAGTCTGGTACCATACGTTTAGCAGTACATTTTGCTGCTAATTGTGTAAGATAGTAGTATTTGCTATCTTCATGGATGTTATCTTCTTCAAGTACGTAAAGTAATTTAGGAAATGCTGGTGTTATATAAACTCCTTTTTCATTTTTCATTCCTTCGATTCTTTGATGTAGGAATTCTTCGATAATCATTGCTAATTCTTCTTTATATTCTTTTGTTTCGCCAAGATACATGCAAACGCTTAAGAATGGTGCTTGTCCGTTAGTAGTAGTCATTGAATTAACTTGGTATTGGAATGTTTGTACTCCGGCTGTGATTTCTGTTTTTAAATCTTCTTTTGCAAATTTTTCGCATTGTTCTTTTGGTAATTTACGTGCTTTATATATTTTTAAATATCTATTGTAACTATCTCTTACAAATGGCGCTAAGTGTGTAAGTGTTATTGATACTCCCCCATATTGACTTGATGATACTGCTGTTATGATTTGAGTTGCAATTGTTACTGCAGTTAAAAATTTATGTGGTTTTTCAATCATTACTCCATTTATATTTGTACCATTTTGTAACATATCTTCTAGGTTTATTAAGTCACAATTATGTAGTGCATTTTGTGCAAAGTAGTCAGCATCATGGAAATGTATTATTCCAGCATCATGTGCTTCTACTATGTCTTCTGGTAGTAAAAATCTTCTTGTAATGTCTGTACTTGTTATTCCCGCTAAATAGTCTCTTTGTGTTGTTACTACTTTAGCATTTTTATTTGAGTTTTCTGTGTTCCAATATTCGCTTTCTCCATCTATTAGTTCTTTAATTGCTAAGTCAGTAGTGTTACTTTTTCTAACTAGTTCTCTTGTATATCTATAAGTAATATATTTTTTAGCTAGTTCATATTTTCCTATTGACATAAGTTTCATTTCTATAATATCTTGAATGTCTTCGACAAGAATTCTTTTCTTACCAAGTGATTCAATGTATTTTTCAATGTTTCTTATTTGTGTGTGTGATGCTTGTTTGTCTTCTTCTACTTCCTTATTTGCTTTTAGTATGGCTGCTTCTATTTTTTCAGGACAATAATCAACCATGTGTCCGTCTCTTTTGATTACCTTCATTTTTTACTCCTCCTATTTTTTTACATTTTAATTATATAATTTTGTCGAAAATTGTTATTGTTGCAATTGCAACATTTTAAAAATAATGTTAAAATTTTTTTGAGAGGGATATTATGAACGATTTATTTAAAGGAATTCACCCTAGTAAACAGGGATTTTTATTAAAGATGCTGGAGGCTTCTAGTTTACATTTTAGTGTAAATGAGTTAGTGTCAAGTAAGATTAAAATGAATAATTATATTGCAATTGTAAAGACTGGTTATCTTAATATTATAAAGACTGATAGTGCTGGTAATAGGTCTTTAGTTGAGGCGCTTGATGAGGGGGATGTGTTTGGAACTAATATATCTAATTTAGTTAATAGTGATTATGATGTTATTGCTAAGGAAGAGTCTTTGGTTATTTTTATTGATACTGCTTATATATATAGTAATGCTAATATTAATTCTTCAATTTTTAGTCAGTTTTTGATTAATTTATTAGAGATTACTCAAAAGAAGTTGACTTTAAATAATGAAAGAGTTGATATTTTGACTAATAAAACTATTAGAAATAAGCTTCTTTCTTATTTTAAGTATTCTTATATGGATACAAATGCTAGGATTGTTTATGTTCCTTCTTCTTTTACTGCTCTTGCTGATTATTTAGCAATTGACAGGAGTGCAATGAGTAGAGAGCTTAAAAATCTTAAGGATGAGGGTCTTATTGAAATAAAAAACAAGAAAATAAAGTTGCTTTATTTTCCTGAATAAAAGTGTTTTATAGACTTATCACTTCATAAGAATAGTCTAAATCATTTAGTATTTTAAACATATCTTGTAGTGATATAAAGATAGTTGCAGTGTTATCATTTGGGTGAAATGTTATTAGTTTTTCGTTTATTATATCTTTATCTATATAGATGTTAATATCACGATCTTTATTATTTATTAGTCCAAATATTGATACTGTTCCTGGTTTTAATCCTAGTTTTTCTTTTAGTTGTTCTTCTTTTGCAAAGTGGAGTTTATCATTTGTTAGTTCATTCATCTTTTTTATGTCTAATCTTTTAGAGTCGTCCATTATAATTAGATAAAACTTTTTATCTTTTTTATTTGTCATAAACATAGTTTTAGAACGAACTCCTTCTTTTCCTTCGATGTATTTATCTGCTTCTTCAGTTGTCATCGCAGGTTGATGATGAATTATTTCATATTTTATGTTTTTGGTTTCTAAATAGTCTAATACTTGTTTCATTTATTTTTCCTTTGTTTTCGACTTTTGTACAGAGACTTTACTAGCTTTTTCTTGTCAATTTCATTAGTTTTTAAAACATAATCAAAGTTCTCTTCATTGTAAGTTATACTAGCCTGATCTCTTAAGTTAAATGATTCTTCACTTATGTTATCTCTTCTTATTGTTCTTCTTTTTCTTGTATCGTATGGTGTATTTAAAAGTATTTTTATATCACACATGTCAAAATATTTTGATTTTGATAATAACATCCAATCTAAGATTACTATTTTATTTTTATTATTTTCTAGAAAGTTGTCAATTTCTATTTTCATATATTTCCATGTAATATCAGTTAGTTTATCCATTTCTATTTTAGAGTCAAAAACTATTGTGCTTAGTTTTTTTCTATCGATATCGCTTTCACTTAGTATTTTGTTTCCATATAGTTTTATCAATTCTTTTTTTACTTCAGGAAGCAATAAAACTTTATGACCAATTTTATCTATTTCTAGGTGTATTGCTCTATTGTCTGTTAGTTTTACTATTTGATTGGCTAAAGTAGTCTTGCCACTTCCGGAATTACCACATATGCCTATAATCATAATCTTTTCCTCCGTCTTTATTATATCATTTATCTTCATACATTAGAATATTTTTTATAAAATAAGAGGTTATTATCATATTTGGTAGTGAAGTAAATAAAATCGAAGCAAGAAAAAAAGAAACCCTTATATATCAAGGGTATTATAATCAATCTGGTGCCTGTGGTGGGACTCGAACCCACACGATATTGCTACCACTGGATTTTGAGTCCAGCGCGTCTACCAATTCCGCCACGCAGGCATAAAGAACTATAATTGTTCTATTTCTTTTTTTAAGATACATTTATTATATCACATCTTTTGAAGATTTGTTCATTAAAAAGTAGAAAATTATAATTGTTCTATTTCTTCCTCTTCTTTGTATTTTGAATTATATAGTTCAACGTCATCTGATTCTTCTACTTCTATTGCAGGGAGTTCATTTAATGATGTTAATCCAAAATAGTCTAAAAACTCATCTGTTACGGCATATAGTCTTGGTTTCCCTACTGTATCTTTTCTTCCTACTTCTTTTACTAAGTCTCTTGATATTAGGTTTCTAATCATTTGACTTGATTGGATTCCTCTTAATTCATCTATTTCTAAGCGGGTTATAGGTTGGTTATAGGCTATTATTGCTAGTGTTTCAAGTGCTGATTGTGAAAGTGTTTTATTGCTTGATAGTTCCGATAGTTTTTCATAGTAGGTTTTATGTTCTTTTTTTGTAGTTAGTTTATATTTTCCTGCGAAGTCTTGGATCATTATTCCTCTTTCTTCATTTGAGTAATCTTCTTTTAGTTTGTTTATTAGTTCAAGCGCATCATCTTGTTCTATTTCTAGGACGCTTTTTATTTCTTCGATTGTTAATCCTTCGTCTCCGGTTATAAATAATAGTCCTTCAAGTACTGATTTCATTATGCCACCTCACAGTATATTTTATCAAAGTTATTTTCTTGTGTTATTTTTAGTTCATTATTTTTTGCCATTTCTAGTATTGAGAGAAATGTTACTACTACATATGGTTTTGATATGTCTTCGAATAAGTCAAAGAATTCTACTTTTCTTTTTGTTTTTAAAATATTTTTTATAGATTTTGTTCTTTCTTCGACTGATATTTCTCTTGTTGTTATTTTTGTGGTAATTGGTTTTTTTATTTGTTGTCTTTTTAAGTAGTTTTGGAATGCTTTTAATAAGTCTTCAAGTGTTATATCATCAGATAGTTGTTGTTTTGGATCAATGTATTCTTTTAGATTAGATGGAGATTTAGTATAGAATTCATGTCTTTGTTCTTCGAGTTCTTTGAAGTCTTGGGTTATTTTTTTATATTGTTCGTATTCTAATAATCTATTTATTAAGTTTTCTTTTAGTTCTGTTAATTCTTCTTGTTCTTCTTCATCCTTTATATTTGGAAGGAGACTTTTTGATTTAATGTACATTAATTCTGATGCAAGTATTAGATATTCTGATGCAACGTTTAGATTTTTTTCTTTCATATTATCTATAAAGTCTAAGTATTGGTCTGTTAATTTTACTATTTCAATATTCATAATATCCATGTCTTGTTCTTTTATTAAGTGTAATAGTAAATCAAGTGGTCCTTCGAAATCGTTTATTTTAAAATTGTACTCCATATAATCACCTTTAACATGTATAATTATATCATATTTTCTTGTTATTACAAAGAAAAAATAACTTGCGTTATTTTTAGTTTCTTGGTTTAAATATTAGAGCAAATACAAAACTAAAGATGATTGCACTTGTTATTCCTGTTGCAGTAAGGTCAAACATTCCCATTAAGATACCTGTTGCACCGGATTGATTTGTTCTTTCTAGTGCACCATGTATTAGTAAATGACCGAAGCTTGTTATTGGTACTAGTGCTCCTCCACCAACATGTTGTATTATTTTATCATATATACTGAATGTGTCTAGGAATGAGCCTATTACTACGAACATACTGGTAATGTGTCCTGCGGATAGTTTTGTGTTGTCTAATATTAATTGCGCTATTAAGGATAGTATTCCTACGAATAGGAATGATGTTATATAGGTCACTTTACCACCTCCATAGTTATTGCATGAGCAATTGATAGAATGTTTTCTTTTTGATATATGAATGTTGGTGAGAATAGTGCACCGGTTGCTACGAATAAAACTTTTTTTAGATTTTTATTTTTCATTTCATTGTATATGTATCCATAGGTTACTAAGGCACTACAGACTGGTCCTGATCCTCCGGCGGTTATTTCTTTTTGATTTTTCATATCATATAGCATTGCTCCACAGTCATTGTAGTTTTCTCCTAGTTTTATTTTGTATTTTTGATCCATGTATTCTTTTAAAATCTTTTTTCCGTATATTCCTAGGTCCCCGGTTAAAATTAAATCATAATCACTTACTTTTTCATTATTGTTTTTTAAATGATTATATATTGTATCTGCGGCAGCTGGTGCCATGACTGCTCCCATATGGTTGGGATTATTTTGGTTTAAATCTATTATTTTTCCTATTGTACCAGATGTTATTTTTATATTTGTTTTTTCATTTGTTAATAGTATTGATGCTCCTCCGGTTGATGTGAAAGTTTTGGTTTTAGGACTTGGTGCACCATATTCTACTGGATTTCTAAATTGTTTTTCTGATACTAGGTTATTTGAACTTGTTGTGCATATAATGTTTTTTGCTTTTTTGCATTCTAGAATAGTTGATGCAAGTATTATTGACTGTGTTGATGTTGCACAGGCACTATAGACTCCGATTAGTGGTATTTCGTAGTCCTTTGCGGCATATGATGATGCTGTTATTTGATTTTGTAAGTCTCCAGATATTAATATATCTATTTCTTCTTTTGTAATATTTTCTTTATCTATTAAGGTGTCTATGCTTTCTTTTTGAAGGTTTACTTCTGATTTTTCTAATGATTTACTATTTACATAAAAGTCTTTATGTGTTTTATCAAAGTATTTATTTAGTGGGCCTTTTGCTTCGAGGTGTCCAGCGATTGTTGCGGTATTTTTTATGTATACGTTATTAAATTCAAATGTCATAGGGCGACTCCTAGTAGAAATCTTATAAGAGCAAAGAAGTATGATGATACTACTCCATATAAGATTACTGATCCCGCTAATTTAAAGATGTTTGAACCAAATCCATAGATTAAGCCTTCGTTTTTATAGTCTAGTATTGCGCTTTGCATAGAGTGTGCGAATCCTGTTATTGGTATTATAAGGCCCATTCTTCCTGTTTTTACAAAGGTATCAAATACTCCGATAGCTGTTAGAAGGCATGCAATAAAAATAAGGGTTATAATCATAAATACTGCTGAATCGTTTCTTGATATTTCAAATAGGTATGAATATATTTCTATTAGGAAGTTGCCGAATGCTCCGATTAGTCCTCCGACTGAAAAAGCTATTAAAGCGTTGGACAGTTTATTTTCATCCGGTAGATTTGTCTTTACTATTTTGTCATAGTTTTCTTGTTTCATTTTATCACCATTTTTATTATGGTTTTTTTATATTTTTTCATACAAAAAATAGGTTATGTCAACCTATCTCTTAATTTTTGTAATATTTTCGTTTCTTCTCTTGATACTTTAGTTTGATTTATTCCTAATAGTTTTGATACTTCTTGTTGGGTTAGACCTTCTTCATATCTTGATATTATTATTTGTTTTTCTAGTTCTTTTAGATTATTTATTTCTGTTTTTAGATCTAATATTTCTTCTTCGTATTCTTTTTGAATGTATCCTGTTTTATTGTATAAATCATCTTCAATATCATTATCTAGAGATTCTACTAATGCGGTGGCTAGTTTAGCATTTGTTATTTGAGTTTCGTCTATTTCTAAGAATAGTGATAATTCAAAATCAGTTGGTTCTCTATTTAGTCTTTGATATAGAATTTCTTTAGCTTTTGTTATCATTGTATTTAGTTTTATTAATTCTTTGCTTATTTTTAATGTATTACTTTCTCTTATATATTTTTTTACTTCTCCTTTTATGTAGAAATAGGCATATGATGAGAATTTGGTTTGTTTATCATTTTTATAGTTTTTATAGGCATTTATTAATCCAATTGCTGCGGTTTGATATAGGTCTTCAATGTCAAAATATTCTTTGTATCTATTTATAATGGAATAAATTAGTGGTTCATTTTGTATTATTAATTCGTTTAAGTCTATCATAGTGTTACATAGTCAAATACTTCTTGTTCTTCTTTTATTTGTAGTAGATTATTTGTTATTATGTTGTTGTTTTCAAATAGGTTATTTATTCCACATATTATTAGTTTTCCATTTCTTTTTAATAGTTTCATATAGTTATCAAAGATTATTTCTATTGCTTTTGCATCTATTTTTTTAATGCTTTCTAAGTTAATTAGTAAGTATTTTATACCATTTTTTATTATTAATTGATCTAGGTCTTGTTCTAATTGATTGCAAGCATTTTTGTTGAATATTCCACTTAATCTTATGATGAATATGCCTTTTACAAATTCCATATCAATGTTATACATTTTATCTCTCCTTTAGTAAGTTATATAGTAAATATCCTAATAGGAATATTATGCTTAAGATTATAACAGGGAGTATGTATAATATTTTGTTGGTTTTTGTTTTTTTCTTAGATTCTTTGTTCGACAAATTATTTTCTTTTTTAGTATTTATTTGTTTTTTGTATACTAATAAATTACTAGTATTGGTTATTGTTTCTTTATCTGTTTTTTCTTCTTTGGTGTCTGCTTTGATACTTGCTTGTAACTTTTTTGTTACTGGTATTTTTTCAAATATATTATTTTTTTGTTCTGGAAATGGATTAATACATTTTGTTTTATCTTCTATGTAACCATCAAGTGTTTTATAGTATCCCTCTTTATATTCTTTTTCTATTTTGTAGTATTTAAATAGTGTATCTTGATATTTATATTTTGTAGTATTTGGCAGTTTATTATATAGTGGTGTTTCTAATTCTTCTTGTGTTGTTATCTTATCATTACTATATCTATAGGTTTTTATGTCTTTTTGTGTTATTTTTATTTCATATGGTCTTACTTCGTAATCATCTTCGAACTTTATTGTTTTTTTATTTTTTATATAATCATAATCTATTTTAATGTTTACAAAATCAAATTCTTTTTTGTATTCTTCAGGAAATAGAAATGTATATATATCTAAAGTGTCAAAGTATTTGCGTAAATAGACTTTTATTGTTATATCTAATGGATTTACTTCGTGAGGAAGTTTGATATCTATATTATTAAGGTTTATTTTATTGTATAGATTTAGTTGATTATCATTTATATATTTATATTGGTTTTTATTGTATTCAGATAATGTATAGTCTAGTTTTTGATCTTTTTCATAGATTTCTAATTCATAGACTAGTCCAACCATATCGTATCTTGTTACTATTCTATTTATCTTTTTTATGGGATTATAATTATTATATGTTTCTTCTTTTATTATTCTGTTTTGTTTTTCTTCTGGTTGTGTTTCTGTTTGGTATTCTTTTATAATTTGTTCATTGCTTTTAAATGGATATTCTTTAGGGTTTTCTCCTTCAATCGTGTAGTCTGTAAATACTTTGGTTTCTTTATAGTATTTGCATAGTTTTGTTTCACTAAATGTTTTTTGATTATTTATTGCTTGTACATTTAGTGGGATTAAAATAAGCAATATTGTTATGAAAATTTTTTTCATTTTATCACCTCTCGTATATATTGAACGCATATTATTATGAGATTCCTTAATAAAAATGAAAAAAATATATATTTTACATGTGTTTTTGACGTTTATTTACGTTTTGTTTACAAATAAAAAGAAAAGATTACATTGCATCTTTTCTTGAGAAGTTTAGTCTTCCTTTATTGTCTGTTCCGATTGCTTTTACTACTATTTCGTCTCCGACTTTTACTACGTCTTCGACTTTTTCTACTCTTTCTTTTGATAGTTTAGAGATGTGTACTAGTCCTTCGCAACCTGGCCATATTTCAACGAAGCATCCGAATGGTTCAACTTTTACTACTTTAGCTGTGTATATTTGTCCTTCTTCGACTTCTCTTGTTATGTCTTCGATCATTTTTATTGCTTTATCTATTACAGCGTAATCACTGTGGTATAGAATTATTCTTCCATCGTCTTCGATGTCTATTTTGATGGCGTTTTTATCATTAACGCTTATTACGTTGCTTGAGTCTTGAATAATTTTTGTTATTACGTCACCGCCACGTCCAATTACATCTTTTATTTGTGATTCTTTTATTTTCATTTGTTTTATTTTTGGTGCATATGGTGATAATTCTTTTCTTGGTTCACTTATTGCTGTTTTCATGTTTTCTAAGATTTCAAATCTTGCTTTTTTAGCTTGTTGTAGTGCTTCTTGTAATATTTGTTTTGTAATTCCTTGTATTTTGATATCCATTTGTAAAGCGCATATACCCTTTTTAGTTCCTGCGACTTTGAAGTCCATGTCTCCGAAGTGGTCTTCTGCTCCTTGTATATCGGTTAGGATTGTGTATTTATCGTTATTTGTTATTAATCCCATGGCTATTCCTGCGACCATGTCTTTTATTGGTACTCCTGCGGCCATTAGTGACATGCATCCTGCACATATTGAAGCTTGTGATGATGAACCGTTTGATTCTAATACTTCGGATACTACTCTTATTGTGTATGGGAATTCTTCTTCAGATGGAAGAACTTGTGATAGTGCTTTTTCTCCAAGGGCACCGTGTCCTATTTCTCTTCTTCCTGGAGCACCATATCTTCCTGTTTCTCCGACACTGAATTGTGGGAAGTTATAGTGATGCATAAATCTTTTTCCTTCTTCGTCTGATAGTCCATCTAGTATTTGGTATTCACTTATTGATCCTAATGTTGTAATACTAAGTACTTGTGTTTGTCCTCTTGTGAATAGTGCTGATCCATGTGTACGTGGTAAGATATCTACCTCAGATGATAATGGTCTAATTTCGTCTACTTTTCTTCCGTCTGGTCTGATTTTTTCTTCTGTTATTAGTCTTCTTATTTCTTCGTATTCGATTGCTTCGAGTACTTCGTTTACTTGTTTTATAATATCATTTAGATTTTCATCATCTTTATATAGTTCTTTAAATTTTTCGCGTACTTCTTCTTTTAATTCGTCTATTTTATCTTGACGTGCTAGTTTTTCTTCAATTTGAATGGCATTTAGCATTTTAACAGTAATCATATCTCTTACTTTTGAGTTTATTTCATCGTCTATTTTAATGATTGGATAATCTTTTTTAGGTTTTCCAATTTCTTCTTGTATTTGTTCTTCGAATGCTATTAATTCTTTGATTGCTTCATGTCCATACATTAATGCGTCAAGCATATCTTCTTCAGATACTTCTTTGGCTGATGATTCAACCATATTGATTGCATCTTTTGTACCTGCGACTGTAAGATAGATATCGCTTAGTTCTTGTTGTTCTGGTGTTGGGTTTATTACAAAGTTTCCTTCTACTCTTCCTACCACTACTGAGGCAACTGGTCCTAGAAATGGTAAGTCGCTTATTGATAGTGCTAGACTTGATCCAAATAGTGCTGTCATTTCTGGTGAGTTCGCTGTGTCTACTGATAGTACTGTATTTATTACTTGTACTTCGTTTTTGAATCCTTCTTTAAATAGTGGTCTAATTGGTCTATCGATTAGGCGAGCAGCAAGGGTTGCATTTTCTGTTGGTCTTCCTTCTCTTTTTATGAAACCACCTGGTATTTTACCTACTGAGTATTGTTTTTCTTGGTATAATACCATAAGTGGAAAGAAGTCTCCAGTGGTTGGTTCTTTTCCATTTGTTACTGCAGTTAATACTACTGTATCTCCATATCTTACTAAACAAGATGATGCTGCTTGTTTTGCTAATTGTCCTACTTCTACTATTATCTTACGACCACGAAAGTCGTATTCGAATGTTTTTTTCATATATTCCTCCTAAAATAAAAGACACTAAAAAATAGTGCCTACTTTCTTAATCCTAATTTTTTAACAACTTCACGATATCTAGTAACGTCTTTATTTTTTAAGTAGTTAAGTAAACTTCTTCTTTGTCCTACTTTCTTTAAAAGACCTCTTCTAGAATGGTAATCGTGTTTGTGTTCTTTTAAGTGTTCTGTTAAGTTTTTAATTTCTTCAGTTAAGATTGCTATTTGTACTTCAGCAGAACCTGTATCTTTTTCACCTCTTGCGAAGTTTTTAATGATTTCTTGTTTCTTTTCTACACTTAAAGCCATTTTATTTACCTCCTTATATATTTTCACCAGAACCTAGATAAATAAGGATTTTCATTTATCCAAGAAATGGAACATCAATAATATACTATAAATATATGATTTTGGCAAGTGTTTTTGCTAAATTTTATAGTTCCAAATGCCAAGTTGTCCTTTAGCTTTGATGGGTTTTATCGGTTTTATATCATTTATTATCCAGGCATATCTTCCTTCTTGGTAATCACCAAGTAAGTATTCTATTTTATCTTTTTTTATTTTTTTTAAATATTCTTTATCCATATAGATGCAATCTACTAAGTTTCCTTTGCATATAATATAGCCATAATTCATAGGGATGTCTTTTATTAATTCTTGTATTTTTTTGTTTTGTTTTGCTGTTTTTTCTAGTGTTTTCCCACTTACATGAATATATATTTCTCCTCGATAGTTAGTTTTCCAACTTCTTGTTTCTATATGTTTTATTTGTTTCATTAGTAGTGTTGCATATGGTTCTTTTATACTTAATACTTTCATGTTAGCCTCATATGTATTTATTCAGGGTTTCTTCTAAAGATTTTTTATCATCATTTAAAATAATGCAATCTTTAAAACCATCTTTTATAAAATGTTCTTTTATAAATTCTTTTTCTTTATCTATCGCAATTATTACTGGTGTCTTAAACTTTGGTATTTGTTTTAATTTACTTAATATCTCATAAGCTGTTTCTTTTCCTAATTCATCTTTTATTATTATTAAATCATATTCTTCATTATGTTCTATCTTATCTACACAATCTTGTCCAAATAATGTTACTACTTTATCTATATCTCTTTCATCTAGTATCTTTTCTACTCTTTCTAATTCATCATTATTATCTACTAAAAGTACTCTTAGTTTTCTTTTTGGATTACTATAATTATTTATATCTTTTAGTACTAATCCTGTACTATCATAGTTTATTTCTTGATTTATTACTATTGTTACTATTGTACCTTTATTCTCTTTACTTGTTATATTTATATTTCCTCCGACTACTTTTAATAGTTTATGGACTACTGGTATACTTAAATTAAGATTATTTTCTTCGATTATATTGTCTTTTAACTCTTCTTCTTTTGATAATAATCTATTTACTTTACTTATATTCATTCCTATTCCTGTATCTGTTATTGTAAGTATAAATCTACACATATCATATCTTACTATTGCATCTATTTCTAAATCTATATGACCATTATCAGTATATTTTATTGAATTATTTATTACAGACATTAATATTTGTTTTAACTTAATCTTATCTCCATATACAGTTTCTGGATAACTAGTATTTTCTTTTATAGTAAACTTTATATTACTATCTTTATTACTATTTTTTATATTATTATTAGTACTTAACTCTATATCTTTAAATAATCTTTTTATATTATAATTATCTTCTTTTATATTACTATTTTTTATATCCATACTACTTATATCAGTAATATTATTTATTATAAAGTTTGCACATTTTGCATTATTATCTATTTGTTCAATTAATTCTTTTTCTATTTCTTTATTATTTTCATCTTTTAATAGATTTATATCTTTTGATATATCTTTAATAGGTTTTCTTAATTCTTGAGATATCTTAAATAGGAAATTAGACTTTTCATTTACTGACTTTTCAGTAAGTTCTTTATTTCTTGTTAACAAGTCTATTATCTGTGTATCAGGGTTTTCTATTGTATGATACATGAAGTTAACTAAGAATGCTGTTAATGATGTGACCACTAGTATCTCAGGATTTGATAGTTGTAATACTATTACTGGTACACAGAATACTACGAATAGCATTATTGGCACTATTTTTTTGATTGATATGCTTTTTCTATTTTTTATTACAACGCATATCCAGCTTAATATTCCTAGTGCTGATATTCCATATACATAGATTGTATTGCTTCCAAATAGATATACTTGGTTTCCTTCTTTATAGTATGTAAATGTTAAAACGAAATTTAGTATTAATGATATTGCAAGTATTATATTTAAAGTGTTTAATATGCGTTTTACTTTTTTGCTTTGTTCTTTTTCTTTTGTTAGAGTCATTTCTTTATGATAGGATATTAATACAACATATGTAGTTATTAAATAGACAAATACAAGTAAGTAGGCTAAGTATAGTTTTACTACAAACCATCTTATAAAGCTATTATCTGGTAGATATAAATGACAGTATATTCCACATATGTCTAGTATTATTCCTATTATTACTGTTATTAGTAATGAAAAGTATATTTTATTTTCTACTGTTTTTACTTTTTCTTTTTTACAAAATAGGACAAAAATTAAAATAGTATAAATTAAACTTGCTATTAGTAAAGGTATACTTGGATGCATATTGATCACTTCCTTTATTTTTTATAAGTTAATTATACTATTTTTATTTTGTTTTTTAAATATTTTTTGTTATTTTTTTATTCTAGTTAGTTGTTGTTTTATTTTTTTGTTTTCTTCAAGTTGCTCATTTTGAATTTCAAGATACTTATTATATGCTTCTTCTTTTGTCATATTTTCTACTTTAAATGGAGCAGCAAAGTTAATAATTACCTTGTGTTCTATATCTAAGTCTTTTATCCATAGAACTGTTACTGGTTGAATGAATGCGTCCCCATTTTTTGCTAGTGAAATGAAGCTTGGTTCAAAGTATCCAAAGTCTTTTTCTTTTGATTTATTGGTTGTTCCTTCAGGAAATATTCCAACGTATTGATTATTTTTTAAGAATAGTGCCATGTCTTTTAAAGCTTTTAGATTGTTAGCTTTTGGATTGTCTTTTAGTCTTTCTATTGGAAAGTATTCAAATTTTTTAAATGAGTATGCTGTTAGTTTACATAATAATGGATTTTTATTATTGTTAAATATACTATCTTGAGCATCGAAGAATCTTTTTAGTGCTGCCCAGTGGATGTTTTCATCAATTATACTTGTAATTATAAGAGGATCCACTGTACTTTGATGATTTGGTGCGATTAAAATACTTTCATCATCTTTTTTGTTTAGTAAGTTACTCTCATTTATTATTATTGGATTAAACTCTTTTAAAATAACTGTTCTTATAGCTCTTACTTTTTTATAGAAATTATCTGATTCATGCACTCTATTTTCCATAGTATATTTACTATTACCTAAAAGTCTATCTATTACTTGCTCTACTTGATTAAAGTCTTCTATTTTTTTTGTTAGTTTTGATTCTTTTACTTCTTCGTTGTGAACTCCGTTTACACATATTGTTTTTATACCATTTTTAGTTAGTTGTTCAATTATTTCAGGTTTATCTTCGAATACTATGTCTGGTTTACTTGCAATTATTGCTTTAGTTTTTTCTTCATCATTTTTGTAGAAATGAAAAGCATTATATGGAATTTTTGCACCATTTGCTTTGTATTGTAAGTAAGTGAATTTTCTTGATAGTTCTCCGATTGGAGTGTCTTCGGTTGTTTTAGCTCTACTGGTATGAACTTCGATTGTATGATTATTTTTAATAGAATTGTTTATAAATTCTGTTGCTCCTTCCCTAAATTTATCTAGTACTGAGAACTTTATGAATCTTGGTATATTTACCCAAAATTTATCTATTGCTTTTTTAGTATATAGTTTTGCTTCTTCTTTACTTATATGGTATTTTTTAGTAAAGAAGTTATCCATATCAAAAATGTCCTCTAATTCTAGAGCTTTAGGATTAACTATTGTCATATCATATTCTTGTTCAAAATATTTTAGCGCATTTAAATTTATAAATTTATTAAAATTTGTAAGTGTTCCATCTGTATCAAATATAATTTTCATTTTTGATGCCCCCTTAATAAATAACGGCATAATTATACCACAATTTAACTTTTTTGTCTAGTTTTTCTTATATTACGAGTTCTTTTTAGACAATATTTTTAGTTATTATTTCTTTTTTTATAACTTATTTTTGTTTTTATATAACTTTTTCTTTGAATGAAAATTGTAGAAAAAAAGAATTATAGAATTATTTTAAAACTTTTCTTAATTCTTTAATTACTTTTCTTTCTAGTTTTTTATATGTTCTTTTTGGAATATCATCATTGTATTCTATCTTACATTCTTCTTTGTTTTCCATATCATTAAATACGAATGGTTTTATTTCTTTTGATTTTTTAATTTTTTCTTGTTTTTCTAGTCCTATATAGTCTATTTCATATGTCGCTACTGTTTTATCATCTAGAATATACATAACTTTATTTGATAATGTTTCTTCTTTTTCATTTTCTTCGGTTAGGTAATATATTTTTAATTCATTGTCTATATATTGTTCAATTAATGATGTTTCTTGATTGTTTTCTCGTTTTTTGTTTTCGATATAGATTATATTTTTAAAAAAGTTTATTCTTATATCTTGTTTTAAATTAAGATCTTTTTCGTTTATATCAATCTTCAAATTAAATAGAAACTTTTCATCTTGCTCTTTTAATGATAATTCAAGTATTTTTGTTTCTTCTTCATTTTTTACAATGAAAAGATCGTCTCCTGCTCCGAGTATGAAAGTGCCATCTTGCATAATTTGGTTTAGTGTTTTGTGTAATAGACTATTATATTTTTCATTTGTAACTAGTTCATCATATTTTTTAATTAATTTTTTTGGTATCATATTTTGTCACCTCTTGTTGTATATTATAAAACAAAAGGATAGAAAAATAAACCTTTTCTATCCTTTTTAGTAATTTATATTAACTATTTAGTGTAGTTTGTACCGCTTAATTGATTCATTCCTCTTTCAACTAAACGTTTAGTGATTTCTCCACCAACTGAACCATTAGCTCTTGAAGTAGCATCTGGACCTAAAGTTACACCAAATTCTCTAGCTATTTCATATTTCATAGATTCGATAGCTTGTTTAGCTCCTGGAACTACTAGCTTGCTATTTGCTTTGTTTTGATTCATTGTATTTTCACCTCCTATACATTTATAGAATGTGATTTTTTGACAATTTCATACGTTTTTTTCGTTGGTAATTTTTGGTTTAAAGAATATCACTAAATTGTTCTTCGTCTTTTATGTTTATAATCATTGTATTATCAATTGATTCTTTTATTAATTGTTCGTAGTTAATTTTTTGTTCTTCTTTTAAACATTTTTCATGTTTTGGATTTATTACTGGATGACGTGGAACAAATATAGTACAACAGTCTTCATAAGGCAATATGCTTGTTTCATATGTATTTATTTTTTTTGCAATTTCTATTATTTCTAATTTATCTAAACAAGCTACTGGTCTAATAACAGGAATTTTTACTACTTCATTTATTACTCTCATGCTATTTAGCGTTTGGCTTGCAACTTGACCAATTGATTCACCATTTATTAGGACTAATTGTTCATTTTTATTTGCTAGTTGTTCACTAATACGATACATCATTCTTCTTAGTATTGTTATTATGTATGTAGAGTCACAGTTTTTATATATTTCTTCTTGTAGTTTTGTTATTGGTACAACGTATAGATTAATATCTTTTGTATATTTCAAAAGTTCTGTTGCTAATGTTTTTACTTTTTCTCTAGCATTTAGACTAGTATGAGGTATTGCTTCAAAGTAGATTGCATCTATTTTTATTCCTCTTTTTAGTGCTAAGTATCCTGCGACTGGTGAGTCTATTCCTCCGGATAGCATTAATAATCCTTTTTGTTGTACTCCGACTGGATATCCTCCGAGTCCTTTTATGTCATTAAAGTAAATGTATGTATCTTCTTTATTTATTTCAATGTGTACTAGTATTTCTGGGTTTTGTACTTCTACTTTTATGTCATTTATATTTTTTAGAATATGACTTCCTATTACGTGATTAAAGTCCATGCTTTTTATAGGAAAGTTTTTGTCTCTTCTTTTTGTTTCTACTTTGAATGTTTTAAAGGTTTTTTGTTTTAAAAGTTCTAGCGTTAAAGACTTAATGTCTTCGGTATTAGTATGTGTCTTATAGCAGATATTAAACGCATGGATACCGAATGTATTTGATACTATATCTAATATTTCATTAGTATGTTCATTGCATATTATATACATTCTTGCATGTTCTTTTATTATTTTAGCATCATATTTTTTAATTTTTTCTTTTAAATTATTATATAGAATGTTTATAAATTGTTTTCTATTGTCTTTTTTGGTAGTTAGTTCACCATATTTTATTAGGATTATGTTTTCCATTTAGTTCACCTTCTTAAAAAAAATAAGCAATTGCTTATTTTTAGTTATTTTCTTTTAAGAAATCAATTACTTTTCTTACTTCAAGTTCATATTTTAATGTTTCTATTCCACCATACATTTCTAATAGTTGGTTTTTATCCATTTCATATTTTTTACTTAGTTCTTCAGCTTCTTTTTCTGTTTCTTCAGTTGATACTTCGATTTTTTCTTCATCTTTTATAGTATCAATGATGAATCTATACATAATGTGTTTTTCTGCTTCAGGTTTCATTTGATTTCTTAAATCTTCTTCAGTTGATTTAGTCATTTCATAGAATGCTTCGAGTGCTATTCCTTGCATTCTTACTTGTTCTTCGAATCTTTTGATCATGTGATTTATTTCATCGTTTAATAATTCTTCAGGAATGTCAGTAGTTGTTTGTTTTGCTACTGCATCAAGTAAGTCATCTATGTATTTTTCTTCTGTTTCGTGTTCTTTAGATGCTTCGATATTCTTTTTAATTTCTTCTTCAAGTGTTTCTTTAGAGTTTACTCCTTCAAGTCCTAAATCTTCGAAGAATTCTTCATCTAATTCTCTTTTTACTATTTCTTTTATTTCATTGACTTTTACTTTGAATGTTACTTCTTTTCCTTTTAAGTCTTCGACATGGTAGTCTTCTGGGAATGTTACATTGATTTCTTTTTCTTCATCTTTTTTCATTCCGATTAATTGTTCTTCAAATCCTGGGATGAATGTGTTTGAACCAATTTCTAGTGGATAATTTTCTCCTTTTCCACCAGCGAATGCTACTCCATCTTTAAATCCTTCGAAGTCTATTACTGCAGTGTTTGTATTTTCTACTTCACCGAATTCTTTTACTACTATTTCGTTGTATTTAGATAGTAGGTGTTCTATTTCATGATCTATTTCTTCTTGTGTTACTTCTACTTTATCTTTTTTAACTTTTAGTCCTTTATATTTTTTAATTTTTACTTCAGGCATTGTTGTAATAACAAATTCTAATTCTACTCCTTCATCACCAATTGATTTTATATCAACTTTTGGCTCAATTATTGGAGTATATTTTCCTTCGCTTAAGGCTTTATCATATGCAGTTGGTAATAGGATATCAAGTGCATCCATGTATAAAGATTCTTTTCCTGCTTTTTTTAGATAAACGTCTTTTGGTACTTTTCCTTGTCTGAAGCCATCCATTTTGATGTCTTTTTTCTTTTTATCGAATGCTTTATCTATAGCATTATCAAATTCTTCTTTTGTAAATTTAACTGTTACGTTATGTACATTGTTATTTTTTTCCATATTATTCCTCTCCTTTTCGTTAATATTATATAATATTTATTTATTAATATCAAGAAAAAAAGCAAATTGTTTTTTGCAATATAAATGGAAATAATAAGTGTCCGCACATTGAACTACCTCATAAGTGCTAATTTATACTTCTAATAATATCATATT
>CAKOLK010000002.1 GCA_934096275.1 uncultured Bacilli bacterium | reverse complement strand
GCACTTACATTGTATCATAGGTAATTCTATGTGTCTTTTTTTATGTCACAATCGGACACTTAATTTTTCAATTTATATTATAACTTCTTGACTTTAACACTATCTTTTTGATTTCTTCTTATAACTGCATCTTTTTCTAATTTTAAAATATCAGTTTTCCCTATTGCTGTCTGTGGTAATTTATCCACAAAATATATTTCAACCGGTCTTGAATAAGCACTTATCTTTTGACATTGTTCATTAATCCTTTCACGTATATCATCATCTTCATTTAAACTAGATACAACATACGCAACAGGTACACTAGACTTCTCATCATCTGGTATTCCTACGACTGCAACATCTTCAACTCCTTCAGTTTCCATTATACAATCTTCAATTACATCTGGAAAGAATTTTATCGGAGCACCATCATCTCCAATAGTTAAATGTATTCTTTTCATTCTTCCTAAATGATGCAACCCATCATATTCATCAACTTTTCCATAGTCACCAGTATGAATCCATCTTATTCCATCACTATGTACTCTAAATATTTCATCAGTTGCTTCCTTATTATTTAAATAACCCTTAGAAAGTGTGGGACTAGTAAGACATATTTCTCCCTCTTCACCACGATTAAGTTCTTCATCACTTCTTATAACATTTCCTTTTTTATCAAAATCAACCTTCACAATCTTAATATTACTATTAACAAGAGGAATTGTTCTATATTGTCCATCTCCAACATAATGTTCATAAGCTGCACTTGATATTAATTCGTTCATTCCGTATCCATTCTTTATTACTGTATCAGCGCCATGATTTACTAACCATTCATTAAACTGCTTTATCTCTTCAGGAGTCATAGCCTCTCCACCATAACATATTTCTTTTAAATTAGACAATTTAATATTATCAAATCTTTTATCCTTCATCATACCCTTAAAATATGGTGCAATTGCCATAAAAGTCGAAGGATTATACTTCTTAAATAAAGGATAAACATCCATAGGATTAAATGTAGGATGAAGTACTAAGTTTACCCCCATACGAAGTGGCATATGCATATTATTACATAAACCAAACCCAATATTCATAGGTAATACTGTTACAATATTATCTCCTCTTTTAATAGTATCAATTGTACTCTCATATTGATGAACCATTGCATTAAAATTGTCATTCGTAGCAAGAACAGCCTTAGGAAAACCAGTAGTTCCCCCAGTATGAAGTATAACTGCTGTATCATCAAAATTATAATCTGCACTTGATACATCACCCAAATATTCTTTAGCATACGTAAGCAATGCTTTATCAAAATAAATCGGATTATTAGGATCCTGCAAACTTTTCTTTATCTTATTAACATTTCCCTTCATAAAATCACTAACACTTTTTACAACTTTCAAATTCTTAGGCAAATAAGTCTTTGGAGACACCAATATTGTATTCTTAATATTTGCTTTTTTTAACACATCTCTAAACTTACCATAACTCTCATCAAAAATAATAACATTCTTAACTGGAGCCTCACTAAGATAATAAGCAAACTCTTCTGATGAAGCCATTGGTGTAATCATATTTGGTATTGCGCCAATACTATTTAAAGCATAAAATGACACCAATCCATCAATAAAATTAGGTGAACTAATTGGAACAAACTCACCCTTTTCTATTCCCATTGCTTTAAACGCTCTTACTGCAGTATCTATAAGTTCAAAAAACTCTTTATAAGTTAAAGTATTTCCATAATAAGTAACAGCAACATCATTTATATGATCTCCTAAATTATTTTCTTTCATATAATCAATTATTTTCATATCTTTTACAACACTATTTATTGCTTCTTTATTATAGTATTTTAAAAATCTTTTTTCCTGTGACGGTTTTACGCTTTGCATGATTTCATCCCCTCAAAACAAAATTATGGCATAATTATACCATAATTTAACTTTTTTGTAAATATTTTTAACTAACTACCTTAGTACCAACCTTGCCATCTATAACATCATTTAGACTATTAACATCTGAAGAATTATATATATACATAGGAATCTTATGCTTAACAAGAGCAGCAAGAGCTTCAATATCAAGTATCATTAAAGAAGAAGCCCCCTGCTTAATAGATAAATCAAAAAGTTCCTGATGAGTTAAAACATCAAACTTCTTAGCATCGAACTTTCTAGGATCCTTATCATAAACTCCATCAACATTCTTAGCCATCAATATAAGTGATGCATCATAAGAAATAGCCTTAGAAACAGTAGTCATATCAGTAGATAAATTAGCAACACCAAGACCTCCCCCGAAAACTACAACATATCCATTTGATAAATCATCTAAAACAGAAGAAACATTTTCTCTTTCCACCATACCAGACACATCAAAAGAACCATAACAACGAGATTTAATACCACACTCATTAAGATAAGAACTAATCGCCATACCATTCATAACAGTAGCAAGCATTCCTATATTATCAGAAACAACTTTATTAATATTAAGATCATTTCTACCTCTCCAGAAATTACCTCCACCAACTACTAAAATAACTTCATTATCTAAAGACAACTCCTTAACTTGAGCAAGAACTCTATCAAGCATTAAAGAATCAATACAACCATTTCCACTTAAAGACTCACCACTAATTTTTAAAACTACTCTCATACTTACACTCCTACAACTTAATATTATTTATTTCATCACCAATAACATCTTTAATCTGTTTCAAATGTCCTGGATTATCTTTATTAAGTAAATAATTTTGAATAAGACCATAACTAGGAAACTCATTTCCCTCAATAATACAAGGTCCATCATTAGTAATTGCAACATCCCATCCAACATACCTAATCTCAGGAACTAATAATGCTGCTTCCTTAACCATTGAATATGCTTCCTTAACAAATGGAATCTTATCTATACTATTAAAATCAAACCCAGTAAGAGGATGTTTATCATAAATAACACCATCATCATCAATAAACTTACAAAGAACTTTACCATCCTCACTAAGTCTCATATAAGAATCTCTACACTGAATTGCTGGATTAAGATCCAAACTAATTCTAAAAGAATTAGCAAGAACATGAGCAACACCATCTTTATACAAAGTAATAATTCTAAAAGTATTAACAGCATTAGGATTAATCATATTAACATAATCATGTTGCTTTATCTCTTCTTCAAGTAAATATTGACCATTCTTAATTGCATTAGTTCTAAAAGATTCAATATCATCAATTTCACTAACAACAACTTTAAGAATATTTTGTCCTCCAAAAGAAGTCGTAGGTTTTAAAAACACATTCTTTTTACCCTTTAAAAAAGCCTTAATATCTGAAACATCAGACCTTCTAATATCAAGATAATCACGTCCTAAATACTTACTATATATTTGATTAAAAACTAACTTATCATTCATAACAACTCTATAAGGTCTAGGATTAAGATAACCAATTACATTAATAAAATTCTTCGAAGTAACAAAATCTTTCTTCTTTTCTTTCGTAAGATTAATATAATCACTCTTAAAATAATCAGTATAACCTATCTTATACTTAAGAAAATTCCTTATCATATCAAACTTAACATAAGAAACCGACTTATTATTTTCCTTTGCAATATAATTAGCAAGAAGATTAAGTCTATCAAAATTAATTTCTTTAAACTTATTAACAAATATTTTAAATGTTCCCATCATTTCACTCTCCTTTTAAACTTACTAGGTAATAAATCATTCAATATATCATAAAAAGTTCCCTGTTTTATAGTAACTCCAAAATAAATAAGAAGTCCTACTCCAAAATAAAGACAAGCATATAAAACAGACATCAATCTACTATTCAAACTATCAGGTATAAAACACTTAAATAACATCGATACCAAAATAAGAATAGCAAAAGGTATCAAAAGCTTTAAAACAGTTACATAAATACCCTTAAAAGATAAATCTTCTTCTTTCTTTAAATAATATAAAGTAACAAAACAAATAGTCATAAATCCAATTATACTAGATACCATTGCCCCATAAACAGGATATATTCCAAGTTTATAGAAAACTATCATAAAAGGTGCATCAAGTATTGCATTTAATAAAACCCCAATTATAACACTCTTATATAAAACCCTAAACTTATTCATAGCCTGTAAACTAGAACTACATACATTCTCTAAAGAAGCTGCCACCGCTACAAAAATAAACAACTTCATAGTAAGAGGTCCATAATAACTATGCCCATAAAACACATTCCAAACCGTACCAGAAAATATACTAATAAGTATAGCAAGAGGCATCCCAATATAAATAACAATTAAAATTGCTTTATTAAAAGTATCATTAAGACTCTTCTTATCCTTACTAACAAAACACCTTACTAAATTAGGTATCAAACTAATCGCAATACCAGTAGCAATCGAAGTAATAATCATCTGAAGCTTCTCACCCCAAGTTGAATAAGTACTAATAATAGTCTCAACAACATCTTGTGAATAACAAGCTACATTATATAAAACACGATTTATAATAATCACATCAACAAAAGTATAAACACTATATAAAAGACTTATAACTATATATGGAAAAGCATAACTAATTATCTTTTTAATAATATCTTTATCAGAAACATCATCCTTTTTAGAATCATTAACAAACAAACTATCATGATCCTTTTTCAAATAATGCTTTATATAAAGCCTTGAACCAATTGCTCCAACAAAAGCACCAAATACTGCAACCGTAATCGCTGTAACTTCACTAAGCTTTAACAAATATATAACAACATAACTACCAAGAACCACCACCAAAACACGTACTAACTGTTCAATAACCTGACTCCATGAAGTAACAGAAATATACCTATGTCCTTGTAAATAACCACGAGCAACAGAAAGATATGGAACAGTAAGTATTGCAAACGATATTGAACGAATAACCAAACTAACATCAGAAACAGTATTACCACCAGTAGCATCACCAATAATAAACTTAGCAATAACCGGAGCAAAAATCATCAATAACAAAAATATCACTATAGACAAATAATTAATAAACTTAATTGATATATAAAACATCCTAGTCTTAGCCTCTTTCATATCAAGAGTTTCATACTCACTAGTAAGCTTACTTATCGCCGTAGGAATACCTGCCGTAGAAATAGATAAAAATATTGCATAAATAATATAAGCATAACTATAAAGAGCTCCCGCTTGTTCTCCAATAATTGCGTAAAAAGGAATTACGTATAAAAGACCCAAAATCTTAGATAAAAAAATACAAAACGTTGCAATAAAAGCTCCTTTTTCAAACGATAATTTTTTCATAAATCTCTCCCATTTAATTTCTATAAACTAGTATACCACTTATAATTAATATTTAAAAGTTTATAAACAAAAATAGACACACTAATTGTAAAATAAAAACCATAAAATTACAAAGTTTAATTCAAATTCTTTATGTTTACCAATATCCGTGGTATACTAAAACTGGTGATTTAAATGAAAACAATAAGTATAACAATAGGAAAAATATTAATTTTTATAGGAAAACTAGTAAACAAAGGCTCAACCCTTCCCGGAGAATACGCTTTAAAAATTGACAAAAACCTACTAAAAAAATTAAAACTACCAGAAAAAATAATCGCAGTAACAGGCTCAAGTGGAAAAGGTAGCACTACCGCTATTATAAGAAAAATATTTGAAGAACAAGGATACACAGTCTGCCACAATGACTCCGGAGCAAACCTAGTAAGCGGAATTACAACAACTCTAATAAACCATTCAAACCTAAAGGGAAAAATAAAAGAAGACGTAGTAATATTAGAAGTCGATGAAAGATACTCAAGCATTCTATTCAAAAGCATAAAACCACAAACACTTGTAATAACAAACATCTGTAGAGACCAACCACCAAGACAGGGAAACGTTGACTTAGTATTTGATAAAATAAATCAAGGAATAACAAAAAACATGACCCTAATAATAAATGGTGATGACCCTTACCTTAGAAAATTTCAGTTACAAAATAATGAAAACAAAATACTTTATTATGGCATAGAAAAAAATAAATACTCATACAAAAAAGAACTATTTAAAAATCTTAATATGTATTACTGCCCAATATGTAATACAAAACTAAAATATAATTATAAAACATTCGAAGAAAATGGTGACTACTACTGTGAAAAATGCAATTTCAAAAGACCAGAAATGAACTATAAAGTAACAAACATAGACTATGACAAAAACTATTTCATAATAAATGATGAATATAAAATAAATACTCAGTACAACATACTATTCTCAATCTATAACACACTAGCAGCTTTCGCAGCAGCAGACCAATACAACTTAGATAAAGAACAAACAGCAAAAACACTAAATAACATATTTAAAAATCAAAAAATATACAATGAGTATGAAATACAAAACAGAAAAGTAACTATAATAAACAATAAAAATGAAAACGCAACAACTTTTAATCAATCATTATTACACGTAAAAAGACAAAAAGATAAAAAAGTAATAGTAATTGGTTGGAAAGAAATATCAAGAAGATATGAATTCAATGATATGTCATGGATGTATGATATAGATTTTGAACTATTAAACGATGAAAACACAGAAAAAATAATATGTATAGGAAGAGATAAATATAACATAGCAACAAGACTAAAATATGCAAATATTGATAAAAAGAAAATTATAACATTTGATGAAATAAAACAGGCAACTAACTACATAAAGAAAAACACTAAATCAAATATATATGCAATACTAAACTTCGACTACGTATATCCCTTCAATAACTCTATAAGAGGTGACCAAAATGAACAATAAATTAAATATTTTGCATTTATACTACGATTTAATGAACCTATATGGTGAATCCGGTAACATAAAAGCAATAGAATACTATCTAACACAACAAAATATAAAAACAAACATAATACAAAAATCAATAAACGATGACATCAATCTAAGTCATATAGACTTAATCTACATAGGGTGTTCAACAGAAACAAATCAATTGATAGGTCTAAACCACTTAAAACAATATAAAGAAGAATTAAAAGATTACATAGAAAACAACAAGTTCATAATAGCAACAGGTAACAGTTTTGAGTTATTTGGTAAAATTATTCATAACAACAACAAAGAAGTAAAAGGACTAAATATATTTGATTACCAAACTATAAAAACAGAAAAAAGAATAGTAAATGAAGGTATATTTAAAACAAACTTAATAAAAGAAAACATTATAGGATTTCAAAATCACAACAACAAAATAGAAACAAATAACCCTATCTTATTACCTTTAAAAACTAAAGGAACTCCTATAAAATGTGATGGATACAATTATAAAAACTTCTATGGAACATATACAATTGGACCAATACTAGTTAGAAACCCAAAACTATTAACATACCTATTAAATAAACTAATAAAAGAAAAATACAAAGATAAAAAAATAAAAAAAGTAGACTTAAAACTTGATGAACTTGCCTATCAAGAATTTATAAATAATTATTACAAATAAAAAGAGTAACCTTACTCTTTTTATTTTAACTTCTTAATAGTTCTAAGCATTTGATTACAATAACCCATTTCATTATCATACCATGCAACAACCTTAACAAGTTGCCCATCATTAGTATCCAAAACATCAGTAAGTAACCCATCAACCAAAGCACCATAACTAGTACCAATAACATCACTAGAAACAATAGGATCCATTGTAAAATGAACAGTCTCATTACTATTATTCTTAAACATATCATTAATCTCTAAAACAGTTACATCTCTATCAAGCTCAAGAACCAAATCAATAACACTACCAGTACCAACAGGAACCCTCATCGCAGAACCATTAAGCTTCCCTTCCAAACAAGGAATAACCTTTCCAATACCAGAAGCAGCCCCAGTAGAAGTAGGAACAATATTCATAAACGCACAACGTCCCCTTCTAGATTCAATTCCTTTCTTATGTTCTCCATCTAAAATAACTTGATCATTAGTAACAGCATGAATAGTAGTCATATATCCTTTCTTAATACCAAAATTATTATTAATAAGATTAAGAACAGGAGCCAAACAATTAGTAGTACAACTACCAGCACTAATAACCTTTTCACTACCATCTAATATATCATCATTAACATTATAAACAATAGTCTTAACATCTCCCTTACATGGAGCAGAAACAACCACCTTTTTAGCACCACTTTCAATATGTAAAGACGCACCTTCTAATTTAACAAACTTACCAGTACACTCTAAAACAACATCAACACTAAGTTCCCCCCATGGAAGTTTTAAAGGATCCATTTCAGAAAAAACTTTAATCTTTTTAGAACCCACTATTATAGAACTCTCATCATAACTAATATCATTCACTCTATAACTACCTTGAGTAGTATCATACTTAAGTAAATGAGCAAGTTGCTTAGCATCACACAAATCATTAATTGCTACAACCTCAATATCATCCTCTTCCAAAATCAATCGAAATAATAATCTACCTATTCTACCAAATCCATTAATTGCTACTTTCATTACTATATCCTCCTATTCAAAATAACTATTTCCAATAAATTCTCTAAGTATAGATTCACTAGGAATTTCCTCACTACTAATCGCAGAAAACATTCCTAAAAAATTAATCAATCTAACAGCCTCATAATAAGATGAAGACTTACTATCTATTTCATAAAGCAAAGGTAAAACATAAAGCTTTAATACCCCAATTTCATATATAAGCGAAGTGTTATAAACAACATCAGCATTAGAATGATTAGGATATATATACTTTCTTTCCCCATCCCTTACATTTTGCCATGTACTAATAGTATGCTCCGCACTATAACCACGAGTTCTATTATCCCTCAAAATCCTACGAATAAGCCTAAGATCAGAATTAGAAACCATATTATAATTATCTATATTAAGATCAGTAAGAGGAGAAACATAAATCTTATACTTCTTATCCTTATCAATATCATAAGTAAGCTCATCATTAAGAGCATGAAGACCCTCAATAATTAATATATCCTTATCACCAAGTTTTAATGTATTACCTAAATACTCTTTAACACCCTTTTTAAAATTAAAAGTAGGTATCTTTACTTCTTCACCACCAAGTAATCTATTCAAATTATCATTAAATAAATCAACATCAATAGCCCTAATACTTTCAAAATCATAATCCCCATTAGGAAGCCTTGGAGTATCCTCTCTCTCAACAAAATAATCATCTATTGATAAAGCAACAGGATTATAACCAAAACTCTTTAAAAACATTGATAACTTTCTAGCAGTCGTAGTCTTTCCACTTGAAGAAGGACCAGAAAGCAAAACAACCCTAATCTTATCACCAAAATCATATATAGACTTAGCAATATTTAACAAATCATTACTAGATATAACCTCAGTTATTTTAATAATATCTCCTATCTTACCATTAGCAACAATTTCATTTATATCTGAAGAAGTAAATATACCAAGCCTTTTAGCACGTTTATAACAAATATTAAAAGTATCAAGCAATAAATCATAACTAACATCTAAAGCACTATCTCCAACCGAAGGAAAACCTAATATAAAATTATTATCATCCACTAAAGACAAATCAAAAGAAGTAAACACCCCAGTACTAATAGGCATATAACTAAAGAAATAATTATAATAATCCCCTATCTTATATAAATTAACATAATGATTAGTCAAATACTTAAAAGTATTAGCCTTTTCTAAATCACCATTATTAATAAAATAATCAATCGCAGAACCCTTATCTACTAAAACCCTTTCAATATTTAAATCCTTTTCAATAAGCTCCTTCATCTTACTCTTAATATTATTAAGATCATCCTCATTCAAAGCATTATCACTTCTCATTCTAATACCATTTCCCAAAGAATGACAAGCCTTCAAAGTACTACTTGAGCCATATATAAGCTTAAAAGCATACAAAAGCACAAAAAGAAGTCCCTTTTTATAAATAGTATTACCAACAGAATCACTCACAGTAACAAACCTAATAGAACAATCCCTATTAAGACAATAATTAAGTTCACAAAACTCATTATCAACAAAACCTGCAAGAATTGAATACTCATACTCATCTTTAAAATCCTTTGCAATATCTGACAAACTAATTCCTTTATCATATTCATAAGAATTATCTAATATGTTTATTTTTATCTTTTCCATAATGCACCTCTTATCTTTATATATTCTATTTTATCACATATTGTCCTATTTTAATACGAATATTATTAAGATTTTTTAGTATTTTATAAATAGGTGATAAAAATGAATTTAATTCCAACGGTAATTGAAAAAGAACAAGGAAGCGAAAGATGTTATGACATTTACTCCAGACTATTAAAAGACAGAATAATCCTTTTAAATGGAGAAATAAATGATAATACCGCTAATAGTATTGTTGCACAACTACTATTCCTAGACTCAGAAAACAATGATGACATAAGCATCTACATAAACTCACCCGGAGGATCAATAACATCAGGAATGGCAATATATGACACAATGAACATTATAAAAAGCGATGTTTCAACCATCTGTATAGGAATGTCCGCTTCAATGGCAGCATTCCTTCTGTCAAGCGGAAAAAAAGGAAAAAGATACATACTACCAAATGCTGAAGTAATGATTCATCAACCACTGGGAGGAGCACAAGGACAAGCAACCGAAATAAAAATCGCAGCAACTCGTATCCTAAAACTTAAAGATAAACTAAATAAAATACTATCAAAAAACACAAACCAACCATTAGAAAAAATACAAAACGACACTGAAAGAGACTACTTTCTTGACGCAGAAGAAGCAAAACAATACGGTATTATCGACAAAATAATTGAAAACATGTAAAAAGTTAGATATAATAAAAATGGTGATGTAATTGAAAACATGTGAATTAATATGTAATCTTGAAAGTGGAAAAGGAATCAAAAAAAAAGAACTACAAAAAATAATTGAAACTATAAACAATAATAACTACAAAGTAAACCTTTTCCTAACAGAAAAACATGGAGACGCAACAGAATACGTAAAAAACATAAAAAAAGCTGATCTAGTCCTATCAATCGGCGGAGACGGAACATTCAACGAAATAGTAACAGGAAACTATAAAAGAAAAGAAAAATTAGTCCTATCACACATTCCAGTAGGAACAACAAACGACATCGGAGCCATGATTGGACTAGGCAAAAACATGATCAAAAACGTAAAAAACATTCTTGAAGGAGAAATAAGACAAGTGGACTTAGGACTAATAAACAATCAACCATTTGTATACGTAACAGGATTCGGAAAATTCATAAACGTTCCCTATCAAACATCTAGAAAACTAAAGAAAAAACTAGGTCATATAGCATACCTAATAAATGGCGCTAAAGAATTCTTTCAACAAACAAAACTATATGAACTAGAATATACTATAAACAATGAAACATACCATGGACTATACTCATTAATACTAATATCAAACGCTAATAGAATCGCAGGATTCAACAACATCTATAAAAATGTTAAACTAGACGATGATAAACTAGAAGTAGTATTCTGTAACATAACAAGAAGAAAAGACCTAGTAAAAACAATTATGATGCTAATAAGAACCGGCATAACAAATGCCCCAGGTCTATACTGCTACACAACAGATAAACTAACTATAAAATTCAAAGACGAAGTAAAAAACAATTGGACCATAGATGGTGAAAAATTAAAAGACCAATCAAAAGAATACACTATAACAGTAGATAAAAACTTCAATATGCTACTACCAAAGAAAAACCTAGATAAGTTATTCACAAAATAACCTCTAGGTTTTTTTATTCCTCTCTAAGACGATTAGCAATCTCATGAATCTTTCTAAAACGATGATTAAGACCAGACTTAGTAATAGGCTTATTAGTCTCATAAGACATAATATCACTAAGCTCCCCTAAAGACACCTCAGGATACTTAAGTCGATAAACAATAACATCCTTAACCTTTTCGTCAACTAAATCAAGACCCAACTTATTAACAATAATGTTAATATCTTCAATCTGTTTTGAAGAAGCATCAATAATCTTATCAACATTAGCCTGTTCACAATTGTTAAGCCTATTAGTCATATTCTTATGATCCCTGTATATTCTTATATCCTCATAATACATAACAGCCTTATTAGCACTAATAACTCTAAGAAAATCCCCAATCTTCTCAGCCTCTTTTACATAAACCATATAACCCTTATCTCTATCAATAATTTTACTATTTATATAAAACACACTAAGTAAAGAAGAAATAAACTTAGCATCAACAATTCTATCAACCAAAAACTCTAAATGATATCTAGAAGTCTTTGGATCATTAACACTACCACTAGCAAGAAAACAACCACGTAAATAATCCCTCTTTAAATCCTCATTAGAAACAAATAAATCATCAATAAAAGTCTCATTCCCATCATAATCAATAATCATTAAATCATTAAGAATAAAAGAAACCTTATCCGAAATAACAACATTATAAGAACTCTTCTTCTTAAAATTATTCATACTACCCTGATTAATAATAACATCAACATCATAAATACGCTTAAACATACTAAACAAAAACCTAGCAATCTTAGCATTCTCAGTACTAAGAACAAGACAACCATCAACAATACTATAATTATTACGCACAAAACCAGATAACAAAACAATCACATCATTATCACTATAATCTAAAAAACAAAGTTCATTCTTAACCTCTGTAGCAAAAGACATAAAATCACCTCATCAAATAATTAAATATCGAAGTAGCAAGCTTTAAACTATCATGCCTTATATAATTATCCTCAATAGTAAGCAAATCACTAGATATAACCTCACAATTAAGCTCTTCTAAATAAGAAGGATCAAGCTTAACAAGTTCCTTATTTTCATACCTAACATATCTATCAATAATCTTTTTAGGTATTACAGTATTAGAAACAAGAACAGCATCAACCTTTTTCTTACCTAAATAAGAATCAAGAATAGCAAGATGATCACCAACAGTATAATCATCAGTCTCACCCTTTTGAATAACAGCATTACAAGTATATAAAACTCTAGCATTACTATCATCAATTGCCTCAACTACTTCCTTTGCAATTAAATGAGGAACAATACTAGTATATAAACTCCCCATACTAAACACTATAAGGTCAGCATTCACAATAGCATCAATAACCTCACTAGATACATGAGGAACCTCTTTATAAAAAAACCTCTTATACCTATGTTCCACATCAGGAATATTCTTTTCACCACTTATAATCTTCCCATCAACAGTCTCAGCCATCAAAGTAAGATAATCCTCAGACAAAGGAAGAACCTTATGCTTGACATCCAAAAAATCACTAAGAACTTTTATACTAGAAGAAAGACTTCCAGTCATATTATACATAGCAGTAAGAATAAGATTACCAATAGGATGCCCATCCAAATCACTATAAGTATTAAATCTATAATCAAGCAAATCCTTTATCTTTGAAGGAGCATCAGACAAACTAACAATAGCCTTCCTAATATCACCCATACCAGGCATAGAAAACTCCTCACGAAGCTTCCCAGTAGAAGCACCATCATCAGAAACAGTAATAACCGCCGTAATATCTACAGGAAACAAATTAAGACCACGAAGCAAATAACTAATACCAGTTCCTCCTCCAAAAACAACAACTTTTTTATTCACAATATCACCTCAAATATTAAGTATATTATACTACAAAACAAAAATAAAAGGAATAGACAATGTCTATTCCATTAATTCATCTTCTAAAGCATCTATTGCTTCCTCTTCCATAAGTTGATTCTTAAGTTCATAAGAAACATCCCTATATTGTTTAGCACCAGTTCCAGCAGGAATTAGTTTACCAATAATAACATTTTCTTTAAGACCTTGTAACGTATCAACTTTACCCTTAATAGAAGCATCAGTAAGAACTCTTGTAGTTTCTTGGAAAGATGCAGCAGATAAGAATGAATCTGTCTCTAATGCAGCCTTAGTAATACCAAGAAGAATTGGCTTACCAACCGCAGGTTTCTTACCAGTAAGAATTGCTTCTTTATTAACATCAGTAAATTCTCTAATACCAACAACAGAACCAATCAAGAACTTAGTATCTCCGCCATCAGAAATTCTAATCTTAGATATCATTCTACTTACTACAACTTCAATATGTTTATCAGAAATATCTACACCTTGAGCACGATAAGCTTTTTGAATTTCTTTTAAGATATATTCTTGAGCAGTAATTCTATCAGTAACCGCAAGAAGTTCTCTTGGACTAATATTACCTTCAGTTAACTTATCACCAACTGATACAGTATCTCCCTTTTCAACACGAAGCTTAGCACCATAATTAGTAATATGTTCTCTTTCTTCAAGTTTATTCTTAATAATAATTCTATATTTACCATGATCTTCATGAATTTCCTTAACCTTACCATCAATAGTAGCAATAGCAGCTTGTCCCTTAGGATTACGAGCTTCGAATAATTCTTCAACACGTGGTAACCCTTGAGTAATATCTTCTCCACCTGCAACACCACCAGTATGGAATGTTCTCATGGTAAGTTGTGTACCAGGTTCACCGATTGATTGAGCAGCCATTATACCAACAGCCTCACCAATTTCAACCAAGTTACCAGTAGCAAGGTTTCTACCATAACATTTTTGACATACACCAGTTCTTGTATTACAAGTAAGAACATTTCTAATTTCAACTGAAGTAACTCCAGCCTTAACAATCTTTTCAGCAAGCTTTTCAGTAATCATTTCATCTTTATCAACAATAACTTCCTTAGTTTCAGGATTAATAACTTTCTTACTAGTATATCTACCAACAATTCTATCATATAATCCTTCAATTACAGTATTATCTTTTTCATTGATAAATGGCATAACTGTAACACCAAAGTCAGTACCACAATCATGTTCCTTAACAATTACATCTTGTGAAACATCTACAAGTCTTCTTGTCAAATATCCAGAAGATGCTGTATTAAGCGCAGTATCCGCACTACCTTTACGAGCACTATGGGTTGATAAGAAGAACTCAGATACAGTTAACCCTTCTTTAAATGAAGATATAACTGGTATTTCAATAGTTTTTCCACCTGGTTTAGCCATAAGACCACGCATACCAGAAAGTTGTACGAATTGTGAAATCTTACCACGAGCACCAGACTTCATCATCATAAATATTGGATTTTCTAAAGAAGCATCTGCAATAGCTTGAAGTTCAGCTTGAACTTGATCCTTTGCTTTATACCAAGTATTAATAACACTTTCATATCTTTCATCCTCAGTAATTAAACCTCTTGCATATTGTTTATTAATCTTATCTACCATCTTCTTGCTATCTGCAATAATTTGTGGTTTAGAACTACTAGTAGCAACATCATGAACAGATACAGTTGTACCACTTATAGTAGAATACTTAAATCCTAAATCCTTCAATCTATCTAGCATAATAGAAGTCTCAGTAGTTTTATAAAGTTTAAATATTTGAGCAATTATATCCTTCAAAGTCTTAACAGGGAATGGACTAACAAGAGGCATTTCACTAATAGCCTTCTTAATATCTACACCCTTATCAACAAAATACTTACTAGGAGTAACAGTCTCAATATTTTCCTTAGTAGGTTCATTAATATATGGGAATGTATCAGGTAATATTTCATTAAACTTAATCTTACCAACAGTAGTAATTAAATACTTACCACTTTGTTCTTCAGTAAATAATTTATGTTTAAATGAATCAACTCTAATAGCAATCCTTGTATGAAGATCTAAATCTCCTCTGTCATATTCCATAAGAGCTTCATTAGCATCCTTAAATACCCTACCTTCATTAACTTCATCCCTCTTTTCCATAGTTAAGTAATAATTACCTAAAACCATGTCTTGAGCAGGAGTAACAACTGGTTCCCCACTTTTTGGATGAAGAATGTTATTTGCACCAAGCATTAACAATCTAGCTTCAGCTTGAGCTTCTTCACTAATTGGTACGTGAACTGCCATTTGGTCTCCATCGAAATCCGCATTAAACGCAGGACATACAAGTGGGTGTAGACGAATAGCCTTACCTCCAATTAACTTAGGTTCAAACGCTTGAATACCTAATCTATGAAGAGTAGGAGCTCTATTAAGCATAACTGGATGTTCTTTAATTACTTCTTCAACAACATCCCAAACTCTTTCATCTTGATTATCAATAAGTCTTTTAGCAGCCTTAATATTATGAGCAATATCTTTTTCAACCAATCCATTAATTACATGAGGTTTGAATAACTCAAGCGCCATTCCCTTAGGAAGACCACATTGATACATTTTTAAACTAGGTCCAACAACAATTACTGAACGTCCTGAGTAGTCAACACGTTTACCAAGTAAGTTTTGTCTAAATCTACCTTGTTTACCTTTTAACATACTAGAAAGTGACTTAAGAGGACGATTTCCTGCACCAGTAACACTTTTTCCCCTTCTACCATTGTCAAATAAAGCGTCAACTGCTTCTTGAAGCATACGTTTTTCATTTTGAATAATAATAGATGGAGCACCTAAATCAATAAGTCTTTTCAAACGATTATTTCTATTAATAACCCTTCTATATAAATCATTCAAATCAGAAGTAGCAAATCTACCACCATCTAATTGAATCATTGGACGAAGTTCAGGAGGTATAACAGGTATAACATCCAAAATCATCCATTCAGGCTTATTACCAGATGTATAGAAAGCATCTAATATATCAAGTCTCTTTAATAAACTAGTTCTCTTTTGACCTTGAGCAGTTTCAAGTTTCTTACGAATATCTTCAATTTCCTTACCAAGATCAACTTTCTTTAATAATTCCTTAATAGCTTCAGCACCCATTCCTACTTTGAAACCATCACCATATTTTTCATAATATGCACGATATTCCTTTTCAGATAATGTTTGCTTATTTTCTAAAGGCGCAATACCTTTATCAATAACTACATAAGAAACAAAGTATAGTACTTCTTCTAAGTCCCTTTGACTCATATCAAGCACAGTACCCATACGAGATGGAATACCCTTAAAATACCAAATATGAGATACAGGTGTAGCAAGTTCAATATGACCCATTCTTTCACGTCTAACTTTAGAACGAGTAACTTCAACACCACATCTATCACAAACGATATTTTTATATTTTACACGTTTATACTTACCACATGCACATTCAAAATCTTTAGTAGGTCCAAAGATTTTTTCACAAAATAATCCATCTCTTTCAGGTCTTAAAGTACGATAATTAATAGTTTCAGGTTTCTTAACTTCACCATATGACCATTCTCTTATTTTATCAGGAGAGGCAATACCAATTTTTAAAGCTTCAATCTTATTAACTTCTATCATTAGTAATTCACCTCACTTTCATTATTCTTAGTCTCAAAATCTGGATCATATTCCATATCATCTAAATCATCGAATTCATCCAAATCTTCTTCATCATCTTCATCCTCATCAAGTACAGCTTCTGCTATATCTTCTTTATCAGATAAAGATACTTCAACTTCATTAAAAGACATACTTTCTTGAACTTCATCTTTTTCAATTTGTTTCAAGTCTAAAACTTCATTATTATCATTTATTATTTGAATATCAAGTCCTAATGCTTGGAATTCTTTAATAAGAACTCTAAATGACTCAGGAACACCAGCTTGATCAACCTTTTGTCCTTTTACTAAAGCTTCATATACTTTAACACGTCCAACAACATCATCAGACTTAATAGTCATAATTTCTTGTAATGTATGAGCAGCACCATATGCATATAGAGCCCAAACTTCCATTTCCCCAAATCTTTGTCCACCAAATTGAGCTTTTCCTCCAAGTGGTTGTTGAGTAACTAATGAGTAAGGTCCAGTAGCACGAGCATGCATCTTATCTTCAACCATGTGGTTAAGCTTAATCATATACATGACACCAACTGATACTCTATTATCAAACGCTCTACCAGTACGTCCATCATAAAGCACTGTCTTACCATCTTCAGCCATTCCAGCTTCTTTCATCATAGCAACTACATCTTCTTCTTTAGCACCATCAAATACTGGAGTAGCAACATGGACACCAAGCTTTTTACAAGCCATACCAAGATGTAATTCAAGCACTTGTCCAATATTCATACGTGATGGAACACCAAGTGGATTAAGCATTATATCAACTGGAGTACCATCTGGTAAATATGGCATATCTTCTTCAGGTAATATTAATGAGATAACCCCTTTATTACCATGACGCCCTGACATTTTATCCCCAACTTGAATCTTACGTTTTTGTACAATATAAACACGTACTAATTTAGAAACACCAGAAGCAAGTTCATCACTATTCTTCTTAGTAAATACCTTAACATCATGGACAATACCATCTCCACCATGTGGAACACGTAAAGATGTATCTCTTACTTCACGAGTCTTTTCACCAAAGATAGCATGAAGTAATTTTTCTTCAGAAGTAAGCTCAGCCATTCCCTTTGGAGTAACTTTACCTACTAAAATATCTCCTTCTTTTACTTCAGTACCAATTCTAATAATACCATCAGCATCCAAGTTCTTACGAGCTTCTTCACTAACATTAGGAATATCTCTTGTAATTTCTTCAGGACCAAGTTTAGTATCACGACATGGCATTTCATAATCTTCAATATGAATTGAAGTATAAGCATCTTCTTTTACTAATCTTTCATTCAATATAACAGCATCTTCATAGTTATAACCATTAAATAACATGAATGCAACAGTAACATTCTTACCAAGAGCAAGTTCACCCTTATCACAAGAAGGTCCATCCGCTAAAATAGTAACACCACGTTTTACTTTATCTCCAACTCTTACAATTGGTTTATGATGGAAACAAGTTCCTTGGTTAGAAGCAGTAAAATCAGTTAAATAATACTCATCTACTCCACCCTTATTCTTAACAATAACTTTTCTACCATCAACATAAGTAACAACACCGTCTGCCTTAGCAACAATTGTAGAACCAGAATCTCTAGCAGCAATATATTCAACACCTGTTCCTACGAATGGAGCTTCAGGACTAAGAAGCGGTACAGCTTGACGTTGCATGTTAGAACCCATAAGTGCACGAGTCGCATCATCATGTTCCAAGAATGGAATACAACTTGTAGTAATAGATACAACTTGTTGAGGTGAAACATCGATATAATCAACTTTATCTGGAGTAGTCATAATATTTTCACCATGATAACGAGCTGCCACTGACTCATCAATAATCTTATTATTTTCATCAGTAAGAACAGTAGATTGAGATATAATTAAATCTCCTTCTTCATCAGCAGTAAAATATTTTACTTCATCAGTAATAACACTATCTACAACCTTACGATATGGAGTCTTAATAAATCCATAATCATCAATCTTAGCATAACTAGCTAAAGTAGTAATAAGTCCGATATTAGGTCCTTCTGGAGACTCAATTGGACAAATTCTACCATAATGCGATTCATTAACATCACGTACATCCATTCCCGCTCTATCTCTAGAAAGTCCACCAGGTCCTAAAGCAGAAAGACGTCTCTTATGAGTTAACTCTGCTATTGGATTAATTTGATCCATAAATTGTGACAATTGAGAACTACCAAAGAATTCCTTCAATATAGCAGTAATAGGTCTAATATTAATAAGAGTCTTTGGAGTAACTTCATTAATATCTTGAGTAGTCATTCTTTCACGAATAACTCTTTCCATACGAGTAACCCCTACTCTAAATTGATTTTGTAAAAGTTCTCCTACTTGACGAATTCTTCTATTTCCTAAGTGGTCAATTTCATCAAAATTACCAACACCATCAAGTAAATTCAAGTAATATGAACAAGATGCGTAAACATCAGAAATAGTAAGTCTTTTAGAATCAATACTTTGATCATTACCAATAACTACTAATTTCTTCTTAGTACCAGGTTTATAAACCTTAACCATTTGTACTTTATTATAAGTATCTAATTCATCATTAATCTTAACTTCTTTAACACCATAACCATTTGCAAATATTGGTTTTAATACTTCAAGAACTTCCTTAGTAACAACTGTATCTTTAGGAACAACAACTTCTCCATCAACTTTAATATCTTCAGCTAAAGTTTGATTAAGTACTCTATCAAGAACATTTAATTTAATATTAAACTTATATCTACCAACCTTAGCTAAATCATATCTAAATTCATCAAAGAATCTAGTAATAATTTGATTCTTAGAACTATCAAGAGTCGCAGGTTCACCTGGTCTTAACTTTTCATATATTTCAATTAAAGCCTCATCAGTATTTCTAGTAGAATCCTTAGCAATAGTATTTTCAAGGAAATCACTATCTCCAAATAACTTAATAATATCATCATCACTAGACAAACCAAATGCACGAAGCAATGTAGTTAAAGGAACTTTTCTAGTTCTATCAATACGTACATATAAAATATCCCTAGCATCAGTTTCAAACTCTAACCAAGTACCACGAGTTGGTATAATTTGTGATGTAATTAAAAGTCTACCATTCTTATCTAATTCCTTATTAAAATATACTGAAGGAGACCTAACAAGTTGTGAAACTATTACACGTTCTGCACCATTTATGACAAAAGTACCACTGTCAGTCATAAGTGGCATATCACCCAAGAAAATTTCTTGTTCTTTTACTTCACCAGTCTCATTATTAAAAAGTCTTACATCAACCTTCAATGGAGCAGCATAAGTTGCATATCTTTCCTTACATTCCTTAATAGAATATCTAGGCTCATCAAAATGATAATCACCAAATTCCAATGATAATGTACCAGCAAAGTTCTCTACGGGGAATAAATCATTGAATACTTCTTCAATACCTTTTTCAATAAACCAATTATATGATTTCTTTTGTATTTCCAATAAATCCCTTAATTCATAAGTGTTTTTAATCTTGGAAAAATTTCTTCTTTTTCTATGGTCACCACAGCTTACTACTTTAAATGCCACAAAAATCACCCCTACTTTCAAATTTTTAAACAACAATTTGTCCTCAAATAGACAAATAACCAACTTATATTATTACCACAATTTAGTCAATTTGTCAATTAAAAATACATTTTATTACAAAAAAACCTTTATTTTTATTCAAAACTTCTACTTCCCCCACTAAAGATAAATCTTTAATAACACTTTTTGCACCCTGATCTTTGTTAATAACAAAGATCAAAGAACCACCAGGTACTAAATAATCTTTAGCATCAAATAAAAACTTATACAAAATATCCTTACCTACTCTTATAGGTGGATTAGTAATAATAAAATCGTATTTTTTTGAAATATCAGAATAAATATCACTATAAAAAACATTAGCAACAACTTTATTCTTAGACACATTCATCTTAGCAAGATGAATAGCCCTCTTATTAACATCAACCAAATCATAATTGCCATGAAAAAAAGAAGATAAAATGATTCCAATAACACCATAGCCACAACCAATATCCAAAATATTTCCATGTATGTCCATATCAAGAACAGTATCAATTAAACTTCTACTGCCAAAATCAAGACCACGTTTAGAAAACACTCCATTATCAGTATAAAAACTAAAAGTCTTATCTTTAACTTTTACCAATATTTCTTTTATATTACTTTCAATATTATCATTAGTAAAATAGTGAGTCATTTTTCCTCCCTTTTATACGACAAAAAGCCCATCGTAAAAACAGGCTTTAAATCAATCAATTATTTTAATTCAATTTCAGCGCCAGCTTCTTCTAATCTAGCTTTTAATTCATTAGCTTCTTCAGCAGGAATATTTTCTTTAATATTTCCACCAGCATCAGCGATATCTTTAGCTTCTTTTAATCCTAAACCAGTAACTTCTCTGATTATTTTAATGACATTGATTTTTGCTGCACCAGCATTTTTAAGAACTACAGTTAATGTAGATGGTCCTTCTTCAGCTGCTGCTGCAGGAGCTGCTGCTACTGCAACTGCACTTGGATCAACACCAAATTCTTCTTTCATTGCATCAACTAATTCCTTTACTTCTAATAATGTCATTTCTTTTAAAGAGCTAATAAATTCTTCTTTTGTAATTTTTGCCATAATATTTTTTCCTCCCTTAATTTAATTTATTAATTATTAATTTTCTTTTTGTTCTGTATAAAGATTTAAAGCAATAGATAAATCTTTAACAATTTGAATCATACCACCAGCAAGCATTGTATATAATCCTTCACGTGATGGAATCTTAGCAAACTCATCTAGTTTATCTTTATCTGCCACATTACCTTCAACCATACCTGCTTTAAGTACTAAAGCACTATTCTTTTTAGAACATTCACTAAGTACTTTAATTGCCGCTATATCATCATTTGAAAAAGCAATAGCAGTAGGTCCTTCCAAGTAACTGTCTAAGTCAATATTTAAATCCTTAAGAGCAATCTTTAGTAATGTGTTTTTATAAACTTTGTAATCTGAATCATTTTCTCTAAGCTTAATTCTTAAATCTTTAGTATCATTATCAGTCATACCACGATAATCAAACAATACAAATGATTTACTATTATTTAACTTATCTTTAATTTCAGATACAACACCTTGTTTCATTTCTAAAACTTTAACACTTGGCATAAGACACCTCCTTATTATATTTACGTGCCTAAATAAAAGAGTCTTTATATGCAAAGACTCCAGATACTTTATAAAAGTCCTCGGTAGGATTTACTAAAACACCTACTGTCTTTGGCACTTAAAAATCAAATTCAATAATATTATACACTATTTTATATTAATTGTCAAAACTATTTTGATCAATTCTTACAGATGGACTCATAGTAGCAGAAACACTAATAGATTTTACATAAGTTCCTTTAGCAGTTTGAGGTTTAGCTCTTAAAATAGTTTTAACAAACGCATTTAAGTTTTCAGCTAAATCTTCATTACTAAATGAAGCCTTACCAATAATTCCATGAACATTTCCATAACTATCAGTTCTATATTCAACCCTACCTGCTTTAGCTTCAAGTACAGCTTGTTTAACATTATTAGTAACTGTACCAGTCTTAGGATTTGGCATTAAACCCTTTGGTCCTAAAACTTTACCTAATTTACCAAGTTGAGGCATCATATCAGGAGTAGCTATAATTGTATCATATTCAAACCAATTTTCTTTTTGAATCTTTTCAATCATATCAGTATCTCCGACATAATCAGCACCAGCTTCAACTGCTTCTTTAGCATGATCACCCTTAGCAAGAACTAATACTCTACAAGTCTTACCTGTACCTTTTGGTAATGTAATAGCACCTCTTAATTGTTGATCAGCTTTTTTAACATCTAAGTTAAGATTCATAGCAACTTCAATTGTTGCATCAAACTTAGTATTAGCAAGTTCTTTAACTAATGAAATAGCTTCTTCACTAGTATAAAGTTTTCCTTTTTCAACTTTTGCAACTAGAGTTTTATAATTTTTTCCTCTATTTTTCATTGTTTTAACCTCCTTATGTGGTAATTGCGGTTTTACCTCCCACATAGGGTAACCCTATGTATAATAACTAATTTATTTATTCTGCTATAGTTATTCCCATGTTTTTAGCAGTACCTTCAACGATTTTCATTGCTTCTTCAACAGAGTAAGCATTTAAATCAGGTAACTTAATTTCAGCAATTTCTCTCAATTGTTCTTTTGTTAAAGTACCAACAACTTCCTTAGAACCCTTAACAGATCCTTTTTGAACCTTAGCATACTTTTTAATTAAGAATGCAGCTGGTGGAGTTTTAATTACAAAATCGAATGTTCTATCATCATAAATAGATATTTCAACTGGTAATACATCTCCCATTTTTTCTCTTGTAGCATCATTGTACTTTGTACAAAATTCACTTAAATTAATTCCTGTAGGACCTAAAACTGTACCAACTGGTGGAGCTGGTGTAGCCTTTCCTGCAGCAATTTGTAATTTAACCTTTCTAGTAACTTCTTTTGCCACGAAAAACACCTCCATAATTTTTTTGTTAATTCGCGAGTGGTCTTAATAGCATGACCGCAAATAGCTAAATGCCTCCCACTAAATATATATTTAAAAAATATATAGCGTTTAAATAATATCACTAAATCAGAAAAAATGCAAGTATTTTACGCTTTTTCTATTTGAGATATTTCAACTTCAACCGAAGTTTCTTGTCCAAATAAGTCAAGTAACACTGTAAGAACTTGATTTGGTAAATCTAAAGATTCAATCTTACCTTCCATTCCTGCAAATGGACCAGATGTAACTTTAACAAGTTCTCCAACAGCTAAGTCGGTAGAAACTTCAAGTCTTGACATACCCATATTATTAAGTATTTTATCAACTTCATATGGTTGCAATGGAGTAGGCTTAGCCCCCTTACCACTTGAACCAATAAATCCTGTAACACCTGGAGTATTACGTACAACAAACCAAGCTTCATCTGTCATAATCATCTCAACAAGAACATATCCAGGAAACAACTTTTTAGTTTTTTCCTTAGTTACTCCCTCTTTAACTTCAACCTCAGTAGTCTCAGGAACGATTACTCTAAAAATATAATCTTCCATCCCCATTGAAGAAGCTCTCATAAGTAACTTTTCTTGAACCTTTTTTTCATGTCCAGAATAAGTATTAACAACATACCACTTTTTATCCATACTATCTTAATCCTTTCAAAAATGCCATTAAAACATTTAAACCATAAAAATATAAAGCTAAAAATATTGTCATACCAAAGCATGCAACTGAATATTTAACCATATATTTTTTATCAGGCCATTTCACCTTTGACATTTCACTTCTTACATTTTTTAACGCTTTCATAATCCACCTCTTAATTATATGTTTTATTCCAAAATAAAAACACTTTCGTGCTCACAACTAAAGAATAGCACAAAGAATATAAAAAGTCAATAAAAAACACTGAAAATTCAGTGTTTTTACCAAGAAAGTGGCAAATCAACCATATCCATAGGATCAAGTGTAGTCCCATAACCACTTCCATACATAAACTGAAAATGTAAGTGTGGCCCAGTTGACCATCCAGTTGATCCAACCTCTCCAATTTTTTCTCCTCTTTGAACAATTTGTCCTGATCTAACAGTAGCTTTACTCAAATGTCCATATAAAGTAGTATAAGTTTGTCCCTTAACATTATGTACTACAAGAACAGCTCTACCAAATCCGCCATAATTCTCATATTTATCAGCATACGAAAATATTACTTTACCAGTACCAGAAGCATAAACAGTTGTCCCTGTAGCAGCGGCAATATCAATTCCATCATGATAACTAGCATTACCAAATATCGGATGAATTCTACCACCATAATATGAAGTTATATATCCATATGGAGTAGGTTTAATAAACCCGTTAGCAGAAGGAGCATTTATAGAACATCTAGTTACATCTTGATTCTCAGAACAACCTTCCTTCTTAAAAAATGCTATTTGATCTTCCAATGCTTTTATTTCTTCATCAGCATCCAAAGAATTTTCAGAATACTTTCTCTTTTGAGATCCCAGTTTCTCTATTTCAACTTTTATTTCGTCATTAAGACCGCTAAGTTTCTTTTGTTGTTCCTTTAACTCTTTTACTTTAGTCTCATTTTCCTTTATTAAAGCATTCATTTCATCAACCAATTTATCATTAGCTTCAGTAAGTTGTTCAGCAACAGAAAATCTATATATAAAATCTTCAAAACTATCTGCACCAAATATATACTTTAAATAGAAATTATCACTATTAGATATTTGATAAAAAGCAACTAAATCCTTTATTTCTTCTTCTTTAGCATCAATTTCCTTATCAAGTCTTTCTATCTCTTTTTGAGTACTTTCTTGATCTTTTCTAGCTTGAACTATTTGATTAGTAATTTCACTAATTCTTTTATTCGCAGCATCAATTCTAGCTTGAACCTCCGCACTCTTCTTTTCATTCTCAGCTTTTTCAGCCTCAATAGCTTTTATTTTAGCTCTATAATCTGCAATAGTCTGAGCATTAACAGTACAAGGAGCAATCATAACTATTGCAAGCAATATCATCAAAACCCTTACCTTTTTCATTATACTCTTACATACCTCCTTACAGCACGACCACTACCAATCATACCAACAACCATACCAATAATTAATATAATTACTGATACATTAATTACAAACGGCATCGGAGCAACAAGTTTTATTACTGGTGAGAATAAAATCCCTCCAAAATAATCATATAAAGCTTTATATCCAAACACAACTATAAGTATTGGTATAATAGAACCAATCATTCCTAAAAATATTCCTTCAATAACAAATGGAAGTTTAATTCTAAGATTAGAAGCTCCAACAAGTCTCATAATACCAATTTCTCTTTTTCTAGAAAATATAGTAAGTTTAATAGTATTAATAATCAAAAACACAGTTACCACTATTAAAGAAAGAGCAATAGCATAAGTTATTTTTTTAATTGCATCAAATACTCCAACCAACTTTTCAACTAATCCCTCACCATATTGAACTGTACTAACACAGTCAATCGCTTCAAGCTCTTTAGCAGTCTCACCAATCTTTTTAACATCCCTTACTTTAATAGTATAAGTATCTTTAAGAGGATTATTAGCATCGTCCCACTCTGCTAAGACAGAACTAAAAGTATCATTTTCCTTTTGCATATCTTTCTTAACATCAGCTTTAGACTTATATGTAAAAGTATCAATATTACTATTAGTCTTAACCGCAGATTCAAAATTCTCACGATCTAAATCAGAAACATCAGACTTTAAAAAAGCCACAATAGTAACATCACGTTCAATCTCCTTAGTAAAGTTTTGAACATTATCTGATAAAAGTAAAGCTGCTGCTATTATAATCAAAGTAATTGTAATACAAGAAACACTAGCTAAAGACAAACTAAAATTACGAAAAACACTCTTAAAAGCATCACGTAAACATCTAAAAAAAGTCCTACAAGTCTTCACGTTTAAAATACCCCCTTTCATAATTCTTAACAAGTCTACCATCTTTTAACGCAATAACACGCTTCTTAAACTTTTCAACAATACTAATATCATGAGTAACCATAAGTATAGTAGTACCATCCTTATTAACATTTTCAAGTATTTCCATAATTTCCATACTTATCTTAGGATCCAAATTACCAGTAGGTTCATCACAAATAAGAATCTTAGGATTATTAACAATAGCCCTAGCAATTGCAACCCTTTGTTGTTCTCCACCGGATAATTTATCAGGATATTCCTTAACCTTATCCTTTAATCCAACCTTATCCAAAACACTAACTACTCTTTTTCTTATTGTTTTATTATCCGCACCAGTAACCTCTAAAGCAAATGCAACATTTTCATAAACAGTAAGCTTCGGAAGAAGTTTATAATCTTGAAACACTACTCCAAGCTTACGACGAAGCTTATACACTTTAGAATTTCTAAGCTTAGCAACATTAACCCCTCCGACAATTATCTCACCACGAGAAGGCTTTTCTTCACGATAAAGCATCTTAATAAGAGTACTCTTACCAGAACCAGATCCTCCAATTATAAAAACAAAGTCCCCTTTTTCAATATTTAAATCCAAATCATATATAGCACCTACCCCATTAGGATAAGTTTTAAAAACATTCTTCATTTTAATTATATCCAAAACAAAGCACCTCACTCTCTTATAACATTATAACATTAAAATAAAAAGAAAAAAACCATAAAACAACAAAAAAAGACTTATTTACATTTTAAGTCCTTTCCAATCATTTCATCCTGTCTATACACTTCATAACTATCACAAACAAATATAAACGAAGAAGGATCAATCAAACTAATCAATTCCTTAGCTTCATAATAAGAAGAATTAGGAATAATACTCATAATCATCTTACGTTTTTCATCATTAAACTTACCCTTAACATTATAAATAGTAGCATCATGTCCAAGCTCCTTATTTAAAACAAGGACTATTTCCTTATACTTATCACTAATTACATAAATAGCCTTATTCAAAGAAACCCCAAGCATAATCTTTTCTCCAACATACTTAGATATAAAAAGATACACAAAAGCATATAAAAGCATATTAAATCCAAATAAATAAACACCCATTCCTACGATAAAGAAATTAATAATAAAATTAACTTTAGTAATAGAAATATGAAAATACTTAAATATAATTCTTGCAATAACATTAATACCACCAGTATTAAGTCCTTGTTTATAAACAATACCTTGACAAACTCCACCAATTAACCCTGCAAAAAGTACAAGAAGTAAAATATTAGAATTATCGATATAAATAATACCCCCAATACCAGAAGTAACCTTTATAAACAAAGGATAAACAATACCCGCAAAAAGAGAAGCGACTGAATTAATTGCATCTAAAAATACATAACTAAGTATAAAACATATAATAGAAAGAACAAAAATACTAACCGAAGCATCAAAACCAAACATTTCTCTAAGAACAATTGCAAGACCACTCGTACCACCAGAAACTAAGTTAATCGGAGAAACAAAAAGATTGAAACACAAAGCAGAGAAAAACATAGCAATAGACATATAAAGAAATCTCTTAACATTATTCTTATCATTAATAAAAGCCTTAATATCAGACATCTTACTCACCACCAAGCACTTCATAAGCATCTAAAACAGTAAAAAATGCCTCTTTATCAATAGTTTTTATACCCTCTTTAAACTTATAATACTCCTTCGTAGGAATAAGAGTAAATAAAACTTTAGTCTTTTCATTAGAATAAGCACCACGAGCATCAAAAACAGTAACACCATGACCCAACTCATCAATTACAAAAGAAGAAATTCTATCAACCTCACTAGTAACTATATAAAAAGCTTTCTTATCCGATATACCAAGCATAGACTTATCAACAGAAATACTAATAATATATAAAATAATAATAGCATACAAACACTTAGTCCATCCAAATATAAATGCACCAATAAGTACAATAGACCCATCCACGATAAGCATTGCATTACCCATAGAAATCTTAAAATACTTATGTAAAATTTGATTAAGTATATCAGTACCCCCCATAGTATAACCATTCTTAAAAACAAGACCAACTCCAAAACCATACATAACTCCACCAAACAAAGCAAGAAGAAGTTGATCACCCATATCAACCTTTATCAAATCTCCAACATTCGCAGTCAATTGAACAAAAAGGGGAAACACAATAGCAACTACTAATGCCTTAATAACAGATTCCTTTCCCAAAAATATTGCACCAACAAGTAACAAAACAAAAGAAAGTACAAAAATTATAAACGATGGATTAAGATCAATAAAGTTAGTAATAATAACACTTACACCCGTAAGACCACCAAAAACAATATCATTTGGATAAATAAATAAATTAAAACTAACCGCAGCAATAAAAACACCAAGTATAACAAACAAAAACCTTTTAATCTTATTCTTATTATTAACAATACTTAAAACATTTTCCATAACTAACTCCTTAAATATCCTTCTATAAACAAATCCAAATCCCCATCCAAAACACCATTAACATTACTAGTCTCAATATTAGTGCGATGATCCTTAACCATTGAATAAGGATGCATAACATAACTACGAATCTGTGAACCAAACTCAATATTCTTAACTTCACCCTTAAGAGCAAGACGTTCTTTTTCTTTTTCTTCCATTTCCATAAGAAGTAACTTAGACTTAAGAATTTGCATAGCCTTTTCTTTATTCTTTAACTGACTTCTTTCATTTTGACAAGAAACAACAGTTTTAGTAGGCAAATGCGTAATCCTAACAGCACTATCAGTCGTATTAACACTTTGTCCACCAGCACCGCTACTACGATAAACATCTATCTTTAAATCTTCATCCTTTATTTCAATATCAACCTTAGAATCAATCTCTGGAATCACATCAACCGAAGCAAAAGAAGTATGCCTTTTATTATTTGAATCAAACGGAGAAAGACGAACCAATCTATGAACACCTTTTTCACATTTCAAATACCCATAAGCATTAAAACCAGTAACTAAGAAACTAACCCTTTTAATTCCAGCATCCTCACCATCAAGAAGATCAATAACCTCAAGCTTATAACCCTTACTAGAACAATACCTTGTATACATTCTATAAAGCATATTGCACCAATCACATGCTTCAGTTCCACCAGCACCAGCATGAATCTCAACTATACAGTTAGAATGATCGTATTCTCCAGAAAATAGTACTTCCAACTCAATTTTTGAAACCAAAGAAGGTAATTTATCAACAAAAGCACAAATATCTTTATAAATATCTTCATCATATAAAGTACTTATCATATCAATAAAATCAATATATGAACAAATATCATCCTTTAATAAAACAATTAAAGAAACACTCTTCTTCTTTCCATTAAGCTCATCAATAACCTTTTGAGCACTAGATACATCATTCCAAAAATCACTAGAATTAACCTTTTCCTCCAAAGAAGAAATCTCACTCAACCTAGAATCAACGTCAAAGTAACCTCCATAACTCTTCAATCTTAGAAAGATTACTATTCAAAACAACTTTAAGTTCATTTAGTTCCATATCATATCACCTAAAAACATTATACAAAAAAAAATAAAAAAGAACAATAAAACACATAAAAAAAGATACTATCTATAATGAATAATATCAAATATACCAAATATAACACATAAAAGTGCATAAATAGACAAATCCATAATCGATATAAAATTAGATAAAGCTCCAATAAAAAGCAAACAACCAGATATCAAGAAAAACTTATTACTTTTAAAACAAAACAACTTACAAACACTAGACAAAATAGACAAAATACCAGGTACTAAAAACATAAAAATCTTATCATCATATCCATCAAAACTAACACCATACACCAAAGAAATACCCATTATAAACATAACAATACCACTTATAACAATATATTTATTAGAAAAAGACTTACCACAATAAGGACAAAAAATATCTTTTTTATTAATTTTCTTTCCACAAAACCTACAATACATAAAAAACCTCCGAAAAATAATAACACACTTATTATAATCTAAAAAAACAATCATAGCAATAAGAAAAAGTTATTAACAACATTGTTAATAACAATTAAAACAAATCATTTATTCTCTATCCTCTTTGTTTCATTTAACAATCTATCAAAATCTGATACATAACTTTTGTCCTGTATAATCCTATATTTTTCATATTCACTTTCTGCCTTTTTAACTGCCTGTTTATGAGATACCTTACCTTTTCCTTCTAAAACTTCATAATGGAAAACTTTTAAAGCATTTTCTACTTCATTTTTCCAATCCTCCATATACATTGTTATATTTCTTTCCGCATTATTTTCAGCAATATCTAAAAACAAATTAACTAAACTATTTAAACTCTTAATTTCTTTCTCATTTAAATAATTCTTGGCAATAACTACATCAGATTTTAAAATCTTTCCATCGGGGGAATTTTCCCAAGTAGTAAGTCCCATATTATCTTTATTAGAATCAACCCTATTATAAACTATCTCAGCAGCAGTATTCCCCGTAATTGCATAATGAAACTTATTTTGAATAGTCTTATAAAAAGTAATTGCAATTTCACTATTTTTATCATAATCAATAGAACATTCAGCAAATATGTCGGTAATTTTTTGATAAAACATTCTCTCACTTGTACGAATCAATTTGATTCTTTCAAGCAATCTTTCAAAATATTCTTGATCAGACCTTTTTGCTTTTAAAAATCTCTCATCATTTAAAGCAAAACCTTGAACCATATAATCTTTAATTATTTTATTTGCCCATGTTCTAAATCTAATTGCTTTTTTAGAATTAACCCTAAAACCAACAGAAATAATCACATCAAGATTGTAATATGAATAAACCCTTTTAACTTCACGAGTTCCTTCAATTTGAACTTGTGTAATTTTTGCACAAGTTGCCTTTTCAGATAATTCATCATCTTTATAAATATTATTGATATGTCTTACAATTCCACTTCTATCAATATTAAAAAGCGCTGCTAATGCTTCTGTATTTAACCATACATCCTCATTTTCTAATAATACTTCTACCTTAGTATTACCTTCTTCATCATTATAAAATAAAACATTTCTTTCATTACCAATCAATTTATCTTTCATATTCATCCCTCCTTATCCAAATAATTTAATTGATTTATGATAATTATTATACCATTATTAAAATTATTGAACAATCATTTTCACTCCTGAAAACAATAGTCGTTTTTTAATATTATAAAAACTAAAAGAAATATAAAAGAAAAAAATGTCAACAAACTTTTGTCGACATTTTAATTTATTTTTATTTACCACAACATTGCTTATATTTACGTCCTGAGTCACATGGTAAAATATTAAAACAACCAAGTAATTTTTTCCTTTTAAATTGGTGTTTTTTATTTAAAACTTATAATTTTTTGTTGATAAATTGCAAGTTTTTTCGCACAACTTATCTAAAAACTTATCTAAAGAATTTGATTTAAATGCTAAACTAATCTATGATGTGAATCCAGCTGACTTACAATATCTAATTTTTTTAATTCATTAGTTGCGATAACTAAAGACTTTTCTATAGTAGAAGTAATAGATGGAATTTCAATAGAAGCAAATCCCTCTCTTTTAACTGATTCAATTTTTAGTTCATGTATTTGCTCAAACCTATCTTCTCCTGTTCTTCTTGTACTTCTAACACTATCCAATAGTGCTTTTTCAGTATTACATGCTGCTAATGTTTGTTTTTCTTCATCTGATAATGACTGAACATACAATTCAAATAATTCTGAATAAGCTGACCCTAAAACTGGTTTACCAAATATATTAAGAATTTCTTGTTTTACATTGATACTTTGAGTTTCTGGGATAGGATTATTAAAAGCTTGTGCTCTAGCCTGTACTACTCTCTTGACTTGACCAACTAATTCTCCTAAGTTTTTTTCATCTAATCCTCTAATTTGTTCTAAGTAAGTAGATCTTGTTTGTTCTAAAACTGAAGATTTAATTATGAACAGTTTTAAGCTTGTTTGAAAATAATCAGGCCTAACTTCACTAAAGGCATCACTTGAATGTGATAGTTTTTGCCAATCCCTTTCTAACATCAATGCAGCATTATAAGCATCAACTAATTTTTTTGTATAGTCACTCGCCATTTGAGTATATGAAAATGCTAATTGAGTTCCCAATTGCACTGTCCTATTATTCTCATTATTATTCATATTTTACCCTCCATTTATATTATAACATAAATAATTAATATATCGTTGAATTTACCAAAAAACTTATCTAAAACTTATCTAAACGACTTTTTCAATGCAAAATTACCTAAATATTGTAAGTAGCAAAAAGCTCGCAAGCCCTTTATTTATAAGGATTTGTAAGCTTATTTACCACAACATTGTTTATATTTACGTCCTGAGCCACAAGGACACAATTGATTCCTACCAACTTTATTAACTCTCTTAGTATGACCCTTTTGAGTATCATCAGTAATATTAGTAGTCTTATTCTTTATTGTTTCTTTTCTTTCAATATTTTGTCTAATTTCTGCTCTTAAAAGATACAAAGTAATAAACTTATCAATATTAGAAAGCATTTCATCAAACAACTCAAATCCTTCTTCAGTATAAGCCCTAAGTGGATTATCTTGAGCATATTGTCTTAAGAATATACCTTCTTTTAAATGAGACATAGTATTAATTTGTTCCATCCAATACTTATCAATAACATTTAAACTAATAACCTTTTCAAACTCATTAGCAATTTCAGATGGAATATCCTTAATCTTATCTTCATATTCCTTAACAACAACATCATAAATAGTCTTAATAACACTATCAACATCATTCAAATCAAGAGATTGTTTATTAATACCAGTTCTAAGTAAATTAGAATTAACATATTCCAATACTTCATCCAAATCACTATCACTTAACTTATCATTTTGATCCAAATGTGCCTCAACAACATCAGCAATATGATTATACATAGACTTAAGAACCTCATCATGAATACTATCCTTATCCAAAATATCATTTCTCTTATTATAAATCATTTCCCTTTGCTTATTCATAACATCATCATATTGAAGAACACTCTTTCTCATATCAAAGTTATTACCTTCAACTCTTTTTTGAGCAGACTTAACCGAATTAGAGAAAACCTTACTTCTTATAGCAAGACCATCATCTACGCCCATACTTTCCAATATATTTTTAATCTTTTCAGAACCAAATCTAGTCATTAAATCATCATCCATAGCTATATAAAATTGTGAATAACCAGGATCACCTTGTCTACCAGAACGTCCACGTAATTGGTTATCAATACGACGAGACTCATGTCTTTCAGTACCAATTACACAAAGACCACCAAGTTCCTTTACACCTTCACCAAGTTTAATATCCGTACCACGTCCAGCCATATTAGTAGCAATAGTAACAGAACCCTTTTCACCAGCCTTAGCAATAATTTCAGCTTCGCGAGCATGATTCTTAGCATTCAAAACTTCATGAGGAATATTTCTCTTCTTTAACAAATCACTAATTTCCTCACTAACTTCAATAGCAATAGTACCAACTAACACAGGTTGTCCAGTCTTATGTCTTTTTTCAATTTCATCAACTATTGCCTTAAGCTTAGACTTTTTACTAGCAAAAATTAAATCAGCCATATCATCTCTAATAACTTTCTTATTAGTAGGAACACTTATAACATACATATTATAAATATTTCTAAACTCTTCTTCCTCAGTTTTAGCAGTACCAGTCATCCCAGAAAGCTTCTTATACATTCTAAATAAATTTTGGAAAGTAATAGTAGCAAGAGTCTTAGTTTCTTGTTCTATTTCAACACCTTCCTTGGCTTCAATAGCTTGATGAAGTCCATCACTAAATGCTCTACCAGGCATTAAACGACCAGTAAATTGATCAACAATTACAATCTTACCATCTTGCACAACATAATCAAAATCTTTCTTCATTGAATAATTAGCATGAAGTGCTTGATTAATAAAATGTACTAAAGTAGCATTATCCAAATCATATAAATTATTAAGTTTAAAATACTCTTCAGCTTCCTTTACGCCATCATCAGTAAGACTAACTCTTTTTAATTTAGCATCATAAGTATATGATTTATCCTTCTTTAAACGCTTAACAAACTTATCAGCTTCCAAGTAAAGATTCTTACTTTCAAGAAATCCCCCAGATATAATAAGAGGAGTCCTAGCCTCATCAATTAAAACAGAATCCACTTCATCGATTATTGCATAATTCAACCCTCTTTGAAGTACTCTATCTTCCTTTCTAATAGCCATATTATCTCTTAAATAATCAAAACCAATCTCATTATTAGTAGAATATAAAATATCACAATCATATTGAGCTCTTTTTTCCGCAGGATTTAAATCCCTTAAATTAAGACCCACTGTAATACCTAAAAAATTATGAATTTGTCCCATCCATTCTGCATCACGAGTAGCAAGATACTCATTAACAGTAATAATATGAACACCTTCTCCACCTAAAGCATTAAGATAAGCAGGAAGTACTGAAGTAAGAGTTTTTCCTTCCCCAGTTTTCATCTCAGCAATATTACCATAATGAAGTGCAAGCCCACCAATCAATTGAACATGATAAGGTTTTTCACCAATTACTCTAAAACATGCTTCTCTAGCAGTAGCAAAAGCTTCAACCTTAATATCCTCTAAAGTTTCCCCTTCACTAAGTCTTTTCTTAAACTCTAAAGTTTTATTTTTTAATTCTTCATCACTTAATTTTTGATACTCTTCATCAAGTGCTTCGATTTGATTTGCAATTTTCTCAAATCTTCTTAGTTCTTTGTATTCATGATCTATCATCTTTTTTAAAATCGCCATGTTAATCCCTCCAACAAATATTTTACAACAAATAAAAAAAAAAAGAAAGCATTTGCCCTATTTTTCGTATATTTAAGCAATTTTTCTTAAATATTAAAAATATTTATCAAACAATTCTTTCACAAAAACCTTATACTCTATATCAGAATTCTCTTCAACCTCAAGCGAACAAATCGGAGGAAACATCACACACCACCAATTATCACCCATTCCACTTCCAAGTTTTATAACAAGAGATTCATAATTTCCACTTTCATACTTTACACCCTTATATTCTTTTTCAGGAAAATAATTACTACCATAATTAATTGAAAACTTATCGTTATATGAATTATCAACCAAATAAGAATAAATCATAGAATCATACTTATCCAAATTATTTTTAATTATAAAACGAGACTCCTTTAAAGAAGAACTATCTCTAAGGTCCTCCTCAATAACAGGTTCAATAAGTTGTTTCACTTTAATCTTAATATATTGATCATCAAAACTATCACTATTTGCAATAATTCTAATTCTAATCGAATCATCTGGTATAACATAATAATTAGAATCATATTTATCAATATAAATAACAAGAATTAAAAACAAAATAAATATAATAAAAAACCTTTTCATTCATATCACCTATAAACATAATGATACAAACTAAAAAGATTTATTCATTTATTATAAAAATATACCTATTAAATCCATTTAAATCATTCTTTTTAATAACTTTAGCATTAGGAAAATAACTAAGAGCCATCTCTTCAATTAAATCATTCTGATCTTCACCAGTCTCAAAACAAATAATATTTTTATCATTAACAATCCTTTTTATATCACTAAAAATCCTACGATAAAACAAAAGTCCATCTTCTCCACCAAACAAAGCAAGATGAGGCTCATATTTTAAAACATTCTTTGAAACACATAAAGAATCATTCCTAATATATGGAGGATTACTTATAATAACATCAAACTTATCATCAATCGAAGAATATAAATCAGTATGAACAAACCTAACCAAAGACTTCTTATCATTACTTTTAGCAACCCTAAGAGCCTTACGAGATATATCAGTAGCAAAAACTGTATACTTATCACTAAACTCAGACAAAGTAATTGCAATAACACCACTACCAGTACCAATATCAAGTATTTTAACATCCGATGAAAAATACTCATCAATAAGATTTTTAACATCACTAACTAAATACTCAGTCTCAACCCTAGGAATCAAAGTATTCTTATTGACATTAAACCACCTATTATAAAAATAAGCTTTACCTGAGATATATTGAATAGGAACACCACGAACTAATCTTTTTACAACATATAAATATTTAACATAATCATAAAAAGATAACTCCTTATCTAAAGACAAAGAAACATCAATCAAAGATAAAGACAAAACTTGCCCTAAAGCAAGTTTCTTCTTTTCTATATCAATTCCATCATGTCTTCTTAAAACATCATTAATCTTCATTTTGAGCCAACTTCCTCTTTTGATCCTCATTTATTAAAGCCTCAACAACATCACCAAGGTCCCCTTCCATAATCCTATCAAGCTTATTAAGAGTAAGTCCTATTCTATGATCAGTAACCCTATTTTGAGGATAATTATAAGTCCTAATTTTCTCGGACCTGTCACCAGTTCCTATTTTACTTCTTCTAGCATTACCTTGTTCTTCTTCTTGTTTCCTAATTGTTTCTTCATAAATCTTAGCTTTTAATATTTGTAAAGCTTTCTCTTTATTTTGTAATTGACTTCTTTCATTTTGACAAGTAACAACAATACCAGTAGGCAAATGAGTCATTCTAACAGCACTATCAGTAGTATTAACACTTTGTCCTCCAGCACCACCACTTCGATATACATCAACCTTTATATCAGACTCTTTAACCTCTATTTCTAAATCTTCTTGCTCAGGCATAACCACCACAGTAGCAATACTAGTATGAACCCTTCCTTGAGACTCAGTAACAGGAATTCTTTGCACTCTATGAGCGCCACTTTCATACTTAAGCTTTGAATAAGCACCTTCACCCTTAATCATAAATTCAATTTGAGAAAATCCCCCATTCGTACCATCTTCAGCATTTAAAACTTCTATTTTATAACCAAGTGAATCAGCATACTTTTGATACATACGGAAAAGATCACCTGCAAAAATATTTGCTTCATCTCCACCAGCAGCACCACGTATTTCCATTATAACATTCTTACTATCATTTTCATCCTTTGGTAAAAGAAGTATCTCAAGCTTACCTTCAAGTTCTTCCTTTTCTTTATATAAACCTTCAAGTTCTTCTTTTGCCATTTCTTTAAGCTCACTATCTTTAAGCAATTCTTCATCATCACTAATACCAGTAAGAACATCCTTATATCTACGATATACAGTAACAACTTCCTCTAAAGAACTATGTTCCTTAGATAACTTAGTAAGCATATTAATATCAGATATAACCTCAGGCTTAACAAGCTCTAAATCAAGTTCCTCATACTTTTTTAATATATTTTCCAATCTATCTATCATTATATCACCACTAATTATTGTTCATTATCCAAATCTTCTTCATCAACAATTACAAGATTCTTATAATCTTCAGTAATATCAGATATATCATCATCTGGTTCCTCATCAAATACATCATCTTCTTCATAAGACTCATAATCATCATATAAATCATCAGATTCTTCATCATCATAATCATCTAAATCATCATCCAAAACAACATTAGACTTATGATTCTTTCTAAGATCCCAAGTACCATCCTCTAATAAAATAAACCTTTTATCATTAGACATTGAAGTATAAAAATCTCCAATTTTACTTTCATAAGTCGAAGAAGACAACTCTAATAAATCAACTATTTTCTTAAATAAAACCGCAGTATTTAAATTACTCTCTTCATTAAGTAACAAATCAGCAATATCATTATAAGACATAACCTCTAATTCTTCTTTACTTAGTTTATTCACTTTCATATCGATACATCCTTTCAAATTATTATTCAAAATATTATATGTATTTAACACTCATGTGCATCCACTACATATTTATACATTAAAATTAATTATTTTGCAAGCATTTTTTACAAGTTTTATACATAATTAATAAATTATACAATTTTTCATCAATCAAATACTCAATTTCTATTCTATTATCAAAACAAGAATAACTTTTCAACACTATATTGTTAATAAAACATCCATCAAACTCTTTTAAACTAACATTCATCTCACACTTTTCAAAATCAATAGTTATAACATAACAAGAATCTTCTTTTATTAACAATTTCTTGTTAATATCATAATCAATCTTCAAAGAATCCTTAAAACAACTAATAACACCATCAGAAATTGTACCAACAGTACTTATTTTATAATCATTTACACATATATATACATTAATTTTATCCATAAAAACCTCTTTTCGATAAGATTATAATATTAATTTATTAAAAAGTACATATTTTTCATAGATTTTTTCAAACTATTAAAGAGAAAATAGGTGAAAAAATGAAAAAAATAACAAAAATAACATTAAAAATATTTATATATATTATTCTATTCTTCGTAATATGTAACATATTTGGATACATATATGCCATTATAACACCAAAACTAGATATAAAAAGCGCAAACAAATTCTACCTATATGATAATAAACAACAACTAGTATTCCAAGGAAATGGCAATGAAGAATGGATAAACTTAAATGAAATGGGAACATATATAAAAGAAGCAACCATATCAGTCGAAGATAAAAACTTTTATAAACATAAAGGATTTGACTATCTAAGAATAACAAAAGCCATGTTAGAAAACATAAAACAAAAACAAATAGTTCAAGGAGCATCCACTATAACACAACAATATGCAAAAAATCTATTTCTAGACTTCTCAAAAAGTTGGAAAAGAAAATGGAAAGAAATGTGGATAACATTCGAACTAGAAACCCATTACACAAAAGATGAAATACTAGAAGGCTACCTAAACACAATCAACTACGGCCACGGAATGTATGGAATAGCAAATGCTAGCAAATACTACTTTGATAAAGATGTAAAAGACTTAACATTAGCACAAGCAGCAATGCTTGCAGGAATACCAAACTCACCAGCAAACTACTCACCAAAAGACAACTTTAAAAAATCAAAAAAAAGACAAGAACTAGTATTAGAAAGAATGTATAAAAATAAATACATATCAAAAGAAGAATATCAAAGAGCCAAAAATGAAAAAATAGAAATAGCAAAAAACAACAATAAAGACAATCTAACCTCCCTACTATATTACTACGATGCAACCATGGAAGAACTATATAACCTAAAAGAAATACCAAAAAGCTATTTAGAAACAAAAGGAATAAAAATATACACATCACTCGATATAAATGCTCAAAAAGCACTCGAAGAATCAAATACAAAAATAACCGAAAAAAACTCTCAAACAGCAAAAGTCATGATGGACTCAAAAACCGGCGGAGTACTAGGATTAATCGGAGGAATAGACTATGGATACTCACAATACAATCGTGCAACACAAGCAAAAAGACAACCAGGTTCAACAGTAAAACCATTCTTATACTATAGAGCAATAGAAAAAGGATTTACTTCAACAACAAAATTCTTAAGTAATGAAACAACATTCAACTTCGACAATAACAAAACTTATTCTCCAAAAAACTATGGTAATATATATGCAGGAAAAGAAATAACTCTAGCAGCGGCGCTAGCATATTCTGACAACATATTCGCAGTAAAAACACACCTTTTCCTAGGACAAGACGAATTAGTAGAAACACTTAAAAAAGTAGGAATAGAAGAACAAATAAAAGAATTACCATCAATTCCACTAGGAACATTTGAAACCAGTCCATTAAGTCTAGCAACAGCATATTCAACACTTGCTAATGAAGGCAAAAAAATAACACCACACTTCATAGAAAAAATCGAAGACATAAATGGCAATGTTTTATATGAAAAAAAGTACAAAGAAGAACAAATTTTAGACCCTGCGATTACATTCATAATAAGCGAACTATTAACAGGATCATACGACAAAGAATTAGTAGACTACACTTATCCAACTTGTTATAGTATGATACCAGACCTAACAAAAAAATATGCCTTAAAAAGTGGAAGCACTGATACAGACTCATGGATAATAGGTTACACAAAAGACTACGTACTGGTATCTTGGACAGGATATGATGACAACAAAAACATATCAAACAAAATAGTAGCAGATAATAAAAAATCATGGTCATATGCCATGGAAACATACTTAAAAGACAAAGAAAGCACATGGTATAAAATACCAAAAACAGTAATCGGAGTACTAGTAGACCCCATAACTGGAGAACCCGCAGATCAAAACAGTAAACACAAAAAAATATTGTACTATATAAATGGTACAGAACCAAAAGGAGAAACCAATGATAAGAATGAAAATGAAGAAAAACGCGATTGATATCAATCAAGAATACCTATATTATTTAATGAACGATTTAGGACTATTAAACGAAAGCGAACTATATGATGCAAACATAACTTGCGAAGAATGGGAAAATCCAACTGAACAAACCCTAGATCGCCTTGAAATCTATAGACAAAAAAGAAAAAAATAATCCAAGCGATTATTTTTTTATATTATCAATTATTTCAACAAGATCTCCATTCTTAAGCATAAATGCATTAGCATCATCCCTATCCAAATGAAGTTCAAAATATCCATTATCAAGTTCCTTAATATGAACATCACCTAGTATACCTGGTTTTACCCCATCAACCTTAACACTATATAAATCATCATGCAAACCATACTTAACTCTGTCTTCATGAGAAATATGAATATGACGTGTGGCAATAATACAACAATCACGAATTATTTCACCTTTTTCTCCCACTATTGTAATATATTCACCACAAGAAACATCACCAGAACTTCTTACCTCCGGAGAAATCCCAAAAAAGTAAGCATCAGTTTTACTAATTTCAACTTGAGTATAATCTCTACAAGGTCCAAGAACAGCAACGTCACAAATTACACCTTTATCAGTCTTTAAACAAACCCTTTTATTAGACTTATACTCACCAACTTGAGAAAGTTCTCTTTCACATTCCATTTCTGTATCAAATAACAAATCATAATCAAACCTTGACAAATGAACATGTCTATTCGAAACACCTACTTTAACTTTCAAAATATCATCTCCATAGATTAATTGTATCATAAATAAAAATAAAGTACTATATAAAAAAATAAAACATACAATTAAGTGGTGATAAAATGAATAATAGTTATTATAATCCTGGTTTTAATACCAACCCAAATCAAAATCTAAACACAATTCCAACAGGAATAAGCGAAGATCTTCCAATGGAACAATCATATGTAGAAAACATCTTAAGATTAAACAAAGGAAAAGTTGCAAGTATCTATATGACTTTTCCAGATTCAAACGAATATAGAGATAGAATATTCACCGGAGTCGTAGAACAAGCAGCAAGAGATCATGTTGTAATAAGTGATCCAAAAACTGGCAAATGGTATTTACTTCTATCAATATACGTTGACTTCATTGTATTTGATGAAGAAATAAACTACAAAGTAATCTAATTAAAAACAAAAGAAACTACAAATAAAGTTTCTTTTTAAAATTAATGTAAATAATACTAAAAAATATGATATAATCTTTTTATAGGATTGGTGATAAAATGATATATATAATTATTATAATAACAATTATACTAGCACTACTAGCAATAGTATTTATAAAATATAAAAAATTAGAAGACCTTGAAAATGCAATAATAACTTGCGAAGACAACTTAGAAAACCATTTAAAAGAAAAAAATGAAATAATAAAAGAAGTAATAAAAGATATAAATGATGAAGAATTAAACAAATTCACATATAATGAAGAAGAAACAATTCATGAAAAAGAGGACAACCTATTTAACATAAGATGGGATATTAACAAATACTTGTTAGAAAATCCTAAAAAAAATAAAAAATTTAAAAAAGAAATAATAAAACTAAATGAAATTGATGATGACATCGAAGGATTAAAAGATTACTATAACGCAAACGTAATAAATTACAATGAAATATTCTTAAAAAAACCTATGAACTTAATATATAAAATACTAAAATTCACTCAATACAAATCATTTAAACTTAGAAAAATAGATGATTATGAAATATTAAAAAATTAGTCTATAGAAAAATCTATTGGACTAATTTTTTTTGATATCAAAAACTCATTAGCTTTAGAAAACGGTCTACTTCCAAAAAAACCATTATAACAAGAAAATGGCGAAGGATGTACAGATTCAAGTATCAAATGATTAGGATTAGTAATAAACTTCTTCTTACTTCTTGCATAACTACCCCATAAAATAAACACAACAGGTACATCACGTTCATTAATCTTTTGTATAACTGCATCAGTAAATAATTCCCAATTATACTTTTTATGAGACAAAGGACTATCCTTTTCAACAGTAAGGATACTATTTAAAAGAAAAACACCTTGCTTCGCCCATTTAGACAAATTACCACTCTCTGCAACTTCATAACCTAAATCATCATGCAATTCCTTATAAATATTTAAAAGTGAAGGTGGCTTTCTAATTCCATCATTAACAGAAAAAGAAAGTCCCATAGCCTCACCCTCTCCATGATAAGGATCTTGCCCTAAAATAACAACCTTTACTTGATCATAATCAGTATATTTAAAAGCATTAAAAACATCATCAGCTTTTGGATAAACAGTATGTATTCTATATTCATTGCGTATATCACTAACTAACTTTTTAAAATACGGTTTAGAAAACTCATCACAAAGAACAACATCCCACTTTTTATTAAGCATAATACTACCTCCAAAAATATTTTACAACAAAAAACAACTAATTACTAGACCTAACCTTCTTAACCACAACATCCCTAAGCATAAATATAGAATAAGTATTTATAATAGTAAGCAATCCCACAAAAATATCAATAGTTCTCCAAACAATATAAGATGAAACAATGCCTCCTACAAACAAAGACAAAACTGTAACAATCTTAAGAATATTTATTAACAATTTTTTGTTAGTAAGTCCTTTTAAATTACTAAGAGCATAATAATATACAGTTATAATCGTAGAAAAGGCAAATAAAACTAAAATAATAAGCAATAAAACATCTCCAATATAACCAAAATGATAATTAAAAGCATACTTAGTAAGTTCAATTCCATTCATCGAAGAAAACACTCCATAGTCGCTAGTGGCAATAATTAAAGTCGTAACAAAAGAAACTATAAAACCTATAAAATAAGTAGAAACAATACCAGTATTTCCTTGTTTAATAAAATCAGTATTACTACTAGTTCCACTTATCATCGCACTAGTACCAACACCAGCCTCAGTCTGAAAAATACCCTTTTGGATACCAATAAGCATCACATATAAAAAACCACCGGATATTGATTTAACATCAAACGCACTATAAAAAATATTTAAAAACAACTCCGGAATAAAAGAAATATTTTTCACAAACACTATCAAACCAATAAATAAATACATAAACATCATAATTGGAAAAATCTTATTACAAAGATTAGAAACAGTCTTAATTCCCTTTAAAAAAACAAAACAAGACAATATTGTTATAATAAAAGAAACTACTACAATATTTATATTATACATATCTCCAATCAAAGAAACCATAGTATTGTTTTGTATCGCTAAAAACCCAGTCGAATAAGAAACAATAGACAAAATAGCATATAAAAAGGCAAGCGTCTTCTTTTTAAGACCATATTTAATATAATAAAAAGGTCCTCCTTGACACCCATTATTGTCAACTTTTTTATATATAGTTGACAAAATGTTCTCCACAAAACAATTAATAGAAGTTAAAAATGTAATGATCCATATCCAAAAAACTGATCCTAACCCTCCATAATAAATAGCAAAAGCAATACCCGCTAAAGAACCAACTCCTATTTTCGAAGACAAAGACATAATTAAACTATCCTTTGCACTAATATCATTATGACTCTTCTCTGTTTTAAGACAAGACAACACTTTAAATAATTTAAGCTGAACAAACTTAAGTTTAAACGTAAAATAAATACTAGATAAAAAAAGAAAAGAAACTGCAACAGCCCAAATAAGTTTATTAACAATTTCCACAATATCACCATTTAATTATATGAAAAAAAGTAGAAATTAACCTACTTATGATACTTTTCATTATTAATTATCTTAAAACTACGATAAATCTGCTCAAGTAATAAAATTCTAAACAACTGATGAGGAAAAGTCATCTTAGAAAAAGAAACTCTTTTCTTAAATAAACTATATATTTCATCATCAAACCCATTTGAAGATCCAATTATAAAAGTAATATTACTATTATAAGAAAGCTCATCATTAATAAAATTAGAAAATAAAGTACTTGAATACTCAATACCATTAACATCAAGTAAAACAACATTATCTTTATCCTTAACATTTTTTAATATAGCTTCCTTCTCCTTAGCTAAACAACTCTTAACATTAACATCACTAAAATCATTAATTTCAATCAAAGAAATCTTAGTATACTTACTAAGCCTTTTAAGATACTCAGAAACAGCATCCTTAAAATACTTTTCCTTCAACTTTCCAATACAAATAATCTTTATCATTAGATAACTACCTCTTCCAATGCTTCAAACTGTTTAGCAACAAGTACTTCTATCTCATCATTCAAACCATTACGCATAATATCATATACAAGCTTACTATCATTATTTTCCAAAGACAAATGAGCAAGTATAACACACTTAGTTCTAGAACCAACAAGACCTTTCAAATAAGTAAGAGCTTGTTCATTAGATAAATGTCCTTCATCACTAAGTATTCTCATTTGTAAATAAAATGGTTTAGAACTATGCCTTAACATATCAACATCATGATTACTTTCCATAATATATATATCCTTATTACCAATTTCCTCTAAAACATTCTTATTAATATAACCAGTATCAGTAATATAAACAAGCTGTTTATCACCATCACTAATAATCATTCCACAGCAATAACTATCATGAGACAAATCAAACAATTTCAAAGAAGTATCTCCAATACTAAACTGTCTCTCATTATTAATTTTATCATAAGACACCAAATTTCCAAGATCAGACATAGTATAAACAATAGGATCCTTCTTCAAAACAGACTTAAGCCCTCCGATATGATCTTTATGAGTATGAGTAATAACAACAATATCGATATTAGGAACATCTCCACCTAATCTTTCAGAAATATTTTTATACGTTAGTCCTGCATCTATTAAAATATTACAAGAAGCAGTCTCAACAATAGTAGCATTACCACGAGAACCACTTCCAATTACTCTAACCTTCATTAATAAAGTGAGAACGGGTTAACAACAGAACCATTTCTATACACAGCATAATGAAGATGCGTTCCAAATGAAAAACCTGAATTTCCCATAGTTCCTATAACTTGTTTTTTAGATACAACTTGACCAACACTAACATTAACACTATTTAAATGGGCATACAAAGTTACCACACCATTTCCATGATTAATTTCAACATAATTACCATAACTTACAACACTCGTATTATTACCATAACCAGTAGCAATTTCAGTAACAGTACCACCTTGAGCAGCATATATTGGAGAACCAAGACCTGTACACGAAATATCAAGCGCATAATGCCTTTCATAAGAACGATACTCAGCATAACTAGATGTTAAACAATAACCACTCTTAGTAGGCCATGCCCAATAACCATCTGGTGCACTATAATTAATTGAACCAATATAACTACCACTCCAAGTAGTACGTTTAGTACCAACTTTAACAATCTTATCAACAGGTTCCTTTAATACTTCAGAAGAAACCCCAACAGCACTAACTATAAAACCATTCTTTCTTTGTACTTTCTTAGTAACCTTTTCTACACCATTTTCACCCTTCTTAACAGTTTTAGATTGTCCTACATACATAGAGCTATCCTTTTGTTCAATAGTGTCATACTTAATAGTTTGCTTAGCAACCTCATGCGTAACTTCAGTAACAGTAATTTGAGGTTCAATCAAGTTAACAACTAATTCTTGTCCCTCATATAAAAGAGCATCCTCACCAGATAAATCATTATTAGCAACCAATAATTCTTTTATATTAAGTTTATTAGCCTCTGCAATAGATACCAATGTATCATTAGCCTTACATTTATAAGTCTTTTGTTTATCTAAATTACCAAATATTAAATACTTAGTAAGTTCCTTTGTCGCAGAAACACTATCATGATCATAAAATATCTTTTCATTAACAGGAACTCTTCCCTTTTTTATAGTAATCTCATCCTCAATATAAACATTTTCAATAATAGTCCCTTCATCCACTATATCTTGTTGTTGCTCCCTAAGATAAGCATCATACTTATCCTTATCAACAAAAGATCTAACAGTCTCATTTATTGAATCAGTAAAAACATTTTTATTAAGTACATAAAGCTTTAAATCATTGTCTTTCTTCTTTATAGTGACAATGTAACCATCAATAGTAAAAGCCTTTTCATTAGAAATCTTATTATAAACCTCAGCAATCGAAGAAATCTTCTCATTATAAGTAATTTCTTTTTCGATCTTTAAATTATTAGGTTCATATACTCTAGAAACATTATACTGTTCCTTTATAGCATTTTGCTTTTCATTTATATAAGATTCAAACTCACTCTTAGACTTAATAAGTCCAATAGACTTACCCTCTAAATAAACACGATAAACATCTTGTGCTTCATAATAAACATCTTTAGTATTATCAACAAAAACAAGTCCAATTGCAAGAACAAAAGCTAAAAAAATTGTAAAAACTGTACTAGTTTTATTCACTCTTATCACCAACCTCTTTAATATCATTAGTATAATTCATAAAAGATTGAGTATTCTTCTTAAAAAGTAACTCAGCAGTACCAGTACTACCATTCCTATTTTTACGCAAAATAACTTCTATTTTACTAATATTATCTGGAGTACTAACCTCTTTATTATGATAATCATCACGATACAAAAATGCAACAATATCGGCATCTTGTTCTATTTGACCAGATTCCCTTAAATCACTAAGTATAGGTCTTTTATCTTCACGAGCCTCAAGCGCACGAGACAACTGAGCCAAAGCAAGAATAGGTATTTGAAGTTCCAAAGCAAGAGCCTTAAGAGCACGCGATATTTCAGAAACTTCTTGTTGCCTTTGCCCAGAATATCTACTCATTCCACTAATTAATGTAAGATAATCGATAACAATAAGTGCTAAGTTAGGATCTTGAGCTTTAACTCTTCTTGACTTTGCCTTTATGTCACCCACTGTAATATTAGTAGTATCCGCTATATATATATTCGTATCAGCAAGAGTAGCCATAGCACTAGTTACTCTAGACCAATCCTTATTTTCTAAATTACCATTCTTTAATTTAAAAGCCTCAATTTGTCCAACCGATGCAATCATACGAGGAACAACTTGCTCAGCCAACATTTCAAGAGTAAATATAATAACAGACTTCTTATCATTAATTGCAACATTTTGCGCAATATTAAGAGCAAGAGCAGTCTTACCAACTGATGGACGAGCCGCTAAAATAATAAGCTCTCCTGGATGAAAACCATCAGTCAACTTATCAATATCAATATAACCAGAAGAAAGCCCACTAATCTTTCCTTTATTAGCAGCAAGCTTTTCCAAATTAGTTTGAACATTAGTAAGAACCTCAGGCATATGCTTAAAATCAGTAGCCTTTCTATCTTTTACAACTTCCAAAATCTTACTTTCAGCTTTATCCAAAGTCTCTTCCAAATTATATTCATTACTATATCCTAAAGAAGCAATGTCAGTAGCACTATCAATAAGCCTTCTTAAAACACTCTTTTCCTCAACAATATTAATATAATAAGAAACATTCGAAGCAATCGGAGTTTGTTCCATAATCTCAGTTATATACTCAACACCACCAACCGCACTAAGTAAACCTTGATCTTTTAGTTCATTAGTAAGTGTTGTAAAATCAACCGGAATGCCATTATCATATAACTTCTTAATAGCATTAAAAAGCTTGCCATGTTTATCTAAATAAAAACTTTCAGGAACCAAGCTCTCTATCGCTTCAACAATTGCACTCTTAGAAAGTAACATTGCTCCAATAACAGATTGTTCAGCTTCTATATTTTGTGGTATTTCTCTATTCACCATATCACCTACTTCTTCAATTCAACTCTTACAATAGCAAAAATATCTTTATACAAATCTATTCTAACTTCATGATAACCCAAACTACTAAGTGGACTATCTATAACAATTTGATTCTTAGAAATATTATACTTATCAAGTTTATCTTTAATTTGTTTAGCAGAAACACTTCCAAAAACCTTATCCCCCTCACCTGTTTTAACAACAAAAGAAATTTTTTCACCTTCAATTTTATTTTTCATATCAAGAGCCATTTTTCTATTATAATCATCAAGTTCTTTTTCCTCTTTCTTTTGTTTATTTAAAATACTCATATTAACATCATTCTTTTTAACAGCATAACCATTCTTAATTAAAAAGTTTTGAGCATAACCATCTTTTACTTCCTTAATTTCTCCCTTTTTACCTTGATTCTTTAAATCTTTTATAAATATAACTTGCATAATCTCACCTCTTTATAAGTTTAAGAATTTTATTTTCAATATCATCTATTTCAGCATTTTCAATAACAGCAGCACCTTCATTCTTGTTGCCACCACCACCAAAATTAGCCATAAATTTATTAACATCAATCTTATCAATAGATCTAGCACTTATTCCAATAACATCATTATCTATCTTAGCAGTAACTACACAACTCTTAATATCTTGAAAAGTAAGTAAAGAGTCTGCTACCATCGCTATATCCTTTCTAGAATATATGTCGTTAGACTTATCAACAACAACTGCAAAGTCATTATACATAGTAGTCTTTTCAATCAATTTAACCTTTCTCAAATAACTATTAAAATCATCCTTTAACAACTCTTGAGATTGATTCATATCAGCATTATTACTAAGTAAATAATAACAATAAAAGAAAGTCCTACGATTAAGTTTATAACTAAGTCCATTAGTATCTAAAATAATTCCAGACAAAAGCAATGTTGCATACATTTTTGGTATCTTTACCCTAAACTTCCTAAGTAACATAGAAACAATTTCAGAAACACTACTAACAGTCTTATCAATATATAAATAATCAGTATCAATAGTATCACTATTAGTATCATGATGATCTATTATAATAACTTTAGAATAAGAAGATATTTTATCTAAACAAATAAGTTTTTTCTTATTAACATCAAGTATAACAATCAAACTCTTATCATCAATTAAATCATCAGCAACATTACTATCAATAAAATTAATACCCTTCATCTTTTCAAGAGCTTTATTTATTCCATAATCAAATTCCTTATCATCACTAACTAAATAAAACTTTTTCTTATACTTTTTACATATTAAAGAAAAACCAAGAACTGATGCAAAAGCATCCATATCCATATTGTTATGTCCAAGAATAAAAATCTTTTTTGATAAAAACAATTCTTTAGCTAGAATTTTTTTTAAACTTTTAAAATCCATAACTCCTCCTTGTCCACTCTATTATACTATATTTTTTATCATATGTCATTTACAAAGAAAAAAAATAAACAATTTCTTGTTTATTTTGTAAATGGTAATAAAGCAATCATACGAGCTCTTTTAATTTGTTCAGCAATATATCTTTGATGTTTAGCACAAGCTCCAGTTACACGTCTAGGTAAAATCTTACCTTTTTCATTAACATATTTTTTAAGTATTTCTACATCTTTATAATTAATTTGTTTACCAGCACACATGTAACAAACTTTTTTTCTTTTTCTATAAAATTCTGCCATAATTTTCCTCCTTCTTAGAAAGGCAATTCATTGTCTCCAATTTTAATTTCATCACCAAAATCTTTGAATGGATCATCTACTACATTTGTAGTTTGATTATTACCAAAATCATATGGTGTTGCCTCATTATTTACTGGAGCAGATTGATAATTATTTTGTGAATAATTATTTTGAGCAGGAGCATTACCTCTTTGTTCACGACTAGCTCTAGATTCAATAAAATGAACAGCATCAGCTACAACTTCAGTAACATATCTTTTTTGACCATTTTGATCGTCATAAGATCTTGTTTGAATTCTACCTTCAACTGCGATTTGACTTCCTTGATTAATATAATTTTTAACGTTTTCTGCTTGTTTACCCCAAACAACAACAGGTATAAAGTCAGCTTCTCTTTCACCACTTTGATTAGTAAATTGTCTATTTACAGCAAGAGTAAAAGATGCAACCGCTCTATTACTTGAAGTATATCTTAATTCAGGGTCCCTAGTTAATCTACCAATTAAACATACTTTATTCATAATTTACCTCATTAATCTTCTAATTTTACTACTAATGCACGAATAATATTTTCGCTAATATTAACGATATGATTAAACTCATCTATTGCATCTACTGTAGCTTCAACTGTGAAAAGGAAATAGTAACCTTTTTTATGTTTTTTAATTTCATAAGCTAAATCTCTTTGACCCATGTCTTTAACTTCTAAAACATTACTATTAAACTTTTCAAATGTTGCTTTTACATCATCAGCAACCTTTTTAATAGCAGCTTCATCAAGAGTAGGTTTAACAATAAACATTATTTCATACTTTCTCATTTTTGCACCTCCTTTTGGACTCTGGCCTTTAACAAAGGCAAGGAGTAACTTAATACTCGCACATATTATACCAATAAATTATATGTTTTTGCAAGTGTTTTTATAGAAAAATTAGCAATTGTCATCAACATTACACTTATTAATAAGATTAGCAATATAAACAAGTTGCTTCTTTGTACCTATTTTACAAGTAGTAAGTACCAAAACATTTTTCATCTTTTCTCTTTTTATAACTATAGAACTATTCCTTTTTTCTTCGTAAAAAGAAGAAACTTTATAAACATATTTGTTATCAGAATAATAAACACTTACAACATCACCAATCACAAGCTCATTAAGTCTTTTAAAATACGCAGTATTAACATTACCACTATGAGCAGCAAGAATAAGAGTTCCTCCAATAACATCAGGCATATCAGAAGGAGAAATTATAGCAACATTTTTATTCACATCATTTAAATCAGAATCAAAAGAATAAAACTTTCTATCTAAATTAATCTTATCAATTACAATTCTTCCAATAGCCTCATCCAAAGAAGATACAGATTTATCAATACTATCAACTTCCATAACAGAAAACAAAGGAATAGATTCATCATAATAAATAAAAGAAACATAAAAGAAAACTTCAGAATAAGCAAGAAATAAGAATAAAAATATTAACGAGATACAAGCTCCTCTAATACTTTTTAACATAGTAAATCACCACACAAAGACTAACAACAAAAAATATCAAACACACTTTAACTATAAATGAAAAAGAAACTTCTCCTGTATCAGGAACTTTTACAAGCATATTATTAGTCATATTAATCTTAATAACTTCATTTTCATCCTTTATTTCAAAACAATTAGGTTTATCATCAAGTTTATATCCAGAAGGAGCAAGAGACTCATAAATACAATAAGTACCAGCATCCAAATTATCTAATCGAATCATACCATCATTATCAGTCTTACCATCATAGACAAGTTTATCAAAATCTTTAAAATATATCTTAAAATAAGCATTAGATAATCTCTTAAGACCACTACCATCAGTCTTTATAAATAGTAATTTGCCTTTTTTCCTCTCGTTAGATATTTCAACATCAATTACTTTTCCATCTGATAAAACATCAAAATAAACCTTATCTAAAGACAATTTATAATACTTTGGAGCAACCTTTTCTATCAAATAATACTTTCCAATCTTAACATTATCAAATTCTAACATCCCATCATCATCAGTTTTACCACTAAAAACCATCTTATCATTATAATCATATACTTCGATAAAAGCATCAGAAAGTTTCAAATCTAAACTCTTATCAACTTTAGTAAATATAACTTTGGAAGGACGCAAGTTTTCAAGTTCATAAACATATTCTTTTTCCTCAGTAACATTTACATTAAAATATTTAACAAAATTATAACCATCAGCACCACTAATCTGAGAAATACTATATTTTCCATATGGTAAAGTAGCAGAAGCAACTCCATCTATATTTGTACATATCTCTGAAACAAAATTAGAACTAGAATCTTTAATTTCAAAGCATGCATTACCTTCTGCAACTAACTCCTCACCAGTACCACCCTTCTTTTTCTTAATTATAATCTTGCCATTTATAACCTCATCAGAAACATCAATATCAATATTCAAATGATCTTTATCAATAACAGCACCATAAACCTTATCATTTTTTTTATACCCAACTGGAGCTTTAACCTCTTTAATCTTGTAACTTCCATAATCTAAAAGTAACTCCCCAAATCCTTTCTCATTGATGGTAATTTTACCAACTGATTTATTATCCGAATCAAAAACCTCATAAACTGCACCAACTAACTTAGCATCACCTTGAGCTTTAAAAGAATTATTTAAAGAATCAATCTTATTTAATTTAACAATACCACCAGTTACTTCAACATCAAAACTAAAACTAGGAATACTAGGATTACCAACAGAAATAATATCCTGATAATTAGAACTAGCAAAAAGAGCAAAAGATTCAGTAGTTCTTGAAGACTTTTTATAAGTTAATTTATCACTACCTATTTTAATCGCAGTAATTTTAATCTTATTCCCATTTCTTGTAACTTTAATATTTTTCAAAGAACTAACTAAATTATAATTAGATAAAACCTTATTAGTATCATTAATATCTATAGATTCACCTAATTTAATTTTATACTTTTTTGAAACAAAACTAGGTTTTGCTAAATGTTCTTTAACCAACTTATTAATCTCAGCAACTTCCTTACTATAAAGACTTTTATTAGAACTAGCATTTCTACTAGATTTAAAAGTCCAAGTAAGATCAGGCCTCATAATTCTCCATATCATAACTTGCGTAATTCCATACCATTTTTTAGCAGTATGATCAACATTATTGTCTTTATATCCATACCCATAATATGCAATAAGTTTAATCTTATCAAACTTACTAGTAGTAAGCTTAGAGTTATTAATTATATTCTTATCACCAGTTATCATTGAATGACTCCCTTTTGAAGAACCATCTAATTTAGTTTCTGGTTCAATACAATAATAAACTCTATTATCAACACTAGACTTTATTATCCAACTATTATAATCCATGAGATCTAAACCTTCATCCGCAAAAACAGTAAAGCCAGAATCAGGATGATGCACCTCATATAACTTTCCATTATAAGAAGCAGCATCAACCTCTAAAAAAATAATAAAAAATAATAAAACTAAAAACATTCTCTTCATAAAACACCTCCTAACTATTCAAAGAATAATGTTCTTACACAAACACTATATACTATTAAAATCGTCTTGTAAAATGGCACTTTTTAAATTTTCATCACCAAAAATAATACCAAAATTAAAAATTGAACAAAAAAAAGACATTTAAGTTACAAAAAGTGTGTTCCCAACACATTTTTAGACCACTACAAAGTAACAAAATATCGATTTTCACCAAAATGAAAAAAAATTAGAAAATTTTACTCTTCTAATTCCTTTTTCAACTCATTCTTACTCATTTTAGTATATCCCTTAATACCTTTTTCCTTTGCAAGAGACTTAAGTTCATCTAAAGTAACATCGTCTTTTATTTCTTCATCTTTCATCTTACCATTCTCTACTAAATAATCAATTTGTTCTTTAGTAAGAGTTTCATATTTAACAAGATTCTCTGCAATTAAATCAACAAGCTTCATATTATTCTTAATAATATCTTCAGTTTTCTTATAACATTCATCTATTATCTTTCTAATTTCCTTATCTATTTCAAAAGCAACTTGATCCGAGAAATTTCTAGACTTATTATAATCTCTACCTAAGAAAACACTAGATTCATTTTGTTCTAATTGCATTGGGCCAAGTTCACTCATACCATACTCACAAACCATAGCCCTAGCTATTTTAGTAGCACGTTCAATATCGTTTGATGCACCAGTTGTAATATCATCAAATACCAAACTTTCAGTAACACGACCAGCAAGTAAAGTAGAAATAGTTTCTAAAAGTTCTCTCTTAGTAGTATGCATTCTTTCATCTTCACTTTGAATATTAGTATATCCACCAGCCATACCACGTGGAATAATTGTAACCTTTTGAACAATATTAGATTGTTCAAGCTTCAATCCAGCTACAACATGACCAGCTTCGTGATAAGCAGTAATCTTTTTATCTTCCTTAGTAATATTTCTAGAAGTTTTAGCAGGTCCCATTAATACTCTATCATGAGCCTCATCAATTTCAGTCATAGTAACTTCGTCTTTATCACGCCTAACTGCAAGAAGTGCAGCCTCATTAAGTAAGTTTTCCAAATCAGCTCCAGAAAAACCAGAAGTTCGCTTAGCTAAATTATTCAATGTAACATCCTTAGCCAAAACTTTATTCTTAGCATGTACACTAAGTATTTCTTTTCTTTCATTAAAATCAGGCAAAGAAACAGTAACTTGTCTATCAAACCTTCCTGGTCTAAGAAGAGCAGGATCCAAAACATCAGGTCTATTAGTAGCAGCAATAATAATTATTCCTTCATTGACACCAAAACCATCCATTTCTGTAAGTAATTGGTTAAGAGTTTGTTCTCTTTCATCATGCCCACCACCTAAACCAGTACCTCTTTGTCTTCCTACAGCATCTATTTCATCAATAAATATTAGACATGGAGCAGTCTGTTTAGCCTGTTTAAACATATCTCTTACACGACTAGCACCAACACCTACAAAAAGTTCCACAAAATCAGAACCACTTATATAGTAAAATGGTACATTAGCTTCTCCTGCGACCGCACGTGCAAGTAATGTTTTACCAGTCCCTGGAGGACCAACTAATAAAATACCCTTTGGTATTCTAGCACCAAGTTTTTGAAACTTTTTTGGATTCTTCAAAAAATCAATAAGTTCTTTAACTTCAACCTTTTCTTCTTTCAAACCCGCAACATCATCAAAAGTAACTTTATTCTTATCAGTATGAAGTTTTGCTTTACTCTTTCCAAAATCAAAAGATTTAGAACCATTTCCTACTTGCTTAGATAAGAAATAGAAAGCAAGCCCAACCAATACTATAAAAGGCAACACATTAACAACAATCATAAGTAAAGAACTATTTTCAGGATTCTTATCAGTAGTAACCTTTAAACTATTTTTCTCAGCAATATCAACTATATTTGATATTATGCTATCAGAATAAGGAACATCCACAACAAAAGTTTCTTTGTCTTGATAATCAGACAATTTACCCTTTATTTCATAAACAGAAGAATTAGAACGTGGAACAACAGTAAGTTCCGTTACATTCCCCTTATTCAAATTATCAATAAATTCATCATATGTAAACTTATGCTCTTTAGCAGAAAAGACATTAAACAAAACAAAAATTAATGCAAAAAACATAAAGATAGATATGTATTGAAATATATTTCTTTTAGTATTATTTTTCATAAAAATTTCCTCCTTTTCATTTATACCATAATATTATATCACACTTTTTATTTTTTGGAATATCAAACTTAGATTTTTTAATACCAGGTATCCATAATACATTATCATTAGAATCAACCACAATAGGCCAGCTATCACGTTCAGAAATTGGAACCTTAGAATCAATGAAAATATCCTTTACTTTTTTTGAACCACTCATATTCTTAACATACATTTTATCACCAGATCTTCTAGTTCTCACAATAATAGGTAAAACTATATCCTCGCTATTTAATCTGCAACAACAATTATCATTCTTATCTAAAAATGATACCCTTTCTATAGTCTTATTATTAGGCAGTAAAACACTATCACCAAGTTCAATCTCATAATTATCTATTTGCTTAGTTTCAAAATCAATATACAATTTATCATATTTCTTAATAACTTTAACATTATTAGGAAGATTAACAAATCCATTAGACTTATTAGAATTAATAAGACTAATAACCAAATCAACATGAACATCATTTATAAGAATCATATCATCTTGATAAAAGTCTTCAAGCATTAAATAAATAATTTTAGCTTTAAAAATATCTTCTACAGCTTTAAAAGCATCAACATCTAAAATATGATTACTATAAACACTATCAATCATATCTTTAATTTGCTCATTAATATAATTATCATACATTATTAAAGTATTACTATATTTCAAAAACTTTCTATGAACATTCTTATCTTCATTCTTAAGAAATGGTAACACTACTCTTCTATATCTATTTCGAGTGTGTATATCCATAAAATTAGTTTTATCAATTACATAATCTATATTGTTTTCATTATCATAAGAAACAAGTTCATCTTTAGTAGCATAAACAAGTGGACGAACAATTCGATAAAATCCCTTATCAACATCCATTTTAAAACCACTATAACCAGACAAATTAGAACCTCTAACAATCTTCATCAAAACAGTTTCTATCAAATCATCACCATGATGAGCAGTCATTAAATAATTAGCAGTATATTTCTTTACAACTTCTTCAAAAAAATTATACCTAATATTTCTAGCTTCATTTTCAAAATTATCCTCTCCATAATTTTCAATAGTCATTCCTTCAAAAACTATATCATTAGAAGCGCAATAACTCTCTAACCACTTCATCTCATCATAACTTTCCTCCCTAACATTATGATTGACATGACAACAAATTATAGAAATACCAATCCTATCCCTATATTTCATTAATATATTAAGAAGGGCCATAGAATCAGGTCCACCAGAACAACCAATAACTACAATATCATCACTTTTTAATAGATTATCTAAATATAAAAAAACTTCATTCATAAAATCACCACATACTATAATACATTTATATATATAAAAATTCAACGAAAAAATAATAACAAAGTTATTATTTAATTCTAATAATATATTCTCCATCACCTGAATACATAAACTTTTCTCTAGCATATTTAGCAATGTAATCAGGATCTTGTAATTTATTAACCTCTGCTTTCAAAGTTTCTTCCTTTTCCTTAAGATCCACTAAAGTTCCAGAAAGTTCTTGTTGTTCCTTTTTTAACTCAATAACATTCTTAAATGTTCCACCAATATAAGTAATAACAAAGAAATTAGTGACTAAGCAAAAAACAGTAATTAAAAAAGCACGTTTAAAATTAGTTTTAACTTTTCTTCTTTTTTTTGCCATTATTCTAGTCACCTACCTTCTACCATAAATAATAGCAAAAGACAAGAAAATATTCAATAAGTTAGACAAAAAAACACTAAAGTTTACACTTTGAGTGTCTAATAATAAAATACGAAATAATTATTCCACCAAAAATAAAAAAAACATAGTAAATACTTAAAATTCCAGCATTTATTTTTATAATTAAAAAAATAAATACAAAAGTATATAACAACATAAAAATTAAATTATATAAAAGCCTAAAAAAAATTCTATAATGAATCAATTGTTTCCTTAAAATCAAAAATAACAAGCAAAAGAAAAAACTATAAAGCAAAAGAAAAAGAAAAGTATAAATCTGAATTTTTAAACTCATTTAAAAACCTTTTCAAAAAACGAAGACTGTTTATTTGATTTTTTCAAATCTTCAATATAACTCATACTAATAATTAATCCTTTTATAGAAACTACCCCATCCTTAGTATCTAATCTTATAAGTTCAAGATTTTCTCCCTTAATAGCTAAATATCCCATATTAGTTTCAAGCAAAAATTCTTCATCATCGAAACTATCAATCTTCAAAACTCCAGTAATATAAATACCATTTCTTTCATTAATATTAATACTATGACTATAACTTATATTATCTTTCATACTATTCCTCCCAATAAATAATATGATAACAAAAAATAAATATGAAAAAAAACACACCAATGGTGTGTAAGATACTATATTATTCAGCAGTCTTATACGCTTCTAAAATAGCTTCTTCAAATAATGCACGAGTTTCAGGGTTAATTGGATGTGCTATATCACGATATCCACCAGTTGAAGTCTTTCTACTAGGCATTGCTATAAATAAACCATTATCTCCTTCAATTATACGGATATCATGAATTGCAAAACAATCATCAATTAAAACTGATGCAATTCCTTTCATACGAGATCCTTCTTTTTCAACTTTACGTACATTTACTGATGTAATTTTCATCTTTTAGTTCCTCCTTTTTGAAGCAAACCGCTCCTAATATTATTGTATATGATAGAAAATAAAAAATCAATATTATTTATAATATTTTACCAAATACTGTAAACAATAAACATAATAAAAACTTTTAAAATTAAGAAACATTAACAAACTCTATATTACCAATCAAAACATCAGAATAAGAAAAAGATTTTGTTATACCATTAGAACACTTTATTAAAAAAACAAACTTATAAACACCCGTTACAACACCATAAAACTTTTCTGTCTGATTTCTAGCACCATTCACTTTAAATAAATACTTTTTGCCAACACAAGAAGTAATATTATTTCTAATCTTTTCAATCGTCATCTAGGATACCCCACATACATAGTACCATTTGTTATAATACCACCAATACCATCTGTGCCATATTTAGTCTTTTGCAGAATATCTAACAAATCTATAGGTTTATTTCTATTTGATAAACTCACACTACTTGCAATAATCGCAGGATCGAGTGCATGTATATTTATTCTTTTTGGACTACTAGCAAAATTAGCTCCTGCTTTAATCAATTCTTCATAATTAGATTGACAAGCACCCGCTATTATAATAAGTTTTTCATGATCGTTTTCATACTTTCTAGCATTCATAACAGTCTTAATAAAACTAATACTGTTTTTATAATTAGAATTATTTAAAATATCAGTATTTTCCTTATCATAATATGCATCATGTCCAGTAATAACAAGTATATCAGGATTAGTTTCATTTAAATGTTCAAGTATCTGATTAGGCATATCTCTTTCATCCACAACAGCACCATACGATAATATATTAAGTTTCTTATAAAGATTCATACATCGTTTCAAATAATCATCATCGGCATCAATATGTAAAATTTTACCAGGCAAATAAAAATACTCATCTCTATCTAAATCAGAAAAAGAAATCATCCTGTCAGTTAATTTATCATCATCTAAAATCAAATCATTTTCACAATTTTCACAATGAACTAAATCTGAAACATTAGCATCAGCCATTAATCTTATGTTAAGTCCCTTTAAAATAACTACATCATCAGATATACTAACAATCTTAAACACAGTATCATTATTATGTGATTTTCTAGTAACTAAATCACCAATATTAAAAAGCATATAATCATCTCCAAAAAATTATATGCTAAACATTCAATAAAATAACTACAAATTATTTATAACTTCTTTTAATTAACTTAGCATGCACAACAACACGTTTATTATTATTAGAACAAGTACTAAGTGTAAGAATTTTATCACTAGAACTAACACTAACACCAAAGCTATGAACACTTCTATCTTTAATAGTTTTTAAAAAATCAGAATACTCAGAAGAACTAGTAAAATCAGTAGTTAGATAGTAAGTTTCCATGGGAACTTTATAAACAGAAAAAATTTGCCACATTGTATTCTCAGTTTGAGTAGATAATCTAATTACATGATTATTCTTATTATTATACCAATTACTAGTAAGAACATTATGTAAAGAACCAAACATAGTCTTATCTAATCTAGAATGTCCATAAATAATATTATTTTTACTAGAAAAATCTTTACTATTTCTATAATCTAAAAATACCCATCCAGCATCATTCCAACTTTTATCAAAAGCATGTGTCAAATAATATTTATTATCTTTTGTTTGCACAAATGGATAATTAATATTAGTATTGTTAACATTAATCCAACCAACAGTATCACTGTTTTGCTTTATTAGACCATTAATATCAACATCAATCAAAGGCATTTTAATAAATTGCCAATAACTATTATTCTTATCATTTTTTATAGTTTTATCTTCAATAACCTCAGTATTTTTATTATCATCAACCATCTTAACCTCAGTGTTTCTGCTTATGTCATCAGAAAGCTTTAAAATATTATTGTTATCATTATTCCAAAAAAATATTTCAAGCAAACTAATAATAAGGCCAATAGCAAAAACAACAAACAAAGCACTAAACAATATTGTTTTAGTCCTTATTTTTTTTACACAACTTCTATTAATATTATTCTTCATTAGAAACCTCCATATTCAAAGTATTAGCAATATCACAAAAAATTTCTATACTAAGTTGTTCAGCCCTAACACTTAAATCAAAGTTATATTTTTTCAAAACATCAGAAACAATTTCAAGATTATACATAGAGAGATTATTCTTCAAAGTTTTTCGTTTGAACTTAAATGAATCTCTTATCAATCTAAAAAATAGATCCTCATTTAAAACATTACATTTATTTTCCTTTTTCTTAAAACAAACTATAGCACTATCAACATTAGGAACAGGATAAAAGCATTTTCTATTAACAACAAATAACTTTTTAACATCATATTTATAACTTAAAAAAACAGTCAAAGAATTATATTCTTTAGTACCAACATTAGCAACAAATCTATCAGCAACCTCATTTTGAACCATAAAATTCATAAATTCAAAATTAATACCAGATAAAATTAATTTCTCTATAATCGCAGTGGTAACATAATAAGGTAAATTAGCTATAACACATATATTAGAATAAGACAAATCGCTAATATCATCAACTAAATTTCTGTTTAAAAAATCATCAAAAATAATCTTATAATTACTAAAAGTGCTAAGATTTGCAATAAGTCTATCCTTTACATCTAAATCAATTTCATATCCAAGAACATAATTAAATTTTTTACATAACTCATTAGTTAACTTTCCATCACCACAGCCTATTTCTATAACCAAAGAATCAGTTAATGATTCCACATTATTTATTATCTTATTAACAATGTTTTTATCAACTAAAAAATTTTGTCCATATTTTTTTTTAAAATTAAAGTCTTTCAACATAAAAGTACCTCCATATAAATAATAACACTTTTCTAAAAAAAACAAAAGAAAAAACGCATTACTTTCTAACAAGGGTATTTTTACTACACAAATTACCTCAACTCAGTTCTATTTTCAGATAAGTTTTATCATTTTCCCTTACTTTATTCAACTTACACCAATTATCACAGACATATTTTGCTAATTTTAGTGAATCCTTTTTATCTGTTTTGAATTTTCTTAAACCTCTATCAAGATATTTTTTAATCCTTAAAGTATTTTCTGCAAGAACAAAATATCCTTCATTAAGTAAATAACCTAGTATTGATAAATGATAGGTTTCTGTTACTTTCATTATAATTTTTAAATCTTCATTTGGAATATCTTACATTTTTTTACAATAGTTCTAGTCCATAATATCATGGCTTATTTCAAAAGGATCTTCAATTACCTGTCACTCAAGTGATAATATTGTTATTGGACTTTTTTTGGAATAACAATTCCAACTCCATACTCCATTTTCTCTTTCCCTTTGATTTTCTATTCTTTATATTATGATTAATTACAATTCCCATACATATCCTCATTTTGGTTCTTTACCCAAGAATTGTTTCAATTTTAACTTGCTTAAACGAATATATTATATAAAAATTTAATAACACCCTTTATGTCAAGAACTTTATCTCTAAAAGTACCACATTATCCAATCATTTCAATCATAATAAAAAAAGTGTAATATTCAATCACATTTTAGTAATTAACTATTACACTTTTATAGTACCAAAAAGTAAGAAAGTAAAATTGCACTAACTTGTTCCAAATATTACAAAATATATTACTTAGATTTATTAGGTTTATCTTTTGCATCTTGTTTCTTAACTTTTTTATTAAATAATTCTCCAATAATAAGTAAAATATTTGAGCCAAAAATAATATACAACATTGATTCAATCATCGCAAGATTATCAGCCAAATAAGCGGAATTATATGAAATATTATACTTATAATAAATTAACATATTTGTATCAAATTTAGCTCTCAAACCAATTAATATAATTACTATCAGAATTAAAAATGAACCAAAATTAAATAATAAATTTTCGCTACATGCTTTTTTAGCAACAAATAAATTAGCTATAAAAACTATAAAAACCAAAACAAATGGAAGTATTACATTAATAGATTCAGATAATGGTTTTTCAAGCCTTTGATAAGTAAACATAATGCCCCAAAAAATTAATAAGAATGCTATAATAATTAGGACATATCTTAAGAAAAAGAAAATTTTCGAAAAAATATTACTCATTTGAACCACCTCCAAAAGTATTAGAATACCAAGTAGACAAATCTAAAATAAGTGATGAAACTATATCATAATTTCTTAATGTAAACTCTGTATCACTTCTTAAATCATCAAAAATAGAAAATCTATTCATTTCACTAGTAAAGAAATAAGAATTAGTATTTAATGATTTTTTCTCCATATAATTAGAGTTACTTATAACAACATCAAAGATTTTATCATAATTAACCATCATATTATCATAACTAGATTTAATATTAGCATTAGATTCAATATAAGGCTTAATATTATATTTTAGCAAACTATTACAATCAGAGTTAATCTTAGTATATAAATAATTCATGTTCAAATAAGTATCATAATACTTAAAATTATATATACCTGATTTATTATATAAATCCGAATCTTTAAAAGTGGTAATACACTTATTAATAGAAACTTTAACAGCCTTAGCAGAATCATAGTTTTCGGCATTTACCTTACCCATGTCAATAGACAATAATTTTTCAGATTTACCAATATTATTTTTAATATTTTTATATGAAACATTCTCATCAATATCAATATTATAAGTATGAGTTAAATCCCTATAGTGATATAAATTAATTAATAGCAAAAATGAAGCCATCATAATTCCTAACATCATCATAATATTTCCAAAAAGCTTAAAAAATTCTTTCATCATAATCATTTCTCCTCATCATTTTTTTTATTTTTATCATATTGTTCTTCATTTAATGTTTTAATAAGTTCACCACGTGCAACATCTACTCTAGCATTTTTTTTAATCGCCGACTTTGTTTTTTTCCCAGCAATCCTAAATATTTTTAAAATATCATATATAACTACCCCAATACAAGGAAGTAAAATAACAGAGACCCAACCAATTTTCGATAATAAAAATTGCTGTATATAACCAGCCTTTGGTATTTTAAATAAAACCTTGCCTAAGACATTATCCTCATTAGCAGGAGCACTATCTGGAGTAGGATTATTATCACCTTTCGTAGTATATTGCATCTTGCCATTCATTTCAATAGGTTCGGAATATATTCTATGCGTAATAGTCTTTCCACTACTAATATTTGATGAAGAAACAAAAGTAATAATATCGCCTTTATAATAAGCATCTTCTTTATATGTAACAATAATATCACCAGGTTTTATCGTCGGATACATACTCGGAGAAAGTATTGTATAAAAATTCAATTTTACTTCGCCCAAATCATTATTATTTGCAAGAATTTTTACTCTGATAACATACACAAGCAAAAAAACCATTATAAATAAAAGTATTACAAACAAAGTTGAAGAAATAATTTTAGAAACTAGCTTTAACTTTTTTTTCACTACTACCAACCCTTTCTTTAATAACTATTAACAACAATTTTACACTTAAACACTCTAGAAATATTATCAACCTTATAATCATTAGATAACCACATTCTAAAAGTATATGTGTCAAAATTATCATCAGTTATTTCGTTTCTAATTAAAGTATACCCATTATTTTGTACTTTACTCTTAGGAAGTTCAGATATTCTATTAATAATTTTATCATTAATTTTAACTTCTTCTTGATTTTTTATTAAATAAATCTTAATATAACTAGGAGCAATAGTATTCTCATCATTCAATATCAATGAAACTTCATAATTTGAATAATCAGAACGCTTCTTCTTTGAAGTATCACCATAATATTTCTCTGAAACATTAAACTCGTACAATTCATTACTACCATTCAATTTCATTCCAACATCATCAGATACTGGATAAACATCAATCATGTTAATGTAATTACTACCATCAGAAAATGAAAATAAAACTGAACCAGTAGTTATCGTATTATTTTTTATCGAATTAAAACGATCTGCCATCGAAAAACATATAAATGAAATGATAGAGGTTAAAAAAATAATAAATAATAACAATAAAAATAAAAAGTGTTTACTATCATCAGTTTCTGGATGCAAAATTTCAAAAGCCACTTCATCAGCAACTTTCACTAACTCTTTATCAGAGGAAATATCTAAAATCTCATTATTATCATTCTTTCTATCATTATTCACAATCTCACCACCAATTCTTATTCTAAGAATAGAATAACACAAATATTAAAAAAATAAAAGTATTTTACAAAACATTTATAAAAAAATGTAAAAAAAAAGCAAGATAATACTTGCTTAATTCATTAATATTGAGCAGCTGATACTTTAACTTTGAAACTAAATGTTTCTGGTGTAGTTTCTTTAGTTTGAGTATTAGTCCATTGCCCACCAGCAGCCTTACAAGCTTCTTCAGTAGCATTACCAGCAACTGTACAAGAATTAGTAGTTTTATTAGCAGTTGATTCTTCTCCACCTTTTAAAACATATTTATCACTAATCCATGCATTAATAGTGTAAGTTTTTTGATTTCCACTAGTAGTAACAATACCTTTATCAAATACATAACTATTTAATAGATAAGTATCTGCATCAATTCCAGTCATTCCTGTATCGCCAGCAGCATAACCTTTATTATTTGCAAAACTATTTAAAGTTACAGCAGTAGCAGTAGTAGTTTTTCCAGTACTAGTATAATAATTATTATTTTCATCTTTAATAGCAACCATTATCATACTATCAGTTAAATTAGAATTACCTTCAGTTAAATCAACAAATCCAACTTCATAATGAATATTCATTGTTCCAGATAAATTAGCAGATAAAGTAAAATTACCTGTACCAACATCTTCACTAGTACCAGCAATACCAGTAGCATCATTTACACCATAAACATTGTCAAGTGTAAATAATGATTCTCCTTTCTTGTCGATAGCTAATGAAACTGAACCTGTTGTTATAACGTTTTCTTTAGTACCTTGTGCAGAAAAACTATACATAGCAAATGAAACACCAACAACAGCAATAACCAAAACTAGAACGCCTAGAATTGATAAAATCATAGTCTTATTATTTTCCATTGTTTAAACTCCTTTCATAATTTTTAAATACCACCATTAACATTAACTCTTAAAGAATATTTAGAGTCAGCCTTAATAGCAGAAGCATCTTGATCACTAGCAATCCAAATTCTTAATCTATAAGAATCAGTTTTACCAGCAGCAGTACCTGCATTATCAGTAGCATCAACAATTACACCATCTGCATAATCACTAACTTTTTTATTAGTAATTATAGAAGTATAATCACCATCTGTTCCTAATTTTTGAAGATTGATAGCTATTTGATTATCATTTAAATCGCCACTAATTTTAGCAACAGAAACCTTGTAAGGAATAACTGTTCCTGCTTTAGAAGTCTTAGTAACAACATCAAAGTCGAAATAATCTCCATCATTAGTTAATTGTTGTAAAGCATCAGCTTCGCTCATTGGTAAAGCGTTAGATAATGTAATACCATTTGTTTTTTCTGAGAAACTCATAGTGACTGTTCCAGACTTAATAGTATTTTCACCAGTTATTTGATCATTTGAAGTAAATAATGCAAATGAAATACCAACAACAGCAACTATTAGAATTGCAACACCTAAAACAGTTAACAAAATTTTCTTAGAATTATTATCTTCCATTATGTTTAACCTCCTTTACTATAACCATGATAATATATTTTTAAAAATATTGCAATATCTTTTTCTGATTTTTTACAAAAAAATTAAAAAAAAGTCAATAACATAAGCTATTGACTAGTATCCATATCTAACAATATCAAAAACAACATTATTTACAGTTCGAACTGGCGACTTAGATCTTTGACTTTCTTTTAATAAATCAATCATCGAAGAATCCACTCCTCTATCAAGAACTATAACATACATATTATCATAAGCATCTAAATTAATTTTCAAAATACTCCCACATGGTAATAATGTTGAAGCAGCAACAATTCTAATTTTTCCATACTCTTTATCATTATAATATATATTGCCATTTTTAGCATTCTGTCCATTACAACCAAGACGACCACCACAAGAAGCACAATCAGGTCCATAATGAACTAGCTTTGCCTTAAAACTAGTAGGATAGCTCTTTGAATAAAACACTGCATCTGCCATACTATTATAAAATACTGGTTTTAACTGCTTTTCCAACAATTCAGACTGTCCATTCTTTAAATCAGAATAAGTAAGTAAATTTTTATTATCATTAATTGTGTTAATGTTTAATTCATCAGTTTCTAACGCATACATTATACCAACACCAACTGATACAAACATAAAACCAAGTACACTAAAAATACTCATTAATATTTTAAAACTATTTTTCTTTATATGATTCAAAACAAATCACCTCAACTACTAAAATAGTATCATATTTTGCCACTCAAGTCAAATAATCTAATAGTATTATCACTGGTAATTTTTGCTACATCATTAAAACTCAAACTCTTAATGAAAGCTACTTTTTCTGCTATGACTTTAATATTTTTAGGTTCGTTTCTTTCCCCTCTAAACGGAGATAAATAAGGAGAATCAGTTTCTAAAACAATATGAGATAAATCTATTTCTTTTACAACATCACCAAGTTTACTATTAGAAAAAGTGACAACTCCACCTATTCCTAAATAAAAACCGATTTCAACAAATTTATCAGCCATCTCTTTACTTCCAGAAAAACAATGAATAATACCTTTAACGCCACTATCTTTCAAAATATCATATGTTTCTTGCATAGCATCCCTAGTATGAATAACAACAGGTAATTCATACTTTTTAGCAATAGAAAGTTGTTTTTTAAATACTTCAATCTGCAACTCTCTGTCTTCTTTACCATAATGATAATCCAAACCTATTTCCCCAATTCCTAAAACTTTATTCTTATTGTCACATATTTGTTTTTCAAGTAATAAAAAATCAGAATCATCTAATTTATTAACTTCACTAGGATGATAACCAACAGTCACAAATAAATTATTGTAGTTCTTGCAAAGATCAATATTAGAAATATTATCACCTTTACTGCAACCACCAAGAATCAAATATAAAACACCTGACTCTACTGCATCATTTATAACCTTATCAATATTATCATATCCTTCATTAACTAAATGTAAATGTGTATCAAACATAACTATACCTCCAAAAATATCTTATCATAAAAGTGGATGAATAATCATCCACTTTTCACTATTCCTCTACTGTTTCTATAAATACATATACACCATATAGCATAATCAGAAAATAAAATGCATCTATAAAAGAATGCACACTAGTCAAATAAATCATAACTAGTACAAAAACAACACTCATAATTACTGCATACCTCTTTAATCTTTCTGCAACCATAATTATCTCCTTTTTGTTATTCTTTACTGCTCCTTAATTATAAAACATTATTCGACAATATCAAACAAAAAAAGAGCAGAAATATCAACTTTACACTCTTTTTTACATATTATTAATCAATTCGTTGAAATAAAACAAACGACTCATTCAATTTTGTACCAGACTTATAATAACCAAATTGATCTAAACTATCAAAATTTTTAATATCTGTATTTAACTGATTAAATATTTTTTCACTAGTATCTGGCATATATGCTTGAAGTAAAACAGCACCAAATCTAATTGATTCAACTAAATTATATAAAACTGTAGATAGTCTATTCAAACACTTTTCATCTTTAGCAAGACCCCATGGCATGGTTTCATCAATATACTTGTTACATCTTCTAAAAATATCAAAAATAGCATCTAAAGAATCAGCAACACGCAAATTATTCATTTTCTCATCAACTACATCTCTACTAGATAAAACCAAATTAATTAAATCATTATCAATATCTTCATTTACATTTTTATTTTCAACAATACCATCAAAATACTTGTTGACCATACCAATAGTTCTATTAACTAAATTGCCTAAAACATTTGCTAAGTTAGAATTAATACTATCTATAAGAAGCTCTCTAGTAAAAGTTCCATCTGATGAAAATGGCATCTCATGAAGCATATAATATCTAACAGCATCAACTCCAAATTCATTTACTAAATCATCAGCATAAACGATGTTACCTCTACTCTTACTCATTTTATCATTTCCAAAAAGCATCCAAGGATGACCAAATATCTTATTAGGAAGTTCTAAATCAAGAGCTTTCAATATAATTGGCCAATAAATGGTATGGAATCTCAAAATATCCTTACCTATTACATGTACATCGCATGGCCAATATCTATTAAACATCTCATCTGAATCACCATCTGGATCATATCCGAGAAAAGTAATATAATTAGTTAAAGCATCAATCCATACATAAACAACATGATCTTCATCAAATGAGACAGGTATTCCCCATTTAAAAGACGAACGCGAAACACATAAATCTTCAAGACCTGGTTTAATAAAATTATTTATCATTTCATTTTTTCTAGATTCAGGTTGTATAAAATGTGGATGACTTTCAATATAATCTTCAAGCCATGAAGCATAATTACTCATTCTAAAAAAATAAGCCTCTTCACTAGTTTCATGCACTTCTCTACCACAATCAGGACACTTACCATCAACTAATTGAGTTTCAGTCCAAAAAGATTCACATGGTGTACAATAAAGTCCTTTATACTCTCCTTTATAAATATCACCTTGATCATATAACTTTTCAAATATCCTTTGAACCTTTTCAACGTGCAATGGATCAGTAGTTCTAATAAACTTATCATAACTAGTATTCATAACATCCCAAATCTTTTTAATTTCATTAGCAATATTATCAACATACTCCTTACAAGAAACACCAGCTTCCATAGCTTTTTGTTCTATTTTTTGACCATGTTCATCTGTACCAGTTTGAAAATAAACATCATATCCTTTAAGCCTCTTATACCTAGCAATAGCATCTGTCAAAACAATTTCATATGTGTTTCCAATATGTGGTTTAGCAGAAGTATAAGCAATCGCAGTACTAATATAAAATTTTTCTTTCATAATCATCCCTCCAATAAATAAAAAACGAAATATCTCTAAGGACGAAATATTCCGTGGTACCACCTTAATTTTGCAAAATTACAAACTTATTTTTTTAACGCATCCCTGCGGGCAAAACCTGTTCCGAAAATCATACCAAACAATTTAAAATATTTGTTTTCACCAAACACAAACTCTCTACAATTTCAAAATTGTCCTAACTTTTCTTCATCACATTTAACTAAAATTATATCATAATAAAAATTATAATTCAATATATTTACTTAAAAATTTAGAATACGCAATCGCAGTGCGTTCATCAAAAGAATCTAAATCACAAGAATCAGAAACTATTATTACACTTCCAATAGCGTCACCATCAACTATAATCGGACAAATAACATACCCAATAGCATCTACTCTATCCTTAACTATACTAAAACTAGTTTTAACATATGAAAAAGTATTAGTTCTTTCCTCAATAATTCTATCAACATCAGAAGAAATATCTAAATCAATATAATTATTTTTTAAAGCACCAGCTCCCGCAATTACATTACATCTATCAGTAATTAAGACAGTCTTATCAATCGAACTTGAAATACTATCAACAAATTTATCATAAAAATCTTTTAAACTATCAAAATGAGAATACTTCTTTAAAATTATATTCCCATCTTCTAAAAATATTTCTAAAGACTCTCCATCTTTAATTTTTAATGTTTTTCTAATCTCCTTAGGAATAACAATTCTTCCAAGCTCATCTATTCTTCTAACAACACCAGTAGTCTTCATTTACTTTCCTCACTTTCATAATTATTTTTCCATAAAAAAGCAAAAATATTCACAAAAAAAACATAGTTCTAAAACTATATTTCTTTAAAAAGTTTATTGAATAAAACTATTGGGCTATCTTCACCACTATTCTTCAAGATTTTAATAAATAAACAATTATTTTTATAAGAAAACAAAAATCTATTACTAATCTTAAGTGATCTCATAATCAAATCTTCATAATCAAGTGAATTAGACCTAACACTATTAAACACTACAGATACACTAAAACTATCTTCTACTATTTTAGATATTCCAATTTTCTTACTATAATTTTCAAACAATTCTTTATTCATATATATTATAATATCATCATTAAGCCTACCAAATCTATCTGTAAGTTCGTTATAAACTGAGTTATACTTTTCATAGGAATCAATACTGTTTATAAGTTTATGAATTTCAATCTTCAGTTCATCACTGTTCGTATAAATATCAGAAATATGGCTAGTAACCTCTACATTACTAATAACATCATCATTCTTATCTAAAACTTCAATTCCCCTCAATTTTAAAATCTCATCATTTAACATCTTCATATATAAATCAATACCAACACAATCAATATAACCAGCTTGTTCGCTTCCTAAAATATCACCAGAACCTCTGATTGATAAATCACGTGCAGCGATAGTAAAACCACTTCCAAGTTCTGTAAAATCTTTAAGTACTTGAAGTCTCTTCATAGAAGTTTCAGTCAAAACTTTATTATTTTCATATGTCAAATAAGCATAAGCAATTCTATCACTACGACCAACCCTACCTCTTATTTGATACAACTGACTAAGACCAAACCAATCAGAATTATAAACAATAAGAGTATTAACATTAGGCATATCAACACCAGTTTCTATAATAGTAGTACATACTAAAACATCATATTTATGAAGAACAAAATCATTCATTATATTTTCAAGATCATTTTTATTCATCTTCCCATGCGCAAAAGCAACTCTAGCTTCAGGAACAATCATCTGTATTTCTCTAACTTTAGACTCAATATCTTCAACTCTATTATATAATATAAAAACTTGCCCATCACGTGATAATTCCCTATAAATAATATCCCTAATAATATTTTTATCAAATGCAAGTACATAAGTCTGTACAGCATGCCTATCCTTCGGAGGAGTTTCAATCAAAGACAAATCTTTAAGACCAAAAATAGTCATTTGTAAAGTTCTAGGTATAGGAGTTGCAGTAAGAGTAAGCACATCAATATTACTCTTATACTCTTTAATTTTTTCTTTATGAGCAACCCCAAAACGTTGCTCCTCATCAATAACTAAAAGTCCTAAATCTTTAGGTTTAATATCATCACTAAGTATTCTGTGAGTTCCAAATAAAATATCAACATTTCCCTTATTGAAATCATCAATTATCCTTTTAGCATTTTTAGAAGATACAAATCTATTTAATAATTCTATTCTAACAGGAAAACTTTTGAATCTAGCAAGAGCACTCATATATTGTTGTCTAGATAAAAGTGTAGTAGGACAAAGATACATAACTTGTTTATTGTCTAATACAGCTTTAAACATAGCTCGAAAAGCAACTTCAGTCTTTCCATAACCAACATCACCACAAAGCAATCTGTCCATTGGAATATCACTTTCCATATCTTTTTTTATCTCCATAGTAGCCCTAATTTGATCATCAGTAGCATCATATGAAAATTCATTATCAAACATAATTTGAAGTTCATTATCCTTACTAAAAGCAAAACCTTTTTTTAATTTTCTTTCAGCTTGCACCTTAAGAAGTCTTTCAGCCTCATACTTTATTTTTTGACTAACTCTTCTTTTAGCTTTTTCCCATGCATTACTATTCAAAGAATTAACTTTTGGAACATATCCTTCCTTTCCAGAAAACTTACTAATTAACTCTATTTTAGAAGCAGGAATAAATAATTTATCCCCATTTGCATAAAGAACCTCTATATAATCGTTCAAAACTCCATTTTTAGTAAGAGTTTTAATACCATTATAAATACCAATACCACAAGCTTCATGAACAACATAATCACCAATATCAAGTTTTGTTATATCATTTATTCTCTTAGAATATTTAAACTTAACCGCCCTTTTCTTAACAAAAACCTTATTAAACAATTCCTTTTCACTAACAAAAATATAATTATCAATAGAAAAACCCTCTCCTAAAGGAAAAGTCACGATATTTACTTTTTCATCAAATATATTATTTAAATCAGTCAAAACATATGGAAAATCAAATAAATCATTAATATTTTTTTTATCAGACAAACAAATAACTATTGTCTTTTTCAAAGATAAATGCTTTTTAACATAATCATTAAAATAAGTAATATCATTTCCATTGTAATCTAAATTAGAACAGCAAAAATCAATAAAATTATTACTTTGTTTATAGTTATCAAAATCATTATAATATATAACCTTATTTAATGGAATATCCTCTAATTTAAAAAACAATGATTGTTCATCACCATAATCAAAAAACTCTTGAACCATATTCTTATATGAAACACCAATTTGATTATAATCTTTAAAAACATTATAACAATCACCCAAATAAGATGAAATATTTACATATTCATTAGTATCAATTTCATCATTAGGATATATTTTAATAGAATTAACATTCGAAATAGATCTTTGATCATCTGAATTAAAAAAACGGATAGATTCTATATCATCACCAAAAAACTCTATTCTTATCGGATTATCACTATCAATCAAAAATATATCTAATATATATCCCCTAACAGCAAAATCACCCATCTTTACAACTAAATCTTCTCTTTTATATCCCAAATCATCAAGTCTTGTAATAATAGTTTCAATAGAAATACTATCTCCAACAGATAATTCAATAATTTTATCCGCATAATCATTAACTGGAGGTAGATGTTTTAAATAACCAACCAAATCTGTAACAACAATTCTCTTTTTATTATCTAAAAGTTCGTTCAAAACAGAAAGTCGCTCTGTTTTAAGAATAGGACTAGTAGCAAGTGCATTAACAAAAGATAAACTATCAGTCTCAAACAAAAAGCAATTATCATTATATCTGTTTATAGCCTCATATATTTTTTTTGCTTCAAACATACTTGGAGCAACAATCAAAATACCATCTTCAATACTATTAAAAAACTTATTAATAATAACAGCAAAAAACTCATTAGTTAAACCAAATAAACTAATGTCATTTTTATAAGAAAAAGTACTTAATTTATCTAAAACATTCATAGTATCACCCTAATTATATTTATTCATCAAATTAGTAAAAGACATAACCATGAAATCATCTAAAATATTAACAGTAATAGGTAATATTTCATTAAGTTTTTTATTTTCTAAAGAAGACAAATTACCCAAAACATAATCTTTAGTATCAATACTTCTATTATTAGAAATGCCAAACTTCATACGTTTATAATTTTTAGTACCTAGATTTGCTTCAATACTCTTAAGACCATTATGCCCTCCAGATGAACCAGATAAACGAAGTCTAATCTTTCCAAAATCTAAATCTAAGTCATCACTTATAATTAAAACATCATCAACCGAAATATTAAAATAATCAACATATTTTTTTACAACAACACCTGATAAATTAACATATGATAAAGGTTTTAATAAAATAATTTTCTCACCATTCAAAATAAAATCAACATACAATCCATTAAACTTTTCTTTAGTAATTTCAACCGAATGGAAAGAAGCATAATTATCCAATACATTAAAACCAATATTATGTCTAGTATTTTTATACTCTTTACCAGGATTACCTATACCAACAATTAGTTTCATAACATCACATCCACAATTTTTCCATCTTCTAATTCTAATTTATACATTTTTTCAAATAAATCTACATACACTACTTTACCTTTATAAGAATCATTAGATATAATTTCTCCTACTTTAGGAAAATCTTTTTTGTACTCATTATATAATTCATTCTCATAACCTAAACAGCACATTAATCTACCACACACACCATTAATTTTTTGAGGATTTAACGTAAGATTCTGATTCTTAGCCATGTTAATAGAAACACTATTCAAATCATTCAAAAACGTAGAACAACATAATTTTCTACCACAAACTCCATAACCACCAACACATTTTGCTTTATCACGAACTCCTATTTGTCTAAGCTCAATTCTAGTCTTATACACATAAGCAAGTTTCTTAGCAAGTTCCCTAAAATCAACTCTTGCATCCGCTAAAAAATTAAATAAAAGCTGTGAACGATCAAAAGTAAATGATGCATCTAATATTTTCATATCCAAACCTAATTCTTCAACAAACTTATTAGCACGTTCAATTGCAATTTTTGCTTCTCTAATATTTCTTTCATTAGCACTAATATCATTAGAATCAGCAACCTTTAAAATATTTTTAAGTTCAAATGAAATACGTTTCTTATCAACAACAATTTTATCAGTACATATTACTCCAAATTGTTGACCACGTTCAGTTTCAACCACAACATAATCATCTTTTTTTATTTCATTCCCATTTGGTAAAAAATAATATATCTTATTAGAATCATTAAAACGTACGCCAAACACTTCAACCATCTAATCATCTCCTAACATCTTAAATGTAAAATCATCAATCAATAAATCCTTATTAACATTAGATTTAGATTTATTAATAAATGTATTAATTACATCAATCTTCTTTATTATATCACTAATTGCATTATTTTTCATAACTTTTATTTTTTGCTCATCAAAACCAGTAATAAATTGAGATTTTCTATCATAATACAAATTAAAAACATCATAATAAAAAGCAAGACCAACTAGAAAAAAATTAGTAAGATTATTTTTAATACTATACATATATTCATTTGTAAGTAAAAAAACATCACTTAATTCTAGTAGAAAATACAAATTAATCATGTTAGAAATTTTATCATTAACAAAATCAATATAATCCATAGTTTCATCGTAATCATTCCAAGTTAACTTTTCAATAAACGAATCATTATTTATTAATGATAAAACCTGACAACGTGAAACAATAGTATCTAATAAATCATATTTACTTTCAGTCACTAAAATTGCAACTATATCATCATCTGGTTCTTCTAAAAACTTAAGTAATGTATTTGACGAAGACACATTAAGTAAATTAGCATTATTGATTATGTAAATTCTTTTATTATTATTTTGAGATTTGAAAGAAAAAACATGTTTTAAAAAAGCAACATCATTCTTTTTAATTTCGTTATCATCGCTATTAATAATATATAAATCAGAATATATATTTTTATCTATCTCATCAAGTATTACCTTTTGTTTTATAGGATCTTTATCAATACAAAGAAAAAACTTAGCAAGTGAAATAGCTAAATCATATCCATAAGAAACACCATTAGTTTCAATTAAATAAGCATGAGAAATATGACCATTATTAACAGAATTTACAATAAACTTATAAAATACATTTTGTATTTTTTCATATTTTTCTAACACGCCTATCACCTCATCATAAAATTAATAATAAAACTATCAATAAAATTAATCCAAAAATATCAAACAAACCAACAATCAAAATTGTGATAATATTAATTGGAATAAAATAAACTGAAGTCCCCATTATTAAATCATATATATAAATTATAAATGGAGCTAAAAGAAGCCTTTTTCCAATAAAATATAATCTTTCTTTCAAGAATAACACCTCAAAAAAATATATGATTACATTTCATTAAAATACTTCCTTTCTATTATTTAAAGCTGTTTCTAATGTAAGAACATCAATATATTCCATATCTGCTCCAATAGGAATACCATTAGCTATTCTAGTTACTGTTATTCCATCTTTTTCTAATAACCTTTTTATATATAAAGCAGTCGTATCAGCTTCTATACCAGTTTTAATAGCAAGTACAACTTCTTTTATATTTTTTTCTTTAACTCTTCTTACCAATGAATCAATAGACAAATCATCAGGACCAATTTCATCAAGAGGAGAAATCAATCCACCAAGAACATGATAATAACCATTGTAATTTCCAAGTTTTTCAAATAAGAATACATCCTTAGAGTTCTCAACTACTAAAATACTATCACAATCACGTGAATTGTCGCTACAAATAAAACACAAATCAGCTTCCGTCAAAATACCACAAACACTACAAGGTTTGATATTTGTTTTAGCACTACATAGAGCATTACTAAAATCAGTTACTTCATCAACATCAAAATTGAGAACAGAAAAGGCTAATCTCTCAGCTGTTTTTTCTCCAATCCCGGGAAATTTTTTAAAATATTCAATTAAATCTAATAAACTCTTTGGATACATATTATCACATCAATCCTGACATCATATTAGAATATTTTCCCATTTTTTCATTAGTAGTCTTGTCAACTTTCAAAAAAGCATCATTCATAGCTAGAACAATCATATCCTCTAACATAGAAATATCATCACTTAAATCAGTAGCATCAGAAGAAATCTTAACACTTAAAACTTCTTTCTTTCCATTAACTACAACCTTAACCAATGAACTACTTCCTTCAAAAGTAGAATTATCAATTTCATTTTTAATATTCGTAATTTCTTTTTGCATAGCTTGCGCTTGTTTCATTAAAGCTTGCATATTCATAATTATCCCTCCTATTTTAATTCAACAATATCTTCTCCAAACAATGAAGTAGCTAAAACATCACTATCACTACTATTATCAAAAGAAATATTATCATCTGAAGAAACAACATCATCACTATTTTTTGCTTCTTCATCAATATAACTATAAACAATTCCATTTTTAATATTTTTAATATATTCATTTTTTAGATTTTCCCAATCAGAATCACTAATAAAAACAAGTTTATAGTTAGTATTCATAATATTATTAAATACTAATTCAATACCAGAAATATTATTATCAACATTTTTAAGAATCGAATCATATTTAACTGACAAAATCAATTCATTTTTACCTGCAACTCTTAAAGTACTATCAAGTAAATAAGAAATAAACAAAGAATCATCAGGACTAGAAACAGATTCAGAAAATAAAACCCACTTTATTCTCAAATCATTCAAAAGACCCTTATCAGCCAACGCAAAAGCATTATTAATCCTGACATCTTTATTATAACATATTTTATAAGTTTCAACTACCTCTTTAGAGACATCATCAACATCTTCTTCATTAGAAACAACCTTCTTATTTTGAACAACAAAATCATTAATATCTTGTGTATTACAAACATTTGTTTTATTCTTAAACAATTTATTAACAATTTTAATAATTCCTACCTCAAAAATAATTTTCTTATTACTACTCTTTTTTAACAATATATCCAAGTCATTTAACTCAATAATTAAATTATAAATAGAATCAAAGTTATTAGCATCATGTGAAATCAAACGAGACTTAAGATGTTCCATAAAACTATCTAATAAAACAACAACATCTTTGCCTGAATTTTCCAACTCTTCTAAAAGATTCAATATATTAGGAATATCGCAATTAAAAATGTAATTAGTAAGCGACACCAGACATTCATCATTAACAATACCCTTCAAAGTGTAATAATCATCAACGGTGATTTCATTAGAATAAGAAACTAATTTATCCAGCATACTAATTGAATCTCTTAAACCTCCATCACTATACTTTGCAATCAAATTCAAAACATTATAATCAATATTAATATTTTCACATTCAACAATATATTGTAATTTATTAACAATTTCATTATTTGAAATACGTTCAAAATTAAAACACTGACATCTAGATATAATTGTTTCTGGAATCTTATAAAACTCTGTAGTCGCTAATATAAAAATAACATGAGCTGGCGGTTCTTCAAGAGTTTTTAATAATGCATTAAAAGCTCCACTAGATAACATATGTACTTCATCAATAATATAAACCTTATATTTTGAAATACTAGGCATTAAATTAACACTATCTCTAATCTTTCTGATTTCTTCAACACCATTATTTGAAGCAGCATCTATTTCAATAATATCAGGATTATTTTTATTATTAAAAGAGACACAACTATCACATTCATTACAAAATTTAGATCCATTTAAATTAAAACAATTAATAGTTTTAGCGATAATTTTTGCTAAACTTGTCTTGCCAGTTCCTCGAGGTCCCGCAAATAAATAAGCATGAGAAACACAACCATTAGCAATAGAATTTTTAAGTATTTTCACAATAGAACTTTGACCTGCAACCTCTTCAAAAGAAGTTGGTCTATATTTTCTATATAAAGCTAAATAAGTAATAATATCACCCCCAAAAAAGTACTACAAATATTGTATCAAATTAGTGCAATAAAGTCTATGACATATCAAAATTATTTCAGCTTTGTTATCAATGTTTCACGTGAAACATTGAAAAAAACAGTTATTAACAATATAAAAATATCATATTATTCAAAATTATTTCCCGGGAAATAATTTATTGATGATTTTTGTATTCATAATATATTTTTTTTAAACATATAAGAAAAAATAAAATTAAATACATATAATATATAATATTCATTAATAAGTTAAATCCAATGTTTCACGTGAAACATTGGATTTAAAACAAATAATTTAATAATCTATTCTTGTAATCAATTGATTAAATTAATCAACCATAGCAATCAAAACTTATAAAATATATAAGTTATTAACCAAAAAATGTTAATAACTAAATTATGTTTCACGTGAAACATTGAAAAAAACAGTTATTAACAATATAAAAATATCATATTATTCAAAATTATTTCCCGGGAAATAATTTAAAGACTATTTTATATTTAAAATAAATAGTTTAATAATTCAAATCAAAAGATATGAACAGTAAAAGTCATAGAATATTAATATTAGTTAACATAAATAGTAATATTATTTAATGTTTCACGTGAAACATTGTTAACTTCTTACATTCTTAAAAAATTGTGATAACATATCACTATATTCATCTATATATTCATTATTAGAATATTGGTTACATTTAATACGATCATAATTGCTTTTTAAATTATTTCCATATCTAGAAAAAATCAAATACTTAACATTTCTAATACGTGATTCAGCTATGGCATTCATACACATTTTACAAGGTTCTAAAGTTACATACATAGTACAATCTTCTAAAATAAATGTATTTAAAAATCTACATGCTTTTATCATTGCCAATATCTCAGCATGATAAATTGAAACGTTCTTACTATTCTTTTTATTATATGCTTTAGCAATCACTCTGTTATTAAAAACAATAACACAACCAATCGGAACATTATTTGATTTTGTTGCCCTTTTCGCTTCCTTCAATGCTAAATTAAAGTAATACTTATCATTCTTTAATGACATAAAAACCTCCAAAAAAAAGTGCACACACACAGAGGACTTTAAGGCTGCTATCTTCCGATCCTGACCTAATTCAATCATATGCGTTGCACAAATATATATTATAACAAAAAATCAAAATAGTCAATCAATGTTTCACGTGAAACATTGAAAAAAATATTTATTAACAATTTTAAATTAAAAGTTTTAAGATTGTAACTATACATATTAAAAAACAAATACTATAAACTAATATATAACTTATGTAAAAAGCAAAATAAAAATATAATTAATTAAGTTAATATAAACAAAATAAATCAAACTTAAAATAATTCTATTTAAAATTTAATAACATATTGACATAAAGTTTCACGTGAAACATTGAAAAATAACACTTATTAACAATTTACAAAAAACTATAAAATTGCGAATAACAAACATTTGTTTTGTAAATAATAAAAAAAATAATGCCTAAGCATCATTTTCTTTAGATTCGGTATTTTCTAAATCTTCGTCAACCTTTTCAGTTACAGTAACAGAAGTAACAACCTGACCATCTTTAAGACTCATCAATCTAACACCTTGCGTATTTCTCTTCAAAGTAGAAATCTTAGAAACATCAAGTCTAATAACAATACCATTATTTGTTGTAATAATTAAATCTTCGTCCCCAATAACAGATTTAAATGCAATAATTAAACCATTTTTATCAGTAATATTAAGCGCTTTTACGCCCTTACTACCACGATGAGTAAGTCTATATTCACCAACATCGGTTTTCTTACCATAACCATTTTCTGTTACCACTAAAATATATTCATTAGGATTTACAATTTCTGCTCCAATTACCTTAGAATCAGTTAAATCAATACCCTTAACACCAGAAGCACTACGACCCATCATACGAACCTCAGTTTCCACAAAACGAACCATTCTTCCACTATTAGAAGCCATAATAACTTCATCATTACCAGACGTCATTTTAACACTAATCAACTCATCATCTTCCTTAAGAGTAATAGCAATTTTACCATTCTTTCTAATAGATTCAAACTCACTTATTGGAGTTCTCTTAACAAGACCACCCATAGTAAAGAATATCAAACTCTTACTATCATCAACATCATTAGGATTAATTGGAATAATTGAGTTAACAATTTCACCTTTTTCCAAAGGTAATAAATTAACAATAGGTAATCCCTTAGATTGTCTACTAGATTCAGGTATTTCATAACCTTTTATCCTATATACTTTACCAAAATTAGTAAAAAATAATATATGATCATGTGTAGAACATGTAACTAACTTACTAACAAAATCTTCTTCATTAGTAGACATACCTTTAATACCAACACCACCACGATTTTGTGATCTGTATGTACTTGTTAACAATCTCTTAATATAACCTTTTTCTGTAAGAGAAATCATAATGTTTTCAACAGGTATTAACGATTCATCCTCAATATAATCAATAGCAGTCATATCAATTGAAGTTCTTCTTTCATCTGCAAATCTAGCCTTAATTTCTAACATTTCCTTCTTGATAATTGCAAGAACCTTTTCATTACTAGCTAAAATAGATTTTAATTCCTCAATTTCAAGTAATAATGCTTGCAATTCAGCTTCAATCTTTTCACGTTCTAATCCAGTTAAACGACGTAATTTCAATTCTAAAATAGCATCAGTTTGCACATCAGTAAGACCAAATCGATCCATTAATTTTTCTTTTGCTTCAACATCACTCTTAGCAGCTTTAATAATCTTAATAACTTCATCAATATTATCTTGTGCAATTTTATAACCTTCTAAAATATGAACACGTTTTTCATCTTTTTCTAAATCAAACTTAGTTCTTCTTATAATAACTTCCATTTGATGATCTATATATTTAGATATAATATCCTTTAATCCTAATGTTCTAGGAGTCTTTCCATCAATCATCAACAAAGTTATACCATAGCTAATTTGAAAATTAGTATGTTTGTATAAATTGTTAAGTACAACTTGAGGATTTGCATCTCTCTTTAAGGTAATAGTAATCTTAACACCATTCTTTAAATCAGTATGATAATCAGAAATACCTTCAATAACCTTATCCCTGACAAGCTCAGCAACTCTATTTTTTAAATCCATGGTATTAACACCATATGGAACTTCAGTAACAACTATACTAGAATGATTACCATTTTCAACTATTTCTGCCTTACTTCTAATAGTAATTGTACCTTTACCAGTTTGATAAGCCCTCATAATACCTGAATTACCAAGAATAATTCCTCCAGTAGGAAAATCGGGACCCTTTATATGTTGCATTAAACCTAAAGTATCAATATCAGGATTATCAATATAAGCAACACAACCATCAATAACCTCACCTAAATTATGTGGTGGTATATTAGTAGCCATACCAACAGCAATACCCATAGTCCCATTAACTAAAATATTAGGAAATCTACTAGGTAAAACAACAGGCTCATCTAGAGTTTCATCAAAATTTTTAGTCATATCAACAGTATTTTTTCTAATATCACTAAGAAGCTCAAGCGATAACTTAGATAAACGAGATTCAGTATAACGCATTGCAGCAGCGCCGTCACCTTCAATATTACCAAAATTACCATGACCATCAATCAATAAATAACGTTGATTGAAATCCTGAGCCATTCTTACCATAGCCTCATAAATAGAACTATCACCATGTGGATGATAATTACCCATTACTTCACCAACTGTTTTTGCACTCTTTCTATGTGGCTTATCTGGAGTATAACCAGAATTAAACATACTCCATAAAATACGTCTATGAACAGGTTTAAGACCATCTCTTAAATCCGGTAACGCACGAGACGTAATTACACTCATTGAATATTCCAAGAAAGAAGTTTTAACCTCATCAACAATATTATTTTCAGCTAAACTATCCCTTTCATGAAAATATCCATTAAACTTATCAACATCAACTTCTACTTTTTCAAGTTCTTCATCAAAAGTCTCAGAATTATTCAAAGCAGAATCTTCTACTTTTTCTATATTATCTTTATTATCCATAAAAACCTCCTAAATATCAAGATTTTGTACATACTTAGCATTTTCCTCAATAAAAGCTCTTCTAGGTTCTACTTCATCACCCATCAACTTAGAGAAAATTTGATCAGCAGCCATACAATCATCAACAGTAATCTTTCTCAAAACTCTTTTTTCTATATCCATTGTAGTTTCATTTAACTCATCAGCATCCATTTCACCAAGCCCTTTCATACGAGCAATTTCAGCACGAGCACGAACATTATCAGGTAAAGTTGATAAATATGCTTCTTTTTCTTCTTCATTCAAAACATATTTACGCGTTTTTCCATGAGTAATTCTAAACAAAGGAGGTTGTGCAGCATATACATGTCCACCCTCAATTATAGGCTTAAAAAATCTATAAAACAAAGTCAACAATAAAACCCTAATATGAGAACCATCAACATCCGCATCGGTCATTATAATAATTTTATCATATCTTAGCTTAGATAAATCAAATTCATTTCCAATACCAGTACCAAAAGCAGTAATAATAGTCCTTATTTCTTCATTAGAAAGTGCCCTGTCAAGCCTTGCTTTTTCAACATTAAGTATCTTTCCTCTTAAAGGAAGAATTGCTTGTGTCATCGAATCTCTACCTTTTTTAGCAGAACCACCCGCACTATCCCCTTCGACTATAAATATTTCAGAAACCTTTGGATCTTTACTCTTACAATCAGACAACTTTCCAAAAAAGTTAGTAGTAGATAAATCAGATTTTCTAGTAATCTCTCTTGCTTTTCTAGCAGCATTACGAGCTCTACTAGCAAGAATAGCCTTATTAATAATTATTTTCGCATCTTCTGGATTTTCTAATAAAAATCTTTCAAACCCAGATGAAAAAACACTATCAGCAAGTTTTCTAACTTCGCTATTACCAAGTCTACCTTTAGTTTGACCCTCAAATTGAGGATTTGGATGCTTACAAGAAATTATCATTGTAAGCCCTTCTTTAACATCATCACCAGTCAAAGAATCATCTTTATCCTTTAAAATGTTGTTCTTTTTAGCATAACTATTAATAACTCTAGTTAAAGCACGTCTAACACCTTCTTCATGTGTTCCTCCATCATGAGTATTTATATTATTAACAAATGAATAAATATTATCATTATAACTAGTATTATACTGCATAGCAACTTCAAAAAACACTCCTTGTTCTTCACCCTCTAAATGGATAATATCATCATGAATCGGAGTTTTACCTTGATTTATAAACCTTACATACTCACTAATACCACCTTCATAAACAAACTTTTCACCAGTAGTATCTTCATAATCCCTATCATCTCTTAATGTAATACAAAGACCTTTATTCAAAAATGCCAATTCACGAACTCTAACTTTTAAAGTATCATAATCAAAAACATCACTGTCAAATATATCGGCATCAGGCTTAAAAGTAACAGTAGTACCAGTTCTATTTTCACTACATTTATCAATTACATGAAGTGGTTCAACAGTATGTCCACCATTTTCAAATCTTATATAATTAACTTCACCATTCTTATAAACTTTAACTTCTACCCATTTAGATAAAGCATTTACAACAGACGCACCTACTCCATGTAGTCCTCCAGAAACTTTATAACCGCCTCCACCAAACTTACCACCAGCATGAAGAACAGTATAAACAGTTTCAACAGTACTAATACCAGTTTTTGGATGGATATCAGTAGGAATACCACGTCCATCATCCTTTACAGTAATTGAATTATCTTTATTAATAATAATATCAATATTCTTACAATATCCAGCTAAAGCCTCATCTATAGAGTTATCAACAATTTCCCAAACTAAATGATGTAATCCTTTAACATCAGTAGTACCTATATACATACCAGGTCTTTTTCTTACTGCCTCTAACCCCTCAAGAACTTGAATAGCAGAAGAATCATATTTTTTTTGATTTTCATCCATAATTTCACTTCCTATTTTACAATTTTTCCATCTTTCAAATTAAAAATACTAGCTTTGTCCAATATCTTTGAACTAATATTTTTAACATCAGTAGTAGTTATTATAAACTGTATATTAGACTTGATAAACTTTAATAAATTACTTCTTTTTTCTATATCCAATTCACTAAATATATCATCCAATAACACAATAGGATAATAACCTTTTATTTCTTTAAATATACTAATCTCACTAAGTTTTAACGATAAAATTGCCACTCTCTGTTGTCCCTGAGAACCATACAATTTTAAATTTTCATCATTAAGATAGAAATCAAAATCATCTCGATGTGGACCATATAAAGTAATTTTTTGACTAATTTCATTAACAAAATTTTCCCTATAAAAATTAATCAATTCATCCCTGTCACAACATGGTAAATTACATAAATAATTAATTCTAAGACCATCTTGTTTCATAATTTTATAATAAACACTAGAAACATTTTCATTTAACTTTGAAATAAATATCTTTCTATAATTCATTATAGTAATTGCACGGTCAATTAAATTGTTAGTAATAACATCAAAGTAATCAACATTAATATTGTTAAAACTCTTTCTTATATACTCATTTCTAATCTTTAGTATCTTATTATATTCATTCAAAACCTTAACATATGAAGGATACAATTGACACAATTCCACATTCATAAGATTTCTTCTTATAGAAGGAGACTTTTTAACAATATCTAAATCATCTGGAGAAAACATAATAACATTCAAATTAGATAAATAATCAGTAACTCTATTACAAACATTACCGTCAATTCGCAATATTTTAACATTTTTTTCCAAGATAACTTCCAATTTTTTACTAATCTTTCCTACTTTAACAGTACCTCTAACTTTTCCAAATAAAAAACCTCTTTTTATAATTTCTTCATCTGTTACATTTTTATCAAACTTAGTAAGAGCTAACATATAAATTGCATTAAGTATACTAGTTTTTCCTTGAGCATTATTTCCAATAAAAACATTAATATTTTTATTAAGTTCTATATCAATATTTTCAATTTTTCTAAAATTAATAATTTTTAAGTTTTTAACATACATATTTCAAAATAAAATAAAAATATATCAAATTTGCACCAACTCCCAAACCAGTATACTCATACTTGCACATATATTATACCATAAAACACCCTAAAAAAAAACGATTTTAATACTTTTAATCGTTTTTTTCTTCATTTTTTCTTCTACGAATAACAGATTCTAACAAAGTAGATCTGAGAACCTGATTATCAATAGAAAAATAAGGAATATCCAATAAAACTTGCTTGTCTCTTTTAAAAGTTATAATAGTCTTTTTCTCATGCTTATTATAACTAACTAAATTATTCAAAGAAATCCAAACATTTTGTTTTACAACTGAAGATTTTACAGGAAAAAATATAATACTTCGACTTTCTTCAACTACTATTGGAGCTTTATAAACACTACCAAGAATGCTCTTTGAACTCATAAGTCTTCCTTCATATGAACTTCCAAAATACAAACAACTACGTTCCATAATAGAATAAGCATTATCATCAACTATGTAATCACCATTAGTTTCAATAACTCTAGATTTCTTATCATTTATTGGAATAATCATTACTGTATCTCTATTAATATCATAATCCATAACATCACCCCCACACACAAAAATTAATATATAAAAATATATTGAACAATACCCTATCATATGGAGATGTCGAAATTTATCAAAAAATGTCGAAACATACTAAAAAATTTAAAAAAAGACCAAAATTTGGTCAATTTTTAAAATTTAATAAGTTCTAATAGGTAAAATTAAAGAAATTAAACTATCATCATTTGCTTCTTTTAATAAAATTGGTTTTACTTCACCAACAAAAGTAAGTATAACTTCATCACCCTTAATCTTAGATAAAGCTTCCATCATATATTTGCTACTAAACGAAATTCTTATATTTTCAGAGCAATTAATATTCATTTTTTCTTCAACTTTTCCTATTTCTAAAGACATTGAAGTAATTTTTAACAAATTATCGTTAATTTCTAAAGTAATAATATTATTATCTTTATCATTATTTAGTATACTAGCACGATCAACCATATTAAAAAACTCACTTCTGTTAACTTTTAAATCAAATAAACTATCATTTGGAATTAAATTCTTTGTATTAGGATAATTACCACTAATTAGTCTAGATTGAAATATAATATTTTCAAAACCAAATATAATCTTACTATTATATATATACATATTAACATTACCAGCAAAATCACTAGGTAAAATCTTAAATAATTCACCTAAATTTTTACTAGGTATAATAATATCTACTAATTTTTGAAAACTATCATTTAAATTAATTTTCTTAAGCGCTAATCTATAAGAATCAGTTGCACTACATTCTAATAATTTATCACTAATTTTTATATTAACACCAGTTAACACTACTCTAGCCTCATCCATACTAGTAGCATAATTAGTTTGAGCAATCATATTTTTGACTTCATTAACAGGTAAACTAATAACATCAGAAGAAAGCGTTAAATCTATTTGAGGATATTCCTTAATATCAATACCATTTAAACTAAATTCACTATTTTCAGTATAAATCATTACCTTATAATCATCAAAAAGTTCAACATTAATAAACTTATCTTCTAATTTTCTTATTATATCTAATATATATTTACCTTTTATAACGATACTACCAGTGTTAACAATTTCAATATCATCACTTTTCTCAATAATTGATTGAATAGTTATATCATTATCAGAAGCAGTAAGAACTAATTTATCATCAAAAAGTTCAAATTTTATTCCTGAAAGGATTGGTATAATATTCTTATTTGATAAAGCTTTTGAAACATTATTAAGTGCTTCAAGTAAAACATTTTTTTTAATTCTAAATTTCATATTTCATTCCTTCTTTCTTTTTAATTATATTTATTATTTATATTATTACTGTTAATATTGTTAATAAGTCATCATTTCCCTTATCTATAAACAGTTTAAACTAATTTCATTATGTTAATAAGTCGTCAATTTATTAACATCTACTAACATCATTATGTTAATTGCTTCTCAATATCATCAATAGCACTCTTTAAACTACTATTAGTTTTCATCTCACCCGCTATCTTATTACATGCATGTATTACAGTAGCATGATTCTTACCAGAAAACTCAATACCAATTCTTTCATATGACTCATCCGTTAGTTTTCTACATAAATACATAGCAACTTGCCTTGGAATAGCAAGACTAGGAGTTCTTTTTTTAGATTTCATATCTTCATAAGAAATCTTATAAAAATTAGCTACTTCTTTTTGAATTCTCCTAATATTATTACTATCAGTAACTTGTTTCTTTGTAAAATCTTTTAAAGCTTCCATAGCAAAATCAACTGTAATATTACTTTCATTCATAATAGCGGAGTAAGCAACCAATCTATTTATTGATCCCTCAAGCTGTCTGACATCATTACCAACATTTGAAGCAATATAATTAACAACATCATCGTTAAGTAGTATATTCTCTCCACGAATCTTCTTCTTTATAATTGCTACTTTAAGAGAAGTATCCGGAGGATCTATATCAACTTGTAATCCCCAACAAAATCTAGTTTTTAAACGATCTTCTAGAAACTTCAAATCTTCAGGAGACCTATCCGAAGAAACAATAATCTGCTTACTATCATTATACAAGTTATTAAAAGTATGAAAGAACTCTTGTTGAGACTTTTCTGCTCCACCTAAAAATTGAATATCATCAATAATTAAAACATCTATATTTCTATACTTATTTTTAAAGAACTCAATATAATCTAAATTATTCATATTCTGTTGATTATTTCTAGATAATCCCACAAAATCATTCATAAAGTTATCACACGTTACATACAAAACTCTAAGTTTATGCTTGTTAACAATATAATTACCAATGGCGTGCATTAAATGGGTTTTACCAAGACCACTATTTCCATAAATAAAAAGTGGATTGTACATAGTACCAGGATTTTCTGCAACCGCTAAAGCAGCAGCCTGTGCAAACTTATTAGATTCTCCAACTACAAAGCTTTCAAACGTATAATTACTTTTTAAATTAGAATTAAAATTACTATAAGAACTAAAGTCATTAACTTTAACTGGTTCATTTTCCTTTTTTTCAACTTCTAAAATACTATTTAAATCTTTCTGTAAAATATAAACTATGTTATCAACAGGATTTGTTAATAACTTATTAAAACTATCTAATATTAATTGTTTATAATGTTCATCAATATGATTCTTATAAAACATAATAGGAACAACTAAACGTATACTATTATCCTTTATATCAAAAAAATCAATTCCATTAAACCAGGTTTCAAAAGACATTGAATCTAAATTAACACTAATCTCATCTAAAACTTTTTTCCATAAAGAATTATTGTCCATTGAAACCACTCTCCCCATCATAAAGTATTTGCAACTAATTACATTGTAATACAAATTGTTAAAAAATAAAATAGTAAAAAAGTTATTAACAAGTTATTAACAGACTTATTAACATACGATTTCCTTTGTTTATATATAATAAATTAATTTTCAACAAATTTCAACAATTTTTTTATTAACAAATTAACAATGTAACAATTATTAACTGTTAATTAACGTTGAAACTGTTAATTTCAAAAAAAACATTGACAACTACCCTATTTTTTTCTTATAATAATAGCGAATAAGTTTGGAGGTGCAAGAAGTGAAAAAAGGAACATATCAACCTAATAAGCGTAGAATGAAAAAGAAACACGGTTTTTTCTCACGTATGAAATCAGGAATAATTAACAGCAGAAGAAGAAAAGGCAGAAAAAAATTATCAAAATAATATCCACTAGAAAAAGTGGTTTTTTCCTTATAAGGGGGTAAATATGAAAAAAATTAATATTATCAAAAAATCAGATGAATTTAGTTCAATAATAAAAAAAAGAAATGGTGTTTCAAATAAATACTTTATATTAAATATAGAAAACAATGATTCTAATATCACAAAATTTGGTATAACATTTGTAAAACACATAGGAAACGCTGTAACAAGAAACAAATTAAAACGTAGAACTAAATCAATAATAGATAATAATAAAAATATTTACCAAGATAATAAAAAATATATAATTATCATAAAGAAAGATGCTGTTGACATTACTTATCAAGAAATGGAAAAACAACTAATTTCTATTTTTAAAAAAGGAGAACAATATGAAAAATAAAATAACTAAAATATTAACTGTCTTTTTATTACTAATAACACTATCTGGTTGTACAAAAACATTAACAGACAGTGATAATAAACCAGTAAAATATGAAAAAACTGGCCAAAACGTAACAGAAAATATAGTATGTAAACCAACAGATAAAGAATTAATAAAACTATATGAAGACAACAAAAAAGATATATCAAAACTACCAGATTGTGACAACTTAAAAATATCTGGAGAATATGAAGGACTATGGAACACTCTATTTGTAAGACCATTAGCATTTATAATAATCAATCTAAGTAAAATAGTAGGTAGCATAGCAATATCATTAGTAATAATAACTCTTATATTAAGAGGAATATTATACCCAGTAACTAAAAAAACTGCTATACAATCTGAAATGATGAAAAAAGCTCAACCAGAATTAACTAAGTTAGAAAAGAAATATGAAAATAAAACAGATCCTGAATCAATGAATAAAAAAGGTCAAGAAATGTTAGCAATATATAAAAAATACAACATAAATCCAATGTCAGGATGCATATTTGCTTTCTTACAATTACCTATTCTATTAGCATTCTGGGAAGCAATCCAAAGAGTTCCTGCAATATATGAAGAAACATTCATAGGAATAAACATGGGAATAACACCATGGACTGCTATAACAAATGGAAATTGGTATTACATAATAATACCAGCACTAATTGTTGTAACAACATATTTCTCATATAAAAATAATAAACAAATGCAAGATAAAGACAACGCAATGGCAAGTCAAATGAACATGATGATGAACTTTATGACTATATTCATAGGATTCATGGCATTTACTCTACCAACTGCAATAGCATTTTATTGGATTACATCATCAATATTTACAATAGTCCAAAATAAATTAGTTAACAGGAGTCTTAAAAATGGAAAATAAAATATATACAGGAAAAACAAAAGAAGAAGCAATATCTAATGCTTTAATAGATTTAAATGCTAAACAAGATGAAGTAATAATAATAGAAAAAGAAACAAAAAAAACATTATTTAATAAAAAAGTAGAAATACTTGCTATAACAAAATCAGAATTAAATAAAGAAATAAAAGACTTTTTATACAAAATAGTAAAAGATATGGGATTTGATTGCAATATTGAAACAAAAAACAGAGACACACAATTAATATATAACATAATCTCGTCAACATCTTCAGTTTTAATTGGTAAAAATGGAAAAACTATTGATGCTTTGCAAACACTAGCAAGTCAAATGGTTTCAACAAAATACAACACATTCTATAAATTTACTGTAGACGTAAATGATTACAAAAATCAAAGAAAATCAAGACTAGAAAAACTAGCAAAATACACAGCAAAAGACGTTGCAAAATCTAAACAACCAGTTAGTTTAGAGCCAATGAATTCATATGAAAGAAGAATAATTCACAACGTATTAACAAACTCAAAAGATGTAATAACACAAAGCGAAGGTGAAGAACCAAATAGATACGTTGTAATAAAACCAAAAGAAGACTAAAAAACTAGTCTCCTTTTTTTTCATACTTTTGCCAATCCTCATACTCAGTCATATGATTAAACATCTTTTTAATAAAACCTTGTGAATGATACATTTTAATAAGTTTTTTCTTTTCATTAATTGAATTAGGATTATATTTAGTTTGATTAGTCCTCAAATCAGTAACTTTACTTTTAGTATAATACTTTCCAAAATAAAATAACTCCCCTTCTATATCTTCATTATCATATATATCAGTAACCATTTTGTTAAGCTTCTTATGATGAATATGGCCATACTCCCCTTTAGGATTATGAGTAACAATAACCTTCCAATCATAAGCATTAATAATCTTATCTAAATCATTTTTTATATCATTATAACAAAGCTTCCAATTATTTCGCTTCCCTTTAGTTTTATCTGGATACCAAAGCGCAATTAATTCATCATCAGTTCTATTTAAAACACGCTTTATTTCATTCAAACGAACTTTATTCTTACCACAAGTAACACAAACAACAACATAATCTCCATCAATAAGATGTCCTCCACCCCATAAAGTTTCATCATCAGGATGCGCAACAATCATCAATTTGTCATATCTATTAAAATCAATCTTTTTTAAATCTTTATCCAAGTTATGATAAAAATTAAAAAAATAGATCAAAGTACCAAAAATGACACAAACAATCAATATAATAATAAATCTAAAATACTTCATCAAATCACCCGAAAACACTTTCACTTACCAATTATACCACCTTATGCATAAAAATCAAATAAAAAAATAAATACCCAAACTAAAAAAATGTAAAAAAAGTATAAAAACAAATAAATTGCGCAAAAAAGCACGAAAAATGTGATATATTAAAAAAAATATGATATAATACAATGCGTAAAAAAGAGGTGGTACAAATGAATGACACAATCGCAGCAATATCAACAACACTAGGAGTCGGAGCAATTTCAATAATAAGAGTCTCAGGATTAGAGGCAATAAAAGAAGTAAATAAAATTACTAAAGCAAATATTCTAGAAAAAGAAAGTCACACAATAACTTATACATATATTGAAGACAATAACCAAACAATAGATGAAGTACTAGTAACAATAATGAAAGCACCCAAAACATTCACAAGAGAAGACATCGTAGAAATAAATTGTCATGGTGGAATAGCGACAACTAAAAAAGTATTAGAATTACTATTAAAACAAAATATTCGTTTAGCAGAACCAGGAGAATTCACAAAAAGAGCATTCTTAAATGGAAGAATAGACTTAACTCAAGCAGAAGCAGTAATGGACTTAATAAATGTAAAAAGTGATACAGCAAGACAAATAGCAATAAATAATTTAAAAGGAAATACAACAAAAAAGATAAGAACACTAAGAGAAAAACTATCTGATATACTAGCAAACATTGAAGTTAACATAGACTATCCAGAATATCAAGATATTGAAGAAATGACAGTAGGAAAAATAAAAGATAAATTAGATAATATTAAAGACGAACTAGACAAAATAATAGAAAACTCTAAAAATAGTAAAATAATCAAAGATGGAATAAATGTTGCAATAATAGGAAGACCAAATGTAGGAAAAAGTAGTATTTTAAATATGTTTTCTGGATATGACAAAGCAATAGTAACAGACATAGCAGGAACAACAAGAGACATAGTAGAAGAATCAATAATATTAGATGGAATAGGGCTTAATCTAATAGACACTGCTGGAATAAGACAAACAAAAGACATAGTAGAACAAATCGGAGTAGAAAGATCAAAACAAGCAGTAGAGAAAGCAGATTTAGTTTTACTGGTACTAAATAACAATGAACAACTTCAAAAAGAAGATAAAGAGTTATTAGAACTATCTAAGAATAAAAAAAGAATAATAATTATAAATAAAAATGATTTAGAAAAGAAAATAGATATAAATGAGTTAAAACAAGAAGAAATAGTTACAACAAATACATTAAATGATGATGGTATAAAAGAACTAAAAGAAAAAATAAAAGAAATGTTTAACCTAGACAAAATAGAAACAAAAGATTACAACTATGTGTCAAACATAAATCAACTAAGAAAAGTTGAAGAAGCCAAAAACTCTATAGAAAACATAAGACAAAATATAGAAAATAATTTACCAATAGATATTATAGAAATAGATTTAAAATATATTTGGGATGTTCTAGGAGAAGTAATAGGAGAAACATATCAAGAAGAATTACTAGATAATTTATTTAGCAAATTCTGTGTAGGAAAGTAGGGATAATATGAAGTATGAAATAATCGTAGTAGGAGGAGGACACGCCGGATGTGAAGCAGCATTAGCAGCATCCAGAAAAGGTCATAAAACACTTTTAATAACAGGAAACATTAAAAACATAGCAGACGCCCCATGCAATCCTTCAATCGGAGGACCAGCCAAAGGAGTAGTAGTAAGAGAAATAGACGCCCTTGGTGGCGAAATGGGTAAAAACACAGACAAATCTATTCTTCAAATAAAAAAATTAAATACAAAAAAAGGACCAGCAGTTCAAGCACTAAGAGCTCAAATAGACAAAACAATTTATCCACAAGAAATGTTAAAAACATTACAAAATGAAAAAAATCTAGAAATAAAAGAAGACATAGTAGAAGACCTAATCGTAGAAAATAATACTATAAAAGGAGTCCTTACAAAAAATAATGAAAGAATATATGCAGACGCAGTAATATTAACAACAGGAACATATTTAAAAGGAATGATTCTGCGTGGAGATAAAAAACATTCTGGAGGACCACACGGAGAAGAGCCATCACTTCATCTAAGCGATAAATTAAGAGAATTAGGATTTACAATTCAACGACTAAAAACAGGAACACCACCAAGAATCAAAAAAGACACAATAGACTTCACCAAAGGATTAGAACAACCCGGTGACAACTACCCATTAACATTTTCCTATATGAATGAAGTAAAATATGATATAGAAAACCAAGAAAAATGCTATTTAATCTATACAACACCAGACACTCATAGGATAATAAATGAAAACTTACAAAAATCTAGTATGTATGGCGGATACGTCGAAGGAGTAGGACCAAGATACTGTCCATCAATCGAAGACAAAATAGTAAGATTTAATGATAAAGAAAGACATCAACTATTTTTAGAACCAGAAAGCCTATATTATGATGATATATACATTCAAGGTTTCTCAACAAGTATGCCAGAAGACGTTCAAGAACAAATGGTTCACTCATTACCAGGATTAGAAAATGCAAAGATCCTAAAATACGCTTATGCAATAGAATATGATGCAATAGACCCAACTCAATTAAAACAATCATTAGAAACAAAACTAATAAAAAATTTATTCACTGCAGGACAAATAAATGGTACATCAGGATATGAAGAAGCAGCATGCCAAGGTCTAATCGCTGGAATAAATGCATCCCTAAAACTAGAGGACAAAAAACCATTAATTCTAAAAAGAAATGAAGCCTACATCGGAGTTCTGATAGACGACTTAGTAACAAAAGGAACAAAAGAACCATATCGTCTATTAACATCACGAGCAGAATATAGACTACTTTTAAGAGATGACAATGCAGATCAAAGACTATCAGAAAAAGGACATGAAATAGGACTACTAAAAGAAGAACAATATCAAAAATACAAACAAAAAGAACAAAAAATAAATGAACTAATCGAAGAATTAAAAACAAATTATATAAAACCTACAAACAACGAATTAAACATTGAATTAAAAGATAGAATATCATTATTTGAACTATTAAAAAGACCAGAAATAAACCTTTCAGATTTAACAAAATATATAAAAAACAACTATGAAGAAGAAATTATAAATAAAACTCAAATAATCGTAAAATATGAAGGCTACATCAAAAAACAAGAAAGAGAAGCAAAAAAGATGTCTGAATACGATGAAATCATCATACCAGAAGACACAGACTTCACTAAAATTAGTAATCTAGCACTAGAAGCAAGAGAAAAATTGCAAAAAGTAAAACCAACATCAATTGGACAAGCAATGCGAATAAGCGGAGTAAATCCATCTGATATATCAATACTAATGATTTATTTAAAAAGGGGAAATAAAAATAATGACTAAAGAAGAATTTATAAAAGAATTAAAAAAAATAAATATAATACTAAACGAAGCCCAACTAGAACAATTAAATAAATACTACAAAATCTTAGTAGAAGAAAACAAAAAAATAAATCTAACAGGAATAACTGCTAAAAAAGAAGTATACTTAAAACACTTTTACGATTCATTAGCGGCAGCACCTCTAATCGAAGACAAAAATATAAAACTATGTGATATCGGAAGTGGAGCAGGTTTTCCTGGAGTAGTCTTAAAAATAGCATACCCAGAACTAGATGTAACATTAGTAGATTCACTTGAAAAAAGAACAAAATTCTTAAATTACTTAATAAAAGAATTAAATCTAGAAAACATAAAAGTAGAAACAGCAAGAATAGAAGAATATTCAAGAAAACATAAAGAAGAATTTGATATAGTAACATCACGAGCAGTAGCAAGCATTCCCGTAATACTAGAAATGGCATCACAATTAGTAAAAGTAAAAGGATACTTTATAATTTTAAAAGCAAAAGTAGAAGAAGAATTATTAAAATCTGAAAATGCTCTAAAGACACTAAACTTTAGACTAGAGAAAATGTATCAATTCGAATTACCAGTAGAACAAAGTACAAGAACGATACTAAAAATAAGAAAATTAAACAAAGTATCACAAACTTACCCAAGAGATTTTGCAAAAATTAAGCATAGACCATTGTAAAGTCTCTTTTTTTATTGTATAATTTACATTAGGGGAACTATAAAGAATGAAAAGAGGGATAATATGAACTTGGAAAAAGAAGTATTCGAACTTAATATAAATGATATAATGCCAAATAGATTTCAACCAAGAGAAATATTTGATGAACAAGCATTAAATGAGTTAGCTTTGTCTATAAAAGAACACGGAGTAATTCAACCAATAATAGTAAGAAAAATTGGTGACAAATACGAAATAATAGCAGGAGAAAGAAGATATCGTGCCTCTCAATTAGCAGGAAAAACAACAATACCAGCATTAGTAAGAGACATAGATGATAAAGAAACAGCTAAAATAGCTTTACTTGAAAATCTTCAAAGATCTGACTTAACACCAATCGAAGAAGCAAAAACATACCAAACAATTCTAAAATTAGATAATCTAACTCAAGAAGAATTAGCAGCAAACTTAGGAAAATCACAATCAACAGTAGCTAATAAACTAAGACTTCTAAACCTAGCAGAAGAAGTTCAAACAGCACTACTAAATAAACAAATATCAGAACGACATGCTAGAAGTCTATTAAATGTTCCAAATGTAGAAGATCAAAAGAAACTATTAAATCAAGTAATAATGAATAGGTTAACAGTAAGACAATTAGATGATGAAATAATGGCTTTAACTGGGAAAAAACCACAAGAAGAACAACCAATAGAACATCAAAATAAAAGTATTTTGGAAGAAAATATAAATAAAATGGAAAATGATATATTAGCAAATGCACAACAATCACAAGAACCAACACCAATAAGTGAAAATGCTAATCACCCAGAACCACAAATAGTAACCATACCAAATGAGTCAAAAGAAACACAACCTGAAATTAAAGCTGAAATTAAAGCTGGACCAACAACACTAAAACCTAACATTTTCGATATGCTAAGACAAGAATCTACACCTGAAACAACAGTAGAACAACCTATAAAAACTGAACAATCAATAAATATTCCTACTATAACTGAAACACAACCACAAGAAATAAAACCATTACAAGAACAAACATCAGTAGGTGTAAATGCTAATCACCCAGAACCACAAATAGTAACCATACCAAATGAGTCAAAAGAAGAACAACCAAGTTATAATCAAGTATATGACTTAAGATTTGCTATAAATAATGTTAGACAAGCAGTACAAAACACAGAAAAGTTTGGTTTCAATGTTGATGTTCAAGAATTTGACTTAGACAATGTTTACCAAATCATAATAAAAATAGACAAAAACAAATTTTAATGCCTATATATAGGCATTTTTTTAATATAAAAATAAAAACATGAAAAATAACTTTAAAAACACAGAAATTTTTGATAGAATATATATAGTATAAAGAAAGAAATAGGTGGTAACAAAATGGGAAAAGTAATATCTTTAATAAATCAAAAAGGTGGAGTAGGTAAAACTACTACAAGTATTAATCTTTCTGCGTCATTAGCATTATTAAATAAAAAAGTTCTATTAATAGATCTAGATCCACAATGCAATGCAACAACAGGAATAGGTATAAACAAAGGAGAAATAGAAAAAAGTATTTATAACGTTTTAAATGACACATCAACAATTGAAGAAACCATAGTAAAAACAAAATACAAAAATCTATACGTACTTCCAGCAAACATAAATCTAGCAGGAATAGACATCGAATTAGAACACAAAGAATCAAATATATCAAAGGCAGAACAATTAAAATATCACATTAGTAAAATAAAAGATCAATATGATTACATAATAATAGATTGTCCTCCATCACTTGGTATAATAACAACAAATGCCCTAACAGCATCAGACTCAGTAATAATTCCAGTACAATGTGAATTTTTTGCATTAGAGGGGATTACTCAATTATTAAAAGCAATAATGTATACTCAAGCCAATCTAAATCCTAATTTAGCAATTGAAGGAGTACTATTAACAATGCTAGATGTAAGAACAAACTTAGGACTAGAAGTAGTTGAAGAAATAAGAAAATACTTCAAAGATAAAGTATACAATACAATAATTCCAAGACTTATCAGATTAACAGAAGCACCATCACATGGAAAACCAATAATAGCATATGATCCAAAAAGTAGAGGATCAGAAGCCTATCTAAATTTAGCCAAAGAGGTGATTGAAGCAAATGGAAACAAATAATAAAACAAGAAGAGCCCTAGGAATAGGACTAGAAGAACTATTCAACATCGAAGACATTAACTATGATAAAGTAGAAGAAAAAATAATGGAAACAGTAGAATTAGATGAAGTAAAAGAATTAAAACTATCTGATTTAAGAGTAAATCCATATCAACCTAGAAAAATATTTGATGAAGAAGCACTTCAAGAACTAGCAGAGTCAATAAAAGAACATGGAGTAATTCAACCAATAATAGTAAAGAAAAGCATAAAAGGTTATGAAATAGTAGCAGGAGAAAGAAGATATCGTGCTTCTCAATTAGCAGGAAAAGAAACAATTCCAGCAATAATTAGAGATTTTACAGATGAACAAATGATGGAAATTGCAGTATTAGAAAACCTTCAAAGAGAAAACCTAAATCCTATTGAAGAAGCAGAAGCATACAAAAATCTAATGCAAGCACTAAACCTAAATCAAGAACAACTTGCTAAAAAAGTAGGTAAGTCAAGAAGTCACATAACAAATATTTTAGGAATACTAAATCTTCCAGAATCAATCAAAGACTTAATTATTACTAACAAAATTACAATGGGACATGCCAGAGTATTATCAAAATTAGAAGATAAAGAAAAAATAGAAACATTAGCGGCAAAAACAATCACAGACAATCTAAGTGTAAGACAACTAGAACAACTATCTTCAAACAATGATGAATATGAAAGGAAAAACAAAATTACTAAACAACACAAAGAAAAATCAAGCGAGTATATAGATTTAGAAAAACAATTATCAGAATATTTTGGAACAAAAGTAAAATTAAATAATAAAAAAATGGAAATATCATATGAAAATGATAACGATTTAAATAGAATACTAGAAATAATGAACTATATAAGTAGGTGATAAAAATGAAATTTATTGATTTTTTAATAAAAAACAATATTCATGAACTAATACTATTCATAATAATAGGATTAACCATATATCTAATTATTAAAAAATTACTATTAACAAGCAAAGAAAAAATAAATAGAAAACAACAAACAATTAAAAAGCTAATAGTAAACATTTCAAAATACATCATAATAATATTCTTAATACTTAAACTATTAACAATCATAGGAATAAATGTTAGTTCAATAGTCGCAGGATTAGGAATAGCATCAGTAATCATAGGGTTAGCACTACAAGACATTATGAAAGATGTACTCTCTGGTATTTTTATCATCATAGAAAACCAATATGATGTTGGAGACGAAGTAGAAATTAATAAATGTCAAGGATACATAACAGATTTAGGATTAAGATCAACTAGAATAAAAACATTTGATTCAGATATAGTTACTATAGCAAATAGGAATATATCCGTAGTAAAAAACTGTTCAAGAGAAAAACCAACAGTTATGATAGACTTACCATTTCCATATGAAACACCTAATCAAAAAGTTCTAGAAATGCTAGAAAACGTAAAAACAAGAGTAGAAAAAGAACTACAAAACTCTGTAAAAGACTTTAAAATCTTAGGACTACAAGACTTTTCAGACTCTTGTATAAAATATAGAGTTATGTATGATACAAAAAAAGACCAAAGATATTCAACAAAAAGAACAATTAACATGATAATAAAAGAAGAATACGATAAATCAAAAATATCTATTCCATATAACATATTAGAGGTAAGAAATGGAAAATAAAAATTATACAATAGGAACAAAAGTAATAATGAAAAAACAACATCCATGTGGAACAAATCTTTGGGAAATAACAAGACTTGGTGCTGATATAAAAATAAAATGCCTAAATTGCAAAAGAGAAGTAATGATACCAAGAATAGAATTTAATAAAAAACTAAAAAAGATAGTGGAGGACTAAAATGGCAAGAAAAAAGAAACAAAAAAAACTAGTGTTACACCCAGTTACGGGATTTATAGTTTTAATCGCAGTAGTCATAGTATTAAGTGCAATACTATCACTTTTAAACATTTCAGTTACATACAATACAATTAATACACAAACAAACAAACTAGAACAAACAATAATAACAGTTACAAATATGTTAAGTTATGATGGTGTAAAAACAATGATTTCCAATGCCGCTACAAACTTCATAAGCTTTACAACACTTTCAACTCTTATCATAACACTAATAGGAATAAAAGTAGCAGATGCAACAGGATTAATTCAAACATTCATGAAAAGAAGATTAAGTAAGTTCAATCCTAAGTTCATAACTTTCTTGATAATGATACTAGCAATATTTTCAAGTATAGTAAACGAAGTAGGCTATGCACTTTTAATACCGCTAGGAGCATTATTATTCTTATTTAATGGACGTAACCCTCTAGCGGGAGTAGCATCAGCATTCGCCGGAGTAGCATTTGGATACAGTATAAGCTTCTTTGTTGGTTCAATAGATATTAATCTAATACCATACACAATGAAAGCAGCAAGATTAATAGATGAAACATTCTATGTTAGAATGACATCAAATCTTTATGTAATGATCCCTTCATGCATATTGCTTGCTCTAACAGGAACAATAGTAACAGAAAAAATAATAGTTAAAAAACTAGGTAGATACGTATCTAAAAAACACGATGAATTAGGAAAAACAAAAGAAATTGAATACTTAGATTTACAATATGAAGAACAAAAGAAAATAAAAGAAGAAGAAAGAGAAAAGAAAGGTAGTAAATATGCTAAAATATCAGCATTAATAGTAATACTAATATTTATTTATATGATAATACCAGGACTACCTCTATCAGGAATGCTACTAGACTTAAATGAAAAAGCATATGTAGACCAATTATTCGGAGATAATTCATATTTCCAAGATGGATTCACTTATATGTTAGCATTATTCTTCATAATAACAGGAATTGCCTATGGAATAGGAGCAAAAACTATAAAAAATGATAAAGACTTAATAGAAAAAACTAGTGAAGGACTATCATCACTTGGAATGCTTTTATTAATGATTTTCTTTGCAGCACAATTCATATCAATCTTTAAAGAAACAAACATTCCAACAATAATAGTAGTAGCCTTAACAAACTTTTTAAAAATGCTACCACTATCAGGACTAGCACTAGTAATTATATCAATAATAATAATAGCAATAGCAAATATATTTATGCCAACATCAATGGCAAAATGGACAATAATATCACCAGTAATGGTACCTATGCTAATGCAACTAAATATATCTCCACAATTTTCACAATTTATATTTAGAGCAGCAGAATCTATGACAAACGGAATAACACCAGTATTAGCATACTTTGTTGTATACGTGGGATATTTAAATATATATAACAAAGATAAAGAAAAAACATATGGAATAAGAGATGGTATAAAATTAATGATGCCATACTTTATATGGATGACATTAATTTGGATATTAATAATAATTTCATGGTATTTAATTGGTTTACCATTAGGACCAAAAGTATACCCAACATTATAATAATACAAGGAGTGATAAAATGAGTTTAAAAGCAGGAATAGTAGGACTACCAAACGTTGGAAAATCAACATTATTCAATGCCATAACAAAAAAAAGTATATTAGTAGCAAACTATCCATTTGCAACAATAGACCCAAACGTTGGAATAGTAACAGTTCCAGATGAAAGATTACAACACTTAGAAGAAATCTATCTACCACAAGAAATAAAGCCAGCTACATTTGAATTTGTAGACATTGCAGGAATCGTAAAAGGAGCATCCCTTGGTGAAGGATTAGGAAACAAATTTCTATCACACATAAGAGAAACAGATGCAATATGCGAAGTAGTAAGATGCTTTAATGATAAAGAAATAACACACGTCGAAGGAAGCGTTGATCCAATAAGAGACGTTGAAATAATTAACTTAGAACTAGCATTAGCGGATCTAGAAATAATTACCAATAGAATAGATAAAATTAAGAAAAAAGCAGAAACAACTAAAGATAAAGAAGCATTAATAGAATTATCTGCTCTTCAAAAATCAAAAGAAGCATTAGAAAAAAACATTCCCTTAAGATTAATTGACTACACAAAAGAAGAACTATTTGCTATTAAGTCATTTAATTTTATAACATTAAAACCACACATATATCTAGCAAATATCGATGAAAACGAAATTGGTATAGAAAATGATTATGTAAAAAAATTAAAAGAATATGCAGAAAAAGAACAGGCAAAAGTAATAACAGTATCTGCTAAAATAGAATCAGAATTATCAGAATTAAATGATGAAGATAAAAATGAAATGTTAAAAGACTTAGGAATAGATCAAAGTGGTCTAGACAAACTAATCGAAGCAACATATTCGCTATTAGGATTAAAAACTTACTTCACATGTGGTCCACAAGAAGTAAAAGCATGGACATATAAAGATGGAATGAATGCAAAAGAATGCGCTGGAATAATTCACTCAGACTTTGAGAAAGGCTTTATTAAAGCAGAAGTAATCGCATACAAAGACTTAATAGAATATGGCGATGAAACAAAAGTAAAAGAAAACGGAAAATTCAGAATCGAAGGCAAAGAATACCTAATGCAAGATGGAGATATTTGCCACTTTAGATTTAATTTATAAAAATGAGATTTAACTCTCGTTTTTTATTTTTAAATAAACAACTATTTACAAGAGCTTAACAAATAGTATATAATTTAAGTAGAATAAGGAGTTAAATATGGATAGAGAATTTATTGAAGTAATTAATCAAAACAATGAAAAAGAAAACATAGAAATATTTGCACAAGTAAAATCAGAAAAAGATAATAAATTATATGTGTTATTAACACCAGACGAGGAAATAAATGATGAGGTAAATATTGCTATAGCAACTCTTGAAGAAAAAGAAAATGAATTTTACATAAATTTAGTTGAAGATCAAGAAGAACTAAGCTATGTATATGACCTAATAATAAAATCATTAAAAGAAGGTGAATAAAATGAAAAATCAAAATGCAGAACAATTAATAAACAGTATTAATAAAGAATACTATGACCAAAAAATTGAATCATTACAAAAACAAAAACTAAATTTAAAAATGGGAAATGATAGATATACAGGAACTGGAATAAAGAAATCTTCAAAACCAATTTCACCACGCAGAGCAGAATTAGAAATTAAAATGATAGAATCCGAAATAGAAGATTTGGAAGAAAAAAGAAAAGAAATTAAATTCGTAGAACAAACATTACAACATGAAACAAGAAAAATGGAAGGTTTGGTAAAAGAAGCAGAATTAACAAATAAATTGGCAACATTATTAGAATATAGAAATGACAATCAAACCAAAAAAGAAATAAAAAATGCAAGAATAAATACAAGAAACAAGATATCTGATTCAACTCAAAAAATAGAAAAGGATATGTACAAACTATTAAAAGATAATAAGAAATTAAAAGTTAATAGTTTATTCACAATCGCATCAAATTTCTCACGCAGTCAATATGAAATGAATACAGTTTTTGAAGAAATGCAAATTGAAATGACAGACGATTATATTAAAGGTAATAGATCATTAGAATTAGATAATGCAAGAATTCAGAGAGCAATAAATGCAATGAATGGTGAAATAAATCAAGACAATATAAACTTTAGAGGAAAAGAATCTTTATCAACTTTCTATAAATTAAATAGTTTTGTAAATCAACACTATAACCTAGAAAGTAAAGAAAGCGCATTAGTAGAAAAACTTCATTCAAATTACAAAGAAATAATGGAACAATCAAGAGAAATATGGTATTTAGATGAATTAATAGACATATTTAAAAACACTTCAATATCCAAATCACAATTATATCAAAGTATGTGCAATGTAAAAGAACAACAAATAAGTGAATTACGTTCCTTAATAAGCACAAGCGAACAACAATATGAAAACTCAGATTTAAAAGATAAAATCGAAGTGTCAGCTAAAATAATAGCACTCCAAAAGCAAATAGAATTTATCAACCAAGAAATGCTAGAAAGCAGAGAAAATCAACAAAAATATGAACAACTTCAAAGTCAATATCTAGAATTAAAAAGTACTTTAGTTCAATTATTAGAAAAATATCCTGAATTAAATAAAAATAGAATAAATATTAAAACAGAGATATTGAGAGAACAACTTAAAAACGAATATGAACCAAAAGAAGAACATCAAGAAAAAGAAATACAAGTAGAAGATAAACAACAAATAAAAAACATAGAACTAGATGAAAATCTTCAAATTCAAAGAACACAATTATATCAACAATATATGGTAGAAAAAGTAAAAAATACTGATTTAGGAAAAATGCCATTTTCAGAATATCTAAAAGTAACAAGACCAAATTCAAGAGAACTAATAGAAATAGAACAATCAAGAGAAAATATGGCTAATATTATATATGATGAATATTTAAAATACTATGAACTTTTAGATGACAAAACATCAGCAATGAGTTTCGAACAATTTGCAAATAACAAATACGGAGTAGAAAATGTTGATATACCGCTTGTGTATGAAGAAAACTATAGAGAAATAAGAAAAAAATAGACTTATCACACAATTAAGTCTATTTTTTAATTCATTCTATTTTTCTTTTTACCTAATTTCGAAGTCTTATAAAACTTATAAAGTCCAGGAGAAATAACTAAATCAAACTCACCAATATACTCAGTAACCTCAGCATTATAACCAAGCTTCATCTCATTAAGACCTTTAAACTTATTATTATTTCCGAAATAACCAGTAATAGCATTCAAATGGAAATAAACAGCACCAAGCTTTGCATATTTTTCAATAATATGCCACTTAAGTAAGAAATTAGGATAATAAAGCCCATATTTAGGATTATATCCCTCTATTAAAAGCTCAACACCATACTTTTCAATAATGACTCCTGTTGCTCCAATAATAATACCTTGTGGATTCTTCTCAAAAAGTGATGAAGCATACTCCAATTCCTTTTTATAAGTAGCAAGTAACTTATCTGAAGTAATCTTAGAATTAGTAAGCTTATTATCAATTTTATTATTTCTACCAGCTTCCTGTATCTTAGAATTAATATCCTCATTATTAGCAATTTCATCTTCATATAATTTTTTAATATTAGTCAAATACTTCTCAGTATTAAGCTTAGCAAAATAAAGCTCAAACTTATTACCAAAAAACTCTCCAAAATCTTTATAATAATTCAACTTTCTATAATGCTTCTTATAAACAAAACTATAAAAAATTTCCATATCATTATGATTACCTTGTACTATTTCAACACCCCTAGATTGAGCCTTTCTAATCTTATTTTTAATATTACTATCAAAATTTTTATACAAAGACTCAGCAGAACCAGTTACCTTTAAAATAGCATTCCATCTTGGTTTTTCAGTACCAAAAAACTTATTATCACCAAAATAACTATATCCATTATTTTGTAAAAAAACTATTATATCATTTTGATAAGGACTTGGTATGACATTACCATCTTTATCCCTTTTATTAGCAACAACCGGAGGATCAATCTTTAAAAAAACATAATTACTCTTTGCTAAATACCTCTTTAATTTCCTAGAAAGCTCAGTAATAAGTTGTTTATTATCATAATCAATCAAAAAACCACGAGGAGCATAAGCATACTTATGACCAAAAAACAACTTTTTAGTAAGCATTAAAGTAGCACCAATAAGCATATTAGAATTATCAACAAAACCATAATACTCTACCTTAAAACCATTCTTTCTCATTAAATTTCCATACATAGAAGTCTGATAATAAGTATGAAGAGGATGGTTATCAGAAAAATTATCAAACTGTTCTGGTGTAAGAATAACAATTTTCATACAAACACTCCTCCTTCATTATATTTTCATACTACTATAATAACTTTTTTTCGAACTAAAATCAATAAAAAAGTTTTATTTATATAAAAAATATTATATAATATTCATAAGGATAGGTGAAAATATGAAAATAACAGAAGTCAAATCAAGAGAAATATTAGACTCACGAGGATGGCCAACAGTAGAAACAGACATAACAATCGAAGGAAACATTACAGGAAGAGCAAGTGTTCCAAGTGGTGCCTCAACCGGTTCAAATGAAGCCTTAGAACTACGTGATAATGAAAAAAGATACCTAGGAAAAGGAGTCTTAAAAGCAGTAAACAATGTTAACACTATAATAAAAGAAAATATCATAAATAAAGACTTCAAAAACTTTCAAGAATTAGATGAATTATTAATAAAACTAGATAATACTAAAAACAAAACCAATCTTGGAGCAAATGCCATTCTTTCAGTATCACTTGCATACATAAAAGCATGTGCACAAAAAGAAAATAAAGAACTATATAAATACATCGGAGAAAAAAAACAAGTACCTAAGTGTATGTTTAATATATTAAACGGAGGAATGCATGCCGATAATAAGATTGAATTTCAAGAATTCATGATTATGGTAAATAGAAAAACTGTAAAAGAACAACTACAAATAGCAAGCGAAGTATTTCACAACCTAAAAAACATTTTAAAAGAACAAGGATACAGCACCAACGTCGGAGATGAAGGAGGCTTTGCCCCAAATCTAAAAAACAATGAAGAAGCGCTAGATACTATTATCAAAGCAATAGAAATATCAGGATACAAACCAAAAGAAGATGTCCTAATTGCGCTAGACATCGCAGCATCATCATTCTACGATAAAAATAAAAAAATGTATTTAATAGACAATACCTATAAAAACACAGATCAAATGATTGAAATGTACAAAGAACTAATAAAAAAATATCCAATTTTCTCAATCGAAGACCCGCTTGAAGAACAAGACTTTATAGGATTCTCAAAACTGACAGATGAGTTAGACACAAACATAGTCGGAGATGATCTTTATACCACAAACAAAAACTTATTACAAAAAGGAATAGAAAATAAATCAACCAATTTTATTCTTTTAAAAGCCAATCAAATAGGAACAATAAGTGAAATGCTAGACACTATAAAATTAGCAAGAGAAAACAACATCAACATGATAATATCCCATAGAAGTGGAGAAACAGAAGACACATTCATAAGTGACTTTGCAGTAGGCTTAGGAATACCTTACATGAAAAGTGGATCACTATCTCGTGGAGAAAGAATATGTAAATACAATAGACTTCTAAGAATTGAAGAAAACTTATAGTTTTAAAATATTTCGTTACACATATAAATTAATAGGTGATTATAGTGAACGAGATATTTTTTTTAATATTTGCATTCTTAACAGTATTCTTAAGCATTAAACTATCAATATACGCAGACAATCTAAGCAAAACAAGCAATATATCAAAAGCAGTAATCGGAGGTCTCTTATTAGCGGGAGTAACATCACTACCAGAACTAATAACATGTACATCAGCAGTATTATTAAAAAACCCTTTATTAGCACTCGGAGATATTCTAGGAAGCAATCTCTTTAATATATTCATAACAGCACTCCTAGATATTATATTTATAAAAAAAATATATACAACAAAAACAGCAAAAACCAATTATTTAACCTATCTAATTTTAATAATAAACTATTTAACAATCTATCTATTCATAAAAGACAAAATAAACATAACAATTCTAAATATAGGTTTTCCTACTATTGTTATTCTCATACTATACTTCATATACATAAAACTATTACCTAAAAGTAAAGAAGAACAAACTGAAATAGAAATAAGACCAATAAAAAATATCAAAGAAAAATTGTTAATAACCTCAATTCTCATGATAGCATCAAGTGTTTTATTAACAACATTTGTTAATAACATCGCAACATCCCATCCATCATTCTCAAGCGGAATAATCGGAGCAATACTACTAGGAATAACAACAAGCTTACCGGAAGTCATAACATTCTACACTCTTATATCAATAGATAACTATGATTTAGCACTACAAGACATCATAGGAAGCAATCTCTTCAATCTAGTAGTTTTATCAATCGCAGACATTATCTACAAAACATCACCAATATACAATGAAATAGACAATCATACAACAACAATTATCTTCTTAGGTCTAATATTTATAATAATAAGCTTTCTTCAAAACATTAGAACAAAATCAATATCAAAAGTAACATATATAATTCCATCAATAATAATAGTAAGCATATACATATACTTTTGGTTCATAGGTTTTATCTAAAACTATTGATTTACCCTAAAAAATATGTTAAAATACTCTTAGTTATTTAGGGAGGCGTACTATGACAATATTAGAAATAGCATTATTAGTAATTTGCGTTTTATTAATTATATTAGTATTATTACAAAGTGGTAAATCAGATGACGCTGGAGCAATCTTCAGTGGTTCAACAAGCGATTTATTTAAAAATAGAAAAGAACGTGGTAGTGAATTAGTAATAAGTAGAACTACACTAGTACTAGGATTACTATTCGTAATAATATGTACTGTAATTTCATTTATTTAACAAAACAGATGTAATTCTGTTTTTTTTGTGGTATTATATAGACAGGTGATATAAATGAAAGAAAAAATACTAGATATATTAGAAATATCAAGAAACAACGCTATTAACCTAAAAGATATTTATAAAAAAAGTGGTTACACAAACTATACATATGAACAATTTTTAGAAGTAATAGATGATCTAAAAGAAAAACAACTAATCTACTGTGTAGGCGGAGACAATTATACCCTTAATCCATTTGTCGAAGGAATCTTTCACATTAAAAGAAATGGTGATTGCTATGTATCTTATGATAATAAAACAATAAACGTAAACAAAGACTACAAAAAAATGTGCTTTGAAGGAGATAAAGTACTAGCAAGAATAACAGACTTCAATAATAACACAGGAACTATTAAAAAGATAATAGAAAGAAAAGGAATAATTGCAGAAGTAAAAACCATTAATAAAGAAAGATACGCAGTTGTAGGAAAAGACATGTATAAAATAAACCTAGATGATAAAATAGTAGATGGAATGCTAATAGGTATAAAAATAGACAAAACCAAAGAAGGAAAATACTATCGTGCTACCCTAGACACCATAATTGGTCACAAAAACGCTCCAAAACTTGAAGAGAATAAAATACTATATGCTAATAACTTCACAATAGGATTCACTGAAGAAGCATTAAAAGAACTAGACTACATACCATCATCAGTATTAGAAAAAGATATCGATGGAAGAAGAGACTTAAGAGACAAAATGATATTTACAATCGATGGTGACGATACAAAAGACATAGATGATGCCATTTCAATTGATATTTTAGAAAATGGTAACTATAAACTAGGAGTTCATATCGCAGATGTAACAAACTATGTAAAAGAAAACTCAAAACTAGATCTAGAAGCAAGAGAAAAAGCAACAAGTGTCTACATGCCAGGAGTCGTAAGTCCAATGTATCCACCACAACTATCAAATGGAATCTGTTCCCTAAATCCAGACGTTGATAGACTAGCACTATCATGCGAAATGGAATTTGATAAAAAAGGCAACTTAATAACATTTGATATATTCAAAAGCGTAATTCATTCAAATATTCAAATGACATATAAAAAAGTAAACAAAATACTAAATGAAAACGTAGTAGAAGAAGAATATGAAAAATATGTTGAAGCACTAAATAAAATGGAAGAATTAGCAAAAATACTAAGAACATCAAGAGAAAAAAGAGGAATGTTAAACTTTGACCTTCCTGAAAAGAAAATAAATATAAATGAAAATGACGAAGTAGAAAGCATCGAACTAAGAATACAAGACACTGGAGAAACACTAATCGAAGACTTCATGTTAGCGGCCAATGAAACAGTAGCAACATACATCTATAACATGGGAGTAGAATCAATCTATCGTGTTCATGAATACCCAGATGAAGAAAGACTAAAAAATACTCTTACTATACTTAAAACATACGGAGTAGATATAAATACTAAAGTTAATATGTCAGATCCAAAAGTAATACAAAACATTCTAAAAGAATTAGAAACAAAAGAAAATAAAGACCTATTCATTCAAATGATTCTAAGATGCATGGCTAAAGCAAAATATACAACACAAAAAGAAGGACACTTTGGAATTGGGGTAGACTCAAGAAAAGGAGAATACTACACACACTTTACAAGCCCAATAAGAAGATATCCAGATACAACAATTCATAGAGTATTACATCTAATACTAAATGGTGAATTTGATAAACTAATGCAAGATCTATATAAATCAAAATTAGAAGAAATTGCCATACACTCATCACACCAAGAAATAGCAGCAGAAAAATGCGAAAAACAAGCAAATAAATATAGAATGGCACAATTCATGCAAAATAAAGTCGGAGAACAATTTATAGGAAAAATAAATGGCTTCACTAAAAATGGAATGTTCATTGAACTAGACAATCTAGTCGAAGGAAGATTAGGATTTGAAACAATGGATGATTATTATAACTATGATGAAGAACTACAAATAATAATCGGAGAAAGAACCAATAAAGTATATCGTCTTGGAGACACAATCGAAGTAACATTAACAAGAAGTGATCCTGAAAGCTATGAAATAGACTTCGAACCAATAAAAAAATCAAATAATAAAGTAAAAAAGGTAAAACAAAATGGAAATACTAAATAGAAAAGCAAAATACGATTACTTCATCGAAGACGAATACGAATGTGGAATAGAACTACTAGGAAACGAAGTAAAATCCATAAGACAAGGAACATGCAACATCAAAGATAGCTATGCAATCATTAGAAAAAATGAAGTCTATGTAATAAATATGTTCATAAAAACCTATGACAAAACTGGAGCATTCATAAAAGATGAGACAAGAACTAGAAAACTATTACTACATAAAAAAGAAATATTAAAACTAAGAGATAAAATAGAAAAAGAAGGCTATACTCTTATTCCGTTAAAAATATATTTTAATAAAAATAAAGTAAAAGTACTTCTAGGAGTCTGCAAAGGTAAAAAAAACTATGATAAAAGAGAATCATTAAAAGAAAAAGACATCCAAAGAAGAATAAACAAAGAATTGAAAGAAAAATAATTTCAATTCTTTTATTTACATATATAAACTTAATATGTTATTATATATACAAGGAAGTGATAATATGTCTGGATTTGGAACAGTATTAAAAGAGTACTTAGAGTTTTATAAAATATCACAAGTTGACTTTGCACAAAGATTAGGAATAACTCAAAAACATATGAATGAAATACTAAATGAAGTAACTGAAATATCAATAGATCTAATGATTGCAATAAGTCTTCTAACAGAGATAGAACCAAACTATATAATGCAAGTAGAATCAAAAAAAAGAATGTACAACTATTTAAAAAACAAATTTCAAAATGAACAAGAAATAAATAACTATTTAGAAACATTCAAACTAAAAGAAATATATAAACTAGGATGGATTGATTTAGAAGACAAAACATCATATGTAACAAATGCCATAAATCTATTAGAATACATCAATCTAAGAACATTTGATCAATTTGAAGATTACTTCAATAATAAAATAATATCACAAGAAGAAATAAAAGATAAAAAAACAACATTTATGTGGATAAAAAGATGTGATAAACTAGCAAAAAGACAAGAAGTAAAAACATATAATTCTAAAAACTTAAAAATACTTTTAAAAGATTTAAAGGAACAAGAAAACAAAAACACAATCAAAGAAATAACTAAACTACTAAACAACTATGGAATATATTTAGTACTAGAAGAATCTCTAGACAAAAACATAAGAGCATGTTCACAAGTAAAAGGAATAAATCCAGCAATATACATAAATAAAAATATAAAAGATAAAGCAGAGTTTTATTATTCACTATACTATGAGTTAAGCAAAGTAAAAAGTTATTTTAATAAACTAAAAAAATCAATTATTCTATCTTTAAAAAATGAAAAAATAGAAAAGCAAGAACAATTTGCTCTAAATGAAATGGTATCAAATGAAATATATAAGAATATAAAAGAAAATATCTATAATATAGATGAAATCTGTAAGAAAAATAATATTGTAGTAGAATTTGCACATTTTAGATTAATAAAAGACAAAATCCTAAAAACAGATAAACAATACCAAAAAATTATTGAATAAATAGCATATTTATGATATAATTTGCTCAACGGGGATGATATGGTTTCGACAGGAGTAATACGATTTAAACTGCAAGTAGATGGCAATCTTTAAATGCACAATTAAATATAACTGGAAACAGAAATTTAGCATTTGCTTAGTATAAAAAAGCAAAACTCTTCTATATTCCTAGTCTGTGGGAATATTTAAGGGTAATACCTAGCAGACTATATTACTATTTTTCTTACGAATAGTAATGAATATTAGTAAGATAGTTACTTATTTAATTGTTGATTATTCTGTAAGTAATGAAAAATCTTAATCAACTAAACTTGTAGACGTTTAAATTAGTTTGCTTTTGGACAGGAGTTCGATTCTCCTCATCTCCACCATTGACGAATCTGTTCGAACTATTCGAACTTTTAGATAGATATCAATCAGAAATGATTGATTTTTTCGTTTTATAAGAAAAAATCATAGAAAGGTTGGTGTCTATGATAAAAATAGTTAAAGAAGAAATTGAGATTGATGAATCATTAGTTTCTAGATTAAATGTTATATGTGATTTTTGTAATACTACTCCTATCATAGAGAATGGTAGTATTAGAAAGATAGAACATACTAATTTAACTTATATTGAACCACATAGAATTATTATTAATAATAAACTATATCTAGCATTTAATTATTCAAATGAAATCTATGTTCATAATCTTGGTAAAAAGATAAAACTTTCAGAACTAGAACAATATATAAAAGAAAACTAGATACTACTTATTCCATATATAAGGAATTGACAAATCTTAAAAAAGTGATATTATAAATAACCAATGAAAGAGGTATGCTCTAGAAATGGAGGTACATCTATGATATATAAACAAAAGATATCGAAAAAAATAATATTGAATTTAATGAGGAGTCAGTAATATTTAGGCTTTACTAGATACTATTGTCTCCTCTTTTTTAGTAAAAGGAGTTGAGTTTTAATGAAAGATGAAAAGAAAATTGCAGGACTTTATATTCGTGTATCAACTGAAGATCAAGCAAGAGAAGGATTTAGTTTGCCAGAACAAGAAAAACGATTAAGGACCATGTGTGAGTATAAAGGTTATGAAGTATTTGATGTATATGAAGAGAGAGGAATAAGCGCTAAAACAGGTAATTATAGACCAGAATTTGAAAGATTATTACAAGATGTTAGAGATAAAAAAGTAAATACAATTGTAGTATTAAAATTAGATAGATTAACAAGGTCTGTTGCTGATTGGGAAAAGATACTTACGTTTTTAGAAGAAAATGATGCTTATTTAGATTGCGCTAATGATGAAATAAATACTACTAATGCTAATGGTAAAATGATTTCTAGAATACTTACATCAGTTTCACAGCAAGAAATAGAAAGAACAAGCGAAAGAACTAAAATAGGATTAGCAGGAGCAATTAAAGTTGGACATATTCCGCATCAAGCACCTTTAGGTTATAAACATGAAAATAAAAAACTTGTAGTCGATTATGCTACAAAAGATGTAGTTATTAGAATATTTAATATGTATCATGATGGTTTGTCATATAAAAAGATAAGTAATATTTTAAATGAAGAAAAAGTATTAGATAAAACTAATTGGAGAGATTCAACTATTTTAAATCTACTTGAAAATCCTATTTATAAAGGAGACTTTATTCATGGAAGAAGAACAAAACACCCTACATATTATTTTGATGTTGTAGAGCCATTAGTAAGTAAAGAATATTGGGAAGAATGCCAAGTTCAACAAAAGAAAAATTCTAGAAGTTTTCAAAGAAGTTTAACATATCTATTTATGCAAAAATTAAAATGTCCCAAATGCAAAAGAATATTAGGTGGAAAAGCAACAACCAAGAAAAATGGTAATTCATATTATTACTATTATTGTCATGATTGTAAGATTAGTTTTAAAGAATCTGAAATAGAAAAAACAATAGATGAATATATGGATTCTATTGTTGAATATGATTCTATCGTTAATCAATATTTCTTACCGATGATTAAACAGAAGATTGAAAATCCTAAAGAAGAATTAGAAAAAGAATTAAGAAGTCAAAAATCTAAATTTGATAGGATTAGAGAAGCATATATCAATGAAGTATTTACTTTAAAAGAATATAATGAGCAAAGAAAAAAGGTAGAAAAAATAATAAATGATTTAGAAACTAAATTAAATGAAACTGAAGTATGTGAAAAATTAAAATTTACTCCTAATGATATTTTAGTTAAAAGAGATATCGACTTTATCAATTCTATCAAGTATCCAGAGAAGTTTAAACAACGAAATAAATTTTGGAATGAGTATACAAGAGAAGAAAAAGCAGAACTAATAATGAAATATATTGAAGAAATAGAACTTACTGATAAATATGGAAATGATAGTGATGTAGAATTTATTAAGTTTAGAGAAAGTATAGCAAATACCTCGAATGATTTATATTTCAAAGGTTATTATGATAGATATGTTCCTTCATTATTTGGAAACATATATGGAAAAATTAGATTTAGTGAATATTTACCTGAAGAAGAATTAACACAGCAAATAATGAGATTAAGACAATTCTATGATGTAGGTTATTATGAGGCAACATATACTGTTAAAGATAAAGTATTCTACTTTGATTTTATAGAAGATAAGAAAACAATTGTTAGAGTGTTTCCACTTGAAGATTATAGAAAAATCGATCCTGATGAAAAAATGGAAACATATAATCTTGGAGTATTATATGTTAAAGAAGATAATGGAACATTACTAGAAAATGAGGACGATGTATTTAAATACATACCTGCTGAATGTGATAGTAATGTTGTATATAGTAAGGAACCTATACTAGTGGAATCAAAACCTGTTCCTTACTATGAAGATGAAGAAAATTAGAGAAGATGAAATTTCTTCATAATAAAATGTGTGGCACGTTTTGTTTACGAAGTAAATGAAAGTGGCGATAACATTTTATTCTATCTTATGAAAGTTTTAACTATTACTTTAGTTTTAGTTATTACTTGAATAAGATAAAACGGATTCTAAGGTGTTAAACCTTAGCTCCCATATCTTGTTAGTATGACAAGATATATAGGGAGTTATACATCTTGTCAATTGTATTAAAATACCCTTTTCAAGATAGATTTGGAGGTGAAAAAATGACAGAACTACCATACTCATTTCATATTGGAAATGATAAAAATAAAACTAAAAAAGCAAAGCAAAAAAATACTCCTACTAACTATAATAATAATGCTATTCAAAATGCTATGCAGTTATCAAAAGTAAACCATCACAACTTAAGACAATATGATAATAATCCAGAGAAGATAAAAACTCTATATGGTTCAAATGATATTGTAAAAGATGTTAAAGATTTATATAAACAAGAATTTGAAGAAGCAAGATTAGAATATAATTCTAAACAAACTAGAGATGATAGAAAAATAAAAGATTATTATAGTAAGATTAGTAATGATACAAAACATGATCTAGCAGTAGAGATTATTATAGAACTTGGAGATATGGATTATTGGTGGGACAAAGATGAAAAAGAAATGTATAAAATGGAAAAAGTTTATGATGAGCAGGTCTTATATTTAAAAGAACTTGTTCCTGATTTTAAAGTAGCAAATGCAACTATACATTTTGATGAATCTTCTCCCCATCTTCATATAGTAGGAATTGCAGTTAAAGATAATTGTAAAACAGGTATGAGTAAACAAGTTGGCAAATGTAGTGTATTTACAAAAGATAACTTACCTAAAATACAAGATAAAATGAGAGATAAATGTATTGAATCATTTAATAAAGAATATGGTTTAAATGCTATTTTAAAAGACAAACAAAAAGGAAGAAATATTGATTATAGAGTTAGTCAAATGGCTGATTATGATGAACTTAAAAAAAATTATAATAAGCAAAGACAAAAAATAAATAAACTAAATAATCAAACTAAAGACTTAAACACTAAATCAGAAGAAATTAAAGATATTATTAATAATTTAAAAAATCAACCTTTATCAAATAAAAATCTACTTTTATCTAATCAAAACAAAGACAAGATAATTGATTATATTGAAGAAGTAAGTAAATCTACAAATGATTTTAAGGAAATAACAAACTATTCTTTATCAGTAGATAAGATTAAAGAAGATTTTGAAGAAAATCATAATACTATTGAAGATTTAAGAAAAAGAGTTAAATTACAAAATGAAGAAATAAAAGATTTACGATATGATTTAAATAATAAAGATAATGAAATATCAAGATTAAAATCTAAAATAGAAGATTTAAAAGATACAATAGATTATTGGAAAGATAAATTTCAAAGAGTTATTAAATATATTCATGATAAAATACATGGTATATTTGGTGATAAAGATGATAAATATAAAGAAATGGCTGATAATCTATTTATAAATGGAATAATGGACGAAAAAGAATATAATGGTGTTATTAATAATAGAGAAAAAAGTCGTGATGATTATGAGAGATGATTTACACAAAAAATAAGTAGTTTACAAATTATTTTGTAAACTATTTTATATTTTATCGAATTATGATAAAATTATGTTATAAAATATGGAGGGTTTATATGAATGAAGAGATTATAGAACTATTAAAACAAAATAGAGAAAAATTAAAAACTATTGATGGTAACTATGAACAAAATGATTATTCTGTTAATGATGATGTTGATAATGAATTTTATTCTGAATTAAGTAAAGTTGATTTGAAAAATCTTAAAAATAAAACACAATTCTTTTCTTTAATAAATGAACTTGCTAAAGCAACAATTGATAAAACTGTTTCAAAAGTATCAAAGTTTAGTACAGTTTCAGATTCGGCTTGGGGACATGAGTTAAGAATAAGTGAGCTATATTTAAAAGACTTGGTAGATAAATTGTTGAAAAATGTTGGTGTTAATATTCCATTAGCTAAATTTTATAAAACTCAAATTGACTATTTAGCAAGTGATTTAAGAACTCATCCTTGGGGAGAACAATATGTAAATGAATTATTAGATAAAGTTGGTTATGAACAAATTTCACAATCAGTTGAGAAAATGGTAGATTCTACTTCATGGAGTTTATATTGGAATGAAGATTTTAAAACTAATAAAGATATGATTAAGTACGCAATTAGTAGAGATCCAAATGAAATTAATAATGTTCCAAATAGTATAAAAGAAGATAAACAATTTATGATGGAATTGCTAGAAACAAATCCTGATTGTTATTTTGGAATGAGTTCAACAATAAAATCTGATAGAGAAATTGCAAAATTCATAATTTATAAGGATTGGAGGCAATTTGTTGGATTTGCTGATGATAGTTTAAAAAATGAACAATTCTTGAATGAATGTAATTTGGAAACAGAAGATATAAAAATGATATTGGAATCAATTGAAAATTATAAACCAAATATTAAACAAGATAATTCTCAAGATTTAAATCAAAAATCTTCAAATCAAGTTTTTGATACAGAAGCATATAAATGCAGTTCATTTTTAGAAGAATTAAACAAATGTAATTCCAATGAAGATATTGTAAAATTTGTTGATAGTATAGTTAATAATTTCACACATGATGAAAACACTCCAGCACAAATTGGGACTTCAGGAAGTTTCTTTTCTAAAACAGCATATACTAATGGTGGAACATATAACGGATTCATAGATCCATCAATAAAAATATCAAATGCAACAACAGGATTTAGTTATCATATTTATGATAGAGATTATTTATATTCTTTTGCTTATGGATTAAGAAAATTGAATTTATCAAGTGATACAAATTTATTGCCTTTTGTAATGAAATATTTAGATTCATATTTTGGATTTCCAAAAGACAATATTGATAGAAGAGATGATGTTTTATATAATTTTGCAGTTTCACATGCAGAAGAATTTTACAAAAAATATAATATACCTATAGATGAAGATATGGGTGCTGTTGATCAAATGCAAATGACTGGCGATTTTCCGTTGAGTGCATTAAAAGGAACTTTCTCAGCACAATGTGTAGAGAGATCAGCGTTGGCTCAAAACATTATGAAATTATGTGGTTATAATTCATCTATAATGTATGGTGATTGTGAATCTAGAGGACAAAATGAAGGTCATTGTTGGAATTCAATTTATGATAAAGATGGTAATGTATTAATTATAGATTTTAGCAATACTGTGTATTCTTATAAAGATGGTCAATTCTTTAAAAGAGAACCTTATGCTTATGCAGTAAGTGGTGTTGATTATTTAGCACAAGACGGATTATTAGAAATGCCTGATTATCATTATGAAAATGGTAAAAGAGTTAGAGATAATAAAAATAGAAAATATGCAGTTGGTAAAACAATGAATATGCAAGATGAAATGACAACAGGAAATAAATCAAAATAAGTAGCATGAAGATATTGCTACTTTTTCTATTATTTGATAAAATAATTATAGTGATTGATATTAATCAATCGTCTTTATGCGAAAGAGTTGTAAACCACTTCGTCGTTCGCACCATTATGTTAATTTTCCCTTGTATATCAAGGGTTTTATTATATTTTAAAAATAAACAAAGATTAAAAAAGTTCAAAATTAAGAATTTAATCTATATGATAATGATACATTGATATAATTAAAAAAGACACTTCATTCGAAGAAATATCAAATAAAACTAATAAATATTTACTATTATACTGTAGATAGAACTAATCTTTTAAGTTCCATCTATTTAATATAAGTGGTAAAAATATATCATAGAATAAAAACTACTTTCAATTTTACTTGAAAGTGGTTTTTATTATTAATAATTTTTCTTTTTTTCGAACTTATAATAAAATAAAAAGGTCATTATCTTCTAGGACCTTTTTCTACTGTGCCATCAACAAATTTATATGTATCCTCAAAATCTCTTTGAGAAATCCCATACATGTCATCAGCATTAGTAATGTTAATATAGCCACCAGCGGCAATTTGCATATCAGCACCCCATTGATTTAAAATAATGTTATTAGGAATTTGAACAAAAACTTGAGGTCCACCTTTAGGCTTGCATAAAACAGGATTTTCTGGATCTATTTCATACTTCTTTTTAAATGTTGTATCATCAATAATCCATTGGTTAGCATGTCCATTATTATCAACAATAATATTTCCTTGTTCATCTACTTTAGTAGCAATCCATCCAGGTTGATTTGTTTGAGAATCGACTTGAACTTGTGCAACCTTTTCTTGAATTTCATTTCCTTGAGCATCAGCACTCCAAGAAACAATAGTCTCACCTACATTACCTTGTCTAGCAATGATTCTAGCGAATTTTTCAGCTTCTCTTGGTATCATAGAACCATTTTCAATTCCTTGTTTTACATAATCAGCTACTTCAACTTTTATATATTCTTCCATATATATCCTCCTCTTATAACTATTATAACATATTTCAGTGTATTTTTAATATATTTTTGTAGCTTAAAAATATTAATTTCGAGTCATTATAATTATTAAATAAAAGCTGCCAAAAATAATTTAAGATAATAAAAGTATTTAGAAATATAGTAAAAAACAATGAATTATATTATAATCATATTAAGAAGTGTTTATATCATTATACAGATAATCAAATATAAAAATAAAAAAATAATACTTTTTCATTTTTTATATTAGAAGCAATCAATCAAAAATAGTTTGTATTACTACCTTTTTGCCGATTTAGTTTAGCGGTAAAACAGATGCATGGTAAGCATCAGAGAACAGTTCAATTCTGTTAATCGGCACCATTAAATAAAGAAATAAAAACTTAAAAAATAATGAAATATAACATTTAATTTACATATATTTACATCATACCCAAACCCACAAAACTTGACAAAATCAAAAAATGCTAGTAAAATATTTAATTGTCGCGTGTGAAAGAGGTGTAGTAAATAATGTTTTATGATGAACAAGTGACAATGAAAGTTGTTGAAGAAGAACCGTCCCAGATATTCGACTTGATAAATGAAAATCATGTCGAACTAGTAAACAAAATATTATCAAAAAAATTAGTAGATATTAATCTTACAAATGAAAATGAAGATAGTATCCTAATGATAATGTTAAAAAAAGGATGGTATGAAGTTGTTTTAAAACACATGAAAAATAAAGAATGGCAAGTGAACCATCAAAACAAACAAGGAGAAACATTCGCGCATATTTTAGTATCAAAAAACTATCGTGAAGTTCTAGAAATAATAAAACAACTACAAAAAAATAAAAACTTTATTCCAAATATTAGGAATAAAAAAGGAGAAACAATTCTAGATAAATCAATCAATGAACATTACATATATACAACAGTAAAAATACTCGAAGACGATAGATTTAATAATATAGATCTAGTATCCTTTAAAAACTTATATGAAAACTATATAAGAAGTAATAACTATGGTATTTATTCTAAAATGAATAACTTGGAAATAATTATTGACAATCTTGTTGATAAAGAATTATTACCAAAAGTAGAAAAAATAGTAAATACTATTACAAAGAATTTTGAAGAAATAAAAAATCACGTGCAAAACAATGAAATAAAATATTTAGATAATATTGTATATAGTGTATTACAAGAAGTTTAAAGTAAATTACTTGATTAATTTACTTTTTTCTTTTATAATCTATAACTGGAGTGATGAATTATGAATATCCCAAACTTAAAAGAAGCAAAAAAAAGGACCAATAAAGAAGTAGAAACAAATTATTATGAATCAAAATATCAAAATATTGTAAATAATAAAAAATACTTTCTAAAAACATACGGTTGTCAAATGAACGAACATGATAGTGAAAACATGAAAGCAATACTTGAAGAAATGGGTTTTAAAGAAACTGAAAATATGGAAGATGCTGACCTTGTACTATTAAATACCTGTTCAATAAGAGAAAATGCTCATAATAAAGTATTTGGTATGTTAGGAAGAGCAAAACACTTAAAAAGTAATAAAAAAGACTTAATTGTAGGAATCGCAGGATGTATGGCTCAAGAAGAAGTAGTAGCACAAGAGATACTAAAAAAATATAAATGGATGGACTTTGTACTTGGAACACACAATATAGAACAATTAAGTGAATTAGTGTATGACTCATTAAAAAAACACGAACTAAAAATAGAAGCACAAAGTTGTGAAGGAAAAGTACTCGAAGGGCTACCTACTACAAGAAATAGTAAAGTAAAAGCATTTGTTAATATAATGTATGGATGTGATAAGTTCTGTACATACTGCATTGTGCCATACACAAGAGGAAAACAAAGAAGTAGAAAACCAGAAGACATAATAAAAGAAGTAGAACAACTTGTAAAAGATGGATATCAAGAAGTAACGCTATTAGGACAAAATGTAAATGCTTATGGAAAAGATTTGAATATAGATTACACCATGACAGATTTATTAACAGATGTTGCAAAAACCAATATCAACAGAATAAGATTTGTAACATCACACCCATGGGACTTTACAGATGATATGATTGAAACAATAGCAAAATACGATAACATAATGCCAAGTATTCATTTGCCAGTACAATCAGGGAATAATGAAATATTAAAACTAATGGGAAGACGTTATACAAAAGAAGAATATTTAACGTTATTCAATAAAATAAAAGAAAAAGTTTCAAATGTTTCAATAACAACTGACATAATTGTTGGATTTCCTAATGAGACAGAAGAACAATTCAATGATACTTTAGACTTAGTAAATAAGTGCAAGTTTGATCTGGCATTTACCTTTATATTTTCAAAAAGAGTAGGAACACCAGCAGAAAAAATGCAAGATAACATCTCTTTAGAAGAAAAAGAAGAAAGATTATATAAATTAAATGAACTAATAAATAAGTACGCCCTTGAAAACAATGAAAAACTATTAAATAAAACAGTAAAAGTTTTAGTCGAAGGGCCAAGCGACAAGAATGATATGTTAATGGGCTACACCGATACTAATAAACTAGTAAACCTAAAAGGGCCAAAAGACATAATAGGCAAAATAGTAGATGTAAAAATAACAGGCGTAAAAACTTGGAGTCTAGATGGAGAATATGTAAAATAGCATATTCTTTTTTTAAAAGTATTTGTAAAATAAAAAAAATATGATACTATATAATTGGTGAAACTATGGGCAATAAGAAAAAAATAATATTAACAATTATTCCGATTATTATAGTATTAGTAATAACTGCAGGTTTAAGCCTATATTTTAAAATGATAGATGATTTTAACAATGCAACGTTTAAGCTAAACGGAGAGGAAACACTAACTCTTGAAGTAGGAAAAGAATACAAAGATCCAGGATATATTGCCATAGTAAATAAAAAAGACAAAGAAACAGATGTCAAAGTACTATCAAACTTAAACATTAATGCTGTCGGAGAATATGAAATAAGTTATACTTTAAACTTTGACAAAATAAAAAAACAAAAAGAATTAAAAAGAAAAATAAAAGTAGTCGATACCACAAAACCAGTCCTCACAATCGAAGGAAAAACACAAATAACTAAACAAGTCGGAGATAAGTTTAATATTCCAAACTATAAAGCAATAGATAATGTAGATGGAAACATAACAAAAAAAGTTAAAGTAACATCAAATGTAAACACTAAAAAAGCTGGAAAATACACAGTGAAATACTCAGTAGAAGATTCAAGTGGAAACAAGACAGACAAAACAATAAATGTTACAGTAAAAGAAAAACCAAAGCCAAAACCAAAGTATACATATCCAAAAAATGAAAAATCAAACTACAAAGGAACTTTCATTGAAGTATCAATACCAGCACAAACACTAAGATATTATCAAAATGATAAATTAGTATTAAAATCAAGCATAGTAACAGGCTTAAACAATACTACTCCAACTGGAACATATAAAGTAGTTAATAAAGCAAGAAATACAACCTTAAGAGGACCAGATTATGCAAGCTTTGTATATTATTGGATAGCATTTAAAGGCTCAGCATACGGATTACATGATGCAACATGGCGTTCATCATTCGGAGGACAAATATATAAAACTAACGGTAGTCATGGATGTGTTAATATGCCATATTACAATGCCCAAAAACTATATTCAATGGTATCCATTGGAACCCCAGTATATATTTATTAATAAAAAAGTCAACAAAACCATTATATTAGCATAAATTAAATTGAGGGGTGATATAGTGGGCAGTTTTAGAGAAATAGTCACAAAAGCAGTGATAGGAAAAGGTAAAAAACTATTTTCAAATAACTATACTTTAATACCAGAAGAAATTCCTACAACTATACTTGGATGCTGGGTAATAAATCATAAATTTAAAGGACAAAAAGAAAATGATAAAATTCGAGTAGAGGGAACTTGTGACGTAAACATTTGGTACTCATACGATAATGATACAAAAACAATTGTATCTAAACAAACAATATCATACAGTGAATTGCTAAATGTAAAAACAACTAAAGAACTAGAATCTAATAGTCAAGAAGAAATAATTGTAAGAAGCCTAAAACAACCAAGTTGTACAAAAGTAGAAATAAATGGAGGAAAAATAGAATATTCTATTGAAAAAGAACTAGGAATAGAAATAGTCGGAGATACAAAAATGCGTATTTCAGTTGACGAAGATGAAGACGAATGGGAAGATATAATTGACGAACAAGAACAAGAAGAAATATCAAAACAAATAGAAAACTCAGTTGAAGAAAATTTTATAAACGAAGACAAATAAAAGACTCAATTGTCTTTTTCTTGATTTAAGAATATAATTATGCTATAATACAGGCACTTGAGGTGAACATATGAAAAATAAAATAATAGGAAATATTAAACTATATCCAAAAAATACCAAGAAAAAAATTATGACACTATTCTTAATAGGAACAATTATATCAACATCATTAACAGGATGTGCTAAAGATAAAACATGCAATATAAAAGAAGAACATTATCACATTTATAAAAATAAAAATGATATAGAATATACATACAAAGATTGTAATTTTAATTCAAAATCATACACAAATACAGGAGACTATATAATAAAAGATGACTTAGGCAATTATCTTTATCAAAATAACTTGTATGAAACAGATATGTTAAAAGATGAAATAGAAAAAGAATTAAATAAACAAGGAACAATATATCAAATAAAAAGTACAACACCATATAAAAATAAAACTGGAAAACTAACATTTCCAACAAAATGGAAAACAGTAAGTAAAAAAACATTTTCAAATTACGAAGGAATAGGACGTACAGGAACAAAAATAGAATATAAAACATACAAACTATCTAAAGAAAATAGTGATTATAAAAAAGAAAAAATAACATCAAAAGAGCTGGAACAAGGAACATATATAGATATAAATGACTTTGTTATTTTACAAGATGCAGAACAATCCTATTATGTAAAAGGAAAAAAATTATAAGATAGAAAGGGAAAAAACATGTTTGAAGTAGGAAATATAAAAATAAAAAATAAAGTAGTATTTGCACCAATGGCTGGAGTATCAAATATAAGTTTTAGAACAATTATAAAAGAAATGGGCGCAGGCTTAATATATTCAGAAATGATAAGTACAATGGGCATTAAGTATGGGAGTCAAAAAACTATAGACTTAATAAACTTTAATGAAACAGAAAGACCAATAAGTATCCAAATATTCGGAAATGATGTAGATTCCTTCGTCGAAGCAGCAAAATATATCGAAGACAACTATCATCCTGATATAATAGATATAAATATGGGATGTCCAGTTCCTAAAATAGCATTAAAATCACAAGCAGGAAGTGCTTTGTTAAAAAATCCAGATAAAATATATGAAATAGTTAAACAAGTAGTAGACAATACAAATACTCCGATAAGTGTGAAAATAAGAAGTGGCTGGGACGAAAACAATATAAATGCTGTAGAAGTAGCACAAAAAATAGAACAAGCTGGAGCATCACTAATAGCTATTCATGCAAGAACAAGAAGTCAGGGCTACAGTGGTAAAGCAAATTGGGACATAATAAAACAAGTAAAAGAAAATGTTAATATACCAGTGATAGGAAATGGTGACATAAAAACAATATATGATGCCAAAAAAATGCTTGATGAAACTAAATGTGATGCTATAATGATCGGAAGAGCAACACTAGGTAATCCATGGTTTATAAAAGAATGTGTAGAATACATAGAAAATAATAAAATAATAGATTCTCCAACCAATATAGAAAAAATTGATATGATTGAGCATCACTACGAACTCTTAAAAAAATATACAAGTGAAAAACAAGCACTATTAGAAATTAGAATGCATGCACTTTGGTATATAAAAGGACTACCAAATATAAAAGAATATAAAAATAAAATAACATCATGTAAAACAGAACAAGAATTTAAAAACTTATTAAATGAAATAAGAGAAAATGTCAAATAGATACAAAAAAGGGATGATTGTCAAATAGTGTGTGTAGACACAAAATAAGCAATAATTATTATTATGAAGCTGACGCAAATGCGTTGGC
>CAKOLK010000001.1 GCA_934096275.1 uncultured Bacilli bacterium | reverse complement strand
CTTTATTGCACAAAACAAGCAAGCACTTTATGAGACATTATTGATGACAAATAAATTAACTCATCATCTTCTTTTAGAAAGTAGATCTTGTGAGAATTATTATAAAGAACTAATGGAAAATTATATTAAGAATGATGAAAGACTGTCTGAAAAAAACAAAGAATTAAATCCATTGGAATGGACAAAATTAATGAATAACTATAAAAACACAGCAGAAGAAATTGTCTTAAATGAATATGTTTTTATATAAATAATCTTTAAAAAAGAGGAAAAAATTATCAAAATAATTTAATCCTCTTTTTATTTTTCTTGAATATGGGAATAAAATATATGTCTAGCCAGCACTGAATTTGTACTCCCGTACAAATTCGTATATGGGAAATTACCATCCCCTTATAGTAAAAAAAATTAATATTTTTTACTATCTGCTTCTTCCTAAATTTTGACTTTTATTCATTTGTTGTTCTAAATTTCTTAAACCTTGTAATACTTCTCCTTTGTGTATATTCCCTTGTTGAGGTGTTGTATCGTCCAAATAATATTTTTCATCAAAACTCTCATTAAATCTAATTTTAATCCTATCTCTATCAAAAGCAAACAATATTCCTTCGGTAGGATAGGAATATGTAGATTTAAATTTGACACTACCATCTTTTTGTAACTTTCCGGTTATTTTTCTTCTTAAATACGGATCATATGTTCGCGGTGTTCCTAATTGAAATGAATCTGTAACTTCTCTACCAATTTTTTTTTGATTTTTTCTTGGTACGCAAAAAACAATTGTCGCATCAGCACCTCGATGATTATATTCTAATAATTGTTTTGCACTTAATTGTGTATATCCTGTTGTTGTAGCTGTATCACTTGGACAATAAGTTTCAAATCCGGTTTGAAACATTGCATTCCTTTGATTATTTTTTATCCAACTTTCTAATCTATTTAGATTTTGCTCACTTATTGCACAAGCAGCTAATATTTCTTCTTTGGAATCTGTTGTTTCGTAAACTGGATAATGCAGACCTTCATCTGAAATAATCGTCGGTACATTTGATCTGAAGGTTGAATGTAACATTACAAAATATCCGTTTTTGCTCATCCAATCATTTAAAAAATTAATTCTAGCAACCATTTTTTTCCCAATAATTTGCTGTGCTTGTTCTTCTGTTAATTGTCCTTTTTCGTATAACATATTTTAAGCCTCCTTTATATAAACCATAATATTTAATTTATTAAAATTATCACAAAGTTTGCGAAGTATTTGCAAAAAAAATTGTTTTTATGCATAACTATTTATAGTTTACATTATAGACATATTATAACATAATTTAGTTTTTTAAGAAACTAAACTTAAAAATATTATATTTTTATTATGCTAAATTGTATAATCTCGATTGAAATAAAAAAAGAATTACTATATAATATTTTTTAGAAAGAGAGCTTAGTTCGTAACCTGTTGTTTATTCGCTCCATAAAAAAATCAAACGTCAATTATGACGTTTTTTTATGGGCAAATAGGGAATCCGCATCCTAGCTATTGATTATCTACAAACTATTATTATTCTTGAAATTGATAATATCTTCTTTTATAAAATTTCATCTTACACATACAATATATCTTTCCTTTGCATTATTTGAAGTACCATCTAAATTTCTTTTCTTAGGGCCGATAGTCATGCATGCGATATGAGGAGAAGTAAAATTAATTTCTTTTTTGGATAAGATTAAATCATATAAATCATACTTTTTTATCCAAACATAATCATCAATGGTACCACATACTAAAGCATCTATGTCATAGTCTGAGTTTCTACCTCTGATAATAAACCTATCAGTCATATCAATTATTATTTTAGTCTTATTTATTGCACCATTAAATATATCAATTTCATCTTGATATATTTTTTTATATTCTTCTGAACTTAATCTTTTAGAATTGTCAATCTTTCCGACATCATCTCTTATATAACCATATTGGTAGTCAACATACTTATCAATAATTTTGTAAGGAATACCTATATTACCTAAATATCTTTTAAACTCTTGTAATTGTTCATGATGAACAGAATTACTATTTCCACATTTTAAACTGATATTTTTAATATGGTTTTTATATTTGATAAAAATATCGGTTTTTTGTACCATATGATTCTTCCACGATTTTATTTGTTCTTCTCCATCAATGTTATCAAGAAATAAATCTTTTAAAAACTTTTGGGAATTTTGATCTAATTCGTACAAGTACTTATTATTAAATAAATCTACGAAATCTTTCTCATTTTGATATCCACAATTCATAAAAACACCTCCAAAAAAAGAGCACACTTAATATGCACTCCGTTCTTGGTTTTAATTATAATAAAAAATACAATAGTTTTTTGTATACAATTTTACTATACAAAAAGAAGAGAAATCTTATCCTCTTCTTAACTTATAAAAAAATTCATTATATATTTAATTATTTCTACTCCATCCATATAAGGTCTTAATACTTCTGGAATTGTTATACTTCCATCCTCATTTTGATATTGTTCTATAATGTTAGTTGTATTTTTTCCTTCTTTTTTCATTTGTGGAATAGTGTCACGTACTTTTCTTCTTTCAGCGCGATATTTATCCAATAAAGTACCAATTTGTTTTTTCTCTTTATCCCAATCTAAAAGTTCATCTAAATTAACATTATCCACTCTTTTTAATAATGCTTTTCAACATTATTTTTATTATTTCTAATTCTATTTATATCTATCATTTTAATATTCAATTCCTTCTTATTTTTGCTAAATCTTTAAAAATACAAAGTTTTAGGATCGGGTAATTATCTACATATAGATCTTTTTCATTTTAATCATTTCCTTAATATAAAAAAGATGATACCATATAGGAGTTTATAAGCACGGTATCATCTTTCATTTAACTTAATTTAAATAACGGCTATTAACCAAAAATGTTTACATTTCATTCAAAGATAGAAACTCTTAATTAATCATATTATCTTTCACTGGCTGATAACTCTCTACAATGATTTACATAAAACTGTCATTTAGTCAAATTAGCTAAGTATTTGTGTTATAATTGTCATAGGTGATGTATAAATGAAAGGAAAAAAAATAAAAAACTTAGCTTTTAAATATATTTGTTTAGGTTTAATATTACTTATTGTTATATTAGTTATTATATCATCTTATAATGGTTTCTTTTTCTTTAATAAGGAATTTAATGACTTTGATTATTTAATGATGAATATAATTGGTGATGCTATATTAGTTGGAATAGTAACCCATATTTCATCTAAAAACATATCAACTTATGTTTCTAAAAAGGAGTTTGCTAGAAACAATAAGATTAATATAACAGTAAATGAGTCTAGAAATGGTATCATAAATTATGAAACCTTTATGGAATTATATAAAAATAACGATGTTTATTTTGCTGTAACTGAATCCGATCAAAAAATAATAGATTATGTTTATGAATTATACGATTGTTTTTTAAACACCTTAAATTGTGATGGAGTTGAAAAACAATTATTTGATACAATATTGAATATACCTTTTTTCTTTTCTTATTACGATGATGATAAAATAGATGATAGTTATGAGAAAATAATTAAAAAATTTGGTTTTAAAAAAAGATTTAATAATATTTCGATTTTGAGAGAATTATTAACTAAAAAAGATATAGAAAAAATATCACAATTTTCAAAAATTATTTTAAATATTAAACACTACACTATAACTAATTTAAATAATGTAGAAGGTTGCCAAATACTGATTACTGCGAATAATATTGTAACTTGTAAAATTCCGTGTTTGCCGAACTATACTTATGATATTTTTATGTATTATGATTCTGATCAGTGGATTAACTATCTTGCATTTTCATTTGATTATGATTTAAAAGAATATACTACAACCATATCAGGATTTAAATATTCTAATAATAAAGAAGCATTTAAACCTGCAAAAATTAATTTAAAAGACTATATAAAAATTGAATAATGTGATAAAATATTTATAAAGATTGATATTTTATATATCAAATCGTTAAGAAGTGAAAAGTTGTAGATACCTACGACACGTTGGTTTCATAAAAAAACGTCAATTATGACGTTTTTTTATGGACAAATAGGGAATCCGCATCCTAGCTTTTTACTATCTATAAACTATTTTATTTTTTCTAATGCTCTCTTTTAATTTTATGTGATATAATTAAAGAGTAAAAAATATTAATTCAAGATAATAGAGTAGGGAGGAATAAAAATGAATAACTTAAAGACAGGAATATTATTAATTATATTAGGTAACTTACTATATATAATAAATGCCTTTATAGGTAACAGCACAAGTTCCATCGGAGACTTTACAAGTGGTATATTACTAGGTCTATCAATCGGAGTAAATCTAATTGGAATAGTATTGACTGTTAAAGCAACAAGGGATAATAAATGAAAATAAATTAAAAGAAGAAAACTAAACTATAATTTTCTTCTTTTTTTTAATTTTTGTATTCTTTTACAATGCTATATAAAATAACACTATTAATTACACCCCATATAGCATATTCCAAAATGTATTTAGGATAAAGAATCATTCCTATTATACAAAGAAGTATCATGATACCACAAAATGCAATTGGAATAGTTATTAAAGAAATAGAAATTGGAACATGTTCTTTAGCCTTATTATCATTGTAATTATCAAGCGTTTCAACAGATTTAGGACACCAATTAAACTCTTTAATCTTTACACAATAATCATCACCAACAACTAAGTCATTTTGACCAATTGTATAGCATTTATAATCAGTATCAATTAAATCATCAAACACTTCTTTTTCTTTATTGCCACTAAATCCCATGTAAGTAATTATTTTTCCTTTATATACTTGTTCTTTCTTACTGATTAATCTTAATTTATACTTCTTCGCAGGTCTAAATAAATTAACAATAATATAAACACCAATTATAAAAAATATAAATCCAAATGGTATCATGATACCATAATCAGAGAATACTTCAATAAAAGGTCTTTCGCTTTTAGTAAATACAATATAAGTAATGACTCCAAAAACTATAAAAATAATTCCTAAAATAATACTCATTAAAAAAGGGTTTTTATCTCTTTTCTTTACATATACTTTCATACAATTACTCCTTTTTTTGATCTTTTGAATATTCATAATAATCAGTAGGTAAATTACCACCTTTTCTGTTTATTTCCAAGTCAATAAAATACTTCGTAGGATCATCCTCATCAATAAGTAAATCAACCATACCATCACTATCATAAGTCTTTCCATCATATCTCAAATCGCTATACAATGATATTTCTCTACCACTTGGGAAAGTATAATCTACAACTAATCTTTCAAGAACTCTATCATTGATTGCTATGTTTGAGGCCTCGGTATAATAAGGAATATTTTTAACTAATTTTCCATGCATATTTAAATATTTAATATTTTTAATACTTTTTGTAATTTTTCTAATATTAACTAGACCAATTAGCATAAATACTAGTCCACCCAATGCAAATAATACGTAACCTCCCAGTTGTGCTCTTGAAAGATGATCGACACATGATTCGGGATAATCGTCAAAGTAAATAGTTCTATTTTTTTCTTTAGGTTTTTCATTTGAAATACCATCAATATCACATGAATATAATTTGCCATCAAAAGTAAAATGATAAGTTTTTGTATAAACATATTTTTCTTCTTCATTAATATAAGAGCTTAATGAAACACTATCTGATACAACTGCATGTTTATAATCTGATGGATATAAATAGTCTTTAATTCCTGCATACGTAAAATAAATAATAAAACCAAGTCCTAATAAAAAGAAAATTAGAAAGAAATTAAAACCACTCTTAAGATTTTTAAAATTAATATCATACATAATAACACTCCTTATCTTAATATAATTCTAACATAAAAATAGATTAGAATAAACTACTTATTAATATTTTATGGTATAATTAAATGGGTGAGAAATGTGAAGACTGAGGAAATATTTATAAATATTAATACTATTGCAAAAGATTTAATCAAAAGATATGAATATCCATATCAAATACTTCCTAATATAAAAGAATATATAATAGAATTAGGAAATACTTTAGATGATAACTACATAAAAAAAGAAGATAACATCTGGATACATAAAACTGCTGATGTAAGTGAAAGTGCTAAAATAATTGGACCATGTATAATAGATGAAGATGCAAAAGTAAGGCATTGTGCATTTATTAGGGGTTCAGCAATAATAGGAAAAGAAAGCGTTCTAGGAAACTCATGTGAAATAAAAAATGCCATTTTATTTGATAATGTCCAAGTACCACACTTTAACTACATCGGAGACTCAATCTTAGGATACCACTCTCATATGGGTGCAGGTTCAATTACTTCAAATGTAAAAAGTGATAAAAAACTAGTAATCATAAAAGACAAAGAAAACAAAATAGAAACAAATTTAAAAAAAGTTGGTGCTTTTCTTGGAGACTATGTTGAAGTAGGATGCAACTCTGTCCTAAATCCAGGAACAGTTATTGGACCAAACACCAATATATACCCACTTACATCAGTAAGGGGAGTAATACCTAAAAATAGTATTGTAAAAGATATGAAAAATATTATAGAAAAGGAGCAATAATATGACAAAACTATTTGGAACAGACGGAATAAGAGGAATAACCAACAAAGATTTAACCCCATCACTTGCCTATAAAATCGGTGGTAGTGTAAGTAAAGTATTAAAAGAAGAACTAAATAAACAAAACCTAACATTCATAATAGGAACAGATACTAGAATAAGTAAAGACATGCTAACAGACGCTACCTCATCTGGAGTACTATCATTCGGATGCAACATAATAGACGTCGGAGTCCTACCAACCCCTGCAATTTCATATTTGACAAAGAAACTAAATGCCGATGGAGCTTTTATAATAAGTGCTAGTCATAATCCTAGTCAGTATAATGGTATAAAAGTACTAGATAACAATGGTTACAAACTAAGCTCTGCTTTGGAAGAAAAAGTCGAAGAAAATATTTTAAACTTTAAAGAAAATAACAATATAAATGAATGTGGTATTAGAACAAAAGAAGAAAGCAAAGTAGAACTTTACATAAATCATTTACTAAGTACAATAGATATAAAAGATGAATTACAAAATAAAAAAATACTTATAGATACCGCTAATGGAGCAAGTTATAAAACAGCAGAACAACTATTTTCTAAACTAAATATAAACTATACTCTAATAAATAATACTCCTGATGGATTAAACATTAATAAAGACGCTGGATCTACTCACATAGATAAACTAAAAGAACTAGTCCTAAAAGAACACTACGATCTTGCAATAGCATACGATGGAGATGCTGATAGATGCATTATGTTAGATGAAGATGCCAATGAAATAGATGGAGACTATATTCTAGCAATATGTTCTAACTATTTAAAAGAAAACAATATGCTAAAAAATAATACCATCGTTGGAACAGTAATGTCTAATCTAGGACTAATAAACTACTGTAAATACCATAATATAAACTTCGTGGCAACTAAAGTCGGAGATAAATACGTACTAGAAAATATGCTAGAAAATGACTACATCCTTGGAGGAGAACAAAGTGGACACATTATATTTAAAGAATATGCAAATACTGGAGATGGACAACTAACATCACTTCAAGTATTAAATGTAATGGCTCATACTAATAAATCGTTAAAAGAACTAAAAAACATCATGGAAAAATATCCTCAAGTTATGATAAACGTAGAAGCCACTAAAGAACAAAAAGAATTATATAAAACAAATGAGAAAATAAAAGATGAAATAAATAACATAGAAAACACTCTAAAAGAAGATGGAAGAGCATTAGTAAGACCAAGTGGTACTGAAAACTTAATAAGAGTAATGATCGAAGGAAAAGATAAAGATACAATAAATAAATACTGTAAAGAATTAGCAAGTTTTATCGAAAAAGAACTAAATAAATAATTTAAGTTTTATTTAAGAAAAATATTATATTATTTTAGATGGTGATGTTTATGAAAATATTAATAATCGAAGATGAATACAATTTAGCAGACGCAATCTCTTCAATGCTGACAAGTAAAAACTATATGGTTGATATTGCAACAGATGGAGAAGATGGCCTATATGAAGCATTAACAGATATATATGATTTAATTCTATTAGATGTAATGCTTCCTCATAAAAATGGTTTTGAAATACTAAAAGAATTAAAAAGTGAAAATATTTCAGCCAAAGTAATAATGCTAACTGCTAAAAGCACTATTGATGATAAAATGAATGGATTCAACAATGGCGCAGATGACTACTTAACAAAACCATTTCATATGGATGAACTACTAGCAAGAGTAAATATTCAACTAAGAAAAGATGATATAAATAATGATATATTAAAATATGAAGACCTAGAACTAAATATAAAAAAACTAATTCTTAAAAACACAACAAACAATCAAGAAGTATCAGTAATAGGTAAAGAGTTCCAATTAATTGAATTATTAATAAGAAATAAAAACATAGTACTGTCAAAAGAACAAATATTTAATAAGATATGGGGTTATGATAGTGAATGCGAAATAAATACACTCGAAGCCTATATATCATTCTTAAGAAAAAAACTAAAACTAATAAACTCCAAAGTATCAATAAAAGTAATAAGAAATATGGGCTATAAATTAGAGGTAAAAAATGAAAAAATTAAGAATTAAACTATTTGCTACAATATTTACTATTATAACAATATTCACTGTGTTTATTTATCTTTATTCAAATATTAGATACTATAATCAAGAACAAAAAAATATATCGGATGTTTTACAAATAGCATCAAGTAATAATTATGATGATAAAAAATCAAGAATATTTATGGAATACAATGTATATACAGTTATACTAGATAATAATGGTAGCTATAAAGCAATAATATCACATACATTTAATGATATAGATAAAAAAGAAATAGATAAACAAATAACAAATATCATAAAAAAACATGATGCTAATAAATATATAAAAAACTTATATGTAAATGAATACTCTTATATATTTACAAGTGATAATATCCTAGTACTAGTGGACAACTCAAAAACAACACAAAGATTAAGAGATAATCTATTAATTACAACAGTTACCTTTATAATATTAGAAGTATCAGTAGTCATAGTATCATACATTTTAACTAAATGGATAACAACTCCAGTTGAAGAATCGTTTGAAAAACAAAAAAGATTTATCGCAGATGCATCTCATGAACTTAAAACACCACTTACTGTAATTGATGCAAGTTGTGATGCTTACTTCAATGATAAACAAGATAAATGGATACATAATATAAAAAGTGAATCTTCTAGAATGAGTAAGCTAGTAAAAGACCTACTAGATCTAGCGAAACTAGAAAACAATAAAGAAATAGAATTAAAAAGAGAAAATCTTTCTAATATAGTGGAAAGTACAATTCTAACATTTGAAAGTCTATTTTATGAAAAAAATATAAAACTAGAATATGATATAGATAAAAATATATACTTTAATTGTAATCAAGACTTAATAAAAGAATTACTTGGTATATTAATAGATAATGCTATTAATCATACTAAAGAAAATAATAAAGTAATAATAAATCTTACTAATAGTAATAAAGAAATAATACTAAAAGTAAAAAATGAAGGATCTAAAATAGCTAAAGAAGATGAAGAAAAGATATTTGAAAGATTCTATAGAAAAGATGAATCAAGAAATAGAAATAGTAATAGATATGGACTAGGTCTTTCAATAGCAAAAAACATAGTAGAAAAACATAATGGTACTATTAGTGCTACTACTAAAGACAATTTTACAATATTTAAAATAATATGGAATCAAAAAAATTGATTCCTTTTAAGTTTTATTTAAGTTTAAAGTACTACTATTATATCAAGGAGGAAAAGTATGAAAAATAAAGAAACGATTAAAAAGATAATATTTACAATATTAATATTCGTACTTGGTATAACAACATCAGTACTAGTAATTTATAAATATCCAAATATATTAAAAATTACTACAACAAAACTAGAAAAAAGTGTAACAGTTACTGATAATGGTATATCAGATGCAGTAGAAAAAGTATATGATAAAGTAATCGTAGTAACTACATATAACAACAATCAGAAGTACTCATCAGGAAGTGGATTTATATACGGTGTAGATAAGGAAACGACTTATATCATTACTAATAATCATGTAGTAGCAAACTCAGATAGTTACAAAGTAACATATACAGATGGTAAGGAAGTGTCAGCTACATTAGTAGGTACTGATGAATATTCAGATATTGCAGTACTTAAAGTCGCAACAAGAGAAGGTTATGATAAGGTAGAACTTGGTGATTCCAATAATTTAAAACCAGGAGACACAACATTTGTTGTCGGAGCACCTCTTAATAATGAATACTCTTGGACAGTTACTCGTGGAATAATATCAGGTAAAGAAAGATTAGTAGAAATATCTACAACACAACAAAGTTCATCAGACTATGTAATAAGTGTATTACAAACAGATGCCGCAGTAAACTCAGGTAACAGTGGTGGTCCACTTTGCAATGCTAATGGTGAAGTAATCGGAGTAGTATCTGCTAAAATAAGTGGAACTGGAGTCGAAGGAATGGGATTTGCTATACCAATAGAAACAGCTAAAGAGAAAGCAGATCAAATAATAAATGGGAAAAACACAACATATCCATATTTAGGTATATCTATGATGAATCTTAGTGATTTAAAAAATTATCCTAATTATTATAACTATTTACAAAATGCAAAAGCAGAAAGTGGAGTAGTAGTAATAGACGTAGAAAACAATTCATCTGCTAAAAAAGCAGGGTTACAACAAGGAGATATTATTACTAAAATAGATAATAATGAAACAAGTAGTGTGGCATATCTTAGATATGAACTATATAAGCATAAAGTTGGAGACACAATTACTATCACATACGAAAGAAATGGTAAAGCAAAAACTGCTAAAATAAAACTTGCATCAAATGGACAAAAAATGTAGAAAAAATTAAAAAAAGTACTTGTACAAAAAACATAAAAGTAGTATACTATAAATACAGAAATAGATTTAACGTTTATTTCTGTATGGGTGATAATAAACAGAAATAGCTTATTGTAATATTACAAAATTGTTATTCGTTATAATTATCATCTCACTTTCCAAAAATAACGAAGTTGATAGCTTTCTATCAGCTTCAATTTTTTTATGGTGGTAATGCTTGTACCATAAAAACAAAAAAACATAACTTTTTGTTTTTTTTCATTAATCAATAATTATATTTATTAATACTATATTATAGAACTTAAATTAAAAAAATAGGGTGGTTATGATCCATTTAAGTTCCAGGAGGTATCTATGGATATATTAGTAACAAATAAATTAATAAATATATTATTAATAAGTACTGCTTTTTCAATAATTCAAATGACTTTTATCCAAAAATGCAAAAAGTTTAATTGTGTCAAACAAAAGTGCCATATTTTATTGCTTAACATACTAATATCATTTATACTTGGTATACCATTTGCAATGTGGTTTTATGAATTGTCAATATTTGATGCAATATGGGTTTCAATCTTTTCATTCATCGGAGCACCATCAATATACCAAACACTTAAAAAACAAAATATTATAAAATATCAACCAGAATCTTTGAATAATACTATTTCAGTACCTAAAGAAAACGAAATAAAAAGAGGTTAACCTCTTTTTATTATTGATAAAATAAAATTAATTAATAATACTATAAATATACAACCAAAAATATATGGAAACTTAAGTATTAATATTTGTATTTTATAGTGAGAAAACATAAAAGTACTAAAAAATGATATTAAGATAGTTAAAATAAATACAAATATATTTATTTTAGTCTTATTTTCTACTTTAAATGTATCTTTAAAATAAATCTTTATAAAATATATCATAAAGCATATACCAGAAAAAGAACTAATATAAAACAAAGTAGCCATAATGTTTTCAACTCTTTGAATAAAATTAAATAAATTAATCTTTTTAAATAAATAGTATTCTGGATATATATAAATTGATGCTAATTCTATACCATAAACACTAATTACAAAAAAATAAAATAATAATATAATCAAAGAACCAAATAAATAAGCTTGGATAATTCTTTTATTAAGTTTTTCTTTATCAATTATATCATTTCTTTTTAAACATAAAATACTGATGAATAAAAGAACAGAATAACTAGGGATAGTAAAAGATAAACCAATAATGTTTTTATAATTGATACTTACAATTGGTAAAACATTATCTAAACTTATTTCAGGAATTAACATAATAAAACCAAAAATCATTGATATTATTAAAATAAAATAAAGAATAAGGGAAGCTCTACAAATGATTTCTTTTCCTTTACATACCGCTAATGCGATTAGGGATGAGTATATTAAGGCTACTATATAATAAGAGTTTCTGACTAATAACTGATTAATTGTAAAATTAAGAATAGTAAAAGATAGAACAAATAATAAAAATAAGAATAATAATATATAAAGTATGTTTATAATACTACCAAGTATTTTAAAATTATCTTTATTATATTCAAAAATACTTTTATTATTTAATTTATTACTTAAATGTATAATAATAAATAAAGGAATTAAACAAAGTATAAAACCAATTATTAAAATTAATAAAGAAGAAGTATTACCTTTTTTTAATATCACTTGTGTAGCAACAGTGGGAAATACAAGTATAAAAAGTGATACTAAAACAGTAAATATTTCTCTAGTACTTATCTTATTCATTATGACCTCCATAATTACCAGTATTAGAATTACCATATCTAAATAACTTAGCATTAGTATTAATTATTATATTAGCGTTTTTATATACATTATCATCTTTGTATAAATAAAACTTATTATGATAAAACTTATATATTTTATTTTTAACTCCTAGAACATCAACATCATTTTTAATAGAAAAATCTATTAAACTATTTACATATTTTTTTAACTCATCATTTAAGGTATTTTCTAAGGTTTTTAAAGTTTTATCATCAGTAATTTTTACACCATTACCATCTACTAAATAAGCATCAGTATCTATATTAATATAAATATTTAGTTTATCATCAACTTTTACTTTAAAATTACTCTTAGGATTAATTAAAATAATAGAATCATTATAATTTTTATATTTTATACTAATAATTATATCTTGGTAATTATTATTAATTATATTATAAGCAATAATAGCTTTGTCTTCTAAAATGTTGATTAATTTGTTGTTTTTAAAGACTCCCATACCAATAATTTTATTATTTTTAAAATCTTTATTAGGGTTTTTAGACTCATTAATAATAGGTACAATGGGATCTATTCCTATTTTTAAATTAGTAGAAATGAACTCTTCCATACTAATATCATTTATTTTACCATTTCTTTTAGTACTATTTTTAATTGTAGTAATTATATCTCTAGTAGGAAAAGATTCTTTATTTTCTCTATTAGTATCAAGAATTTTTTTAGCTTCATATTTGGTGCTTATTAAAAGATAGGCCTCAGATCTAGCTTCAGGGCTTCTCATAAAATAATCAAAGCATTTTTCAATATCATAATCAACCATTCCTTTACCGATGACCATTAATTCTAAATGACCTAAATAAACAGTATTAGGATATTTTAATGATATATTTCTAATGGCTATAGGAATAGTTTTTCCTTCACCTATATACATTAAAGTGTTTTCATCAATGTTACTTGATCTGTTATTTTCTGTATTTAAATCCATTATTTGAAGTGTAATAGTATAAATGCCATCTTTATAATCAATTCCTATTGAATTGGCAATGGCTAAATCGTTTATTTCACTGTAAGTGCATCCATTACAAAAAAGTATTAAGATAAATAATAATATGGTTTTTTTCATTTGATCACCTTATCCTTTGTTAAAATAGGATCTTGTTTTAAGTTTTTAATGCTAGGTATAATAAATGAGTCTTTTATTTTAGTATTGCCATAAGGGGCAATTGGATATAGATATGGTTTTCCAAAAGATTTTAAGCTACTTATTATAATTATGAATAAGAAAGATGCAAATACTAGTCCTACTATTCCTAAAAAGGATGCAAATATTAAAAATATTATTTTCCATAGTCTAATAGCATTGACCATTGCAATATTAGAAAACATTAAACTACATATTGAGGAAATTGCAATAATTATAACCATAATAGGAGATACAATTCCTGCGCTTACAGCAGCGTCTCCTAGGACGATTGCACCAAGTATACTAATAGCATTACCAGATACCGAAGGCATTCTTAAATCGCTTTCTCTTAGTAATTCAAAAATAATTATCATACCAAGGGCTTCGATGAAAGTGGGGAAGGGGACACCATTTCTTTGGGCAGCAAAGTTAATTATTAAAGTAAGTGGTATGGTTTCATGGTTAAAGGTGGTAATTGCTATATAGAAAGCTGGTAGGATTATTGCTATGTAAAATGCAAGTAATCTTATTATTCTTGTAAAAGTAACGTTTTTAACTGATTGATAATAGTCTTCAGGGGAATGGAATAGATCTATAAAAAAGGTTGGTATAATAATAGCAAAAGGGGAGTTTTCAATTAGCAAGCAAACTTTTCCTTCGAGAAGGGACATGCATATTAAATCTGGTCTTTCAGAGGTTTCTGCGAGTGGAAAGACGTTGTTACTGGATATTATAGATTGTGATATAAAAGATGAATCTAGTACATAGTCTAAGTCTAAATTATCTATTTTTTTAATTATTTCATTTACTAAAGAGTTTTCTACTATGTTGTCTAAGTACATAATATTAACTTTGGTTTTAGTTTTTTTACCAACATTTTTTTCAATCATGGTAAGACTTTCATCTTTTATTCTTTTTCTAATTAATCCAATGTTAGTCATATAGTCTTCGTTTAAGGAGTCTTTTGGACCATTTATTGTTTGCTCGATAGTGGGTTCGCTAATGGCTCTAGAAAGGTTTTTTTTGGTTTCTACTGCTAATGCAGTGTTGTTATATGTGACTATGCAAAAGCCATTGTCTAAGTAATTGTAAATATCATTAATGTTTTTAATTTCAATGGTATTAGAGTTGGTAATAATTTCTTTAATTGATTTAAAGTCTTTATTTAGTAGTATATTTTTTAATATAGTATTATTGATTTTATTAGAATCACATAGGGAGTCAATGTATATTAAATGTATGTTATTAAAGTCATTAAACTTAATATCAAAGGAATTATTGTATTTATTTTTAATTTTATTTTTAATATTGTTATAATTCATATAATCACCTAATCTAACTATATTATTTACAAAATATTATTTTTTATAAGTTTATATATTTTTTTTGAATAATTATTGAAAAAGACTCGAAAATATTGTATTATTAATTTATAAGAAAGATAAGGAGTAAAGTAAATGGACGCTAAAAAGAAAAAGTTAATGATTGTTGCTATTTCACTTTTTAGTATTGCAATGGTATCATTTGGTACTTATGCATTATGGAATAGTGAGTTGTTAACAGGTAATAATAGTATATCATCTGGACAGGTTAAGATGAGTTATACTGAATCAAATGAAATAGGAATGGATAATGCACTTCCTATTAAAGATGAAGAAGGTAAAGTACTTACTAATTATTTTGATTTTCAAGTTTTGTCTTATATTAAGACTAGAGCAAATGATAGTACTAAGAGACAAATTAATTATAAAGTAATACTAGAACCAATAACAGTAGACAATCCTTTAAGTGATAGTGAAATTAAAGTATATTTAACTAAAGTAGTCGGAGGTACTGAAACTGTTGTGGTAGAACCTACGACAATTGATCAAATAAGTAATTATATACTTAGTTCACAAGATGAAGTTTTTTCAAATAATAAGGCTGAAGTTATAACTAGTTATAGACTTAGAGCTTGGATTAATTCTAAGGTTGATACTAATAAGCTTAGTGAAAAGAAGTATAGTTATAAGTTTAGAGTAAATGTAAACAGTGGTAATATTACTAGTGGCGGTGGTTCAACTGTTATTGGACCATTAGACAATAGTGGAGCAAATGCACCAGAACTTACATCAAATATGATACCAGTATATTATGATAGTACTAGTGATAGTTGGAAGAAAGCATCTACTACAAAAGGTGATACATCTAATAAATGGTATGACTATGATAATAAGATGTGGGCAAATGCTGTAACTGTTACAAATACAAATAGAGCAACTTATTTAAAAGCAAAAGCAGGAACAACAATACTAATGAGTGATATAAATACAATGTGGGTATGGGTACCAAGATATACATATACATATTTAAATACAAATACACCACAAGAAATAAATATTAAGTTTGAAAAGGGTACAGCAAGTACTGGTACAATTAAGTGTACTGATAATGTTACTGGTACTAGTAGTACATCAGAAACATGTACAGATACAACAAATGGAGGATTAAAAGCAGGAACTTCTACATATACACATCCAGCATTCTGGTGGGATAAAAATGACAACAATGTAAGAGAAGAAAATGAAGAATTAACAGGAATATGGGTAGGTAAGTTTGAAGTATCAAGTGATACTGCATGTACAGCATCAAATCAAGTAATAGTTGGATCAGGATGTAACTTACAAACAATAAGACCTCAGATAAAACCAAATGTAATATCATGGAGAGGAGCACAAGTAGGAACATTCTTTAATGGAATCCAAAAGATGAGAGAATCTGGAAATAAATATGGATTTAGTACAACTGATGAAACTCATATGATGAAGAACATGGAATGGGGAGCAGTAACATACCTATCACATAGTAAATACGGGATAAATAAAGAAGTTGAAATAAATAGTGCAGGTACATTTACAACAGGATGTGGACCACAAAGTGAAGGCTCAACAAGTAGTGGTACAACATGTAATTCATATACAACAACATTAGGACAAAGCGCATCAACAACAGGAAATGTATATGGAGTATATGATATGAGTGGTGGTTCATGGGAATATATGATGGGTAACATGGTATATAGTAACGGGCAACAAATGAGCGGATATTCAACTTTAAATAATAATAACTCATCATTTACAGGAATCTTAGATGGTGGTACATCATTTACAGGAACATATGCGTTCCCAAGTAAGAAATATTATGATAAATATAGTTATGGAACAAGTAGCATGCAATACACAAGAGGGAAACTAGGAGATGCAACAAAAGAAATGGCACCTACAGGAACAAGTGGTAACTGGTATTCAGATGACGCCTACTTCGTGAACTCTAGCAACCCTTGGTTTCTGCGCGGCGGGCGCTACAATGATGGTGCTCGCGCCGGTGTCTTCTACTTCAACAACATCGGCGGTCTCGCTCACACTAACTACTCCGCCCGCGCAGTCCTTGTCAACTCTGGTGCTTAGGGTCTTTCGAAGTCTTGCTCTGTTGAGACAGGTTCTTAAATTAAAATAAATATTATATGGAGGATTTAAAAATGAAAAAAAGTTTAAAAATTATTATACCAGTAGTAATTATATTAATAATTGCTTTGGTAGCAGGTTTCTTTATATTTAATGGAAATGATGCTAAAAAGTTTGACAAAGAATATGGAGTAGGTAAAGATAATCCTTTTGTCTACAGAAATGCTAAAGAAGTGGTGGATATCTTAAAAAATGGTACAGGAGTTGTATATATGGGATTCCCAGAATGTCAATGGTGCCAGGCATATGTTAAGGTGTTAAATGAAACTGCTAAAGAAAAAGGAATGGAAAAGATCTATTATTTAAATATTAAAAATGATAGAGAAAAAAATACTAAAGAGTATCAAGAAATAGTAGAACTACTAAGGGGAAAATTAACTTATACTGATGAAGGTAAAGAAAGGGTATATGTTCCATATGTTGCATTTGTAATAAATGGAAAAGTAATTGATCATGATAGTGAAACATCTGTAATAAAAGAAGATATTACACCTGATCAATATTGGAATAGAGAACAAAAGGAAAGATTACAAATAAAACTTGGTACTTTAATGGAAATGGTTACTAAAGGTTCTACTTGTACAGATTGTAATAAGTAAGAATTATGGAAGAAAAAAAATCAAGAATTGGTGCAGGTTTACTTGGAATCTTTCTCGGAGGATTTGGTGCACATAATTTTTATTTAGGTTATACTGGTAAGGCTGTTGCTCAACTTTTAATTACTTGTTTATCATTTGGTTTATTATACTTCATATCAAGTACATGGGGTTTAATCGAAGGAATCTTAATACTTGTTGGTACAATTAATAAAGATGCAGATGGTAAAGTTCTTGGAGACTAATTTAGTCTTCTTTTTTTGTATATATAATCATTGATGAGAAGCAATATATTTGTTCTTCTCCACATATTTGTACTGCTACTTGATATTTAATATCTATAACTTCAATATCATCATCTAGGAAGTTATTCATTTCTTCTTCTAAATCTTTTTCGCTTTCTAAATCGAATAATTTAACATGCATATTTATCACCATTTATAATATAACAAAGCTAATGATAGAAATATGTAGAATAAAGTGTAAATATTTGTAAATATTTGTAAAACGAACAAATTAGTTGAATGTTATAGATTTTAAAATAATATAAATACCAAAATTAAAAATTGTCTTAAGGTAATTTTTAATTTTGGTATACTTTTTCTTATAAATACTTGTAAATGGTTATTTTACAAGTATTTTTTATTGTTTTATATTAAACCTGAAAGGAGGTGATTTCATGCTAAATCAAGTAATTTTAGTAGGAAGACTAGTAAAAACACCAGAGGTTTTGGAAAATGAAAATGGTACAAAAAGGAGTATAATAACACTTGCAGTGCCAAGAAACTTTAAAAATATTCATGGTGAATATGAAACTGATTTTATTGATTGCGTTCTTTGGCAAGGAGTTGCAGAAAATACTAAAGAGTATTGTACAAAAGGTGATATTCTTGGAGTAAGAGGAAGAATCCAAACATCAGTGTATGAAAAAAATGATACTAAAATATATAAAAAAGAAGTAATTGCAGAGAAAGTTAGTTTCTTATCTAGTAAACCAAAAGAAGACAATGAATAAAAATTGTCTTCTTTTGTAATAAAAAACAAATTAACTTTTGGTTAATATCGACATTTTATTAAATATATTTTCTTATAATGTAAGCATGAGGTGAAAGTATGATTCTTGGAGACAGAATAAAAATGTGTAGAAAAGCAAAGGATATGACACAAGAAGAATTAGGGCAACTAATTGATGTTTCAAAAGTTAGTATATGTCAATGGGAAAAGGGTATAAAAACACCAAGTACTAAAAACTTAATTGAACTAACTAAGATATTTGATGTAGAATTAAACTATTTAATTGGTAATGATACTTATGTAGTGGCAGAACAAGATGAAAAATATAACATGTATATGGCAAAAGAAGAAATAGAAATTTTAAGAGAAATCAAAAAACACGATAAGTTATATAAAGATTTTCTAGATAGTCCTTCAAGAGTAATAGAAAGAATTGAAAAGAAATTATATTGATTTAAATAATATTAAAAGACTTGAAAACAGTCTTTTTTTATTGTATCCTTATACTAAGGAGGATAATATTATGAACAAAAAAGGTTTTACACTAGTAGAACTATTAGCAATAATAGTAATACTAGGAATACTTGCTTCTATTTCTAGTGCAATGGTAGGTAATTACGTGAAAAAATCTAAACAAGACGCAACTAGAGTAACGGCTCAAAATATGATAAATGTTGTACTGGGAGATTTAGAGATAAATGATGAAATTACTAATAAAACATATGACTTTTTAGGAATGGATTCTAATTTATTAGAAAAAAAATTAAAAACTAGTGCTTGGGATAATGATATAGTTGAAGCAAAAGTAATATATGATAATGGGGATATCGGAGTATGTATAAGAGACTCAAAGAATAATGGTATAATAGGTACTGAGAGTCAAGTGAAAGAACAATCTAATGATTTAAAGTATGATAATATAACAAGTTGTGCAAATATTCCTAATTAATATATTTACTTTACATATAAAAACATATATAATATATAACTGGCGATTAAAAATGATTGAAAAAACTAATACTTATGTATTAAAGGGAAAAGAACTATCTAAAAAAGATTTAGAAAACTATTTAGTATTTGAACCAAATATAATTGAAGAAAATATTAAGAAAGTATTAAAATATGACAAAATAGAAAAAGCATTAGAAAATGAATGTTTTTACGATTTAGGTGGTGCAATTATGGTTAATACTAAAGACGGTTATTGTTTATATGATTTAAACGGTAAAAAATCATCTGATTATTATAATATACCAAGTTCAATAAAAAGTACTTTTATGCCTTATATATCTATGTTAATGAATGTAAATGGAATAAGTCTTTTTGAAGATGAAAATGAATTAATAACAACTGATTCAAACTATGAAAAAGTAAAGAAAAATAATAAAGTTGGTTTTTCAAAAAAGAATAAAAAAGTAATATCTCCATTATATGATGATGGACAATTTATAAATGGTACTTTTGTAATGAAAAGTGGTTTTGATATATATATGTTTGATGAAGATGGAAAAAATCTTATATTAGATAATAAAATAAGTGAAATATGTTCTAATATATCAAAATACTTTAATTTAAACTTAAAAGATAATGATTTAGAAACACTATATAAACTATTATCAATGAAAATAATTAGTAAAAAAGAATTCTTATATGACTTAAAAAATGATAAAATAGTTAATGTAGATAAAGTAATAAGAAAGTATAAACTTTCTACTGAAAAAAGGGAAATAATAATAGATCGTACTAATAAAAAAGTAAAAACTAGAAAAAAATAGAAAAAAGTACTTTCAAAAATTAAAAAAATATGTTATGATTATAACATATTAATTGGTTCCTTAGCTCAGCTGGTAGAGCAACAGACTCTTAATCTGTGGGTCCAGGGTTCGAACCCCTGAGGGATCACCATTATGAAAATAGAGTCCTTTATTTAAGGACTTTTTTATATATTTTTTGATTATAAATAAAGAGGAGATACCATGATGAAAGAAGAAATAAAAAAAAGAATATTGAGTTTTAAATCTGATCAAGAAATTTTAGAATTTATTAAAACTAGAATTATAGAGTTAGAACAAAATTTAGTACCCGAAAAAATTGGCTTTGGATATAAAAACATATATAATGATTATATTTCAAGTGAAATAAAATATATTGTTGGCCATTCTTTTTTTAAAGATGATTTTCCTAGTTTAGTATTTGATGATGTTACTCCTTATTTTGAACTAATAAAACAGTTATCAAAATCTAAAGAATATTATAATGAATTATATTTGTTTACGCCTTTAATGTATGAAGTCTTTAATTATCTATCAAGTACTGAAAGAAGAGTAAATACTTTGGATACTGCTAGAAAAAGAGATAAACTATATCTTAATGCATTGAGAAACCAAAAATCAACAATATCAATAAAAGAGTTTCATGATGAAAAATTAGGATTATGTGGTGAGAATGCAGGAATAGCTCATAATTTATTTAAAATTTTAGGAATAGATTCTCAGTTAGTAATTGGTAAGAGAAATGATGAAGAACATGCTTTTAATATTGTATTTCCGAGAGGATATGATAGTACGCCAGCAGTTTTATTTGATCCGTCTCATACAATAAATTTTAAAAGTGAAGAACAAAAAAATTATTCTTTAGGATATTTCAAAGTGTTAACATCTGAAGAGTATAATAAAATGATATCTGGAGGTACTATTTCAATTGATTTAGAGGGTTCTGTTAATAATTTATTTAGATATTATCCTATGTTATCTGGTTGTGTTGCAAGTTATGAAAAAGCTAATTATAGTATTTTACTCGATCAATCTTTAAATCTAAATAATGAATCACTATCAAAAAAAAATTATTATAAATAGTTTTAATAGTATTAAAAGTGTGATATAATTGAGTTATAAGAAAAATAAAGAAGGAGGAAGATTTTTGAGTATTTTATAAAACACAAAGTCTGGTAAAATAATTCGAAAATCTACAAAAACTATGACAAACAATAATTCGTATGGGGGGGGGGCAAAATACTAGAAAGATAAACCCCTTATTTGAAGATATAAAAGAATATAATAAGTATCTATTATCATTAATAGGTATTTTTGTGTTATTACTTAGCGGTATTATTTCTTATAATTATACGAATAGTTCTTATGCAAAATGGAGTAGTAGTGTTGAATCAAAAAATATATTAAAACTTAGTGTTAAAACTGAAAAAGATGCTTTAGCGTTTGCAAAAGATAATGTAGGAAAGAATGGACTTGAAGAGATAACACATGAAATAGATAATACATTACAAGTAGATGAAAGATTTAAGACAGAGTATAGGTATCGTGGAGGAAATGTAAATAACTATGTAACGTTTAATAATGAGGTATGGAGGATAATAGGAATAATACCAACTGAAGACACTTCTGGCAATGTGGAAAATAGATTTAAAATAATGAGAGATGAATCTATTGGTGATATGATCTGGAACGAAAATGGTACTAATGATTGGACTGTTGCTACTTTAAATACTTTTTTTAATAATAATTATTATAATAATAGATTAAGTACTGATGCACGAAATATGGTAGGAACAACAAAATATTATCTTGGAGGATATTATAGTCCTAGTATTACTACTGATATTGCATGGCAATATGAAAGAAAAAATGAGTCTAATAGAACAGGATATTATTATGATACAAACCCAGTAATGCAAAATAATGCACGTAAAAAAATAGCACTGTTGTATGCAAGTGATTATGGATATGCAGCATCAAAGGAATGCACTGCTACATTATATGATTATTATAGCTATACTCAATGTAAACAAGATAATTGGATATTTAAAAATAATTATGAGTGGCTTTTATTTCAAATTCCAAATAGTTCTAATGGTACATTTGTTATTGCTTTAGGACGTGTGTTTAATTTAAAATATGTTTATGCTGGTGAATATGCAACACGTCCAGTTTTAACTTTATCATCCAATGTAAAAATATCAAGTGGCTCTGGTACAAGTTCTGATCCATATCAACTAAGTGTTAATTAAAAATATAATGAATTAAAAAGATAGTGTAAAAATGTTTCGGAATTATTAAAAATTATATACAAATGCAATATTATTAATAAGTTGTGATATTGGATTGTTCGAAGACTTAATTGGAAGTAAAGAGATTGAATTATCAAATATTGAATAATTTATCTCTTTTTCATTGTAATTATTTTCCTTTTTCTCATTATTACCATAAGTTTTAAGATATAAATCTAATATATTAATTCCATTGTGTTTAACTTCTTGAAGTTTTATATATTTTTCTATTGTTTTACATGAAACTCACATGTGTTAACAACAATTTTATTACCAGCATAAAGTTTTAATTCATCTTTTCCAGATAAAATCCATCCCCCAGCATCGCTTAATAAATTAATGGTTTTAATTTTCTCAAAATCATATATTTTGCATATTTCATCCATTAAGTCTTTATATGGAGCTTTTGAAGAAGTAATAAAAATATGTCTATTTAATAATTTTGTTCTTCCATTTTTCCTTTTTGCACCTGTAAAGATAACAAAACATTTACTCATTATATAATGTTTTTTTCCGTCTTTTTAGTGTTGCTGTTCATGAATCCATTTTTCATCAGTCATAACATAAAGCTTGTTTTTATTGTCTAAAGTATCATAATTTATATTAGGAAGATTCCATTTATGAATCCAATTATAAATAGTTTGTCTTGAAATGTTAGAAAAAGAATTACAGTTTAAATAATCTAGAATGTTAAAGCTATAAGCTAAAGAGTTTTTAGAGACTTTATTAACATTACTATTAATTGAAGCATTAATAGCAAGACTCCTTACAATTGGATCAAATGTATTATATTTTTTAAATCCAAATAATTTATCGATAAAAAAGAACCCATCTTTTTTGTCTTTAGAAACAAAGTAATCTCTTTCAAAAATTAAATTGCCCCATGTAGTAATAATTGTTCTTTGAACATTCTTTTTACTAATATAGTAATTATTTTTTCTTTCTTTAGAGTTTCTAAAATATAGATTTGTGAAGTTAATTATATCTAAATATAAATCAGTAATTAATTTACAAAAGTTTTTATTTAAGGAAAGAAGGTTAGAAATATATCTATTCTTTGAAAAATTAGTAAAAATGTTTTCTAAGAAAGTATCTAGTATTTTACGTATCCTTTCAAAAAATGCATTTTTTATTAAATTAATTATTTTATTTTTTGTATCTTGTGATATAATATTCATAGAAAGAACTCCTTTATTTTTGGATTATATTGGTATTATACCATGAGTTTTTTCTTTTTTTGTGGAAATTCCGAAACATTTTTACACTATCTTTTTTAATTTCACATTGAAAAATACCTGAAAATGTTATATAATTAATTTACATTAAAAGTAGACAAGGTATTTTTTTATTGTCTAAAAAGAAGGAGGAAAAAAATATGAACAAATATTCGAATTGTGGGAGGCAAAAACTAACTAGTCCTAATAGAAAGAAAGTGTTACTTATGATATCTTTATCATTATTTATGGTAGCAATAATATCGATAGGAACATATGCAATATGGAGTAGTGAACTACTTACTGGTAATAATAGTATAACTACAGGACAAGTAAAGATGAGTTATACTGAATCAAATGAAATAGGAATGGATAATGCATTACCTATAAAAGATGAAGAGGGTAAATTACTTACTAATTATTTTGATTTTCAAGTGTTGTCTTATATTAAGACTAGAGCAAATGACAGTACTCAAAGAAAACTAAATTATAACATAATACTAGAACCAATAACTGTAGATAATCCTTTAAGTGATAGTGAAATAAAGTTATATCTTACTAAGGTAGAAAATGGAACTGAGACAGTAGTAGTTGAACCAACAACAATTGATCAATTAAATAATAAAATTCTAAAATCTCAAGAAGAAATATTCTCAAATAATAAAGGTGAGGTAATTACAAGTTATAGATTAAGATCTTGGATAGATAGCAAAGTAGATCCAACAAAGTTTAATGAAAAGAAATATTCTTATAAGTTTAGAGTAAATATAAATAATAATAGTAATAATTCAACTGAACCAGTTGAACCAATGGAAGAGCATGTTGTAACTGTTCGTACAGGTTACTCAACAACACAAGATATAAGTGTCTATGGTAGAAAAATACAATCAACTACATTGAGTGATAATAGTTCATGTAAGTTTACTCGTACAAATGATGATAGCTCTGTGACTGAATATGATCAATGTTTAGGACATTATAAGATTACAAAACCAACCAGAATAATATATAACTTTTATACTTTGAATGAGGAACAAAAAGCTGGGGTACCTCTTCCGATGGCTTTATCAATAGATTATGATATAACAACAACTAGTAATCCTCAAGGAGAATTAAATTGGATAAGTCAGAATAAACCGGATTTTGGAAAAACACCTGGAGATTTTGAATTAATAGATACAACAATAACCCAAGAAGATATAGATAATGCGGGTGGTATTTATACATTACACTTAATGGTAAGAGGGCGAATGTATTCTGATAAGAGTATTGAAGAAATAGGGCAAGTTTATCATTATGCATATTATGCTTTTGAAACTGAATAAAAAAAACTAGCTATTTTGTAAAGTAAATAGCTAGTTTTTTAATTTTTAATATATCTATAATAATATTCATCATAAGACAAATCACTATGATTATCATGCATATCAGTCGCAGCTTTAACACCAATATATCTATAATGCCATGATTCATAAGTATAACCAGTAATATCAACCTTATCACTAGGATATCTAAGGATAAAACCATACTTATGAGCATTATCATTCATCCATTTAAAAGATTCAGTCTTATCAAAAGTAAGCATATTTCCATTTCTAGTCGAAGAAACATCTATAACAAGTCCAGTTTGATGTTCTGAATAACCAGGTCTTGCAGTATCTTTATCAGCACCCTCAACACCACTAGTGGAAACAGCATAATCATAAAGCTCTTTTTGTCTAGAGTATTCTCTAAATCCAGATTGTCCATATACTGGGGTACCATTTTTAATAGAATCACTAGATAATTTTTCAAAAGCTTCTTTTGCTTCTTTTCTCATCATTCTAACTTTACTATTTCCATATATAAAATAATCACTAGATATTTCTTCTAAATCATCAGGTATATAATCTTCATCTAAATATAGGTATTTATTCATTAGAATAAGATTATCATAAGACATATCAGTCTTTTGTGTATTAGTATAATACTCATTATCAAGTCCAATATTTACATATGTTACAACATCACAATAATCAATCTTTTCATTCTTTTCCTTATATAGAAGGTACCTATCTATATTTTTCAAATCATAATCTTTGCATTTTTTATAATCTTTATACTTAGTATTTTCAATTTCTATATTCTCATCAATTGTATCATTCTTATTCTTATCAAAAAAACTAATACCATTTAATTTGAGTGCTAAAAAAAGACAAACAAGTATAAAAATTATAATTAAAAGGTTTTTAATAAATTTCATATTTGCCTCCTTTAAATATATATTACCACTAAAGTATATTAAAATAAAGTAAAAATAAGTCTAAAAAAATCTATTTGTCATATTTTTAACTGAGGTGGTATTATTAAAAAAATAATAATTTTGTTACTAATAGTTAGTATATTACCAATAAATATCTATGCTCTTGAGACAAATTCTAAGGATGTTGATTTAACACCAGATGCTTTTTCATCAGTTATAATCGAAGCATCAACTGGACAAGTACTATATAATAAAAATGCAAATAAACCTCACGAAGTAGCATCCCTTACTAAAATGATGGGTTTAATTTTAATATTTGAAGCAATGGAAAAGAATGCATTAAAAACTGATGAGATTTTAACTACATCAGAAAATGCAAAGAATATGGGTGGTTCTCAAATATGGCTTGATACAGGCGAGAAGATATCAGTAGATGATTTATTAAAAGGTATAATAATGGCTTCCGCTAATGACGCAATGGTTTTAATGGCAGAAAGAGTATCAGGTACTGAAGAAGCTTTTGTAAGTCAAATGAATAAGAAAGCAAAGGAGTTGGGATTACAAAATACATATTTTAAAAATAGTACAGGATTAGATGAAGATGGGGCATATTCAAGTGCTTATGATATGGCAATAATAGCAAAAGAATTAATAAAACATGAAAAAGTATTTGATTACTCTAAGAACTATGAGAGTTATATTAGAGAAAATACTGATAATAAAACATGGATCACTAATACTAACAAACTAGTTAGGTTTTATGAAGGAACAGATGGGTTAAAGACAGGTATGACAGATAAAGCAGGATCGTGTATGACAGTGACTACTAAAAGAAATGGACTTAGATTAATTGCGGTTACTCTAGGTTTCCCTAATTCTAAAATAAGAAATCAAGAAACAATGGATCTATTAGACTATGGTTTTAATCAATATGAAACTAAAATAATAAAGAAAAAGAATGATGTAGTAGGACAGCTAACTCTAGAAAAAGCAACAAAAGATAAAATAGATTTAGTTTTAAAAGATGATGCAGTTATAATTAATAAAAAACAGGATAAAGAAAAAGAATATACATATGATGTAAAAACTTATGATATTGCTTATCCAATAAAAAAAGATACAGTACTTGGAGAGTTTCAAATAAAAGAGAATAATAAAATAGTAAGTAAAATAGATTTAGTAGCAAAAGAGGATATAAATAAATTAAATATATTTAAACTTTATTTAAAAGTATTAAAAGATATACTGATGGGTAATTAAGAATGTAAAATACTTAGACTAGTTCTAGGTTTTTTATTTAAAATAAATATAAATTATATGATATAATACATATAGAAATATGAAAAGTAATATGGAGGTAAAACATGAATATAGGAATTATAGAACAAATAATTGCTTCATTAGTAGCATCAATTTATTTAACATATGTTTTAATTATAACAAATAGTAACTTAACAAGGATAGTAATTATACCTTTTTTAATGTTTGCAATTAGTTTATTTATAAAAAATGTTTCTTTAATACTTAATAAAGATAAAATTGCTAAAATATTTAGTAAGATAAATACAATATCATTTTTTATATATTATTTTGGATTTCTTATTTATTGGGATTATTTAGCTATAGTAAAAAAAGAATATATGCTAGTAATATTTTCTTTGTCTTTTTGGGTTGTTGGAATATTTATTGCATATAGAAAGTATTCGAAATCAAAAAATGAAATATAATTTATAGATATAAAAAAGGAGAGAGAAAAATATGAAAAAAACAATATTAACAATCTTGATATGCATAGTTATTGCATTAGGTTTAACTGCGTGTGGTAAATCAGATTTAGAAGAAGCAAAAAAGAATTTAGAAAACTCACAAGAAAAATATGGCTATGTAGAAAAGGAAACTGTTGACGTTTTAGTCGCTAAGTTTAACACTGAAGTAGCAGACAATAGTACACTAAATAAAGCATCAACAGAATATTTGACTGAAAGTAATAATCAATATTGGTATGGTTTAATCGAAGGTATCTCTTTGGTAGTGGTACCAGAAAAGTATACTAATGATAAAACAACTGAGATTGTAAACTACATGCTTTTGCAGGTGGATAAGAATAGCAAATATGAAAAAGATGCTAGATCTTATATTAAGTATTTGATCAAGGCAAATAATAATCGAATAACTGACTCTGAAATTGATACATTACTACAAGATGCAAAAACTAAAAACAACTCTGGTAAGACTTCAAATAATGGAAAGGGTATTTCAATTGGATACACAGAAAATGATGAAAAATATCAATACCAAGTTTTAAGATTATATAAGTAATTATTAAAATGTTAAAATAAAGTGCGAAGATTCCACTTCTGATAGATAGTATTAAATATATTTGTAATTTATAATTTTATCGGAGGTGAAAAATGGAGTTAAATAATATAATACTAGAAAAAAGAAAAGAAAAAAATATGACTCAAGAACAACTTGCAGAAGAATTGAATGTTGCAAGACAAACTGTTTCTAAATGGGAAACTCATTAGGAATGGTTTTTAATAGTTATTTATTAGGATACGTTTTTGCTATGATTGGTCTTGGCTTAGGCTTTGCATTAAAAGCATTTAAGAAGTAAATATAAATAATAATTTATAAGGAGAAGAAGTATGAAAAAGTGGACTAAATATTTAATGAGTACAATTATTTTTTGTATTGTGTATACAATGGTAACATATTTACTGACAAAAAATATAAGTTTTAAGATGATTGTTATTACTACATTAGTATATACTATATTCTATACAGTAACTGATTTGATTTGCAATAAATTATCATCAAAGAAATAATTTGTGCTTATAAAAGTATATGGTATCATTTTCTTGGAAAGTGATGCTTTTTATTATAAAAAAATATTAAGTGGAGAACAAAAACTAAATAGGTAATTACAAAAATTATTTATTTTTTAAGTTTTATTTAAGAGTTACTTGTTATTATTAGTACATGAAGGAGGAAAAAAGCAAGAAAAAAAGACAAAATAATAAAGTATTGATAAATTATAATATAAAGAAAGGAGAATGAAAATGAAAAGAAATATTAAAAATATTATAATATTAATCTTAGTAGCACTTGTAATAGGTTCGATGGTATTTACAATGAATTATTCCAAAAACCATATGACTACAAACAGCAAAGAAATGACTAACGAAAATGGCACACCACCAAGTATGCCAAATGATCAAAATAACAGTTCAAATGATAATAATCAAAACAGTAATACTACACCAAGTAAACCAGATGAAAATAATGATGGACAAGATAGTAATAATACTAATGAGCCATCAGAAAAACCAGAGGGTGATAACCAAACACCACCAGAAAAACCAAGCGGTTCAAATGACTCAGACAATAATGAATCAAGTACTTCTGGTGATGAAAAAGGAAATGAGCAAAATAGTAATACTCCACCAAGTATGCCAAATAAACAAAATGGTCCAGGTAATATGAATAAACAAAATAGTGTAGATTTAACTACTTGTTACTATGTTACCTTTGCAATAGAGTCTTTAATTCTATCTAGCTTAATTATCTATTTAGTTATGTCTAGTTTCAATAAAAAAACATTCAAAGAAACATTTGAAAATAAAGATAAAGTAGTAATTACAATACTTTCAGTAATTATATTAACAACAGCATTTACATATACAGATAAGTATATTACTACTGAATACTTTCTAACTAATGATTCTATGCCTATGGGAAATAACACAAATATAGCCTATAATGGTAAGACAACAATTGATGAGGATACAACAATTGAAGAAGGTTCATATACTTCTACATCAAGTGATGAAAATGCTATATTAGTAAATGGTTCAGAAACTTCTATCTCAAATATAAAAGTAACAAAAACTGGAGATAGTGATGGGGGAGATTCAACTAGTTTTTATGGTACTAACTCTGGTATTTTAGCTAAAGGTGGTGCTAATCTAACATTAAAAAATATTGAAGTAACTACAAATGCAACTGGTGCTAACGGGGTGTTTAGTTATGGAGGATCTGCTACCACAAATAATAATAGTTCTGATGGAACAACTATAACTATTAGTGATTCTAAAATAACTACAACAAAAGATAATTCTGGTGGCATCATGACTACTGGGGGAGGAACTTTAAATGCTAACAATCTAACTATTAATACATCAGGTACATCAAGTGCAGCCATACGAAGTGACCGAGGTGGAGGATTTGTTAATGTAACTAAAGGAACATATCAAACAATAGGAAAAGGATCGCCAGCAATCTATTCAACAGCTAATATAAAAGTAAATGATGCAACACTTATTGCAAAAGCATCCGAAGGAGTAGTAATCGAAGGAAAAAATAGTGTATCACTAGAAAATTGTACTTTAACAGATACAAATAACACTTTAAATGGACAATCAACCACTTATAAAAATATCTTTTTATATCAATCTATGAGTGGGGATGCTAGTGTAGGTAACTCAGAGTTTACTGCTAAAAATAGTACAATTACTACTAATAAAGGAGATACTATATATGTTACTAATACAAGTTCTACCATAAACTTAGAAAATAATACAATTATAAACAATGATAAAACAGGTTATTTTTTAAGAGCAAAAAGTGATTCATGGGGAACTAAAAATGAAAATGGTGGAGATGTAGTCCTAAAACTAACTAACCAAAAAGTAACAGGAAACATCTATATTGATGAAATATCTACTCTTGATATGACTTTAAGTAATAATTCATATTATGAAGGTTATATAAATACTGAAAATAAATCAGAAAAGATAAATCTAACTCTAGATAAGACATCAAAGATAAAATTAACAAAAGATACTTATATAACTAGTTTAACTAATAAAGATACCACTAATAGTAATGTAGATTTTAATGGTTATAAGTTATATGTAAATGGTAAAGCAATCAATTAGCAAATAATTGATTGCTTTTTATTTATACTTTCTGTATAATGATAATATAGGGAGTGGTTAAATGATACCTAAAACAAGTGAAGAACAATATCAAAAACGAATAAAAGAAATGATTAATTATATAACAACTACTGATTCTTTTCCAACACGTGGTGTAAAAGATATAAGATTTAGTGATAACTCTTGTCTAATGGGAGAATGGTTTAAAACAAATAGGTATAAACTAAAAACTTTATCTAAAACTAATCAAGATGCTTTTACTCTTGTAAAATTGTCTGATAAATATATGAAAAAAACTGATGAAAAAAATGTTAATGATAGATTCAATCATAGAATAAAAGAAATGATAGACTTTGTAAATAATAATAATTATTTTCCAACTTATGAGGATAATACTAAGTTTAATGATGACTCATCCATGTATGTATGGTACTACACCAATAAAAAGAGAATAAAAGAAGCCATATTGCAAGGAGACATCTATGCTAAAGAGTTATATTCTCTAGAACAAAGATACAGAAGAAATAAACTTAAGAATAAATATCCAAAGACTATTTGTTATCAAAATAAAGAATATACTTTAAAAGAATTTGCTAAATATTTAAATATAACAAGGGATGATTTATTAGAGTATATCCAAGTATTTTGTAAAGACATTTATAATATAAAACAACCGGAATTAGAAAGAATTAGAAATACTGTTTTAAATATAAATAGACTTAAAAATATGATTGATAAAGAGTCAGATATTAAAGATATTAAATTAAATAAGTTTATAAAAAAATATAATCTAGATCCTAAAATAATTACTACTCATTTTAATAAACTAATTAACATTGGTCTTTCTAAAGAAGAAGCATTATTATCTATAAAAAATGAGTTTAATAATAATGGCAATAAAGTATCTGTTGATTGGGTATATGATGCATATGAAGAACTAAATAATACTAATAACTTATATGATAGAGACAATGTAATAAATTATATGATAAATACTAATATGCCATTATATGATGCATTATTAAAAATACTAATTGATACTAAATTAAGTAATTATAAAGAACCAAAATATATAAAAGAAGTTATCTTCTATACTATTAAAAGTAATGATTATGAAGCTACTAAAAGTTATACAGAGAGTTTATTTAAATTAGATGATTTTCATATTAATATAATAAATGATATAAAACAAGAATATGATAAAGTAATTAAGAATGAAGATGAACAAGTAGATAGAAATATTCTTCTTGAAGAATTAATAAATAACTATGACTATTATAATGAAAATAAAAATATTATTAAAGAACAATACAATCTATCTAAATATGAAATAATGTTTATCGAAGCAAGAAAAAACGAATTAGAAGAAAAAAGACATTTACGTAAGAGTTAAATAAGTCTTTTTTTTTATATATTTTTATGATAAAATTAATGTAGCAATGGAAGTAGGTGAAGTCATGGAAGAAGAACAAAAAGTAAATAGTAATAAAGATAATAATGAAGAGATAAAAAATAAGAAACAAGAAGAAGTAGAAAATAAAGAAAATAATTCTGATTTAGGACAAAATAAAAATAATAGTAACTTCTTTAATAAAAGTCTTAATGCTGTAAATCTTGCTAATAATTCATTAAATGGATTAAATAATATGACTAATAATATGGGAAATAATGAAGACTTAAACGATAAAATGACTGATCCTAATGAAACAAGAAATGCCTTAAATCAAATGGGTAATAAAGCAACCAAAAATATTAATAATGCCACTAATCTAGCAAGAGGCATAAATAATAAAGCGCAAAATAAAAAAAATAAGAATAATGAAGATGAAAAAGATGATAATACTAAAGACAGCAAGGATAAAGATGACAATAAAGAAACTAAGAGTGAAAAAAATGAATCAAGTAATATAAAAAGTTCTATAGATAATAAAGAAACTAAAAAAAGAAGATTATTAAAAGGAAAAAGTAAAGATCCTAAAACTAAAACTAAAGAAGAAATCCAAAAAAGTATAATTAGTTTCTTTATGAAATTACCTCTTTCTTTAAAACTTGGTATAATTGCTTTTGGAGTAGTTTTAATATTTATAATTTTATTTATAATAATATTTGCTATTTTTGCAGGTGGTGCCTCAAATGGTAATAGTTGTTCATCTGAACAAACTCAAGAAGATCTTTTAAACTTTATATATACTTTTGAAGGAGCAAAATACTGTGATAAAGAAAAAACTGAGTATAAAGTATATCAAAATTCAGGAGATAGAGTAACTGTAGGACATGGTATTACAACTGACTATATAAAAGATATGAAAGTAGGAGATTGTATACCAGTAAGTGAAGTAAGACCATTTGAAATTAAAGCAGTAGAAACAAAAAGAGCAGGAGTAAAAAGATTCTTTTCTGGAGTAAATCTTACTAATTATCAAGAAGATGCACTTACTAGTATGCTTTATAATGGATGTGCAGGAATGTTTTCTGATATGGCAACTGCATATAAAGAAGATAGTTATGAAGGACTATGGAGTGTTATGAAAAAATGTACCAACAGTGGACTTCTTGGACTTCAAAGAAGAAGAAAAGCAGAATTTACACTATTTGTAACTGGAGACTATACAATAGCGCCAGAATATAAAGCCAAAACATTTACATCAGCAGAATATGATGATTATAACTATGATGATATTATGAGTAGAAAAGATAGTGTAAAAACTACTTGTACATCGTTTAATAGTACTTGGATATATCCTAGTCCAACATTCTGTTCAGTAACAGGATGTCAAGGCCCAAGATTCCATCCAATTTATAAAAGATGGATAACTCATGATGGAGCAGACTTAGGATGTTCAATGGGCACAGATATAATAGCAAGTGCTGCAGGAGAAGTAATACAAGTTTCTAAAAACTATAATGCTACTGTAGGATATGGTGCATATGTTTTAATACAACATGGGGATGGAGAATATAAATCAAAATATGCACATATGTCTAAAGTGATTGTTGAAGAAGGAGATCATGTTGAACAAGGACAAAAAATTGGAGAAGTAGGTTCATCTGGAGGATCAACCGGACCACATATCCATTTTGAAATACTAAAAAATAATACAGTGGATGATCCTGCTAAATATGTAGACTTAAAAGGGGCGTGTGATTAATGAATAAAAAGTTTTTAATTTTATTACTAATTCCATTCTTATTATGTGGATGCAAAGCAAACTATACAATAGAAATAGATGAATCATCAATAAAAGAAGAAACATATATCTATAGTGATGATAGTGATGAATATAATAATCAAATATATCGTGGTACCGTATTGAAAGACTATTTTCAAGCATTACCACAATTAGAACAATCTGCTTTTATAAATACAACTGGTGCAGATATATCAACATCAGATGATAAAGATAACAATGATTTTGGACTTGGTACTTATACAATTAAATATATAAATAAAACAAATGAAAAAGGAGCAACATTTACTTATAGATTCAATAAAGATGAGTATCAAAACTCTTATGTTCCTAATATGAATGCTACTACTTTTAAATGTACTAATAGTAACAATGAAATAAAATTAAATCTTAAAAATATGTATGCATTTACTTCATATAAACTTCTTGAAGAAGTAAAAGTATTAGTAAAAGTAAGTGATTACTATGAAGTTACATCTCATAATGCTGAAATAGTAAATGGTAATGAATACATGTGGGTTGTAACAAGAAACAACTATATAGATAACGATTTAAGAATTAATTTAAAAGTAAAAGAGAGTAAAAATGATACTCCAAATACAGATCCTAGTGATAATAAAGATGATGATCCAAAAGAACCAGATAATAATAAAAAAGAAACTAATTATACAATGATATTGGTATATGTATTACTAGGTACATTAGTAGTAATAGGAATATTCTTAATACTATTTCAAAAAAAATCAAATAATAATAGAATCTAAGTATAAAAAAATAAAATCTTTCCATTATATAAATGGAGGGATTTTATTATGAAGAAAGCTTTAATATCATTTTCATGTATTTTATTCTTAATAATACTATGTGGATGTACTATGGATAATACTCCTACTAAGAAAGTAGAAAACTTTTTAGATAATTATCAAAAATTAGATGATAATGTTCTAGCACAATTAAAAAATATGGTAGATACAGATACTTTAATGAATGATGAACAAAGAACTACTTATACAAATGTTATGAAACATCAATATCAAGACCTAAAATATAAAATAAAAGATGAAAAAATTGATGGAGATACTGCTACTGTAACAACTGAAATTGAAGTATATGATTACTATAAGACCACAACAGATGCTGAAGAATATTACAATGCAAATCAAAAAGAATTCTATACTGATGGAGTATTAGATAATGCTAAGTATGTTGCTTATAGAATAGGTAAATTAAAAGATACTAAAGACAAAGTAAAATATACAATTGATTTTACTTTAACTAAAGTAGATAATAACTGGGTATTAAATGATATAGATGACACAACAAGACAAAAAATACATGGACTATATGCTCACTAGGACTTAGTCCTTTTTTTATTGATTAAATGTTTTTATAAAAAAACAAAAAAAATCTAATTGCAAATTGCATAAAAATGTTATACTATTATTATAGTGAAGAGTGTTAAACATGAAAAATAATAAAAAGAAAATACTAATGATGATATCTTTATCATTATTTAGTATAGCACTAGTATCTTTAGGAACATATGCAATATGGACATCTGCAAACGATTTATTAGCTGGCTCAAACACAATACAATCAGGACAAGTAAAAATGAGTTATAGTGAGTCTAATGAAATAGGTATGAATAATGCATTGCCTATTAAAGATAGTGAAGGTAAGGTATTAACTAATTACTTTGATTTTAAAGTATTATCTTATATTAAAACAAGAGCAAATGATGATACACAAAGAAAGTTAAATTACAACATCGTTTTAGAACCATTAACAGTAGAAACACCTTTAAATGATAATGAAATAAAGGTATATCTTACTAAAGTAGAAAATGGAGTAGAGACAGTAGTAGTAGAACCTACAACAATAGAAAAGTTAAATAATAAAGTTTTAAGTTCTAAAGAAGAAATATTTTCAAATAATAAAGGTGAAATAGTAACAAGTTATAGACTTAGAGCTTGGATTGATGAGAGTGTAGATACAACTAAACTTAATGAAAAGAAATATTCTTATAAGTTTAGAGTAAATATTAATAATGAAGCTGCACCAGTTAAAGGATTAACTGCGACAGAGTTTGCACAAGCAAATGTAGGACAAAATGGATTAGAACAAATAACTCATACAATAGATGATACATTACAAGTTGACAGTAAGTTTGCAACAGAATATAGATATCGTGGAGGAGATTCAGTAGTAAAGAACTATGTAACATTTAATAATGAAGTATGGAGAATAATTGGAGTAATACCAACTGAAGATACAGATGGTAACGTAGAAAATAGATTTAAAATAATAAAAGATGAATCTATTGGAGATATAATATGGAATGAAACACAAGATACTGCAACTAGTTCATATAATAATTGGGTAACAGGAACATTAAATACATTTTTAAATGATGATTATTATAATACATTAAGTACTGATGCACAAAATATGATAGGTACAACAAAGTATTATCTTGGAGGATATAGTGATTCAAAAATGAGATCAGATGTAATATGGCAATATGAGAGAAAGAATGAAGCAAATAGAACAGGTTACTATTATGGAACAAACCCTATAATGCAAAATGATGCATCTAAAAAGATAGCACTAATGTATGCAAGTGATTATGGATATGCAGCATCAAAAGAATGTACAAGCAACTTATATGAATATGATGGTTCAGCAAGTTGCAAAACAACAAATAATTGGTTAGATAAAAGTGTAAATACATGGTTACTTCCGCAGTGGTCTGGCAATTCCCTCTACGCTTTCTATGTGACCTCGACTGGCTATGTCCATTACAATCGCGGCAACGTCAGCGACGGCGAGTATGCCGTGTACCCAGTCCTTTATCTATCATCTAACGTAAAGATTTCAGGTGAAGAAGGGACTTCTCAAAAACCGTATATGCTTAGTATCAGTTGAGTGATTTGAGCGAGCCTGCAAGGTAAAATCTTGCGGCGAGCAGTAGAAAATAAGATTAGCAATTAGGACTCTAAGTCCTTTTTTTTTATCTAAAAAAGTTATATAATATTTACAGGTGGTTTAAATGACATATTTAATCTTAGGTAATAATGAAATAATTAAAGAACATATAAATAAAATAATTAAAGAAAATAATATTAATAGAGAATCAATATCATCATATGACTTAGAAACTGATAATATAATGAATGCTCTTGAAGATATAAATACATTAAGTATTTTTAGTGATAAAAAATTAGTTATTGTCTATAATATAGAATCATTAATAAAAAAAGATGATGAGAATAATGACTTATATGTATCAGAGTTAATTAAATATTTAAATAATCAAAGTGATAATATCTTAATTATAACTGGTAAATCACTACCTAATAGAAAGAAACTAATAACTTGTTTTGATTCTTTTTCTACTAAAATTGAGGCAACTAATTTTGATATTAATTCTTATATTAAAGAGTTATTGGATGGTTATAAGATGTCTAATAATGATATAGAACTATTAAAAACTTATTGTAGTAATGACTTATTAAGAATAAAAAATGAGATAGAAAAGTTAAAACTATATAGATTTGAGGAAAAACAAATAACTAGAGATGATATTGAATCTCTTGTGAAAAAGGATCTTGATAAAACTATATTTGATCTAATTAATTCAGTAGAAAAGGGTACTAAAAATAGATCTTTTGATATATACAAAGAACTAAAAGAACAAAATGAAGAAGATATGAAAATACTATCTATGCTTGCTAATAACTATAGATTAATTTATCAAATAAAGAATCTTACTTATACTAAGACTGATAATGAAATAAAAGAAATATTAGGAATAGCTAATCCTAAAAGAATAAGTGTTTTAAGAAGTAAAGGATATAACTATACTAATAAAGATCTAGAAAATATTCTCTCCTTTCTAGCGGACTTAGATTATAAAATAAAGAATGGTTTAATTGATAAAGAAACAGCAGTCTATTTATTTCTAGCTAGATAGTTTACATCATACTTTACGCATTTATAGTAATATTTTTCAATTAATGATATAATTAATACGGAGGGAATATGCAAGTTTTAATCGAAGAGTTTCTTAATTATTTAAAAGTACAAAAAAATTATTCAATAAATACTATAACTAACTATCAAAGAGATTTATTATTGTTTAATGAATATTTAGAAAAAGAATCTTTATCATTTAATGATTTAGAATACCAAGATATTAGACTATTCTATAGTTATATGGACTCTAAAGGCTATAATAAAAGCACAATATGTCGTATTTTAAGTTCTATAAGAAGTTTTTATAAGTATTTATCAAGAAATGGCTATGTAAAGAGCAATATCTTTAAATATGCAACTAATCCTAAAAAAGATAAACTTTTACCTAAATTCCTATATGAAGATCAACTTGAAGAGTTATTTTCCATACCCGATCTTAACACTGCTTTAGGTATAAGAGATAGACTAATATTAGAACTTTTATACTCAACTGGAGTACGTGTTAGTGAACTAGTAAGCTTAAAAGTAAATGATTTCAATTATGATGATATGAGTATTAAAGTCTTAGGAAAAGGAAACAAAGAAAGAATAGTTTATTTTGATGATTATACTTTAGAATACTTAAATATGTATTTATCTAAAAGGTATCAATTATTAAAGGATAAAGAAGATACTAATTATTTATTATTAAATAAGAATGGTACACCTCTTACTGATCGTGGTGTTAGATTAATAATAGATAATATAATGAAAAAAAGTACAATAAATGAAAAAATATCACCCCATGTCATTAGACATACATTTGCTACTAATTTACTAAATGAAGGGTGTGATATTACAACAGTTCAGGAACTCTTAGGACATGAGTCATTAAGGGCAACTCAAGTATATACCCATGTAACTAATGAAAAATTAAAACAAGTATATGAAAATAGTCATCCTAGAAATATAAAGGAGTAAAATTATGAAATATAAAGAAATAATTAACATATTAAAAGATAATAATTTATTAAAAGAATATACAAATATAGATTTGAATATAGAAAATATCTCATATAATTCAAATGATATAAAAGAAAATACTTTATTTGTATGTAAGGGTTTTACTTTTAAAGAAGAATATTTAAATGATGCAATAAAAAGCGGAGTAATCTGTTATATGAGTGAAATAGATTACGATAAAGATATTCCTAAAATAATAGTAACGGACGTTAGAAAAGCTCTTGCTATAGTGTCACTTTACTTTTATAAAGACAATCTATTTAAAATAGGTATAACAGGTACTAAAGGAAAGACAACAACTAATTATTATATTCATAATATCTTAAAATACCATTTAGGCTACAAACCAGGTATACTTGCAACTCATTATTTCTATGATGGCAATAGTGAAGGAGAAAATCATAATACAACACCAGAAAGCCTAGATCTACATAAATTATTAAATGCTATGTCTAAAAATAACTTAAAATATGTAACCATGGAAGTGTCTAGTCAAGCAACAAAACTAAATAGAGTATTTGGAATGCATTATGAGATTGGATGTTTCCTAAATATTGGTGAGGACCACATTTCACCTTTAGAACATGATTCATTCGAAGACTATTTAAATTGCAAAATAGAATTTCTAACTATGTGTGATAAAGTAATAATCTATAAACAAACAGACTATTATAATGAAATAGTAGAAAAAATTAAAGACAAAGAACTTATTACGTATGGAGTAACAAGTGATTGTGATTACTATATAAAAAATATAACTTCACATAATGATAGAATAACATTTGATGTAGTTTATAATAATGCTTTAGAAAACTATTATATAACTATGGAAGGTACATTTAATGTAATAAACGCAACTTGTGCAATAATAATAGCAAAATTACTTGGTGTATCTCAAGAAAATATTCAAAAAGGACTAAGCGAAACGCATGTTGAAGGAAGAATGGAAAAAGTTGAAGACCAACTCGGACCAATAATAATTGATTATGCTCATAATAAGCTTAGCGCAGAAGCATTATATAAATCAGTAAAAGATACATATAAAGGAAAAAGAGTAATATCAATATTTGGTTGTCCTGGCAACAAAGGAATAAACAGAAGAAAAGATATGGGAACATGCGCAGGATTATACGCTGATTATATATACTTAACATCCGAAGACCCAGGTACTAAAGATGTTATAGATATATGTAGTGATATAATAAAATACATAAAACCATTTAATAAACCATATGAAATAATCGAAGATAGAAAAAACGCTATTGAAAAAGCACTTGAAGAAAGAAAAAAAGGTGATGTTTTAGTAATTCTAGGAAAAGGAGACGAAGATTATCAAATAACTAAAAAAGGATATGAACCTTATGAACAAGATATAAATATAGTAAAAAACTATTTAAAAAGAGTAAAGATAAAATAATTTAAATAATATATTAATAATAAAGAAGGAATGTTAAATGAAAAAATTAAGTGTTAAAGAATTAGTGATTGCAACAAATGGACACCTTTTATGTGGTGATGAAAACATTTTAATAGATAACGTAGTAATAGACTCAAGAGAAGTAAACAATAATAGTCTATTTATACCAATAATCGGAGAGATACATGATGCTCATAAATTCATGGAAAGCTGTTACCAATCCGGTTGCAGAACATTTCTAATAGATGAAAACCATACTTTTGATAAAGAAGATATCAATCTAATCCAAGTAAAAGATACAACTATTGCATTTGGAGACATTTCTAAATATTATCGTAATTTATTTGATGTAGACTGTATCGCAGTTACCGGTAGCACTGGTAAAACTACCACTAAAGATATGACTTATAGTGTCGTTAATACAAAATATAAAACCCTAAAAAATCTAGAAAACTTAAACAATGAAATCGGAGTACCAAAAACACTCCTTAACTTAGATGAAACATATGAAAAAATAATCGTTGAAATGGGAATGCAACATAAAGGAGAAATAGACTACCTAAAAAATATAGCAAACCCTAGAATTGCCATAATAACTAAAATAGGTATGGCTCATATAGAATTCTTTGAAAATGGTAAACAAGGAATATTCGAAGCTAAAATGGAAGTGGCAAATACATTTAATAATAAAAATACCCTAATAGTAAATGGTGATGATGAATACTTAAAAACTCTAAAAACTAAGAATTTAAAATATAAACTACTTACTTATGGATTCGATAACTCAAATGATATGTATTGTAAAAAATACTCAATAAGTGATGTAGCAAACTTTACTATTGTATATCAAAATAAAGAATACGAATTCACTATTCCAACACCTGCTAAACATAACATATTAAATGCCATGGCTGCTATTATGACTGGTTTCATACTAGATATAGATTATCTTGATATTAAAAAAGGTTTAGCAAACTATGAATCATCTAAAAATAGAATGGATATATTTAAAAAAGATGATATTACATTTATAAATGATTCTTATAATGCTAACTATGACTCAATGATAGCAATGATTGATGTTTTATCTTCATACGAAACAAGAAAAGTAGCCATTCTTGGAGACATGTATGAACTAGGAAAAGAAGAAGAACATGTTCATAAAGAAGTAGGAAAATATCTAAAAGATAAAAACATAGATATCTTAATAACCGTGGGTCATATATCAAATATAATAAATGAATCTGCTACTAGACATGGATTCGATAAAAATAATTCATATCACTATAATGATAAAGATGAATTATTAAAAGAAATAAACTCTCTAATTAAAAAGAATGATACAGTACTTATTAAAGCATCAAATGGAGTTAAACTATTCGAAATAGCAAACTATTATAAAGAAAAATAGCACTTTTGGTGCTATTTGTTATGAAAGGAGAAATACTATGAATTACCAATTAGAAATGGAAGAAATAATTAAAAACTTAAGCTATAGACCAAAACTATTACTACATAGTTGCTGTGGTCCTTGTAGTAGTTATGTACTAAGTGCTTTAACAGATTATTTTGATATAACAGTATACTTTTATAATCCTAATATTTATCCAAATGAAGAATATAATAAAAGACTAAAAGAACAAATAAAACTAATAAATGAAATGAATAATAATAAAATAGACATAGTAGAAACTCCTTATGATGATGAAGACTATTATACCTATATAAAAGGACATGAAAATGATTTAGAAGGAGGTACAAGATGCCATTTATGCTATTTCTATCGAATGGAAAAAACTTGTATTTATGCTAAAGAAAATAACTATGACTACTTTACAACAACACTATCAGTAAGCCCTTATAAAAGTAGTAAAGTATTAAATGAAATAGGTAAGTCACTCGAAGAACAATACAATGTTAAATACTTATACTCTGACTTTAAGAAAAAAGATGGGTATAAAAAATCAATTGAACTATCTAAAAAATATGATCTTTATAGACAAGATTACTGTGGATGTAAGTACTCAATTAGAAAAATAGACGAATAAATCTTTAATAAACAGTAGATATTTGATATAATGATTAAGGAGGAACGAATATGAGAGTAATTATTAGTGCTGGTGGCACAGGAGGTCATATATATCCTGCCATCTCAATTATAAATAAAATAAAAGAAATGGACCAATCAAGTGAAATACTATATATTGGTACAACAGATAGAATGGAACGTGACATTATACCTAGTTTAGGCATAAAATATATTGGAATAAAAACAAATGGAGTATCTAAAAACATTGTAAAACTAACTAAGTTTGTAACCAATACTTTTATATCTTATAATAAATGTAAAAAAATAATGAAAGAATTTAAACCAGATATAGTAATCGGAGTCGGAGGATATGTTACAACACCAGTATTAATGGCAGCACATTCTCTTAAAATAAAAATACTTATTCATGAACAAAATAGTATACCAGGAAAAGCCAATCTAACACTATCTAAATATGCAGATACTATATGTATATCAATGAAATCATCAGAAAAATACTTTAATCATAAAAACGTTGTATTTACTGGTAATCCACGAGGAGAAGAAATCTTAAAAGGAAATAAATTAGATAAGACAAAACTAGGTCTTACAAAAAATAAAAAATTAGTAGTCATTACAACAGGATCACTAGGTTCAACTATAATAAATAATAAAATAGTAAAACTATTACCAAAAATAAAAGATAAAGACTATGAAGTTTTATTCATAACAGGAAAAAATAACTATGAAGAATTACAAAAAGAACAAATGCCTAAAAATGTTATACTAAAACCATATATAGATAATATGAATGAACTATTAAAAGTAACAGACTTAATAGTCTCTAGAGCGGGAGCTACTATAATATCTGAAATTACATCACTAGGATTAGCTTCTATACTTATTCCATCTCCTTATGTTGCAAATAATCATCAAGAAATAAATGCCCAAGACTTAGAAAAAAATAATGCAGCATATGTAATAAGAGAAAAAGATTTTGACGAAGATAGATTTATTAGTATGATGGATGAATTATTAAACGATGATAAAAAAATAGAAAAAATAAAAACTAATTGCAAAAAAATGGGAGTTACTGATTCTGCTACTAGAATCTATAAACAAATAGAAAAATTAGTTAAGTAGGTGATAACATGCAAAATGTTAAACAATTTTTAATAGACAATAATTATGACTTCAAAGAGGACATATCTTTTAAAGTACTTACTACATATAAAACCGGAGGTACTGCTAAATATGTAGTGTTTCCAAACGATGTAAAACATTTAAAAAGATTACTTGATTATTTAAAACTAAAAAACATACCATTCAAAATATTTGGAAATGGCTCAAATATTCTTGCAAGTGATAATGACTATGATGGTGTAATAATAAAACTAAATAAACTAAATAATCAAAACTTTGATGATGGAAACCTTTATGTTGAAGCAGGATGTAATATGATTCAAGTTGCTAATAAATACTCAAAAATGGGTTATTATGGCTTAGACTTTGCCTGTGGTATACCAGGAACACTTGGTGGAGCAATATATATGAATGCTGGTGCCTATCTTGAGGCAATCGGAGATTCACTACAAGAAGTAACATACTTAGATGAAAGAAACAATATAAAAACAATTAAAAAAGAACATATGAAATTAGGTTATAGGACATCAATATTCAAAGAAAAACCTTGGGTGATACTAAGCGCTAAATTAGTATTAAAAAAAGGAGACAAAGAAGAAATAATAGACCTTTTATCAGATAGAATGAGAAGACGTGCAAGCACACAACCACTTGAATATCCATCCGCAGGCTCTGTATTTAGAAATCCAGAAAACATGTATGCTGGTGCTTTAATAGAAAACTGTGGACTAAAAGGCAAAAAACGAGGAGATGCTCAAATAAGCGATAAACATGCTAATTTCATAGTAAATAAAGACCATGCTAAAAGTAAAGACATAAAATATCTTATGGATCTGGCAAAAAACAAAGTAAAAAAGCAATATAAAGTAGACTTGCTTATTGAACAAGAACTATTTAATTGGGAGTAATATATGGCAAAAAAGAAAAGAAGGGTTAATAAAATATTTAAAACATTATTCATAATATTAGTATTAGTATTTATACTATATATTTTTCCATGCTATATACTAGATATAAGAATAAAAAATATCTATATCAAAAACAATAACATTTTAACAGATAAACAAATAATAGAAATAGCAAACTTAAAAGAATATCCTAATTATTATAAGACAAATACTTTTAAAATAAAAAAAGACTTAATGAAGAATCCTTATATAAAAGATTGTAAAGTATACAAAGGACTATTCAATAAAATAACAATAGATATAACAGAAAATAAAATACTTTTTATAAGACTAGATACTAAAAAAATAGTATTTGAAAACAAAAAAGAAATAGACTATGATAAAGAATTATTAAATGTTCCATATCTGATAAACTATGTACCTGATACTAAATATAATACATTAATAGATAAACTAAATAAAATAGACAAAGAAGTACTATATAAAATATCAGAAATAAAATATGATCCAAACAAATATGATGAAGATAGATTCTTATTGTATATGAATGATGATAATTATGTATATGTGACACTAACTAAAATGAATCTTTTAAATAAATATAATGAAGCAATAACCAAGGTTGAAGGTAAAAAAGGAACTTTATATCTAGATTCAGGTAATTACTTTGAAATAAGAAAGTAAAAAATTTAAAAAAAGTGCAATTCTATATAAAATAGACATTTCAAAAAATATAGTTATAATATATTTTTGATACTTATAATTAAAATAATTGAATCAATTTTAAAAATTGGTTTTTTTTATATGATGAAATCTTAAAATTGGTCGTTTGACAGGTATTTTTATATGGTTATAGTGAGTTTGCAAAGGAAAAAATCTTTGTGAAAAAAAAGAAACTGTTAAAAAGATGCTTCAAGAAGGACTTGACATAAGTATTATTTCTAGATGTACTAATTTATCTATCGAGGAAGAAGAAAACTTAAAGAAGGGAATAGAGTAGTTCTATTTCTTTTGTATTAAACATTTTTGCAAAAAAATTAAAAAAATTTTAAAACATATTGATTTATTAAAAATAATATGATATTATTAATAAGCAATGGACCCTTAGCTCAGTTGGTTAGAGCATCCGGCTCATAACCGGGAGGTCGTAGGTTCGAGCCCTACAGGGTCCACCATACGCGGGTATGGCGGAATTGGCAGACGCACTAGACTTAGGATCTAGCGGAGTGATCCATGGGGGTTCAAGTCCCTTTACCCGCACCATATGAATATTACTAACTAGAAGTAGTTAGTTTTTTTATTTGCATTTTATATTTCATATTATATAATATTTAACAATTTAGGAAGTGATACTATGTATTCTTTAGAAGAAATAAACAATATCATAAAGATTAGCAAGTTAGATAAAACTTTTGATGTTAAAGATATAAGTGATGGACATCATACCTTCAAAGAACTATATCATCATAGAATTGTTCTATTCTGTATACTTTGCAACTTATTTCCAGATATTTTATGGAAAAGTAAAAAACACTTTGATGAAGAAAATGATCCTATGTGTGATGACAGCTTTATAGCAGGTATGAATACACCAGAGGGTATTGCAACATATCACATAAAATTAAAGTATTGGGACATGTTTGATATTCCCGAAATCAATAATGCACCTTTTTATGATAAATATAATTCATCAGACGTCATAGAAAGAATTTATTCTTTGTCTAAAAAGTAAGATATTTCTTTACTTTTAAGCACTTTTATTATATAATATTTACATCTTAGGGGATGATGGTATGTCAACAATAAAGAAAATGATTATAAATAGAAATGATTTAGAGTTTATATATGCAGAAAAGCAAAAAGATATGATAGGTAATATTAACTACTTAGTATATCATCAAAATACTAAACCATTTGTATACTCAGAAGAAACATTCCATAGTATTTATGGAGAAGATAAGAAGTATCCTTTAATTACTTTTATTTCTTCAGTAGAAGACAGACTCCTAGAACTTGATATTAATAACGATAAGAAACTATCTTACATTCTTAAAGGCTTCTTTGAAGTTAGTAAAAAGATTAAAGGAAAAAATTATGCTAATCCATCATTATGGGGCTATAAAAGTACTTTTATTACTGCACTTGGATTGTTCAACACATTAATAACAGTGGAAAATAATAAACAGTATCTTTCAAATACTCATGACTACGAAGAAGAGTATCAAAGACTAATAAAAAAAGAAATTAAGCAAGAAAATTAAAATCTTGCTTTATATTTTATAAAAAATATTGTAATATATTATACAAGGAGTGATAAAAATGATAACTAAACCAAAAGGAACATATGATTTATATGGAAAAAAAGGAAAAGAAACAGTAGCGATAAGAAACTTTATCGAAGAATTGATGGATAAGTTTAATTATGAGTATATTAAAACACCACTTTTTGAATCTTCAGAACTTTTCCATAGAGGAGTCGGAGACACTACTGATATAGTAACAAAAGAAACATATGATTTTGTTGATCGTGGAGATCGTAATATGACACTTCGCCCAGAAGGTACAGCAGGAGTCATAAGAAGCTATATTGAAAATAAAATGTCAAATGATGCAAGCGTACCTAAGAAATTTTGGTACTTTGGACCAATGTATCGTTATGAAAGACCTCAGTCAGGAAGATATAGAGAGTTTCAACAATTTGGTATTGAAGCATTAGGTAGTAATGATCCAATGCTAGATGCTGAAGTAATTAGTGTAGCAACTACATTATTTAAGATGTTAGGACTTAAAGGAATAAAAGTAAATATTAATACATTAGGAGACAATGAATCACGTGAACTTTATCGTAATGCTTTACTTGATTATTTAAGACCTCACATTGACGGGTTATGTGATGATTGCAAGAAAAGATTCGAAAAGAATCCTCTTAGAATACTTGATTGTAAAGTAGATGGAGATAATGAAGTATTAAAAAATGTACCTAAAACTATTGATTATTTAAATGAATCTAGTAAAGAACATTTTGAAAAAGTATTAAAGTATCTTGATGCTTTAGAAATAGAATATAATATTGATACAAGCATAGTAAGAGGACTTGATTATTATACTCATACTGTATTTGAAATAGAAGCCTCTGTCGAAGGATTTGGTAGTCAAAACGTTATGTGTGGTGGAGGAAGATATGACAATTTAGTTAAAACACTCGGAGGACCAGATACACCAGGAGTAGGTTTTGCTATTGGAATAGAACGTCTACTTACTGCGCTTGAGTTCGAAGAAATCTCTTTAACAGATGACGACTCTATTGATTGTTATATTATGCCTATGGGTGAAGAACAAAAAGAGTTTTCATTTGCATTACTTGGTGCTCTTAGAATACTTGGTATAAAATCTGATATTGATTATTTAAATCGTAGTATTAAGTCTAATTTTAAACAAGCTGAAAGATTAAATGCTAAGTTTGCTATTATAATTGGAGAAAAGGAATTAGAGGAAGATTATTTAACTGTTAGAAATATGCAAACTAAAGAAGAAGAACAAGTTGCTAATGAGATGATAATTACTTATTTATTTGATGCTTTTATGGATAATGAGGATTGTGACTGTGGATGTTCTCATGATCATGAATGTGATTGCGATTGTGATAAATAATGGATGTAAAAGATATTGAAAGAAGCATAATTAAAAAATATAAAAGTAAAATATTTGGAAGGTTTTTACATGGAGTAAAGGAGTTTGAAATGGTATCGGATGGTGATAAAATTGCTGTTTGTATATCCGGAGGAAAGGACTCTTTTCTTCTTGCAAAGTGTATGCAAGAGTTAAAAAAACATAGTAAATACAATTTTGATTTAGAGTTTATTGTAATGGATCCTGGTTATGAAAAGAAAAATCTTGATTTAATTAAAGAGAACTTAAAGAAATTAAAGATTGATGCCACTATATATGATAGCAATATTTTTAATGAGATAAAAGATTCTACATCTATGTGTTACTTATGTGCTAGAAAAAGAAGAGGTTTTTTATACGCTAAAGCTAAAGAATTAGGATGTAATAAAATAGCACTTGGACATCATTTTGATGATGCTATTGAAACTATTTTACTTAATATTATTTATGCTGGTGAATATAAGGCAATGATGCCTAAACTAAAGAGTACTAATTTTTCTGATATGGAACTAATTAGACCACTTTATTATGTTAAAGAAAGTGATATTATATCATGGAAAAATTATTGTGAGTTATCATTTCTAGATTGTGCATGTACAGTTACTAAAAAACATGTTGGAAAAAGACGTGAAATAAAAGAATTAATAAGTAACTTAAGAAAAATTGATAAGAATGTAGATATACATATCTTAAGAAGTAGTTCTAATGTTAATTTAGATGCTATTCTAGGATATAAAACTAAAGATAAAAAAGTTTCATTTATGGATGAGTATTAACTTTACACAACGGTGTAAAGTTTTTTCTATGTTATTTACTTCTTATCATTAATATGATATATTAGTATTACCAGAGGATACAGAATTGTAAAAACCGTACAAGCAACGATAAGGGAGTCAAAATATTATTCGGTGTTGAATATTTATCATTGATAAAGATCCTAAAGAATAATCTATGATACCCACCTGTAATTAAACAGGTTTTTCGTCTAGTGTAACCCTGGTTTTTTTATAATAATATATAAGTTTTTATATATTATTTTTATTTTTATTATTTTTTGGTATTTTGTTGCTTTATTCTATTAATTACTATATACTTAGGATATAAAGAAGAGGTGGAAAAAATGGATTATAATTATGAAGGAGAAAAGTTTTTATCAAAATTAGATAGTGATTTGCATATGAAAAAAAGTGTAATTCATTCATCTTCTGAAAATGATGAAAACTTAGAAAAAATTAAAAAATATTTAGATAGGGAAGAAAGAATACATAACAAAGCAGTCGAGGATAATAAACTTGACTTATTAAAACAAGCGTACTTTGATAAATATGTAATAAAAGATATACCACAAAGTTATATAGATTATTTAGATAGAAAAACTTTTGATAAAACTGGACATCATTTAGATATAGAAAAATTAGAAGAATATAAACGAATAATTATTGATGATCAAAAAAAATCGCTTTCGGTTTGGATAGATTATTTAACAAGTGAGGATGCAAAGTTTTATCCATGGTGGACTAAGTATTGGGCATTTAAAGGTATGTTAAGTATTGGAGCATATGATAGTGATAAAGAAGAATATGAAAAAAGAGATGATGATACAGTTGAACCATTCATAGAACTTAATGTTGAATCATTTACTAAATCAATAGATCTTATACTTAAGGAAGTACACAATGAAGTAATTGATGACAATACCTTAGAAGATATAATTAAGTCTGGTAGTTTTGCAAAACTTTATCTTGCATTATTAAAACAAAAGAAAGAAAAACTATATAATGAGCAAGATATCGAGGGAGTATGGATTAAGTATGATCAGAAAGATGATTATAAGAGTTTATATGAATCTCTTCAAGGATATAATACATGTTGGTCTTTTGCAAGTGAAGCAATGTGTAAGTCTCAATTAAAAAATGGGGATTTTTATATTTATTATACTAAAGATAATAATGAAGATTATAAAGTGCCGCGTTTAGCAATAAGAATGGATAACAAAACAAGAATTGATGAAATAATCGGGGTAGGACAAAATCAAAATATAGAGCCTCATTTAGAAGGTGTATTAGATAAAAAATTAGATGAGTTTGGGGATAAAGAAATATATAAAAAGAGAATAAATAATGTTAAAATGCTTACTTATATCTATACTAAATATGAATTAAATAAAGAATTAACTAAAGATGATTTAAAGTTTATATATGAAGTAGATGGAAAAATTACTTTATTTGGTTATAAAGAAGATCCAAGAATGATAGAAATACGTGAAAATAGAAATCTTGCTGATGATTTAAAGACAATGTTTGATTTTGAAGAAAAAATGGAAGGAGATTTGAACTTGCGTTTTATTACTAATGCTAAAGGAATAGTTTTTCCAAAAGAAGTTGAAGGAAATTTGGTTTTAAGTTTCTTAGAAAGTGCTGAGGATGTAGTTTTACCAAAGAAAGTGGGTAAAGTATTGGATTTAAGTCGTTTGAAGACTACTAAAGGTTTAGTTTTACCAAAGGAAATCGGAGAATACTTAGACTTAGCTTATGTAACAAGTGCTATAGGTTTAAAGTTTCCTGAAAAAATAAATTATACCTTATATTTAGATGGATTAACTACTACTGAAGGATTAGTATTACCAAAAGAAATAAATGGAAGTTTATATTTAGATAGATTAGAAAATGCTAAAGGTTTAGTTTTACCTGAAAAAATAAGTGGTGATTTATCTATGGAAGGTTTAACTAGTGCCAAAGACTTAGTATTACCTAAAGAAATTGGAAATTCTCTAATTCTTGATGGTTTAGAAAACGTAGATAATTTAGACTTATCACATAGTAAAATTGGTGATCTTGTTTTATCAAAAGAACTAGAAGCTAATATGAAGACAAAAAATTATTATAAATAGTGTTAAAAGAAGATTTGGAAGATCTTCTTTTATGTTTTTTGTTTACTTTATTCATTTTTTTATATATAATTATACATGGAGGAAGTTTTATGAAAAATCGTAGTGAATTAAGGGAAATTATTATTAAAGTGCTATATCAAATCTATATTTATGAAAATGGTAATATTTCATATGATATAGATAGTTTGATTAAAGAACAACTTGAAGAATCAAATGATTTTGTAAATGGTACTGTAAAAGGAATAATATCTAAAAATGATGAATTAGTAAGTCTTGCTAATAAGTATTTAAAAGATTGGACTATTGATAGATTAGGTAAGGTGGATAAAGCCATTATATGTCTTGGTATATATGAGCTTATGTATACAGATACTCCGAATATTGTTTGTATCAATGAAGCAGTAGAGCTTGCTAAGAAGTATTCTGATGATAAGGTAATAAAAATGATTAATGGTGTTTTAGATAGTGTTCTTCATGGAGAAATAGAACATGAATGATAAGTATTTAACTGTTACTCAAATTAATAAATATATTAAATATAAGATGGATAATGATTCTAATTTAAGTGTTGTTTATTTAAAAGGGGAAATATCTAATTTTAAGAATCATTCATCAGGACACTTATATTTTACTATTAAAGATGAGTCTTCAAGAATACTTGCTGTTATGTTTAGAGGTAATGCTTCAAAAATTAATTTTAAACCTGTTGATGGTTCTAAGGTTTTAGTAGTAGGTAGAATTAGTTGTTATGAAGCAAGTGGTAATTATCAAATATATGTTGAAGAAATGCTTGAAGATGGAGTAGGTAATCTTTATTTAGAGTTTGAAAAATTAAAGAAAAAACTAGGAGACAAAGGTTATTTTGATGATATGTATAAAAAACCAATACCTAAGTTTCCTAAAAGAATTGGTATTATTACTGCTCCGACTGGTGCAGCAATAAGGGATATAATTACTACGATTAATCGTAGATATAAATTAGTAGAACTTTATATATTTCCATCATTAGTACAAGGAGAAAATGCTAAAGACGATATAGTTAGAAACTTAAAACACGCTAATAACTATGATTTAGACCTTATTATTTTGGGACGTGGTGGAGGTTCAATCGAAGACTTATGGGCCTTTAATGAAGAAGTAGTAGCAGATGCAATATTTAAAAGTAATACTCCAATAATTAGTGCAGTTGGTCATGAAATAGATTTTACTATTAGTGACTTTGTTAGTGATTTAAGAGCGCCAACACCAACCGCAGCAGCAGAGTTATCTGTTCCTAATACAATAGATTTAATTAATTATATAAAACAATTAGAAATTAGAGCTAGTAAATCTATGGAAAATATAATTGATACTAAAAAGAGTAGGCTTAATAGTCTTATTAACTCTTATGTATTAAAAAATCCTAAGAATATGTATGAAATTAAATCTCAAAAACTAGATAATTTAGTAGATAAGTTAAATATTTATATAAAAAGGAATCTTAATGATAAGAACAATAGATTTATAAATATATTAAATAAATTGGATGCTTTAAATCCTATTAATACTATTAAAAGGGGTTATTCTATTACAAAAAGTAAGGATAAAGTTATTACTAGTATAAATAGTGTGGTTGAAAATGATATAATTACTACTGATTTAGTGGATGGTGTTATTACCTCTAAAGTAGTGAAAGTGGAGGAGAGTATATGAAAGAATTAAGTTTTGAAGAGAAGTTAGAGAAATTAGAAAGTATTGTTAAGGAATTGGAAAGTGGAGGAGTTCCTCTTAATGATGCTATTGCTAAGTTTAATGAGGCAATGTTGCTTGCTAATGATTGTAATAAGATATTAGAAAGTGCTAATGAGACAATAAATAAAGTAGTTAATAATGATAGTATTGAAGATTTTAAAGTTGAGGAATAATTATTATGAAGCAAACAGTTTTTAATTTAATTAAGTTTTTGGTTTTTATGACAGTATTTATTCTACTTTTATTGTTTACTTCAAATATTTTTATACCGAATTGGAAAATTGATAAACAAGAAGGTCAAACTTATATAACTAAAGGGTTTTACAGTGAAAAGAAAAATACTTTAGATGTTTTATTTGTGGGTTCTAGTAACATGTATAGAGGTGTTACTCCAATGACTTTGTATGATAAGTATGGAATTACTTCATATACTCTTGGTAATGCTTCAGCTCGTGCTTGGAATATTTATTATTCCCTTAGTAGTGCTTTGGAATATCAAAAGCCTAAAGTAGTTTTTATTGATTGTGCTACATTATTATATCAAGATGTTGAAAATGAAGGTAACAGAAGAAAATCTCTTGATAATATGCCATTTAGTTATTCAAAGATAAAAGCTCTTAGTGATAAAGAAATGGTATCAGATGAATTTGAAGTACTATCATATATATTTCCAATTTTTAGATATCATGATCGCTGGAAAAATTTAAATTTTGGTGATTTCGATAAATTAAATAAAGAATACAAATTTATGACTAGGGGATATGTATATGCAGATCGTTGGAAGAACTTTACTGATTCTGCATCCGGATACATGAATAAAACTAAAAATAAAAAAGGTATAAATGAAAAAACATTAAAATACTTATACAAAATTGAAGATTTAGCAAAAGAATATGATTTTGATATTGTATATGTTGGAATGATCGATTCAAAGAAATGGAATCATGAAAATAGTTTATATGTATCAGAATATGCATCAAGCGTAAATAGACCATTTATTGACTTTAATACTATAGATATAGGATATGATTGGTCTACTGATTCAATTGATGGAGTTCATTCAAATATATTTGGTGCTAATAAAATGACAAATTATATTGGAGAATACTTAAATAATAATTATAAACTACCTAATCACAAAAACGATCCTAAATATTCTAGATGGGATAGTGATTTGATTGATTATAACTTTAGGATCAAAAAATCATATTTAAAATTAGAAAATGCTAAAAAGAAACAAAATGATAAAGTAAATGTGTTAGATAAAAATAAAACATTAAAAAAAGAAAATATAAAAAAATAAGTGAGCTTTAAAAACTTACTTATTTTTCTTTGTAATTTACAATTTCTTTTATTAATTCTACTGTACTATTACAACATCCATTCTTAGGAATAGTAACATTTTTATTTATAAATTCTTTAAACTTTTTAAAATCAAAGTTATTATTTTCTATAGCATCTATAATAATTTTTGGATCCTTCGTAAATATAGTTGGAGTATCATGCTCTATATCATAGTTGATCTCTCTTTTTGTCTTATATAAATCCCAATCATAAGCATAAATGTATACAGGAAGATTAAGTAATCCTGCTTCATATATTATACTAGAATAGTCTGATATAACATAATCTGCAACAAAAAGAGCATCAAAAGTACTATTAAAATCTTTTATTATTCTTTTATCATCAAACTTTTCTTTACTTAATGGATGTGGTTGATAAAGCAGGTTATACTTAGAAAAGTCAATGCAATCTATTAAGTCATAGACATGTTTATTATCATTTTCTTCTTTTCTAAAAGTACTACAATATAAAATATTTTTCTTATCTTTTAACTCTGGTATTTTTTTATATAACTCTTCACGCTTTTTATTCTTATATTCTTCATCTATTAATAAATCAACTCTAGGAAGAGGTATTTCTTTAATTATATCCTTACTAATATTAAACCCTTCAATAAAATCCTTAACATAATTCATCGAAGAAATCAAAACATAGTCATAGTTTTTATGCATTCTCATAACTTGTGCTATTTCTCTTTTAGTACCTTCTTTTTTATCAATCATTGCATAACCAAACTTTTTCATAGAACCCACTGCATGCCATATTTGAATTACTTTTAAGCTTTTTTTATGTTTTAAAATACTTATAGCAATACAATAAGAATCTAAAATAACTACTTTTGATGTTGCAATATGATACATTTGCCTAAACATATGAAATATATAACTTAGTTTATTCTCTAACTTTTTACAAAGTATTATAGTTTTATAATCACTCATTTCTTCATTTATTTTATTAGATAAGACTTTATAATCTAATGTTATAGAATTACTTTGTCTACTTATAAAAGTTATCTTATTTTGTGTTTTAAATAACTTGAAGAAAGAATAAATTACGTTTAAAAAGAATATTCCAATCTTTATTATAAATATTTTTATTTTCATAGGTCATTAACATCCTTATGTAATATAATATAATCAATTACTTTATCGCTTGCTAATTGATCATTTGATACACATTTATCAATTAGGAAGTCTTTAATTTCAAAGTTATTATCATTTGCTTTTTCTAATTCATTTAGTAATTCATCAAAAGTTTCACAAATTGGTCCAGGTGCAACTTTTTTAACAGGTCTATGAACTCCTCTTGTAGCAGAGTATGTTGCTAAATCATATGTATAGAAGATAACAGGTCTTTTAAGAAGTAAGAAATCATAGAAACAAGACGAATAATCAGTCACTAATATATCTGTTATATAAAAAGTATCATTAAGACTATAATTAGATATATCAAATATATATTTTTTGTTTTCTTCAGTTAAAGGTAATTCTTCAGTTAAGAAATGATGTCTAGAAAATAATATTATTGCATTATTTTTCTTACAGAAATCAGACAATCTATCAAAATCTAGTTTTGAATAATCATAATATGCATTATATTGATTACTACCTCTATATGTTGGAGCAAAATTAATAATTTTTTTACCCTTAAATTCAGGATGATCACTATATAATTTTTCTTTTGCTTTATCTTGAACATCTTTATCTAGGAAATGCTCAAGTCTAGGCATTCCAGTTGCAAGAAGTGATTCTTTTTCAATACCCCAAACTTCAGAATATATTTCTTTTAAATTGTTATTTCCTACTAAGCCATATGTGTATTTTCTGTGACAAGATTCAACTGGGTGAGGGGAACCATCTATTCCAAATCTTCCAAAGCCCACAAGCTTAAATCCAAACCCGGCATGCCATACTTGAGTAAGAGTAGTTTTTTTATTTAAGTTTAAAAATGAGAACACTGGTACATAATCATCTACAAATATGTAATCTTGTTTTGCGATCTTTGTAATTGTGACAAACCAAGATAATGGATTTTGCATTTTAGATTTAAATATATTTCTAAAACTATAACTTATTTTATATTCTTTATCTAATCCTCTTTCTTTCATTCTTGTATCAATTGCTTTTAAGTTATCCATTATATATTCTCTGTTTTCAGACATAAACAATATTCTTTTACCATTTTTTGGTAATATTCTTGATATAACTTGGTAATAAGCATTAAGTAGTTTTTTTGCCAATCTTATTGATACTTTATGAATAAAACTTTTAAGTGATCTAGCGTTTCTAACTTCAGACCATTGTCTTTTATAAGGATTAAAGTTTTTTCTATAATATAAAGAATGCATAGATAAGGAATATGACTCAATCATATTTTCTTGATCAATTTTTTTACATATATTAAAAAATAATACATAAGCATAAAACTTTCCAGTATATGGGAATGCCTTAGAAAATTCTTCAATATGAAATAATATATCATCAGATATCTTAGGAACATTCTCTAGATTGTTATCATATATAAAAGTCCATTTTCCTCGATCTAAAAGTTGTCTTCCTTCTGCAATTGTTATGTTTATTTTCGATCTATATTTATTATTTTCCAACTTTTTTGTTTCCAAAACATGTTGATTTTTAATTTCTAATTCTTCAGTTTTTTTATTCTTTCTAGTTTGTACAATTGATAATTCAACATCTTTATTACTTTCAAATTCTATAAATAAATACGTTCTTCTCCAGAATATATTTGTTATTGTTACTTCATTCATCTTCATTACCTCTTTCTTTAATTGTATATAAATAATTATAGAGTAAATAAGTCAAAAGTTCAACATTTATAAGTAAAAAGGTGTCAAAACACCCTTAAAATGTTGCAATAGCAATGTTTTAGTGCTAGAATGTAAGTGTATGGAGGTAATATGAACACAGTAATATTAACAATGGGTGGCAGTGGAACACGCTTTGGAGCAGATATTCCAAAACAGTTCACATTAATTGATGATGTTCCAATATTTGCTTACCTATTAAAGAAAATTAATGATAGTAACATTATTGATAAAATTGTCATTGTTACAAATGGTGATTTTGTTGATTACACAAAGGAATGGGTAGAAAAAATTAATGCTAACAAAGTTTACAACGTAGTAGTGGGAGGCTCTTCACGTTCCGAATCAGTATTTAATGGTTTAAAATGTGTAAAAGAATATGCAAACGATAATGATATTGTTTTAATTCATGATGCAACGCATCCATATTTTGATTATGAAGGTACTGAAAAAGTAGTTGAAGCAATTGACCTTTATGATGCAGCATCACTTGTTTCTTGTGAATACGATACAGTATATTTACAAGATGAAGCTACTAACTTTATAGAAAGTGAAATACCTAAAAAGAAAGTAGTAGTGGGTGCTTCACCAGAAGGATTTAAATTTGGCAAGATATATAGTATATATGCTAATACACCTTATGAAGATTTAGAATATATGTCTTCAGCGGGAGTACTTGCTTTAGAAAATGATATGCAATTAAAGGCAATACCTACAAGTATATTAAATATTAAAATTACATATCCTGAAGATATGAAATTGTTTTTAGAATTATTTGGTACATATTTCTTTAAAGAAGAGCAAGAAAGTATAAAAAAATTAATTAAGAAGGAAGGTAATTAAAATGAAAAATCCATTATTGGAAATGATTGAAAAAAGAAAATGTAATATTAATAGTGCAATACCATCATATTGCAGTGCAAACAAATTTGTAATTGAAGCAATTCTTGAACAAGGAAAAAGATTTGAAGATCCAGTATTAATCGAATCTACTAGTAACCAAGTTAATCAATTCGGTGGTTATTTAGGAATGGTTCCTGCTGAATTCAAAGACTTTGTATATGAAATTGCCGACAAAATTGGTTTTGATAAAAATAAAATTATCTTAGGAGGAGATCATTTAGGACCTCAACCATGGCAAGATTTAAATGAAGAAGAAGCAATGAAAAATTCAATAGAACTAGTAAGACAATGCGTTTTAGCAGGATACACTAAAATTCATTTAGATACTAGTATGAGAGTGGCAGACGATGATAAAAATGTTCGTTTAAGTGATGAGATAATTGCTAAAAGAGGAGCATTGATGTTAAAAGCTGCTGAAGAAGCATATGAAGAATTATTGAAGGAAAAACCTAATGCGATACATCCAGTATATGTTATTGGTAGTGAAGTTCCAATTCCTGGTGGAATTCAAAATGACTCAGAAGGCTTAGAAGTTACTTCACCTCATGATTTCAAATCCACTGTTGATACTTATAAAAAAGTATTTGAAGAAATGGGTCTTGGAAAAGAATGGGAAAATGTAATCGCAGTAGTAGTACAACCAGGTGTTGAATTTGGTGATGATGAAATAGATCATTACGATAGATTAGCAGCTAGATACTTAGTTGCAGAATTAAAAAATTATCCTAACTTAGTATTCGAAGGTCATTCTACTGATTATCAAACACCAGATAAGTTAAAAGAAATGGCTGAAGACGGAATAGCTATCTTAAAAGTTGGACCAGCTCTTACTTTTGCACTTCGTGAAGCGTTATTTGCACTTAGTATGATTGAAAAAGAATTAATAAAAGATGAAAGCAAAAGAGCTAATTTCATTGAAGTATTAGACAAAGAAATGGTAGATAATCCTAAAGATTGGATTAAATATTACAAAGGTACAGAAGATGAAATTAAAATAGCTAGAAAATATAGTTTTTCTGATAGATGTAGATATTATTTCAGTAGACCTAATGTAGTAAATGCTATTGAAAAGTTATTTGAAAACTTAGAAGGAGTAAAAATACCATTATCAATGATTCATCAATATCTACCTATACAATATATTAAAATACGTGATGGTAGATTAGAAAATAATCCTAGAGCATTAGTAAAAGATAATATTGTATTACTTGTAGAAGACTATAATTATGCCACTAAACATAATTATATGATTAGTAGTATCTTTGTAAAATAGGAGGTTTTATGAAAGCAGCAGTATTACACGGTAAAGATGATATAAGATATGAAGAAATAGAAGATTTAAAAGTAGAAAAAGATAAAGTTAAAGTAAACGTTAAAGCATGTGGAATTTGTCGTTCAGATGTTCCACGTGTTTTAAATGGTACTGCTCATTATTTTCCTATAATACTAGGTCATGAATTCTCTGGAGTAGTTACTGAAATAGGCGAAGGAGTTACCGATTTAGAAGTAGGAGATCATGTGGCTGGTGTACCTTTAATACCATGCTTTAAATGTGATGATTGCTTAAATGGTAATTATTCATTATGCAAACATTATAGTTTTATTGGTTCAAGAGAACCAGGTGCTTATGCTGAATATATAGTGGTTCCAAAAGAAAACTTAGTTAAAATAGATAAAAGTATTTCTTTTGAACAAGGTGCATTATTTGAACCATCAACAGTAGCGCTACATGCTTATAAACTAGTTGATTTTAATAAAGAAAAAGCAAAAAATGTTGCAATATTAGGATTTGGAACGATTGGATCATTTGCTCTACAATGGGCAAGAATACTTGGCGCCGAAAACATAGTAGTTTTTGGAATAGATGATGAAAGATTAAAATTAGCTTTAGAACTTGGAGCAACTTCTGTTGTTAATACTACAAAAGAAAACTTTTTAGAAGAAGCAATGAAATTGACTGATAATAAAGGATATGATTATGTTTTTGAAACAGCAGGGGTAGTTGATACAATGAAATATAGTTTTCACTTAGCAAGTAATAAAGCTGATATATGTTTTATAGGAACTCCTACTAAAGATATCACATTTACTTGGAAAGAATGGGAATTAATGAATAGAAAAGAATTTAATTTAACTGGTTCATGGATGAGTTATTCAAAACCATTTCCAGGTGATGAATGGACTATGACTGCTTCTTGTTTTGCAGATGGTAGTTTAAAATATGATCCAAGTATTTTATATAAAACATTACCTTTATCACAAGCAAAAGAAGCATTTGAACTTTTTAAAACTCCAGGTCAAGTCGAAGGAAGAATAGTTTTAAAAACTGAGGAATAAAATGAAAAAAATAAGTAAATTATACGAATTAGAAAAAGAAGACAATACTACTAGAGTATACTTCTTTGATAATTTAAAATACGTACTTATTCTATTAGTTATACTAGGACATTTGTTTGAGATTTATTATGATAAGTCACATGTTATGAAGGCTGGATTTAATTTTATTTATCTCTTTCATATGCCTCTTTTTATTTGGATAAGTGGATATTTTTCTAAAAAGTTCAAACCAGAAAAAATATTAAATTTCTTCTTACTTTGCTTTTTATCATTATTTTTAATGAGAACCCTAGAAACATTAGTTTTAAACAAACCATTCAATTACAATTTCTTATCATTCCAATCAGCTTCATGGTATTTATTTGCTCTAGCTCTTTATAATATTTCATTACCTCTGATTAAAAATTTTAAAAAACAATACGTAATAACATTTTCAGTATTATTTGCTCTTTATGTAGGATACGTTGTTAGTGTTAAAGACTTATTTATAGCATCAAGAACAATAGTATTTTATCCATTCTTTCTACTTGGATATTATTCTTCAATCGAAGATGTAAAAAAAGTAGTCAAACCAAAATATTTTTTAGTCAGTCTACTTGGAGTAATAACTATTTTCTTATTATTCTATTTCTTTAAAGATTTATATATATTAAGAGGATTATTCACTGGTAGAAATAGTTACAAAACAGTATTTGGAGATTATTATATGTATGGAGCGCTTATTCGTCTTGTATATTATATAGCATCTTTAATTACAATGATTATGATTATGAATATAGTACCTAAATGTGAAATGCTTTTGTCAAAATATGGTGCTAGAACACTACAAATATATATTCTACAGATGTTTGCTTTATTCTTTATAAAAAATACTAGTATAAAAACTAATTTAGAAACATTAGGAATCCTTTTACCGATTTGTTTATTAATCATTGCTTTCTTATTATCGGTACTATTAGGAAACAAAATTTTCAGCAAACCATTTAATTATATATCTTCTTTAAAATGGAAATTTCTAAAAGTAGAGAATAATCAATAGTATATTTATTAAAAAATATATGATATAATTATTTCAGGAGGACTTGATCATATGATTGAAATATTAAAAGAACACATTGTATACAGAAGTCAAATAATAAAACTTGCATGGTTCGATGTAGTAAAAACTTATAAAGGAACAGTATTTGGTTGGATATGGATGCTTATAAAACCACTTATTACTATTTTTGTATATTGGTTTGCTTTTACATATGGATTAAAAAGTGGAAAAAGTGTTAATGGTTTTCCATACATAATATGGCTAATATCAGGTATTATTCCATGGTTTTTCATGAGTGATATTTTATCTACCGGAATAAATTGCCTAAAAAAGAACTCATATTTAGTAAATAAGATAAAGTTTCCACTTTCAGTTATTCCAACATTTGATACTATATCAAAATTTATTACTCATATCGTATTAATAGGGCTATTTACAATAATCTATGCTTTTGGATTTGGAATAGATATTTATTTCTTACAATTTCCACTTATAGTATTGTTATTCTTCTTATATTGGAATATTTTCTCTTTAGGAGCATCATTTTTATCTGCTATTTCAAGAGACTTTTATAATTTAGTGAAATCATTTACAACTGCGGTATTTTGGCTAAGTGGAATAATGTGGCCAATTTCTAATATAAATAATCCAATAATCAATACAATATTACTTATAAACCCCGTTACTTTCTTTGCTCAATGCTATAGAAAAGTATTTGTCTACAAAGAATGGATATGGGCTGATTCTAAAACATTACTAATATTTGTATTGGTATTTATATTTACACTATTATTCTCAAAATTTGTGTACTTTAAAACTAAAGATGAGGTAGGTGATGTCATATAGAAACTAACAATAATTCTGTCGTATTCAATAACGTTGTAAAAGAATACAGACTATACAAAAATGATAAAATGAGATTTCTTAGTATATTTTGTAATGTACCATTTAAGAAAAAAGTTGCCACTGATCATGTTTCATTCACTATAAAAAGAGGACAAACAGTTGCTTTAATCGGTTCAAATGGGAGTGGTAAGAGTACAATACTAAAAATGATTACAGGAGTTAGTAAACCTACATCTGGAACAATAGAAGTAAATGGAAGAATTAATGCTTTATTGGAACTTACTGCAGGTTTTAATCAAGAATGTACAGGAAGAGAAAATATTTATATAAAATGCAGTATACTAAACATGCAACCAGAAGAAATAAAAGCTATAGAACAAGATATAATTGATTTTGCAGATATTGGTGATTACCTAGATCAACCAGTAAAAATGTATTCAAGTGGTATGAAAGCAAGACTTGGTTTTGCAATCTCTGTTCATATAATTCCTGATATCTTAATAGTAGATGAAGTTCTTAGTGTTGGAGACAAAGAATTTAAAAACAAATGCTTATCTAAAGTTAAAGAACTAATATTCAATGATAATATAACTGTTCTTTTTGTAACACATTCAATGCAAATGGCAAGAGAATTCTGCACAAGAGGAATAGTATTAAAAAAAGGAAAGTTATTATTTGACGGAGATATAGATGACGCAATTAAGTATTATGAAACTAAATATTAGTTTAATTTTAAGGAGGAATATATGATAACAAATGTTTATGAATATTTAAAAAGTTCATACAAAAATTACCCTAAAAAAATTGCATTTGATGATAGTAAAAAATCAATCGATTACGAAACACTATATATAAACTCTAATAAAGTTGCAATGAACTTGATTAAACACTTTAAAAAGCCAATTGTAATTTATATGGAAAAAAGTGTAGAATGTGTAACAAGTATGATGGGAGTAATAAGAAGTGGTAATTTTTATACAATTATTGATACAAAAATGCCATTAGATAGAGTTGAGATGATTAAAGAAACTTTGAAACCTGTACTCGTTATAACTACAAATGATCTAAGTGAAAAAGCAAAACAATATTTTGGCGATTCAGTTTTAATATTTGATGATTTATTGATCAAAGAAATTAACTTTAATCTATTGGAAGAAATATCTAATAACACTATAGATACTGATCCTATTTATAGTTTATTTACAAGTGGTTCAACAGGGATACCCAAAGGTTATATCATTAATCATCGTGGTGTTATTGATTTTTGTGAAGCAATGACTGATGCTTTCAAGTTAAGTGAGAATGATATATATGCTAATCAGTCGCCACTTTACTTTGATCTTTCTATTGCTGATATTTATTGTAATATTAAAAATGGTAGTACTAATTATTTAATACCACAAAGCATGTTTATGTTTCCTATCAAAGTAATAGAATATTTAAATCAAAAGAAAGTTAACTTTATATTTTGGGTTCCATCTGCTTTAGTACTAATGGCGCCAGCCCTTGAAAAAATGAAACCAGAATATTTAAAAAAAGTTCTATTCTGTGGTGAAGCAATGCCTAACAAACAACTAAATATTTGGAGAAAACATTTGAGTAACGTTGTTTATGCTAATTTATATGGTCCTGCTGAAACAGTTGATGCATCAACATATTATATTGTAGATAGAAAATTTGAAGATTCAGAACCATTACCAATAGGAAAACCATTCAAGAATACAAGAATTATGCTTTTAGATGATAATTTAGAGCCAATTGAAGAGCCAAATGTAACTGGAGAATTATACATACTTGGAAGTTCTCTTGCTATGGGGTATTATAACAACATTGATAAAACAAAAGAAGCATTTGTTCAAAATCCCCTTAATAAGTTATATATAGAAAATGCTTATAAAACAGGTGATTTAGCTTATTACAATGAATATAAAGAATTAGTTTATTCATCAAGAAAAGACTTTCAAATTAAACATATGGGTTATAGAATAGAACTTGGTGAAATAGAAAACGTTGCACTTGGAATGAAAGAAATATCACAAGTTGCATGTGTATATGATGATATTCATAAAAAAATTATTTTATTTTTTGAAGGAGAAGAAATTGATAATAAAGAAATTTTAAATTATTTAAAAAATAAATTACCAAACTATATGATGCCTTCAAAAGTAAATTATGTTAAAAAATTACCACACAATGCAAATGGTAAAATAGATAGAAAAAAATTAAAAGAAATGTTAGGAGTCTGAAAATTATGAAAGAATTATTAAAAATATTAAATGAAATTAAACCAGGAGTTGATTTCGAAAACGAAAAACATTTAATCGAAGATGGCATACTTGCCTCATTTGATATAGTATCTTTAGTCGCAGCACTTAATGAAGAGTTTGATATCGAAATATCTATAACAGATATAGTTCCAGAAAACTTTGAATCAGTTGATGCAATAATGAATTTAGTTAAAAGATTAGAAGATTAATATTTACAGGTGGTTTATTAATATGAGTTTCGTTTCATTAGAATTTATAGGATTTGTACTTGCAACTTTTATACTATATTATCTATTCCCTAAAAAGATAAGATGGATAGTATTACTTGTATCAAGTTACATCTTCTACTTCTTATCTAGTAAAAGTCTTATTGTTTTCTTACTATTGTCAACCTTATCAATATATTTTGGAACTTTATTAATTAATAAAATAAATGATAAGGAAATAAACAAAGATCTAGATAAAGAAGAAAAGAAAAAAATAAAATTAAATAGAAAAAAACAAAAAAAATTAGTATTACTATCAGTAATTATAATTAATTTAGGAATACTTGCAGTATTAAAATACAATAACTTTTTCGGAGGAATTATTAACTCAATATTTAATGCTAATATAGCAGTAAAATACTTTATACTGCCATTAGGTATTTCATATTATACATTACAAGCTTTAGGATACATTATCGATGTATATAACAATAAATATAAACCTTCAAAAAACGTATTCAAAGTTGCTTTATTCTTATCATTCTTTCCTCAAATGGTGGAAGGACCAATCGGGAGATTTAATACACTTGCAGATCAATTGTATGAAGGTCATAAATTTGACTATGATAGAACTATTAGTGCATTAGTCCTAATTGGATGGGGATTCTTCAAAAAACTAGTAATTGCAGATAGGGCAGGGCTATATGTAAATAGTGTTTTCGGAGGAAACTATTCAGGTTTCATAGTATTATTTGCAATTATACTATACACAATACAAATATATACTGAATTTTCTGGATGTATGGATATTGTGTGCGGTCTAGGAGAATTATTCGGTGTAAAACTCGATAAAAACTTTAGACAACCATTTTTTGCAAAATCAATCAATGAATTCTGGAGAAGATGGCATATTACACTTGGTACTTGGTTAAGAGATTATATATTCTATCCAATATCTCTATCAAAAACCAATTTAAAACTAAGTAAGTGGGCTAGATCACTAAAATGGAAACATTTAGGACAATTCATAATAATAGCTTTCCCATTATTCTTTGTTTGGTTTTGTAATGGTCTATGGCATGGTCCTAGTTTAAAATACATAATATATGGATTATATTATTATGTACTTATGATGCTTGGTGTACTATTTAGCCCATTATTAAAGAAAATAGTTGATATATTAAAAATAAAAACAGACGTATTTAGCTATAGATTATTTCAAATGCTTCGTACTTTTGTAATCGTAGTCATTGGACTTACTATTTTTAGAGCAGATACACTTACTAAAGCATTTTGCTATTTAAAATCAATATTTGTAATGAGTAAACATCAAAGCATAACACAAATGAATCTAGGGTTAACTGTTCCAGATATTTTAGTTTTAATAATTGCATGCATAATTTTATTTGTAGTAAGTTTTATGAAAGAAAAAGATATTGACATAAGAGAAAAAATAAAAAATGAAAACTTATTATTTAGATGGTTCATATATTTCTTTATAATATTTAGTATTATAATCTTTGGTATATATGGTCCTGGATATGATGCCTCTAGTTTCATATATGCATTATTCTAATGAAAATAGTAATTAAAAATATTGAAAATATAAAAAACTTAAGGGACTATGAATATAGTCTCTTAAAAAATATTTTAAAAAAAGAATATAATATTGATGATTATACTATTACACGTAATGAAAATGGAAAACCATATCTAAATAATATAAATGATATATACTTTAACATAAGTCATTCTGATAAATATTTGGTAATAGCAATAAGTAACAAAAAAATTGGAGTAGACATTGAAAAAATAAAAAAATATAATGCTAAAATCAATGATATTTTAAATATAAAGCCAAAAAATGATGAGGAATTTTTTAAATATTGGACCAAAAAAGAAGCCTTAATTAAGTTAAAAGGACTTGCATTAAAAGATATGAATAATATTGATGAAAACAATGTAAAATTCTATATAAAAAAGTACAAGAGTCATATCATAACAGTAGCAGAAGAAATATAAAAGTATTTCTTTTTTTAATTTTATAGTGTATAATTATTCAATACAAGCGAGGGATAAGATGAAAAAAGAAAAAATATATATTGTAGTATTGATGTTTTTATTTATTTGTGCCTTTATAATAAGTATAACTGATAAAACTGAAGTAAATGACAAACAAAGTATTATAGTATTTTTGGGTGATTCACTTACTTATAATTATAAAATAAATGAATTCTTCGAAGAATATAAAACATTCAACAGTGGTATTTCTGGCAATAAAACAACGGATATATTAAATGATTTGAAAAATAGGGTATATAAATATAATCCTACAAAATTATTTCTACTAATTGGAATAAATGATTTAAAAAATGGAACAAATAAAGATGAAGTTATAAATAATATAGAAATAATTATAAAACAAATAAAAGAAAATAATAAAGATACTACTATTTATGTGGAATCAATATATCCAATTTCAAATGAAGAAGATATAAAAAACATTAAAAAAATTGTACCAAAAACAGATAATAATGAAATAAAAGAAACAAATAAAAAGCTTAATGAATTATGTAAAAAGTACAATATAAAATATGTCAATGTGTATGATAAGTTAATAAATGATAAAGGATCATTAAAAAAAGACTATACAACAGATGGACTTCATTTAAATGATTTAGGATACTTTAAAGTTACAAAAGCATTAGAAAAATATGTATCAGAAAAGGAAAGCTAAATACTTTCCTTTTTTACATATTCAGATTGACTACTAAAAAGAAGTGCTTGATAATATAATTTAAACTCTATTATATCACCAATATCATAGTCATCTTTACAATCTGTTATATCTGCAATTAAATGATCACTTGATGCACCAATTAATTTGATTCTATCATCAAGTGGAATCAATTTATCAAAATCTCCGATATCTTGCTTTCCAATTCCTAAAAGAACTTTAGTCCTAATACCTATATCAGTATAAGTAGGTCTATTGCCAAAAGCATCGATAAATATTTCTCCGATTGGATAACTTGGTTTATCCTTTTTTTCTATTATTTCTGCTTTTAAAATAAATGTATCATTATTAAGACCAGTTTCAACATCCCATAATTCTGGTAAGTCCATATTAAGTAATATTGCCTCACCAATTCTTAAATGATTTATCTTACTAGGTATAGTTTTATTATATACTAATGGTATACTACTTGTCGCACCACCAGATACTATTTCAAGATTTCTATTTATTTTTTCTTCAATAACACTTGCAATTTCTCCTAATTTAGTTAGGTTATTAATATCAGGTTTAATTGAACCATAGCATCCTAGATTAGTGCCAATTCCTGATAAAACTAAATTATTAAGATTGTTTTCAACATATAATGAAACATTTACTAATTCATCATAATCAATATAACCTTCACGTAAATCACCAAGATCAGCCATAATAATTACTTTATGCTTTTTATTTTGTTTTTTAGCTTCCTCATTTAGTTTTTCAAGTACTTTAATTTCTGAATTAACTGAATAATCACAATACTTAATTATTTCTTCTACCTCAGATAACATAGGAATCCTAATCATCATCGTAGGTATAGAACTATTAATTTCTTTTACTTTTTTTAATTGTTCAAATCTAGAAGATGCAATTTGTTTAACATTTCCTTTTATAAAACAATCAATTACATCATTCATACCATTTGCACCTTTTATAACTCCCGCAACTGATATGTTAAAATTACTGCATCTATTTACTATACTAGATACATTGTAAGTTAACTTACTCTTATTTAATTGTAATAATGGATATTTTTTCATTTATATTCCTCCTTTTTAAAAGAATAACATAAATAAATAAAAATTACCATATTTTTGATACTATAAATTATACTATATAGTAAATAATAATAATGTAGTTTGTTTAAGGAGTTGATTTAAATGATTTTTAAAAATTTTAAAAACAAACTACTGCTTCTTTTATTACTCACTATAGTTAGTATACCAATTTCTATCAATGCTTATTCAAATAATGTAGTACTCGGCGGAGACAACATTGGTATAGAAATTAGATCAAAAGGTGTTTTAGTCGTAGGTTTCTACAATGTAGGAAAAAGTTCACCAGGTAAGAGTGCAGGACTTCAAAAAGGAGACGTCATAACGGGTGTAGATGACACTGTTATAAATAGTATAACTGATCTATCGGATGTTATGGATGCCTCTAAAAATGAGTTAAAGATTACTTATATACGTAACAATAAAAAGTATGAGACCACTATTAAGTTAGTAAAGGAAGAAGACATATATAAAACAGGGCTTTATATAAAAGATAAAATTATTGGTATAGGTACTCTTACATTTATCGATCCAGAATCTAAAATATTTGCATCCCTTGGGCATGAAATAGTAGAATCTAGTACAGGATTAAAGTTTGAGATGAAAGATGGTTCAATATTTAAATCAGAAATAACCGGAGTAGAAAAGTCATCAAGAAACAATCCAGGTGAAAAGAATGCTACTTATCATGTTGAAGAAAAATATGGTACAATAACAAAAAATAAAATCAATGGTATATATGGTAAATATGAAAAAAGTATCGAAGGAAAAGATACCATTGAAGTAGCAAGTAAAAACGAAGTAAAAACAGGAAAAGCATATTTTAGAACAGTACTTAAAAATAACGTAGTTGAAGAGTTTGAAATTAATATTTTAAAAGTTAATGATAATGATCCTACTAAAAACATATTATTTGAAGTAACAGATAAAAAATTAATTAGTAAAACAAATGGAATAGTACAAGGTATGAGTGGGTCTCCAATTATACAAAATAATAAAATAATCGGAGCAGTAACTCATGTACTTACTGATAATCCAAGAAGAGGATATGGTATATTTATTACAAATATGTTGGAAGAAGCAGATAGACAGGGATAAGTCCCTGTTTTTTATATGCTTATCAGTATCTAATTGTCTAATATTAATAAGAAGGAGTATAATAAGCTTAAGTTATATGAAAAGTTACTTCTTGTTTTCAATAAAAATGATGAAGAACTTCTAAGTAATTTAAATGAGGGCGATAAGGAAGTAGAGTAATTCTATTTCTTTTTATTATGGATTTTTACAAAAAAACTTTTATTTTTTAATAATATATGGTATAATTAACTTACAACGAAGTGGGAATCTCCCACTTTTTGTTTCATTTTGGAGGTATTATGGAAAATATTAAGAAAGCATTAGAAACTCCACTTAGAAAATTAAATATGTGGATTGATGATATCAAGTATTCTAAAAAAACACTTTATATTACTTTAGATAGTGATGAAATTATTAATATTGATAGAATAGTCGAAGCTACAAAAGTGATTAATAAAGTACTTGATGAAAATGATTTCATTAAAGAAAAATATTTGCTTGATGTATCATCAAAAGAAAAAGGAGGTAATTAAAATGAAAGGAGAAGAATTTTTAAGAGCAGTAGATCTATTAGAAAAAGAAAAGCACATTGATCGTGATATCATATTCGAAGCAATGGAACTTGCATTACTTTCTGCTTATAAAAAGAACTTTGATTCTAAAACAAATGCAAAAGTAACAATTAATAGAGAAACTGGTGATATAAAAATATATTCTTACATCACAGTAGTAGAAGAAGTAGAAGATCCTGATACACAAATATCTTTAGAGGATGCTCTAAAAAGGGATAAAACTAAGGAAATCGGAGATACTTTTGATACAGAAGTAACACCAGATAACTTTGGTCGTGTTGCTGCTGCTACTGCAAAACAAGTAGTAGTCCAAAAAATAAGAGAGGCAGAAAGAAATAGCTTAATCGAAGAGTTTGAAAGCAAACAAGGAGAATTAGTCTCAGGAATAGTATCGCTTGAAGACGAAGGAAATTACTATATTGATCTTGGTAGAACTAATGGTATTCTTCCTAAAACCGAATTAATCGGAGACGAAAAAATAGAAATGGGTTCTTCAGTTAAATGTTATGTTACTAAAGTGAATAGTAATCCTAAAGGAACAGTTATTTTACTATCTAGAAAGCATTATAATTTTGTTAAGAGATTATTTGAACTTGAAATACCAGAACTTGCTGATGGATCTGTTATGATTTATGCAGTTGCAAGAGATGCAGGTTCACGTAGTAAAGTAGCAGTATATTCTGAGTATGCTAATATTGATCCAATTGGTTGCTGTGTTGGTGAAAAAGGTTCTAGAATAGCTAGAATAATGAAAGAATTATCTGGAGAAAAACTTGATATAATAAGATATTCAACAGATAAGGAAGAATTTATTAAAAATGCATTAAGTCCTGCGAAGAACTTATCAGTATTTATACTAGATCCTAAAAAACAAGAAGCTTTAGCAATCGCAGATGGAGATGATTTCTCACTTGCTCTTGGTAAAAAAGGACAAAATGTAAAACTTGCATCACGTCTTACTAAATATAAGATAGATGTAAAAAATAGTGAACAAGTTAAGGAAATGGGCATAGTTTTAAAGTAGGTGAATAAGATGAAGGTAAAGAAAATACCAATGCGTACTTGTGTTATTACACAAGAAAAATATCCTAAAAAAGAACTAATAAGAGTAGTTAGAACACCAGATAAAGAAATTATAATTGATATAACTGGTAAAGCAAATGGAAGAGGAGCGTACCTAAAAAAAGATATCGAGGTAATCAATCTAGCTAGAAAATCTAAGAAATTAGAAAGACATCTAGAAACTACAATACCTGATACTATATATGATGAACTTATAAAAATCGTGGGGGAATAATTATGAAAAGAATTGAAAATTTAAAAATATACAATTATCATTTAAAAAGTAAAAAACTAAAAACACATAAGTTTAAAAAGATACATGTGTTTGCTGATGTTAATGATAATACTTATAATTATAATAGGTATATTGAAAATATCGATTCTAAAAGTATAGAAAGAGTAATGAGTTCTTATAGATATAATGAAGAGACAGTGTTATCTATACTATCTAATAATGATTTAGAAGTTATAAATAAACTTGATAATAAAAAGACTTTAAAAGAGTTTAAGGATAAAGTTAAGTCACTTGAAGATTGCAAAGTATTTGCTCTTCCATCAAACAGTGATAGGTTTAGATTAGCGTATGAATTTTCAAAAATAGAAAACTCTAAGAAAAGAAGAAGATAAATTTGCTATTAACCCATTAAAAATAAATAAATGAGGTGATAATATGATGAGTGTTTTAGAATATGCAACAGACGTAAATAAAACAGTTGAAGAAATATTGAAATTATGTAAAAAATTAGATATTAATTGTAATAACGAAGATGACATGTTATCTGAAGATGATATTATTCTTTTAGACAATGAAATATCTGTTGATGAAGATATCGAAGAATTTGAAGAAGTAATTGAAGAAATTCTAGATGATGATGAATTAGAAAAAGATCTAAGAATAAATACTATTGAAGACAAATCAGTAGTAAAAATGAAAAAGAAAGATACACCAATTAAAAAAGATGATAATTCTAAGTATCTTAAAGCTAAAAAGAATATTTATAAACATAAAGAAAAATTAGCTAGTAATGAAAATGATGATGACTCAGTAATTCTTTATAAGAATAATATGACTGTAAAAGATCTTGCTGATGAATTAAAAGTAAGTGCATCAGAATTAGTAAAAAAACTATTTGATTTAGGAGTCTTAACAACTCTTAATCAAAGCTTAGATTTTTCTACTGCTGAAGTAATTGTTCTAGATTATGGAAAGGAATTAAAAAAAGAAGAAACAAGAGATATAGCAAATTTTGAAGAATATGAAATAATTGATAAAGAAGAAGATTTAATAGCACGTCCACCAGTAGTTACAATAATGGGCCATGTTGATCATGGTAAAACTTCATTACTTGATGCCATTAGAAATGCACATGTAGTGGATAAAGAAGCTGGAGGAATTACTCAACATATTGGTGCTTATCAAGTAAAAGTAAATGATAGACTAATTACTTTTATAGATACTCCAGGGCATGAAGCGTTTACTCAAATGAGAGCTCGTGGTGCTAGTGTTACAGATATCGTAATTATAATTGTTTCTGCTGAAGATGGGGTAAAACCTCAAACAAAAGAAGCAATTGATCATGCAAAAGCTGCTAAAGTACCAATAATTGTAGCTATAAATAAAATGGATTTACCTAATGCAAATCCTGATAGAGTATTACAAGAATTATCTGAATGTGGTCTTACTCCTGAAGAATGGGGTGGAGATACATTAGTAAATAGAATAAGTGCTAAGACAAAAATGGGACTTGACGAATTATTAGAAAACATTCTATTAATTGCAGATATGAGTGAATTGAAAGCTAATCCTAATAGATATGCTACTGGTTCAGTTATTGAGTCTAAATTAGATAAAAATATTGGTTCTGTTACTACAATATTAATACAAAATGGTACTTTAAGATTGGGAGATCCTGTAGTAGTGGGAAATGTATATGGTAAGATTAGAACTTTAAAAAATGATAAAGGACAAGATATTATTGAAGCTCTTCCATCTACACCAGTAGAAATAACTGGACTTAATGAACCTCCAGTTGCAGGAGATCGTTTCATGGCATTTGAAACAGAAAAAGAAGCTAAGAAAATAGCAGATGAAAGAAAATTAAGAAGTAAAGAAGCAAATACTAATCGTTCAGGTATGACTCTTGAAGACTTATTTAGTAAAGTAAAAGAGGGAGCAAAAAGTATTAATGTTGTTTTAAAAACAGATGTAAAAGGTTCTGAAGAAGCTATTAAACAATCACTTTCTAAAATTAATGTTGAAGGTGTAACAGTAGATGTTATAAGAAGTGGAATAGGAACTATTACAGAAAGTGATATAGTACTTGCCAATGCCTCTAATGCTATTATAATTGGGTTTAATGTTAGACCAAGTAATAAAATAATGGAAATTGCAAAAGAATATAATGCTGATATTAGATTACATAATGTAATTTATAAAATAATTGAGGAATTAGAAGACGCAATGCTTGGTATGTTAGATCCAGAATATGAAGAAAAAGTTATTGGTACTGTTGAAGTAAGACAATTATTTAAGTTCTCAAAAGTTGGTACAATCGCTGGATCATTTGTTCAAGATGGTATTATTAAGCAAAATTCAAAAGCAAGAGTAGTAAGAGATGGTATTGTTGTATATGATGGAAATATAGCATCACTTCAAAGAGGAAAAGATAGAGTAAACGAAGTTAAAAAGGGTATTGAATGTGGTATAACTATAGAAAACTTTAGTGATATAAAAGAAAATGATATTATCGAAGCATATGTTGTGGAGGAAATTAAAAGATGAGTGTAAGAGTTAAAAGACTAGATAGTTTATTTACTAAAGAAATTAGTTATATCATTATGGAAGAAGTAAAAGATCCTAATATAAAGTTTGTTACTCTAACTGGTTGTGATATTACAAATGACCTATCTTATGCTAAAGTATATTTTACAACTTTAAAACCTGAGTTTAAAGAAGAAACACTTAAAGCATTAAATAAAGCTGCTAACTTTATTGAGATAGAACTTTCAAAAAGAATACAAATTAGAAAAATGCCTCAAATAAGTTTTCATTATGATAATTCTATTGAATATGGAAACATGATTGAAGAAAAAATTAAAGAAATAAAAGAAAAAGAAAATGATATGAAATAAGATCATTTTTCTTTTGAAAAAAATACTATAAATTATTTGACAAGATACTATATCTATGATATTATGTATGTGCAAGTGAAGAAAGTACATTCCAATTACTTCGTCTTGCTCACTTGCTTTTTTAGAGTCCTTGATGTAAATCTTTATTATCTTATCATCTTAGCTTAACATATTAATAATAACTTTTCATAATCTTCAAGATTATTAAAATCTTTTTTATTAATATTAGGCAAGTAGATAAAAAAGACTATGCAAAAAGCAATCGTATTGATTGCTTTTTGTGTGTAATAAAATCTTTTTAATGATTGTAAAATAATTAAATATTAACAAAAATGAAAGAATGCGTTATTATCTTGTACTCATAAATTTAAGAGAAATAGTATGAGTTATGATGATGTTAAGTGTATACCAAAATACAGTAGCAATCTTTTGAAAGGAGTTTTATCAACTAGACAAGAGTTTTTATATGCTTGTGCATCAAAGGATGAAATTGGACCAGAGAATGTTTATATTACAAAGCCTATTACTGAGTTTGTTCCAAGTTATTTTAAAGTGGATAATGTGCATGATATTTTTGTTAATGAAAATGGTGCAGTACTAGATGCATATATATTTGATGGTTCAGAAGAAGAACAAAAAGAAACAATGAAAAAAGTACTTGCTGAAAAACAAGCAATGTATCCTGAATATGAGTTTGCATTTATACCAGATTCATTCCCAGTAGAAGTCATTGATGGAATAATGTTCGAAGGTGTATCTTGGTTTGATCAACCAATTATGTCAACACATGTTTTATATATAACAGACTATGAAAAACATTTGTGTAGAAGAAGAGAAAAGTAATTCCTTTTTTTGTTATTGTAACATTTTACAAAGAACTTTATTTATGCTATACTTTTGGTGGTGATATTTGTGTTAGTAGTAAACAATTTTAAAGATTATGAAATAATCTCAATGAGTGATGGAGAAAAACTAGAAAAATGGGGAAATTATTATTTGTTAAGACCAGATCCTGAAATAATATGGAAAGATAAACTTAATAAGTCATTAGCACATGCTCATTACCATCGTAGTAATAAAGGTGGTGGATATTGGGAAACTTATAAAAAGTTACCTGATAGATGGACTGTTAACTATAATAATTTAACGTTTAATGTAAAATTAATGGGTTTTAAACATACTGGAATATTTCCTGAACAAAGTATTAATTGGGATTTTATGATTAAAAAGATTAAAGAATCAAAACGTGATATAAAAGTATTAAATCTTTTTGCATACACCGGTTGTGCAACCGTTGCATGCTTAAGTGCTGGAGCAAGTGTTGTTCATGTTGATTCATCACGTGGCATGGTAGATTGGGCTAAAGAAAATGTAAAAAGTTCTAATCTTGAAGATAGACCAGTTCGTTTTTTAGTGGATGATGTAGTGAAATTTGTAAAAAGAGAAATACGAAGGGGTAATAAATACGATGCTATAATAATGGATCCTCCATCATATGGAAGAGGCTCAAATAATGAAGTATGGGATATTGAAAAAGATTTATACAATCTAGTAGAATTATGTACAGAGATATTAAGTGATGATCCATTATTCTTTATAATTAATTCTTATACTGCTAATTTGTCTGGTATAGTAATGGAAAATATTTTAAAACTAACTGTAGGAAGTATTTATACTGGTAAAATATATTATGAAGAGTTAGGAATAAAATCAAAAAATGGATTAGTGCTACCTTGTGGAGTATGTGCAAGATATGAAAAATAATTTAAATATTTTATATGAAGATAATCATGTAATTGTGGTAATAAAACCATATAATATTCTATCTCAAAGTGATAATACTAATGATTTAGATATGTTGACTATAATAAAGAATTATATAAAAGAAAAATATAATAAACCTGGTAATGTTTATTTAGGACTAGTTCATAGACTAGATAGACCAACTGGGGGAATAATGGTATTTGCAAAGACTTCAAAAGCGGCATCAAGACTTTCAAAGCAAATAAAAGATGATAAGTTTACTAAAAAGTATCTGGCAGTAGTTCATGGAACTTTTACTAAAAAAGAAGGGACTCTTGAAGATTATATCAAAAAAACAGATGATAATTCTTCAGTTGTTACTACAAAAGAAGAAGGAAAATATGCTAAGTTAGATTATAAAGTATTAAAAGAAAAAGATAATTTATCAATACTTGATATAACTTTATATACAGGAAGACATCATCAAATAAGGGTTCAATTTAGTAATATTGGACATCCTTTATATGGAGATCAAAGATATGGTAGGCAAGATAGAAAACAACTTGCACTTTTTGCTTATCATCTAGAGTTTTATCACCCAGTAACAAAGGAAAAATTAATATTTGAATACATGCCAAAGGAGGAAATATTTAAATGAAATTAGAAAAATATAAAAGAGTTTTATTAGATATATTATTAATTATCCTTTCATTAGGACTCTTAACATATGAAGTAAATAGAGTTAACAATATAAGTAATATTCTAATAGCAATAATTTTATTTATTACTTGTTTTGAGTTAATGATAAAGTATATAAAAGAAGTACATATTCCAAAATCAAAGAATAGGGTAGTAAAAGTAATATTTATAATATTTTTAGTACTATTAATGTTCTTATCAGTATATACTAATATAAAAAGTATTAAGATATTAGACATATCCTACATATTAGGAATCATCATAATATTATTATACTTACTAGTGACAATAATCATTAATATAAAAAATATAATAAGAGAAAAAGAAAAAATATTTAAATATACAAAAAACTTATATTTATCTAGTTTTAGTTTTACTTTAATACTTGGTAATTTGATTATGTTACTTTTAAAATAGTATAAATTAAATACAATATGATATATCAAATATTAAAAAACTATTTACAAAATAATTAATATTTGCTAAAATTAATACATAAAGCGTTTATTAAGAGACAAGTAATAAAAGCAATTACTTAACAGAGAGAAAGTGGTTGTTGCAAACTTTCAGTAATCTTTTATGAATCTACTCTTAAAGTGGAATTAATCATTCCCGGTTTATACCGTTATTAAATTAAGTTAAACAAAGGATGGTACCGTCTTTATGACTCCTTACCATTCTTTTTTATTTTAAAGGAGAGATAATATGATAGATATTAATTTAATAAGAAATAACAAAGACTTAGTAAAAGAAAACATTAAAAAGAAGTTTCAAGATGAAAAGCTTGAAGTAGTAGATCTAATTTATGAAATGGATAAAAACTTTCGTGATTGTAAGAAAAAAGGTGATGATTTACGTGCTTTAAAAAATAAAAAAGCTAAAGAAATAGGTAATCTTATGCGTGAAGGTAAAAAAGAAGAAGCTGAAGCTATAAAAGAAGAAATATCTAAATATTCTGATGAAATGAATATTCTTGAAGAACAAGAAGAACAACTAGAAAAACAAATAAAAGAAAAAATGATGATTATACCTAATATAATCGATGATAGTGTACCAATTGGTAAAGATGACAATTTCAATGTTGAAATAGAAAAGTTTGGTGAACCAGTTGTACCAAGTTATGAAATACCATACCATGCTGATATATTAGAAAGCATAAATGGTCTTGATAAAGAATCAAGTGGTAGAACTAGTGGAAATGGTTTCTATTATTTAATGGGAGATGCTGCTAGAATCCATTCTGCAATGCTTTCATATGCAAGAGACTTCATGATTGATAAAGGTTTTACTTATTGCATTCCACCATTTATGATAAGAAGTGATGTTGTAACAGGAGTTATGTCTTTTACTGAAATGGAAGCTATGATGTATAAAATAGAAAATGAAGATTTATATTTGATTGGTACTTCAGAACATAGTATGATAGGTAGATTTAAGGATCAAATAGTAAAAGAGGCAACTCTTCCTATTACTCTTACTTCATATTCACCATGTTTTAGAAAAGAAGTCGGAGCACATGGTATTGAAGAACGTGGTGTATATCGTGTTCATCAATTTGAAAAACAAGAAATGGTAGTACTATGTAAACCAGAAGAATCAATGGATTGGTATAATAAGATGTGGTCATACACAGTAGAATTCTTCAGAAGCCTGGATATACCTGTTAGAACCCTAGAATGTTGTTCAGGGGATTTAGCAGACTTAAAAGTTAAATCATGCGATGTTGAAGCATGGAGCCCAAGACAACAAAAATATTTTGAAGTAGGTTCTTGTTCAACACTTGGAGACGCTCAAGCAAGAAGACTTGGAATACGTACAAAAGGTGAAGACGGAACATATTATGTTCATACATTAAATAATACAGTTTTAGCATCACCAAGAGGACTAATTGCTTTCATAGAAAATAATTATAATGAAGATGGTACAATTAATATACCAAAAGCATTACAACCATATATGGGTGGTAAAGAAAAAGTAACACCATTAAAATAGCAAGTTAATACTTGTTATTTTTTCTTTATAGATAAAGTATATTTACTTATATTTTTCATATTATTAATTGGTGATACTTTTGAAAAGATTATTTTTAATAATACTATTTATCTTTTTATTAATTCCTTTTAGTGTTAATGCAGTATCAATTGACTCTGAGTCTTTATATGCAATGGATATAGAATCACATAGAGAGTTTTATAGCAAAAACCCTGATGATAAAAGATTAATTGCATCAACTACAAAGATAATGACTGCAATCGTAGCAATAGAAAACTCTAATCCTACTGATGTTGTTAAAGTAAATAGTGAAATCCTTAAAATGTATGGTTCTAATACATATATTGAGCCTAATGAAAGTATTTTAATGCTTGATCTTTTATATGGACTTCTTTTAAGAAGTGGAAATGATTCTGCAACTGCAATCGCAGAACACCTCGGAGGACAATCTAATTTTATAAAATTAATGAATGAAAAAGCAAAACTACTAGGTTTAAAAAATACTACTTATCAAAACCCTACTGGGTTAGATGATGAGAGTAAAAACTATTCAACAATGAAAGATCTTGCTTATATTTATGCATACTCATATAAAAATGATTTATTTAAAGAAATAATAAAAACTAATCATTATGTTACTAAAAGTACTAATAAAACTTATGATTGGTATAATAGATGTAAGTTTATAAATATGTATGATAAACAAACAGGATGTAAGACAGGGTATACACCAGATGCTGGTAGATTAGTAGTTTCAAGTGCTAGTAATAATGATTTAAATGTAGTTATTGCATCAGTAAATAATAAATATGATTATGATACTCATATAGGTTTATATGATGAGATATTTAATAACTATAAAAATGTAAAATTAATAGATAAAGATGATTTTAATTCTAAATATAGGGATAATAAGTTATATATTAAAAATGATTTTATATATCCACTTAGTGATGATGAGTTAAATAGGATTAATTTTACTATTAATATAAATAATGATAATAAGGATATAAAAATATATTTAGATAAAGATTTAATACATCAAGAAAAAATATATAAAACTAGTGAAAAGGTGAGTTTATTTTCTAAGATTAAAAGTTTCTTTTCAAAACTTTTTGACTAATTGATGAAAAATATGTATAATTAACTTGGTGATTTTATGGAAAGATTACAAAAAGTAATAGCTAACTCTGGTTATACATCACGTCGTAAGGCTGAAGAGTTAATAAAAGATGGGAAAGTATTAGTAAATGGTAAGCTTATTACAGAGTTGGGTTATAAAGTGGATACAAATGATGATGTAGTAGTCGAGGGTACTCATATTACTAAAGAGAATAAAGTATATTATTTACTTAATAAACCAAGAGGATATGTTTCATCAACCGAAGATGATAAGGGAAGAAAAGTAGTTACTGATTTAATTAATACTACTTTAAGAATATACCCTGTAGGAAGACTAGATTATGATACTACTGGTATTTTACTTCTTACTAATGATGGTGAATTTGCTAATTTAATGATGCATCCTAAAAATAAGATTGATAAATTATATATTGCTAAAATAAAAGGAATACTTTTTAAAAATGAAATAGAACAACTTACTAAGGGTGTTTTAATTGATGGTGTTAAAACATCGCGTGCTAAAGTAAGAGTAAAAAAATATGATAAGAAAACAAATACATCGATTGTAGAGATAATAATTCATGAAGGAAGAAACCATCAAGTTAAAAAGATGTTCGAAGCGGTTAATCATGAAGTATTAAAACTAAAAAGAGAACAAATTGCTTTCTTAACACTTGAGGGATTATCTTCTAAAGAATATAGAATGTTAACGCCTAAAGAAGTAAAAAGACTGTACAATCTTGCAAAAAATGGGAAATAAGACACTTGATTTAGTGTGTTTTTTTTTATATAATTATCTTGAGGGAAAAATATGGAAAATATATATAACTTAACTTATGAAGAGTTAGAAAACTTTTTAATAGATAATAATCAAAAAAAATATCGTACTTCTCAAATATTTGAATGGTTATATGATAAAAGAGTATCATCATATGATGAAATGACTAATTTAAGTAAAGATCTTATTTTATTACTTAAAAATTCTTTTTCTATAGAAAAGTTAGAGATAGTAAGCCAAGAAATTGATACAGATGTTTCTAAGTTTTTATTTAAACTAAAAGACAAAGAGCATATAGAAAGTGTATTAATGAGACATAACTATGGACTTAGCTTATGTATATCTAGTCAAGTAGGATGCAATATGAGTTGTAGTTTCTGTGAAAGTGGAAGAAGAAAAAAAGTACGTAATTTAAATGCATATGAAATGATTCTTCAGATTATGATGATTGAAGAGCTAATTAAAGAAAGAATTACTCATATAGTAATCATGGGTATTGGTGAACCATTTGATAATTTTGATAACTTAGTAAAATTTATTAAAATAGCCAATCATCATAAAGCACTTAATATTGGATCACGTCATATTACTGTGTCTACTTGTGGAATAGTTCCTAAGATATATGAGTTTAGTAAACTTCCATATCAAGTTAATCTAGCAATTAGTTTACATGCCCCAAATTATGAATTAAGAAACTTTTTAATGCCTATTAATAAAGCGTATCCACTTGATGAATTAATTAAGGCAGTAAAAGACTATGTATCAAACACTAATCGTCGTGTTACTTTTGAATATATATTACTAAAGGATATAAATGATAAAGAAGAACATGCTAGACAGTTATGTAGGCTAATCAAAGGAATAAACTGTTATATTAACTTAATTCCTTACAATGAAAACAGTAATATTTTATATAAAAGAAGTAAAAAAGATACAATTATGAAATTTTATGATATAATAAAAAAGGAAGGTATAAATGTTACTATAAGAAGAGAATTTGGTAGTAATATTTCTGCTGCATGTGGTCAATTAAGATCAAAAAAGGAGGAATAGAATGGAAACATTTTATTTAACTGATACTGGTTTGGTAAGAGATCATAATGAAGATAGTGTGATTATTCTTACAAATAGTGATAGTGCTACTCTTATGGCAGTAGCGGATGGAATGGGTGGACATTCTGCCGGAGAAGTTGCATCATCAATAGCAATTAGTTATTTAGGAAAAAGATTCAGTGAGAGTTTCTTTAAAATGACTAAGCAAGATGCTGTTGAATGGATAAGAAATAGTGTTAATGAAATAAATAGTTTAATATTTAAATATACAGATGAACACCAAGAAAGTAAGGGAATGGGTACTACTTTAGTACTTTGTATTGTTACAAGTGATTATATATTATTTGGTAATATCGGAGACTCATCAGGGTTTGTTATGAAAGATAATAAATTACATAAAGTAACATATGATCATACTTTAGTAAATTTACTTGTTAGTGCAGGAGAACTTACTAAAGAAGAAGCAAGAAATCATCCTCGTAAAAACATTTTGATGAATGCACTTGGGATAAATGATCCAGTTGAAATAGATATCTTTGATTGTAATATGGAAATTGAAGGAATAGTTTTATCATCTGATGGACTTACTACAATGCTTACTGAAGAACAAATAGAACATGTTTTGCTTGAAGATCTTTCAATTGAAGAAAAAGTTATTAAACTAATTAAAAAAGCTAATAACAGGGGTGGCAATGATAATATATCAGTTGCTTATATGGTAAGATAAGAAGGGTGTTGATAAAATGATAGTAAAAGGACAATTAGTAGATGATAGATATGAAATATTAAAAACAATCGGAGAAGGCGGGATGGCTAATGTATATCTTGCTTTTGATAATATATTAAAAAGACAAGTTGCAATAAAAGTATTACGTGGTGATCTTGCAACTGATGAAAAATTTGTAAGAAGATTTCAAAGAGAAGCACTTTCTGCTTCATCACTTTCTCATCATAATATAGTACAAATCTATGGAGTAGGAGAAGACGATGGCGATTATTATATCGTTATGGAATATGTTCCTGGTAAGAACTTAAAACAACTATTGAAGAAAAGAGAAAAGCTTACTGTTCATGAAGTAGTAGATATTATGCTACAAATTACTAGTGCTATGGGTGCTGCTCATGATAATTTAATTATTCATAGAGATTTAAAACCACAAAATATATTAATAAAAGACGATGGAGAAATAAAAATAACAGACTTTGGTATTGCTATGGCACTTAATGCTACACAACTTACCCAAACAAACTCTGCGATGGGTTCTGTTCATTATTTTCCACCAGAACAAGCTAACGGAAAAGGTGCTACTTTAAAAAGTGATGTTTATTCACTTGGTATAATGATGTATGAACTACTTACTGGAGTTCTTCCATTTCGTGGTGATAATGCTGTAGAAATAGCATTAAAACATTTAAAAGAACCATTTCCAAATATAAGAGATGAATATCCTGAAATACCTCAAAGTATTGAAAACATATTAAAAACTGCTACTGCTAAAAATCCTAAGAATAGGTATGCTAATGCTAATGAAATGCATGATGACCTAGCTACATGTTTAGATAAAGATAGATTAAATGAACCAGTAAGAAAACTAAAATATAATGAAGGTATACTTGAAGATAATTCTGTTGTTACTAATTCAAGTGATATAGACAATAGTTTAGTAAGTCAAATAAAAGATGATACTGAAGAAAAGAAAAACAAAAAGATAATAATACTTGGTATAGTATTTGGTGCTTTATTACTAATACTAGCATTTGTATTTATCCTTTTACCAAAACTTACTGAGCCTGATGATGTAAAAATACCTGATGTTTCTAATTATACAGTTGCTGAAGCTGAAAAAAAATTAAAAGACTTAGGTTTTGAAGTAGATGTTGAATTAAAGCAAGAACCATCAAAAGAAATTGAAGAAGGTAAAGTAATAAATACTAGTCCATCAATTGGTAGATTTATAAAAGAAGGTACTAAAATAACACTTATAGTATCAAGTGGTGCTTCTAAAGTAGTTGTGGAAGACTATACCGGTAAAAACTATATTGAAATAAAAACAAAACTAGAACTATCTGGTATAACAGTAACTGTCGAAGAAAAAGATGTTAGTGATAATAAAAAATATGATGAACAAGAAATAATTGATCAATCTGTAAAGGCCGGAGAAGAACTAACCGAAGATGATAAAATAATTCTTTACATACCTAGAGTATTAGAAAAATATCCTGATATAGTAAAAGAAGGTTGGACAGTCGAAGAAACTGAAAAATGGGCTAAAGAAAAAGGAATAACTCTAAAGAAGGAATATCAAGAAACTAATGACTACGATGAAGGTACAATAATTGATCAAAGTAGAGCAAAAGATACAGTTATTACTAAAGGAGCTACGCTTAAAATAACTATTGCTAAGAAAAGAGTAGATACTCCAAGTACTGATAATAAAACAGATACAAAAACAGATGACAGTAAAAAAGATGAAACAAATACAGATAATAAAACAGAATAAGGAGCAATTATGCAAGGACAAATTATAAAAATAATAAGTAATGATTACTTTGTATTACATAATGATAAAGAATATGTGTGTAAAGCAAGAGGTAAGTTTAAGAATGAAAACATAACTCCCCAAGTTGGGGATTATGTTTTATTCGATATAGACAATAATTATATATTAAATATATTACCTAGAAAAAATAATCTATTAAGACCAAGTGTTGCTAATATAGATCAAGCATTTATTATAACTAGTTTAAAAAAACCAGACTTTTCTACTAACTTATTAGATAAACTACTTGTAATATGCCATATAAATAATATAGACCCAGTAATATGTTTAACAAAAAAAGATTTACTAAATAACAAAGAATTAAAAGAAATAAAAAAAGTAATAAAATATTACAAACATATTGGATATAAAGTAGTATATAATACAGAACTATTTAAAATAAAAAGACTATTCAAAAATAAAACAACAGTCTTTACTGGTCAAACAGGCGCAGGAAAATCTTCTCTTATGAATAGGTTAGATAAAAGCCTAAACTTTGAAACAAATGAAATATCAGAGGCTTTAGGAAGAGGTAAACATACAACTAGATATGTAACTCTTGTACAACTATTTGGTGGTAAAGTATTAGATACTCCAGGATTTTCTGCTATTGACTTAAGTAGTTATACTGATAAACAAATAAGAGATTCATTCATAGAATTTAATAGTTATAATTGTCCTTATAAAGATTGCATGCACATTAATGAAAAAGAATGTGTAATAAAAAATAATAAAAAAATATTAAAATCAAGATATGATAATTATAAAAAGTTCATAGAAAAGAGGTAATCATGAAAGAAGTATCAACATCATTTCTAAGTGATAAAGACTATAAAAAAACTATTTTAGAACTTAATAAAACAAATACTGACTATATACATTTTGATGTAATGGATGGGAAGTTTGTAGACAATAAAAATCTTTCTATAAAAGAATTAACTACATACTTAGATTTATCTACTAAAAAAAATGATATTCATTTTATGGTTAATGATCCATTAAAATATATAGAAAAGATTTATTTATACAACATAGACTATGTAACTATTCATTATGAAATAAAAAACTTAGATAAAGTAATTGATAAAATAAAAGAATATGGTCTAAAAGTTGGTGTATCATTAAAACCTAATACAGATGTAAAAGAAATATATAAATACTTAGATAAAATTAATATGGTTTTAATAATGAGTGTAGAACCTGGTGAAAGTGGACAAACTTTTATTGAAGATTCTATTGAAAAAGTAAATGAATTAAAAAAAGAAATAATAAGAAGAAACCTTTCTACTAAAATAGAAATAGATGGTGGAGTAAATGATAACAATATTGACAAACTAACCAATGTTGATATAGTAGTAAGTGCATCGTATATTTTAAATAATTATAAGAATATTGATAAAATTAAAAATACATAGTATAGTGTAATTGGGATAGATATAATATTTTCTTGAATGAACAATTACGTAAGTATATTAATATGTTGTTAACATATATTTAAAATACCTAATCATTGTATTGTATCTTTCCTATAATAATATGTAAAATTATTAAATATAGTTAAGGATTTGATGACTGTGAAAAATATAATAAACAAATATTCGCTTGGAAGGGATACTAGCAAAGTAGCCCTCCTATTTAAAGACATAAAGGATTGTAATAAATATCTATTATCACTAATAGGTATTTTTGTGTTATTACTTAGTGGTATTATTTCTTATAATTACACGAACACCTCATATGCAAAATGGAGTAGTAGTATTGAATCAAACAAAACTATAAGATTATATATAAAATCAAATTTAGATACAAGTGGAGCCAATAAGCCATTTCTTGCAAGTAATATGATACCAATATATTATGACACTGAAAGCTCATCATGGAAGAAAGCTGATGTTAGTAATAGCAGTAAAAAGTATCAATGGTACGATTATGATAATAAGATGTGGGCAAACGCCGTAACAGTAAGCTCTACTAACAGAACAAAATATCTGAATGCAGATATAGGAACAGAAATAAAAATGGATGATATAAATACAATGTGGGTATGGATACCAAGATATAAATATACTATCTTTCCGTCAATAAAACCTCAAGATATAAATATAAAGTTTGAAAGTGGCACAGAAAGCACTGGTACAGCAAAATGTTTCAATACATATGTTAATAATGCTAATTTAGAAGCTAATTCTACTACTTGCACTCATCCAGCATTTACTTTTGGAGACCAAGAACTAACAGGAATATGGGTAGGCAAGTTTGAAAATAGTGCAACAACAATACCAACAAAAACTTCTACAGAAGATTCAATAATAATAATAAAACCAGATGTACAATCCCTAAGATATAAAACAATATCATACATGTTTAAAGACATAAGACAAATGGAGGCCTCAAATAATATATATGGGTTTGAACAAAGCAATAGCACAACATTTAATTGGAATGGAAGTCTAACAGGAGACACAAACGATATAGATATACACATGATCAAAAATATAGAATGGGGAGCAATAGCATATTTATCACATTCTAAATACGGAATAAATAAAGAAATAAATATCAATAATTCAAGAGGATGTTATACTGGAAGAAGTGGAGGAGATGTTGGAGGATCAACAGAAATAAATAAGACATATGAAGATCAAACATCAACAACACAATATAATACATATGGTTTTTATACATACGATGGATATTTGCTTGAGTATAATACAAACACAAAAAGCACAACAAGAGATATGAACAAAATTGCATCAACAACAGGTAATATTACAGGAATATACGATATGAGTGGAGGAGCATGGGACTATACAATGAGCAGTGGAAGTTCAAGTAGTTTCGGAGTTGGTAAAGCTGAAAACTGGACTTCTACCTATCCACTATCAAAGTATTATAATCATTATAATTATTACTCAGAAAAAACAACAAATGGCTCAGGGCTAATTGGAGATTCAACGCAAGAAATTCAAGAAAATAATTCACTTTCAAATGGTGGTTGGTATAAAGATTATACATATTATCCATATGATACTTATTCATTTTTTGTTCGTGGTGGTCTTTATAGCCATACAACTTATGCCGGTATATTCGCTTTTTACTTTAGCGATGGTTCTTCAATTAGCACTCGTGCTTCACGTTCAGTATTATCAATGTTAAAATAATAAAAATAATAAAATAAAAGAGATATCATTTGCAACTTGATATCTCTTTACTAATTAAATAGCTTTCTTCATTGTTCTAGCTTCTTTTACTGAAACTCTTACTTTTTCTCCGTTATCTAAAGTTACTACTTGTAAATTTAGTCCTTGTTTTTTAATAGTCTTTTTTAAACAATTTGGACGAAGATTCTTCATATTAGGTTTTCTATTTGATAAATTTTTAGCCACATTAATCCCTCCTTTTTAATAAGCACTATAATTCTATCATATTTTATTCCAATAAGTCAACTTTTTATGATAAAATATATATTAAAGGAGGTAATATTTATGTATACACCATTATATATTAAAACAGATTATAGTCTACTTAATAGTCTTATTAAAATCGATGATCTAATTAAAAAATTAAAAAAACTTAATATTACTTCTTGTGCAATATGTGATGATAACCTATATGGTACTATGGAGTTCATTAATAAAATGAATAAAAATGATATAAAACCAATAATTGGTCTAGATATTATACTTGATAATAATCATATTCTTTTATATGCAGAAAATGAAATAGGATACCATAATATTGTAAGAATAGAAAATATTAAAAATGATAGAGAACTAACTTTAAATGATTTAATTACTTATAGCAATAACTTAGTATGTATAGTATTTACTTCATCTTTATTTGAATCTTTAAAACAATACTTTAACCATATATTTATCGGAGTATCTCAAAGTGAAGAATCTAATTTTAACTCATATAAAGATAACTTAGTATATGTATCTAAAACTCTTTTTCTAGAAGAATATGAATATAAATATCTTCCATATGTATATATGATTAAATCAGGTAAAACTATTTCTGATGGAATAGAGTTTAACTATCAAAATAATTATTTATATAATTATGATGATTTAGTAAATAGATTATCTTTTAATACTTTAAATAATACTAATAAAATAAGTGATTTATGTAATATTGTTTTTACTAAAGAATTATATATGCCTAAATATGATGTTCCTGACTCTAAAGAATACTTAAAAAACTTATCATTAAAAGGTCTATATAAAAGATTGAATGGTAATGTAACTGATATATATCTAAATAGATTAAACTATGAATTAGATATAATATTAAATATGCATTTTGAAGATTACTTTCTAGTAGTATATGATTATATTAAATATGCAAAACAAAATAATATTTTAGTGGGTCCAGGAAGAGGTTCAGCAGCAGGTTCTCTTGTTTCTTATTGTCTTGGTATTACTGAAGTAGATCCTATTAAATATAATTTACTATTTGAAAGATTTTTAAATCCAGAAAGAATTACTATGCCTGATATTGATACTGATTTTCCTGATACTAAAAGGGAACAAGTAATAGACTACGTAAAAAGTAAATATAAAGAGACTAATGTCGCAGGAATTATTACCTTTGGTACACTCGGAGGACGTCAAGCAGTAAGAGACATTGGTCGTGTTTTAAATATTGATATTAAAGATATAGATTATATATGTAAAAGATTAAACTTTAAAGAAAGTCTAAAAGAACTAGTAAAAAGAGATAAAGAAATATATAAACTAATTGATAGTTCTGATAGATTTAAACTTTTATATAACATAGTAAATAGAATTGAAGGAAACAAAAGACATACTAGTATACATGCTGCAGGTATTGTAATTAGTTATAAACCATTATATGAAATACTTCCTATTATTAAGAATAATAGTGATGATTTGTATTTAACAGAGTATACTATGGAATATCTCGAAGATATTGGACTTATTAAAATGGACTTTTTGGGTATTAAAAACCTTTCTATTATTGATAATGTTATTAATGATATAAATAAAGAACTAAATCTTAATATTAATTTTAATAAAATACCTCTTGATGATCCTAAGGTTATGTCTTTGTTCTATAATGGAGATACTACTGGTATATTTCAATTTGAAAGTGATGGAATGAGAAAGTTCTTAAAAGACTTAAAACCTAAAAACTTTAATGATTTATGTGCTGCGATTGCTTTATTTAGACCAGGCCCTGCTGAAAATATTCCATCATATATAAAAAGAAAAGAAGGTAAAGAAAAGATTGATTATATAGATGAGTCATTATATGAAATATTAAAAGATACTTATGGAATAATTATATATCAAGAACAAATAATGCTAATTGCCCAAAAACTAGCTAATTATACTCTTGGAGAAGCAGACATCCTAAGAAGAGCAATGAGTAAGAAAAAATACGATGTACTAAAACAAGAAGAAAATAAGTTTATAGATAAGTCTATTAATAATGGATATAGTAAAGAAACATCACAAGAAGTATTTAATTTAATACTTAAGTTTGCTAACTATGGTTTTAATAAGAGTCATTCTGTATCTTATACTTTGGTAGCCTATAAAATGGCATATTTAAAGTATTACTTTCCTAAGTATTTCTATGCTAATCTTTTAAAGGGAGTAATTGGTAGTGAAATAAAGATTAAAGAGTATACTAACGAAATAAAAAAACTAGGCATAAAGATCTTGCCACCATCAGTTAACTTAAGCTATGACTATAAGTTTAGAGTACTAAATGAAGGAATAATGTTTCCAATTGCAAGTATTAGAAACCTTGGAGGAGTCATATCTAACTATATAGTCGAAGTAAGAAAAGATGGTTTTATAGATATATTTGATTTTGTAAAAAGAACAATATCTAAAATAAATAATAAAAAAGTCATTGAATCTTTGATATATTCTCACTCACTAGAATGCTTTGGTTATAATATTAATACTTTACTAAATAATATAGATAGCATTATTAATTATATTGAACTAACTAAAGAAATAGATGAATCTATCATACCTAAACCAAATATAGATGTATATGAAGAACTTGATAGTGACATAATCCTAGAAAAAGAAAAAGAACTGTTTGGTATGTATATTACTTCTCATAAGACTGAAAAATATAAACTTAATTATTCTAATATAATAGATTTATCAAATATAAAAGAAAATCATAATAAAAATATTACTATTATAGTAAATGTAGATAGAATAAAAGAAACTCTTACTAAAAAAGGAGATAATATGGCTTTTATAAGTGGTAGTGATAATACTGGTACTTTAAGTATTACTTTATTTCCTGATATGTATAAAAACACTAGAATAAAAAGAAACGATATAATAAAAGTATTTGGTAGAGTAGAAAGAAGATTTGATGAGTATCAAATTATTGCTAATAATATTGAAGTTTTATAACATAAAATATTGATATTTTACTAAAATAAGTGCCAGCCCATGTTAAACTGGTACTTTTTATATATTCCAATACTTTCTTGACTATGTTAAACCCCTGGTACCAGGCCACGTGATTTAGCGCGTAAATTCTTTTAGAACTGGCTGACAAATTAATTGTCTTGTAGTATAATAGTTAGCCAAGGGCAGGGGATTTGGATGAGAAAAGGAAGTCATACACAATATGATATACAATATCATATAGTTTGGACAACAAAATATAGATATGAAGTATTAAATGGTAAAGTAGCACAAAGATTAAGAGTATTATTAATGCAGGGATGTGTTGCCCGAGGGATAACTATTATACGAGGAAATATAACAAGAAATCATGTGCATTTGTTAGTAAGTTGTCCGCCGACAATAGCGCCATCAAAACTGGTTCAATATCTAAAGGGAAGAAGTTCAAAGATATTGCAAGAAGAGTTCAATGTATTAAAAAGAAAGTATTGGGGACAATATTTATGGAGTCCAGGGTATTTTTGTAGAAGTGTAGGAACAGTGACACAAGAAATAATAAAGGCATATATAGAAGATCAAACAGATGATATAGAAAAAACATTTAAAATAACAAATTGACTTTTAGTCATATAAACTGCTTTCAGCAGTAAACACAAGCCCTGCACTTTGAGTGCAGGGTTGTTGACAAAACTAATGATAAATGCAATAATTTCATTAGTTTTGTTAAAGGAAAAAATAACAAAACAGAGAAGTGTAATAATTAATATATTTTCTGAAATAATAAATTATCACAAAATACTGAAGTAAAATACCACAAATCACTGAAGTGATATTGATATTTTATTAAAAATAAGATATAATTTATTCACGAACACATTTAGTATATAAAAAAGAATATACTAAAAAAAGAGATATGCTAATTTGACGATTAGTACTGTCTCTGTTCTATGTTGTGAATATTTTAAGAAAAGAAGTACCTACTCATGTTGAGTTGGTACTTCTTTTCTAGTCATTATGTTTTATTGACAAAATTAGTAACAATAAAACTACACAAAATGCAATCAAACTGTACATAATTAAATCCTTTCACCATAGACATCACTCCCGTTTACTTGCCCCCTTAAGAAACAGTAGAACAGAGGAGTACCAACAATTAACACATCTCCTAAAATAATAATAACAAATAATTGTTTATGTGTTAAGTTTATTGAGTAGAAGAAATAGTACTTGAAAAAGTGCTTTTTTTGTTGTAAAATAAAACCAGACAAAATAGTCAAAACGGAGGCAAAACTATGACAAACAATAATTCGTTCGGGGGGGGGGCAAAAATCTTATAAAATAAATCCCTTATTTAAAGACGTAAAAGAGTATAATAAATATCTATTATCATTAATAGGTATTTTTGTGCTATTACTTTCGGGAATAATATCTTACAATTATACAAATACATCATATGCAAAGTGGAGTAGTAGTGTAGAATCTAAAAATGTATTGAAACTTTATGTAAAAAGCAACAACGTAAACCTTGATACAAGCGGTGCAAATAAACCAGTATTAACAAGTAATATGATACCAGTATATTATGATAGTAATAACAATGTATGGAGAAAAGCAGACGCAACCAATTCAAACGCGTCTAATAAGTGGTATGATTACAATAATAAAATGTGGGCTAACGCAGTAACAGTAACAGATGCGCTAAGTAGTAAGTATAAAGAAAAAGTTGATAAAAATATTTCGCTTAATTTATCTTCAAGTCTTGAATTTGGTTGGAATGCTCCAGTTACAATAAATAACACAGAATATGATTATGTTAATTTAATGGTATATTATAAAACTGATAACATGGCATTTGGAATATATAATATATCAAGTCCAAGCGGTTCTCTTATCATAACTGAGGCTCAATTGGATGGTCAAGTAAACTTATTGTCCTATGATGATTACACATGGGAAGAAGACTATGATTTCAGCAGTGGAGTAATAGAAGGATCTCTTTCAGACTTATATGATAACAATGGCATGAAACTAAGCGATTACATTGATGAATATGGATATGCCATAATCATGTTTAATATATTTGGCTCTAACAAAGCATTTTTTATAGATTCTTATGATGGTAGTGATTATACTATGTATTCCATAGGACAATTCTATCCACCTAATTACATGTTTGGAAAATCTTACACATTTAATGAAGATACAGGATTATACACACTCACAAATACATCTTATGATGATGTTGATACTGATGTTATTGATAAATATCATTGTACAGACAACACTACTTGTAGTACCATGTATAAAATTAATTCAGTTAGCAATCATAGCGTAACAAGTGCTGATAAATATACTAAAGAAGGTGTGCCTGTGACTAAGTTAACTCTAAAAGATGGAACTACAAAAAATTGCAGTAGTTCAGTATGCAAAAGAAGTGATATAGTAAGTGCAGATGCGGGAACAGAGATACCAATGCTAAGTATCAATACAATGTGGGTGTGGATACCAAGATATACATATACATATTTAAACACTAATACACCAGAAGAAATCAAAATAAAATTTGAAAGCGGTACAAATAGTAGTGGTACAATAAAATGTGTAGACGCAGTAACTGGAACTAGTAGTACATCAGAAACATGTACAGATAGTACAAATGGATCATTAAAAGCAGGAACATCAACCTATACGCATCCAGCATTCTGGTGGGATAAAAATGATAACAATGTAAGAGAAACAGGGGAAGGATTAACAGGAATATGGGTAGGAAAGTTTGAAGTATCAAGTGATACTACATGTACACCTACTAACTATGTAGCAATAGGTACAGACTGCAACCTACAAACAATAAGACCTCAAATAAAACCAAACGTAACATCATGGAGAGGAGCACAAGTAGGAACATTCTTTAATGGAATCCAAAAGATGAGAGAAAGTGGCAACCAATATGGTATTGCAACAACCGCTGAAACTCATATGATGAAGAATATGGAATGGGGAGCAGTAACATATCTATCACATAGTAAATATGGAATAAATAAAGAAATAGCAATAAATAGTGCAAATACAAATACAACAGGATGTGGACCACAAAGTGAAGGTTCAGCAAGTAGGGGTTCAACATGTAATGGATACACAACAACTTTAGGACAAAGCGCATCAACAACAGGAAATGTATATGGAGTATATGACATGAGTGGTGGAACATGTGAATACGTGATGGGTAATATGGTACATAGTAATGGACAACAGATGAGTGGATATTCAACATCTAGTAATAAAAATTCAGCATTTACAGGATATTTAGGAAATGATAAAACATCATTTACAGGAACATATGCATTCCCAAACAAGAAATATTATGATAAATATAGTTATGGAACAAGTAAAACAGAATATACAAGAGGAAAGTTAGGAGACGCCACAATTGAAATGTCACCAACATCTTCAACCACTAAATCATGGTATTCAGATCAAGCTGTTTTCTCTAACAATTTCATCCCTTGGCTCTTCCGTGGTGGGATCTATTACAATGGTGATTACGCCGGCGCGTTCTTCTTCAACACCAGCGATGGTGAAGCGCACAGTGACTACTCAACTCGTGCAGTCTTGACAACAAACTAAAAATATTCTATAATCTATACATAAACGTTGATTGGAAAAGTAATATTTAAGTTTATTTAAGAGAGTTAGTGTTTGGTGAGAACTAGTATAAAATTAAATATGAAAGACACCATGAGTGCTTGAGGAATTAAGTAGAACAAGCCGGTTGATTGCCGTTATAAATAAAGAGATTATATTTTATATAATAAATTGGGTGGTACCGCGGATTTAACAGTTATTCGTCCCTTTGGGATATAACTGTTTTTTTATTGAAAGGAATGATAAAATGAAAAAAATATTTAATACTGATTTAAGTATCAAAAATATTAATCAAGAAGTAGAATTATATGGATGGATTAGTAAAAAAAGAAACCTTGGAGGAATGCTATTTATCGATCTTCGTGACCGCAGTGGAATTATACAATTAGTGGTATCTCCAGAAAAAACATTTTTCGAAGAGTTATCATCATTAAAAAATGAAAGTGTAATTAAGGTGTTTGGTAAAGTAATAGAAAGAACTAGTAAAAATCCTAATTTATTAACCGGAGATATTGAAGTAGAAGTTTCATCTTTAGAAGTCTTAAATGAATCACTCGATACACCTTTTGAGGTTAATAACAACACTAATGCTAATGAAGAAACACGTCTAAAATATCGTTATCTAGATCTTAGAAGAGAAGATTTATCTAGTAAGTTTATCACAAGACATAAAATATGTATGATAGCAAGAAACTACTTATCAGATAATCATTTTCTTGAAGTAGAAACACCAATACTATGTAAATCGACTCCTGAAGGAGCAAGAGACTATTTAGTGCCATCTCGTGTAAACAAAAATAAGTTTTATGCACTACCTCAATCTCCTCAAATATTTAAACAATTACTTATGGTATCAGGCTTTGAAAGATATTTCCAAATAGCAAAATGCTTTAGAGATGAAGATTTACGTGCTGATCGTCAACCAGAATTTACTCAAATAGATATGGAAATGAGTTTTGTAAACCAAGATGATGTTATTAGTATAACCGAAGGACTACTACAAAAACTATTCAAAGAAATAAAAGGAATAGATATCAAACTACCACTTGATAGAATGCCATATAAAAAGGCTATGGATTTATATGGAAGTGATAAACCAGATTTAAGATTTGATATGAAAATAAATGATGTTACTAGTATATTCAAAGATACAGAATTTCCTATGTTTAAGGATAAAGAAATAGTAAACTGTTTAGTAGTTAAAAATGCTAGTGATAAGTTTTCAAGAAAAGATTTAGATAGTTTGAGTGAATTTGTAAAAAAATATAAAAGTACTGGAGTAGTTTACTTAAAATATAATGAAACATTAAATGGAAGTATAATTAAGTTTATGAATGAAGATGTTCAAAATAATTTAATCAACCTCCTTTCTTTAGAAGAAAATGATCTTGTTTTATTATCCGGAGGATCTTATGATGTAGTGAAACAATCACTTGGTGCTTTAAGATTAAAGCTTGCAAATGATCTTAATTTGATTAATAAAGATGATTATAAATTACTTTGGGTAGTAGATTTTCCAATGTTTGAATATGATGAAGAAGAAAAAAGATATGTTGCACTTCATCATCCATTTACTAAAGTAAAAGATAGTGATATAAATCTATTAAATACTGATCCATTAAAATGCTTATCAGATGCTTATGATATAGTAATAAATGGGTATGAAGCAGGTGGAGGATCAATAAGAATTCATGATAAGAATCTACAAAGTAAAATATTTGAAACAATTGGGTTAACTGAAGAAGAAAAAAATGAAAAGTTTGGCTTCCTACTTGAAGCATTCAAATATGGAACACCACCACATGGAGGACTTGCGCTAGGTTTAGATAGATTAACAATGCTACTTACAAATACAGAAAATATTCGTGATGTTATTGCATTTCCTAAGACTACTAGTGCTAGTTGTTTAATGACTGATGCTCCAAATTATGTTGATGAAAATCAATTAAAAGATTTATATATAAAAGAGGTAAAATAATGAAACATTATAAAAAAATAATAGGAAAAAGTATTTACTTATCACCATTTAGTGAAGATGATTATATTTCATTTACTGAATGGATCAATGACTATGAAACATCTAAATACTTAGATCAATATAGTAAAATATTTACTCTTGAAGATGAAAAAGACTTTGTAGAAAGAGCAAGAAAAGATGATAAAGTATACCTTTCTATAGTTAAACTATCAAATGATGAACTAATAGGTAATATATCACTTATGAATATTGATCATATAAATAAAACTGCAACACTTGGTATTATGATAGGTAAAAATGATGAAAGAGAAAAAGACTATGGAACTGAAGCAATCAATCTATTACTTGATTATGCATTTAATCATTTAAATCTTAATAACATCATGCTTGAACTGTTAGATACCAATGAACGTGCTAAAAAATGCTATCTAAAATGTGGTTTCAAAGAACTAGGAGTAAGAAAACAATCTCACTATCTTGAAGGAATCTATCATGATAGTATATATATGCAAATATTAAAAGAAGATTTTAAGAGAGAAATACAAAATGTTTGATAAAAAAATAAAAATTCGAAGCTATTTGTTACATTTCTTGCAATATACGATATAGAATCTTCAGGATATTCTAGCCACTTATGTAAAAGTAATGTGCACATAGCAATTTGTCATAAAAAGTATAAAGAAGCAATAATCTTTTACTTTTTATTTATTTTGTAGTATAATTTAGTCGGTGATATGAATGAAACGTGTAGTAGTAGGTATGTCTGGTGGAGTTGATTCATCAGTAAGTGCAATTATTTTAAAGAATATGGGATATGAAGTAGTGGGACTTTTCATGAGAAACTGGGATAGTTTAATTAATCATGATATAAAAGGAAATCCTACTTTAAATGAGAATATATGTACTCAAGAACAAGATTATAATGATGCTAAGAAAGTATGTGAGGATTTAGGAATAGAACTACATAGAGTAGACTTTGTAAAAGAATATTGGGACTATGTATTTACTTATTTTTTAGATGAATTAAAAAAGGGGAGGACTCCTAATCCTGATGTTATGTGTAATAAATACATAAAATTTGATTTATTCAAAAAAGAAGCGCTAAAGCTTGGTGCAGATTATATAGCAACTGGACACTATGCTAGACTTATTGATGGTAATTTATATAAAGGATTAGATTCTAATAAAGATCAAACTTATTTTTTGGCACAACTTACAAATGAACAATTAGAAAATGTATTATTTCCAGTAGGAGACTTGGAAAAAAGTGAAGTAAGAAAAATAGCTAGTGAGTATGGATTGGTGACTGCTAAAAAGAAAGACTCAACAGGAATATGTTTTATTGGAGAAAGACACTTTAGAGAGTTTTTAAGTAATTATTTACCTAATCAACCTGGTAAGATTATTAATATAGAAACAAATGAAGTAATGGGTGAACATGTAGGACTTATGCATTATACAATTGGACAAAGAAGAGGTCTTAATGTTGGTGGTACTGAAGATAGAATGTTTGTTGTAGGAAAAGATTTGGACAAGAATGTTTTATATGTTGCAATTGGTGATGATAATGAATATTTATATTCAGATAGCTGTGTAATAGATAGTTTAGTAATCAATTATGAAGAAGAATTAAAAGAATGTAGTGCAAAGTTTAGATATAGAAGCAGTGATGTAAAAGTAAAGATTACTAAATTAAATGATGATGAGTTATTAGTATCATATGATAAAGTTAAATCAGTAACACCTGGACAAGTATGTGCTTTATACATTGATGATAGATGTATTGGAAGTGGAATCATAAAAGAAGTTAGAAAGAATAACGAAAAACTTTGGTATTTATAAAATGTAAAGGTACTTGAAAAAGTGCTTTTTTTGTTGTAAAATGAGATTATAGAAAGTATGGAGGTAAAACTATGGAAAACAAATATTCGTATGGGGGGGGGGCAAAATACTTATAAGATAAACCCCTTATTTAAAGATATAAAAGAGTATAATAAATATCTATTATCATTAATAGGTATTTTTGTGTTATTACTTTCAGGAATAATATCTTATAATTATACAAATACATCATATGCAAAATGGAGTAGCAGTACTGAATCAAAAAATATTATCAAAATACATATTAAAACTGGGAAGAGTGCTTTAGAGTTTACAAAAGATAATGTAGGAATTGGTGGACTTGAAGAAATTACACATGAAATAGATAATACATTACAAGTAGATGAAAAATTTAAAACAGAATATAGATATCGCGGAGGGAATGTAAATAACTACGTGACATTTAATAATGAGTTATGGAGAATGGTAGGAATAATACCAACTGAAGATACATCTGATAATGTAGAATATAGATTTAAAATAATAAAAGATGAATCTATTGGAAATTTTTATTGGAATAGCACACGTAATAACACTGATAATTCTAATAACTGGTTAATAGCAACACTAAATACATATTTAAATACTACATATTATAATACCTTATCAAGTAATGCAAAAAGTATGATAGGAACAACAAAATACTATCTCGGAGGATATAAAGATTCAAAAATGACATCAGATGTAATGTGGCAATATGAAAGAAAAAATGAGGCAAATAAAAGTAATTACTATTATGATACAAATCCAGTAATGCAAAATGAAGCTTCTAAAAAGATAGCACTAATGTATATAAGTGATTATGGATATGCTGCATCAAAGAAATGTACAAGCGACATATCTGAATATAATCAAGATACAAATTGTAAAACACCAAACAATTGGATAGACAAAAGTGAAGATACGTGGTTGCTTTCACAGTATTCAAGTTATTCAATTTATGCGTTTTATATTTCTTCAACAGGTAATGTCAGTAATTTTGATGTTGGTGTCTATAAGTATGCAATACGCCCAACATTAACTTTATCATCAAATGCAAAAATATCTGGAGGAGTAGGAACAAGTTCTGAACCATACCAATTATCAATAGATTAATACACAATAAAATGCAATATTATCATTAATAATAAAAAATAATTATTTAGGTCTATTGACTTTTTTTGATATTTTTAGTACTATTTAATAGTAAGAAGGTAGGGTGTTATTATGAATAATAATGAAACAAAAAAAGAAAAATTAATAGTTACTATATCTACTATTGTACTACTTATATTAATCGCAGGTTCTGCTTTTGCATATTACTATGCTAATTTTATTGGTACAAGAGAAAACAATATAATCTCTGGAAAACTAGAAATAAACTTTGATAAAGAAAATGCTATGACTTTAACCGATCAAAAACCTGTTTCTGATGCAGTTGGAACTTCAATTGCAGAAGATAAAGCATATACTTTTGATGTTAACTCAACTATTGATGGAGATGCACAAATTAATTATGATTTAGCTTTTGAACTTGTTTCAAATGAAGGAATCACAAATGATGATGTAAAAATTAATTTACTTAAAAAATATGTTTTAGATGGAGTAGCTAAAGAAGAATATATAATTGGTACTGCTACAACTGGTGAATTAGTATCTAGCTTGCAGTCAAGAACATCTAGCAATAAATACTTTAATGAATTTGTCTTGGACAATGGATATTTTACCACTACAGGAAGTGTATCTTATGTACTAAAAGCATGGGTTACAGGTACTGATGATGAAATTAAATTAGCACTTTCTGATAAGAATAATGTATGTAGTAATACTACTTATACAACAAAAGATACATGTGAAGCGAATGGTGGAGTATGGGGTAGTTCTCATAAGGCTGAATCTTCATCAAGTGCAAGTTATCAATTTAAAGTTAAGCTAAAAGGAGGACAAGTAGAAAATTAACTTGTCTTTTTCTTTACACTTTTTTTCAAAAAATATTTGTTATATTCTATATAATTTGGTATACTAAAAGAAGGAAGGAAGTAATAATATGAGATTAAATATAGGAGTAATATTCGGAGGAAAAAGTGTTGAACATGAAATAAGCATTATTTCTGCTATTGAGGCAATGGGATATGCTGATGAAAATAAGTATAAAATAGTACCAATCTATATAGATAAAGATAATACTTGGTATACTGGAGAACACTTAAAAAGTATAATTAACTTTAGAGATATTGACTTAGTAAAAAGATATGCTAAAAAGGTTGCATTAGTTAAAGTAGATAGATCGTTTGTGTTACAAAAACTAGGTATGTTTAAGAAGAACTTATGTGTAATTGATATAGTTGTACCAATCGGACATGGAGCATACTTAGAAGATGGTTCTTTACAAGGATATTTAAATATGCTTGGAGTACCATATGCTGGACCTAGTGTTCTTGGAGCAGCTTTAGGACAAGATAAAGTTATTCAAAAGGAATTATTGAGTGTTAATAATATACCTGTTGTTAATTATACTTGGTTTTATAATTATGAATTAAGTGATAAAAAATTAGTTCAAGAAAGATTATCTAAATTAAAGTTCCCAGTATTTATTAAACCATCTAGTCTAGGTTCTAGTATTGGAATAGAAATTGCGGAAGATGAAAAAGATTTCTTTAAAAAGGTAAAAAATACTATTAAATATGATAAGAAGATTTTAGTGGAAGAAAAAGTAAATGACGTAAAGGAAATAAATATAAGTGTACTTGGTAACTATAAAAAAGTTGAAGTATCTGAAATTGAAGAGATAAACTCTAATGATGATTTTTATTCATTTAAAGAAAAATATATAAACAATTTTTCTAAAACACAAGAAAAAGATAACAAAACTAAACCAATTATATCAAAAGAAATGATCGAAGATATGAAAGAATATGCTATAAATACATTTAAAGCATTAGATGGAAATGGAGTTGCAAGAATTGATTTTTTAATTAATGATAAGACTAAAAAGATTTATGTAAATGAAATAAATACAATACCAGGATCATTATCTTCATACTTATGGAAAGCTAAGAAAAAGAATCAAACTGAATTATTTGATGATTTAATAGCAATCGCAGTAGATAACAAAAAAGATGATGAACAAATACAAAAAGCTATACCTGGTAACTTACTTGAAAGATTTGATAACTTAAAAGGTACTAAGTTAAATAAATAGTATAAATTACTTGTATAAAACTACTAAAAGTAGTATATTATATATAAAGAAGCACGTTCCTTGAACGCCGACTTCGATGTTTATTTTCAGCGATGCGACGTTTCCCTATATCAGAGAGACGTCGCATTTATTTTAAATTACTTTAATAATAAATAAATAATCACAAGCAGTGCTAAAATTAGAAAATCTTATCTTTCATAACTATCACCCCATTTCTTTTAAAAAGATAATGAAGTCGGCGCCCAAAGATACGTGCTAATACCACTATAAACTAAAGAAAAATACTTGTCAAACGACCAATTTTAAGTTTTGAAAGAGAAAATGATTACAAAAATAAGATTTGCCTTAGGGCAATTTTTATTTTTGAATAAGAAAACTTGTATCAAAAGTCTTGTTTATATAAAAATGCAAAAAATTGAAAAAATTTTACTTGAAAAAGAAATATATTTGTTATAGAATTAACTTATAAGAAACTATGGAGGTAAGACTATGAAAAACAAATATTCGTATGGGGGGGGGGCAAAATACTAGAAAGATAAACCCCTTATTTAAAGATATAAAGGAATATAATAAATATCTATTATCATTAATAGGTATTTTTGTGCTATTACTTAGTGGTATTATTTCTTATAATTATACAAACACATCATATGCAAAATGGAGTAGTAGTGTGGAATCAAAAAATATATTAAAACTTAGTGTCAAGACTGAAAAAGATGCTTTAGCGTTTGCAAAAGATAATGTAGGAATTGGTGGGCTTGAAGAAATTACACATGAAATAGATAGTACATTACAAGTAGATGAAAGATTTAAAACAGAATATAGATATCGTGGAGGAGACTCAGTAGTAAATAACTACGTGACATTTAATAATGAATTATGGAGAATAATAGGAATAATACCAACTGAAGACACAAATGGTAATGTAGAAAATAGATTTAAAATAATAAGAAATAATTCACTTGGAGAATATTTTTGGAACAATTGCACAACTAGTGATTATGAAAAATGTGATGACAGTGGTAAAAAATTTAACGACTGGACAGGAGCAACATTAAACACATATTTAAACAACGATTATTATAATACATTAACTAATGATGCTAAAAACATGATAGGAACAACAAAATATTATCTTGGTGGATATATAAATATATATGCAAATGCAAATGAGATGTGGCAATATGAAAGAAAGAATAATGCATATGAAAGCGCGTATTATTATAAACCAAACCCAATAATGCAAAATGATGCAAGTAAGAAAATAGCAATAATGTATGTAAGTGATTATGGATATGCTGCATCAAAAGAATGCTCAGGCAGTTTAAGTGGCTACGATACTTCTATTAATTGTAAAACACCAAATAATTGGTTAGATAAGAGCCAGGTTACATGGATGCTTTCACCATGTGCCGGTGGTAATGGAGTTGTTTTTCACTTGGGTCCTACTGGTGGTATTGGTAATGGGGGCGATGTCAGAAAAAGAGAACTTGCCATTTTACCAGTTCTAACTCTCTTTTCAAATGTAAGAATATCTTCAGGCATTGGAACATATGAAGATCCATATCAACTATCGATTTAAACTAAAAATAATAGACGCTAATCTATTATTTTTATTATGTCATTAACTTTATATTCTTTAGATATACCTAATGGTAATTCTAAAGTATGTATTCCTTCTTTTTTAATTATTATTTTATTTTTTTTAACATTTTCTTTTATTAAAACTATTTTATTATTTTTATCAATCATAATTACATCAATATTTTGTCTCATAAAAAAAGTATGAATGGCATTGCAATTATAAAGTATATATCCTTCTTTAATAGGTTCTTTTCTGAACATTAAACCAATTAATTTATTTATTTTATTTATCTTTAACTTATTATTGTTATTTACTAAGTACATCTTATCACCATTTTTATTCTATATCATTTTTTACATCTTGACAATAGCCTAAAAAAATAATAAAATTAATGTAGGAAAATAGGTGATGTATGATGAGACTAAATAATAAAGGTCAAGCTTTAGTAGAATATGTTTTAATAATTGCATTAATAAGTGTACTTGCTATATCTTTAGTAACATTTTTAGGAGGTTATTTAAAAGATTCTATTACTAAATCATCTTGTGCTTTAGTGGGTGAAGAGTATCAAAAAGGTGCTAAAGCTGGAGAAGGCTATTGTGTTGAAAAAAAATAATAAAGGTCAAGCTTTGGTGGAATTTGTAATTATACTTCCAATTATTATTATGATACTATTCATAGTAATAGACTTTGCTTTTGTTTTTTATAACAAAAACAGTCTTGAGGGAGTAATGGATGAGGTATCTATTTATCAACAAAATGGAAAAAGTTATGATGAGATAAATAAATTATTAGATTCTGATACTACGATGAAGTATAATTATCAAGGAGATAAACTTGAAATAGTACTTACTAAAAAAGTAAATCTTATTACACCATTCGCATCATCATTTTTTGAAAATCCATATAAGATAACTACCAAGAGGGTGTTATTTAATGAACAATAAAGGTCAGTCATTAGTATTATTTGTCTTTTTAATACCAGTATTTATTGCAATATTTGCTTATGTATTTGATACTTGTTATATTAAAATAAATGATAATAAACTTGATAATCTTAGCTCAATTGCAATGAATTATGTTTTAATGAATAAAGACAAAATAGAAATAGAACAACTAATATTAGATAATGATGCCGATATTAAAATAATAAATATTACAAATAGTGAAGTACATCTAAAAAAAGAAGTGGATTCAATATTTGGTTCTATTATAGGAATTAAAAAATACAACTTAGATTCTGTTTATACAGGATATGTTGATTCAAACAATAAAATAAGAATAAAGAAGGGTTAATTATGAAAAAGGATAAAGGAAAAATTATATCGATTACTTCCACAACGGGTGGTGCAGGAAAAACTATTACTACTCTTAATTTAGCAGGATCTTACCATTTACTTGGATATAAAGTTTTAATTATTGATTTTGACTTATTTGGGGGAGATATTGCTCTTTCTTTAAACTTAAAATGTGATAAAACAGTTTTTAATTTAGTACTTGATTTATCTAATAATAGGTATGAAAAAGTTGAAGACTATATCTATAAATATAATGATAATATTGATATAATTTCTGCTCCAAAAGATCCTAGACAAGCTAATAAGATTGATTCTAAATATATTCCTTTAATCTTAGATAGTGTTTTATATAAATATGATGCTATTCTTATAGATACTACTCATGTTTTAAATGAAACTAATGTTATTTTATTTGATAATTCTGATAGTATATTAGTCCTATTTAGTAATGATTTATATTCACTTAAAAATACTAGAACTTTTGTGTCAATATTAAAAGATGCTAATTATACTAATTATTCTACTGTATTAAATGAATCAATACTAGGTAGAAACTATTATAATTCTTATGACATGAGAACTATTATTAAATCTAATATAGATTTTACTATACCTAAAACACTTCATATTAGTAAAATAGATAAAATAATATCATCAGGACAAATACCTATTTTATTAAATAATAGAAAAGATAATAAACATTATGAATTGATTGCAAAAAAACTTATTGAGGAGGTGTCTAAATGAGAAAAACACTTTCTGATTTATTTGAAATAGAAAATAAAAAAAGTAATTACATTAATTCTGAAGTTAGTGATTACAGTGTTTTTAAAGATAAAAACTTATTAGATTCTTTAAGAAATAAAATAATACAAAATATAATAGATAATGACTTATCAGATAGTAAGTATCTTGAAGAATACATTAATGATGAGATTAATACATCACTCGAAGGTTATGATTTAACTAATTTAGAAAGAAACCATATATTTAATTTAATTGAAAATGAAATAAATGGATATGGTCCAATTACTGAATTATTAGATGATAAAAGTATTACTGAAATAATGGTTAATGCACCGGATGAAATCTATATTGAAATAGATGGTAAGATTATTAAGGATGAATCAGTATCTTTTATAAATGATGAACATATTATAAGAACAATTCAAAGAATGATTCAACCACTTGGAAGAACTATAGATATAGCTAATCCTATGGTTGACTCAAGACTTAGTGATGGATCTAGAATTAATGCTGTAATACCACCGCTTGCTCTTAATGGGCCAGTGCTTACTATAAGAAAGTTTAAAGAAAACTTATCTACTGCGGATGACTTAATTAGAAATGGTACATTTACACCATATATGGCAAGATTCTTAGATGCTTGTGTAAGAGCTAAACTTAATATATTAGTATGTGGTGGAACTGGTTCTGGTAAAACTACAGTACTTAATGTTTTATCATCATTCATACCGGGAGACGAAAGAATTATTACAATTGAAGATGCAGCAGAGTTAAAACTAAAACAAAATCATGTTATTTCTTTAGAGACTAGAACAATGAATTATGAAAAAGAAGGAGAAGTAACAATAAGAGATTTAGTAATAAATTCTCTTCGTATGAGACCTGATCGTATAATCGTCGGAGAAGTACGTGGTAAAGAAGCATTTGACATGTTACAAGCAATGAATACAGGACATGAAGGTTCTTTATCAACACTACATGCTAATGGAGCATCAGATGCATTAAATAGACTTGAAACAATGGTACTTATGGCAGGTATTCAAATACCAGTACTAGCAATAAGAGAATATATAGAAAATGCTATTGATATAGTAGTTAATATAGAAAGATTATCAGATGGTAAAAGAAAGATTACTTCAATATGTGAAGTATGTGGACTAAAAGATGATAGAATTAATTTAAAAGAAATATTTACATTCAAACAAAAAGGTCTTACTGAAAGTGGTGAAGTAAATGGTTCATTTGTTTTATACAAGTATGTTCCTAAAGTATATAGTAAGATCAAAAGCAAAGGTATAACAGATGTAGATGATATATTTGAAAAATTAATGTAATAGAAAGGAGACAATAACTATGGAAAAATTATATATTACCTTACAATTTATAATAATTTTAGTAATAATTATTGTCTTTTTACTTGCTTTAAAAATACTTAATTCAATATCAAAAGAAAAAAGAATATCTAGTTTTTCTATTACAGCTTTATCAGATAAACCAATATCATTTATAGAAAAACTACAAAACTTATATTACTCAGTTATTAAATCAATTAGTAAAACTATTAGTAAAAGTAAAGTTTGTAATGACTATAGCAAAAAATATGAAAAATTCGTAGTGGTAGACGATACCCATAAACAAACTAGTATGGATTTTATATCTAAAAAGATATTATTCTCAATACTTGCAGTACTTTTAAGTATAATATCTAACATATTAAAGTTTAAAATGTTTTCGTTTTTTCAAATACTAATATCATTCTTATTTGGTTTCTTTATTCTTGATGTGTTTTTAAAAATAAGAGAAAAGAAAGAAGAAAAAAGAATAGAACAAGATTTTTTAAAAGCAGTTATTATTATGAATAATGCTTTTAAATCTGGAAGAAGTATAATGCAAGCAGTAGAGTTAGTATCAACAGAATTAGAAGGTCCAATTAGTAATGAATTTAAAAAAATATTAATTGATTTAACTTATGGTTTGGAATTAGAGGTAGTGTTTGATAGATTTGCTTCTCGTGTTAAATTAGAAGAAGTAAAATATATGGCATCATCTTTAATAATACTAAATGAAACTGGTGGTAAAATTACTAAGATATTTTCTTCGATTGAAAGAAGCTTTATAGAAAGAAAAAGAATAAAAGATGAAATGAACTCAACCCTTGCACTATCTAATTTTGTATTTAAAGTACTTGTTGCTATTCCATTTATAATATTTGTACTTATTTATTTTATGGATCCTACTTACTTTATACCCCTTATTAAAGAGCCACTTGGTAATATAATATTAGTTTTAATAATTCTAATATATATAATATACATAGTACTAGTAAAGAAAATAGTAAAGATAAGAGAGTGGTAACATGAGAAATAAAAAAAATATTATAGAATATAAAATATATAGTGCAAAACAAATTAAAAAGATGCAAGAAAAAGTTTCATATTTAGGAATAGACTCTAAATATGATGCAATAAAATTATTAAATATTAGATTAGTGTCTTCTATTTTAGTCTTTTTTGTGATATTATATTTCTTGAGTTTTGGTTACTTACTCGCACCAATTATTGCATTTTTAGTATATGTATTATTTATACCAATTGTACTAGATACTAAAATAAATGAAAAAAGAAAAGTACTAGAACAAGATGCTCTTTATTTCTTTGAAGTGTTTGCGCTTTCTCTTGAGGCAGGAAGGACTATTAAAACATCACTAGAAATAACTTCAAGAAATATAGATTCATCTTTATCACTAGAGATTCAAAAAGTATTAAAAGATATAACACTTGGAAAAGATCTAAATAGTTCTTTAGAGGATTTAAGAAAAAGAATACCTAGTGATACAGTAAATAATATAATATTAAATATTCAACAAGCTAATACTTTTGGTAATGATATAGTGGAAACTATGTATAACCAAATAGACTATTTAAGAGAAAAAAGAGTATTAGAGACTAAAGCAATAATTAGTAAAATGCCAGTAAAAATAAGTATAGTATCAGTAATATTTTTTATACCATTATTACTATTACTGTTACTTGGACCAATGTTAATTAAACTACTTAGTTAAGGAGGAATAATATGAGTGGACATTCAAAATGGGCAACAATTAAAAGAAAAAAAGGTTTAATAGATGCTGAAAGAAGTAAAGTGTTTCAAAAACTTACTAAAGAAATCTATGTAGCCGCTAAAGGAGGAGATAAGAATCCTGATAATAATCCTTCACTTAGAATGATTATTGATAAAGCAAAAGCAGAAAATATGCCAAAAGATAGAATACAAGCTGCTATTGATAAAGCGCATAATGCTAGTGATTCAACAAATTATGAAGCAGTAAGGTATGAAGGATATGGACCAAATGGAGTAGCAGTTATGGTTGATTGTTTAACTGATAATAGAAATAGAACTGCTAGTATGGTACGTGCTGCTTTTACTAAACGTGGAGGTAATTTAGGTACTGATGGTTCAGTTAGTTATATGTTTGAAAAGAAAGGTGTTATAGTGCTTCCTAAGACATATAATGAGGATGATGTTATGATGATTGCACTAGATAATGATGCATTAGACTTTTTAGTAGAAGACGATTCATATGTTATTTATACTACTTTTGAAAACTTTATTAATATGAATAAGGCTCTAGAAGACTCTGGTATTGATGATAAAATAATGAATGAAGTTAGATTTATACCTAATATGACTGTATCTTTAGATGAGGCTCATAAAGAAAAAATATATAATTTAGTTGATGCACTAGAAGACATTGAAGATGTTCAAGATGTATATACTAATTTAGATGAAGAAGAATAGAAATATTCTTTTTTTATGGAGGCAATATGTTAGAAAGATTAGAAATATTAATTGGGAATGAAAATATAAATAAAATAAAAGAAAAAAGTGTTTTAGTAATTGGACTTGGGGGAGTCGGAGGATATGTTGTAGAATCATTAATAAGATGTGGTATTGAAAATATTGTACTAGTAGATTTTGACAGGGTAGATGAAACTAATTTAAATAGACAAATTATTGCTACAAGAAGTAATATAAATAAAAAGAAGACTGATGCTTTTTATGAGAGAATAATGGATATAAATGATAGGGTAAAGGTAGTTAAAATAGATAAGTTTATAGATGAGTCAAACTATAAAGAATTATTTGATTATAAAATAGATTATTTGATAGACTGTTGTGATCATATAATAACAAAAAAACTATTAATAAAAGAGTGTTTAGATAGAAAGATTAAGTTTATTACATCAATGGGAACTGGTTATAAATTAGATCCTTCGAAACTAGAAATAACTGATATAAGGAAAACTAGTTATGATAAGATAGCAAAGATACTTAGAAAATGGGTGAAGGATGAAAATATCAAAGGAAAAATAACTTGTGTTTCATCAACAGAAAAACCAATCATAAATAAGGAAACAAAAAAGATTGGTAGTAATAGTTTTGTACCACCAAGTGCAGGATTACTTATAACTAGTTATGTAATTAGGGATATTATTGAGTAAATGTCATTACAAAATAAAAGAAATTACTTGTATAAAACTACAAAAAGTAGTATATTATATATATAGAAGCACGTTCATAATGAACGTCAGCTTCAGGTTTGAAACAAAAAGCGACGTTTCCCTAAAGTAGAGAGACGTCGCAATTAATATTAATTATTACTTAAAGTATTACTAAGATGATAATCAATAGTAAAAGGATAACTATAAGTAGAACAGATATTAATAAATCTTTCTTTCTCATGCTATCACCTCACTTTCTTAAAAAAAGAATAGTGAAGCCGACGCCCATAACAAACATGCAATATAAATATAACAAATAAATGTTTGCGTGTCAAGTTTATTGAGTAAAGGAACCAAAGAGGGAAATAGTACTTGAAAAAGTACTTTTTTTGTTGTAAAATTAAACCATAAGAATAGACAAAATAGTCTAAAATGGAGGTAAAACTATGACAAACAATAATTCGTATGGGGGGGGGGGCAAAATACTTATAACCCTTTAAAAACTAAAGGAAGAAATAAAAAGATAATAACTATAATAATATTCTTAGTACTAATAATAGTTAGTATTTCTTTTGCTTTGTTTAATCCAAGTATTAACTTACTAGGAAGAAGAAATATAAAAATATCTAAATGTGAACTAGATATAAACTTTAAAGAAAGTGATGAGTTAATGCTAGTTAGTAAGTATCCTATATCTACAAGACAAGCCCTTGAAGGAGACTATAAACCTAAAACAGTTACTATAACTAATAATTCTACATGTGATACAGCGTATTATAAATTAACTATAAAAGATTTAATAAACTCATCTATAAACAAAGATGTAATACAATATCATGTAGTAGATAAACAAAATACTATGACATATAAACTTGGTGATGCTAATGGAGATAACCAAATTGATGGTTCAGATATGCAATATACACAAAATCTTTCCACTGATGAAGCATATACTTGCAAATATACCTTATCAGCATCAGATGTAAATGATGATAAAAAAATAACAAAAGAAGATGCAGATTTAATACTTGATTACATTTTAGATAATTCTGTGACTTTTCCAGCAGGCGCTCCGCTTGAAGAAAAAACAACAACTAAAGAGATAATAAATGTAAACCCAGATACATTCTTAATAGAAAACTCACTAGAAAAAGGAAAAACACATGAATATGAAATAATAATGTGGATAAGTAATGCTGCTACTAATAATGATTTATATGTAAATGGAGATACAACAAAACCTATTGAATATAAATATGCACTTAATATTGAAGCAAGTGATGAAAAACCATTTGTACCAGTTACTGCATCAGAGTTTGCACAAGCTAAAGTTGGTACTGATGGACTTGAACAAATAACTCATACAATAGATAATACATTGCAAGTAGACAGCAAGTTTGCAACAGAGTATAGATACCGTGGAGGAAGTGTAAATAACTATGTAACATTTAATAATGAAACATGGAGAATAATAGGAATAATACCTACTGAAGATACAAATGGTAATGTAGAAAACAGAATAAAAATAATAAGAGATACCTCAATAGGAAATATGAAATGGAATACTACAAAAGACACAACAACTAACTCATATAATAATTGGGTAACAGGAACACTAAATACATATTTAAACAATGATTATTATAACACATTAAGTACTGATGCAAAAAACATGATAGGAACAACAAAATATTATCTCGGAGGATACAATACTTCAGAAATAACATCAGATGTAATGTGGCAATATGAAAGAAAAAATAGGTCTAATAGGGCAGGATATTATTATGAAACAAATCCAATAATGCAAAATGATGCAAATAAAAAGATAGCACTAATGTATGCAAGTGATTATGGATATGCAGCATCAAAAGAATGTACAAGCAACTTATATAATTATGATGGTTCAGCAAGTTGCAAAACAACAAACAATTGGTTAGATAAAAGTGAAACTACATGGTTACTTCCGCAGTATTCAGATGGTTCCACCGGCGCTTTCGGTGTGGCGGGTGGCTTTGTCTTTGAAAGCGACGACGTCATCAGCAGCGAGTATGTCGTGCGCCCAGTCCTTTATCTTTCATCTAACGTAAAGATTTCAGGTGGAAATGGTACTAGTTCTGATCCATATAAGTTAAGTTTATAAAGAGTTCTAATAACTCTTTTTTTTCATATAATTCTTTAGGGAGGTCTTAAAGATGAAACAAATAATACCATTTGAAAAAGATATTTTATTTAAAACTAAGATTGGAGAACTTACTAGTATATCACTAGACAATGACTTAATTCTTAAAGGTGAGGATATAGTAACAGGTAATTTTTATATAAAGGGTACGTATAAAATGATTAGTTCTTCTACTAATGAGGAGGAGTATAGTTATAAAATACCATGTGAAATACAAATAAGTGATATGTATGATACATATGATTGTACTATTGATATAGATGATTTTTCATATGAAATAAAAAATGATGATACTCTTTGTGTTAAAATATCAGTGCTTTTAGATAACTTAGTAAAAAAAGAGCCTGAAGAAAGAAAAGAAGAAGAATTAATTGATATGACAGATTCATTACCTATAAAAGAAGAACTAGTAAAAGAAGAACCAGAAACTAAGAAAATTGAAGAATTAGTAGTAGATGAGAGAAATATTGATCCTGTTAATGTTTTAAATGATATTAAATCTGATATAATTAGTGATACTAATGAAAGATATTTAACTTATAAAGTATATACTGTACAAGAAGAAGATACTATTGAAAAGATTTGTACTAAATATAAAGTATCAGTTGATCAAATAAAAGATTATAATGATTTTGATAATCTTACTGCGGGTTTAAAACTACTTATACCTAATTCTAATGATTGATTATAAATTACTTAAAGAAAATAATATAAATCCTAAATACTTTAAAAAGGTAAAAAGTGCTATTTTAGTAAATAATGAATATGTTTTAAAAGAAAATAAAGGTAATAATAAAGTGTTTTCTTACTTAGATGCTAGAAACTTTAATTATTATCCTAGTAATAAAGTATTATCAGATAAGTATGTTTTATATGAGTATCTAAAAGATTATAATATATCTGATGATGAAAGAGCTATTGAACTAATTAATCTTGTATCTCTTCTTCACAGTAAAACCACTAGATATAATAGTGTAAGTATAGATGATTATAAAAAAATATATGAAGATATAGATAATAAAATAGATAAATTATATAGCTATTATAGTGATTTAAATGAATTAATTGAACAAGAAATATATATGTCACCATCTAACTACTTATTAGTTAGAAATATATCTAAGATTTATTCTTCACTAAACTATTGTAAAAATGAATTAGATAATTGGTATGAGTTAGTAAAAGATAATAAAAAAGAAAGAGTAGCACTAATACATAATAATCTTTCTTTAGATCACTTAATAAGAAATGAAAATAGTTATTTAATTAGTTGGGATAAGTCTAAATTTGATAACCCCATATATGATTTATATAATTTTTATAAAAATAATTATGAAAAAATAGAATTCTCTAGTTTACTTGAAATATATCAAAAAAGATATCCATTAAAACAAAATGAGTTAAAACTATTCTTTATATTAATATCACTTCCTGATAAAATAGAGTTTACTAATAATGATTTTAATAATTGTAAACTAGTAGATAAAATGCTTGATTATTTATATAAAACAGATAGTATTATCTCACCATATTATCCTAAAAATGAGGAAGAAGAGTAATACTATTTCTAAAAATAATATAACAGCATTCCAAGTAATAGTAAAAAATATAGTAATTATAGCTTGATAAAATATTACTACTATCCAAAAAGCAATAAGACCGATGTAGCAACCACTACTTCGTCTTTTATTTTTGCAAGCACAACAATTACACATAAAACTATGTTTATTCATAGCAATCACCTAAAATATTATATGAAAAAAGTTTAATATTTGTTATTTAGTCTATACTAATTATGGTGATATAAATGAAAATATTAATAACGGGTGCAGCATCTGGTATTGGTTATAGTCTTGCAAAAGAATTAATAAAAAGAAGACATATAGTATATATTACAGTGCATCATAATAAAGAAATAAAATCAGTAAGAAGAAAATTAAAGAAAGATAATATCCTAAGAAATGTTTATGTTTTTAAGATGGATATTACTAGTAAAAAAGATTTATCTTTACTTGATGATTTAGATATAGATGTTTTAGTAAATCAAGCAGGTATAGGTATTGGGGGTTCTCTTTTAGATATAGATGTTAAAGATATAAGAGGTAATTTTGAAACTAATTTTTTTTCGACGCTTGAGTTAACTAAGATGTTTATTGATAAAAAGAAAAAAGAGGATAAGATGGGTAAGGTATTAATTACATCGTCACTTGCAGGACTTATGCCTATACCATTCTTAGGTAGTTATTGTTCTACTAAAAGCGCATTAATTACAATGGGAATGTGTTTAGATAAAGAACTTAAAAAGAGTAATAGTAAAGTAAAATTAAAACTAATTTTACCTGGAGCTTATAAAACAGGTTTTAATCAAGTAATGGTGGAAAGTTTTGCTAAGTCTATTGATAATAGTGATTATTTCATATATAGTGATGATCTAGTAATAGATCAAAAAAGATTTTTCAATGTAATAGAATCTCTTGATATATCTAGTATTGTTTATCAAATGATTGATGCTATTGAAAGTGATAGTGATAAACTGCTTTATAAAGCACCATTTAGTCAAAAGATATTTACTAAGCTTTATATGCTGTTGTTTAAATGATTTTTTAATTTTATGATAGAAATGCATAGTATTTATACTATGTGTTTTTATTTACATTTGTTTACATCTGAGTATTTAAATAATCACTATTTTATAATTTTATGATATAATAATTACAGAAGGTGATTAAAATGACATATTTTTTCGCAGGTATAAAAGGATCTGGAATGACAGGACTTGCATGTATTTTACATGACATGGGTAATGAAGTATTAGGATGCGATGATGCAAAAGTTTATTCTTTTACTGAAGAACCGTTAAATGAAAGAGGAATAAAATGTTATAAAAATGCAGATATGCTTACTAGTGATATGATATTTGTATATACTGCAGCGATTCATGAAGAACATTATGCTATTAAAAGAGCAAAAGAACTTGGTTGTAAAATGTATGGTTATTATGAAATGATCGGAGAGCTTACTAAAAAGTATGATGCAATATGTATCGGAGGAACTCATGGTAAGACTACTACTACTGCTATGCTTGGTCATATTATGCAAAATACAGTCGGAGCAAGTTATTTAATCGGAGATGGTACTGGAGTAGTAGATAAAGACTCTAATAACTTTGTTGTTGAATCTTGTGAGTTTGAAAGACATTTACTTTTATATACCCCAAAATATTCAGTTATTACTAATATAGATTATGATCACGTTGACTGTTATAAAAATATTGATGAAATAGTCGAAGTATTTCAACAATTTGCAGATCATACTAAATATAAGGTTGTTGCATGTGGTGATGATAAAAACGTTAGAAAGATTAAATCAGATAAGATGGTATACTACGGGTTTGATGATTCAAATGATATAGTAGCAAAGAACTTGGAATTAAGAGATGATGGTAGTAGTTTTGATGTTTATATAAATAATACTTTCTATGGACACTTTAACTTAAATATATATGGACGTCATATGGTACTTGATGCACTTGCTTGTATTGGTATATGTTATTATGAAGGAGTAGAGCATAATGATATAATTAAGTATTTGAATGATTTTAGTGGTGCAAAAAGAAGATTCCAAGAAGAAAAAGTAAATGATGTAGTACTTGTTGATGACTATGCTCATCATCCTAATGAAGTAAAAACAGTGCTTGAAACTGCTAGACAAAAATATCCAAATAAAACTTTAGTAGCGGTTTTAATTCCTTATACTATATCTAGAACGCAAAGTTTTTATAAGGAGTTTGCAGAGGTTTTAAAATTAGCGGACAAAGCTTTTGTAACTGATATAGAACCCGCTAGGGAAAAATTTGAAGACTATCCAGGAGTAACATCAGATTTAATAATAGATTTATGTCCTAATGCAGAACATATAAGTGCAGAAACTATTGATAAATTGTATAAATACGATAATGCTGTAATACCATTTATGGGTTGTAAGGATCCTACTTGGTTAATTGATGCATATAAAGAGGGATTAAAATGAATATAGAAATACTTACTGTTGGACCATTAAAAACTAATTGTTATTTAGTGTATAAGGATAATGAGTGTTTAATAATAGATCCAGGTGCTGAAGAAAATAATATTATAAAAACAATCGAAGATTTAGAATTAAAGCCACTTGCAATACTTCTTACTCATGATCATTTTGATCATAATACTTATGCTAAATCTTTATCTGAATTATATGATGTAGAAGTCTATGATTATAAAAACTTATTCGAAGATACTCATCATATTGGACCATTTAACTTTGAAGTAATCTATACTCCAGGGCACAGTAGCTCTAGTATAACTTTCTACTTTAGAAACTATAATATTATGTTTGTCGGAGACTTTATATTCAAAGACAACATTGGTAGAGTAGACCTTCCAACAGGTAATTATCAAGAAATGATTGAATCTATTAATAAAATTAAAAAATACGATGATGATATTGTTTTATATCCAGGACATGGCGATTCAACAACATTAGGCCATGAAAAAAAGCATAATTATTACTTTCAATAGTTATGTTTTTACTTTTAAAGAGGTGATAAAGTGAGATATTTAATAGTAAGTGATATTGATAGGACTCTAATAAAAAATAGTAAATCTGATATATCAAATGATACTAAAAATATAATAAATAAATTACGTAATAATAATGTATTTGCAATTGCATCAGGTAGGCCACTTAATAATATAAAAAGACTTTTTAAAGATTATTGTGATTATATTATTGGATCAAATGGGGCAATTGTTTATGATTGTAAGAATGATATTATTATATATAAAGATTATATAAATAAAAATAGAGTAAGTGATATTGTAAAAATAGTAGGGAATAGTTATAAAAAAATATGCTTTTGTAGTGAAGAAGGATGGAATATTAAGGCTAATTATAAATATAAATTAAGGTATATTGAGGAAAATATAATTGATGATTTAAATATATCTTTTAAGGTTTTAAAAATAGAAATATATTATGATAATATAGAATGTTTGAATCAAGTTTATGATGAGTTAAGTAGGTATAATGATATAGATATATTTAAAGTGATTAAAAGTGATGGTACGGGGTATATTGAGGTAATTAATAATGGTAATGATAAGTATAATGCTATTAAATTATTGTTAGAAAAGGAAAATATATCAAATGATTATCTTATTACATTTGGTGATAATATTAATGATTTATCAATGATAAAGAATGCTAAGTATGGAGTAGCGGTAGAGGATGCATTAAAGGAAGTATTAAATGTTTGTAAATATATAACTAAGTCTTGTAAGGAAGATGGGGTATTTTATTTTTTAAATAATAATTTTGATTTGGAAAAAAATGAGTTAATAGAAAGGGAATAGATAATATGAATAAAATAATTAAAGCATATTGTCCTATTTGTAATAAGAAACAAGATTATTTTATTATAGGGAAAAATAAAAAAATAGGTAGTACAACGATTATGTGTTCTAAATGTAATAGTATAAAGAATATGAATATTATGCTTACTAAAGAGCAAAATCAAGAAAATTATTTTTCAATAAATAGTATTATGTATAACAAAGTCTTTTTGGAAGAGTTATCAAAAGAAAAGGAACAAATATCAAAAATGAAAAAATAACAAAAAGATATTGAAAAAGTAAAAAAAATATGCTATATTTATATTGCTTACTTTTCATGGCGATGTAGCTCAGCTGGCTAGAGCGTCCGGTTCATACCCGGAAGGTCGGGGGTTCGATCCCCTCCGTCGCTACCATAAGTAAATATACTTGAACTTTTATAGTTTCGAGTTTGATAAATAACTAATTCGTGATACGGATTAGTTTTTTTGTTATTAAAAACTATCCTAAAAGAAAGGATGGTATTATGGTAAATATTATTAAAGAAGAATTGCCTATTGAAGAATCATTAAGAAAGAAATTAGAACTGATATGTGAGTTTGCTAAAACAACACCGACAATTATTAATGGAAATATAAGGAAGATAGATAGAATTAATTTAACTTATATTGAGCCAAATAGAATTATTATAAAAAATAAAACTTTTTTAATATTTAATTATTCTAACGAAGTCTTTATTGAAAATTTATCTAATAAAATCAAATTATCTGAATTAGAAGATTATTTAAAAACTATCTAAATACTATTTATACCATAATCAGGGATGTGACTTTTAAGTAAAAATGTATTAAAAACACTGTAAAAATATGTTATAATATTTGACAGGTAAAGAGATAAAAAGGTGAATATTTATTAGGAGGAGAAAAAATATGATTAGTACAAGCAGTCATAATGATTGGCAGTCAGATAAATATAGAACCTATTCTATCTCTGGTAATCGTGGAAAAGATGCTAATTATCAAGGGAAATGTTATCCAGAATTAGCACCGAAATTATCTTTTTGGAAAGTATGGCATAATAATATTGGTAAAATTTCTGAAGAAGAAAATAATAGATATTATGTACAGGAATATTGGAATCAAGTTTTATCAAAACTAGATCCTGAAAAAGTATTTAGAGACCTTGACTATTCTGTTCTACTTTGTTATGAACCTAATACTGAATTTTGTCATAGGCATATTGTTGCAACATGGTTTGAAATATTATTAGGTGTAAAAGTTCCTGAACTAAAGGCAAAAGATTATCAAATAGAAGAAACTGATAGACCAGAATATATTAAAGAATATTTAGAAGATGCTATGAGATTAAATAGAAATATGCGAGGATTTAAATCATTGAGAGCATTATATTTATTTGAAAAAGGAGAAAAGTTAGAAGCAAAAGCAGATGAATTAGAAGAAAAAACAGGCAAATGCTATGATGATTATAGACAAGCAGCTTGTTTCTTAAGATGTGATGCTGATATGGCAGAAGATGAGTATAGAAAATTATAAAATCAAAAGAAATTAATAAAAACACACCAAATATAGATATATATTTGGCTACTAATAAATCTGTTTGTTTGACTTTCGCAAGTAAAACATTTATAAAATATATTAATAGATAGAAATATCTATTTTTTTGTTTTTATTTATGCTATAATTAACTTATAAAGTATTAAGGAGGAATTATGGATAGATTAAAAATTAATGGTGTTTATAGACATTTTAAAGGGGATTATTATTTATTAATAGATATAGCAATACATAGTGAAACAAAAGAAAAATATGTAGTATATCGTGGTTTATATGGAAATAATGAACTATATATTAGACCATTTGATATGTTTTTTAGTGAAGTTGATAAAGAAAAATATCCTGAAGTAAAGCAACAATATAGGTTTGAACTTCAAGATATTAAAAGTGTTGTAACAAAATAAGGACCGAAGTCCTTTTTATTTTATTTTTAATACCCAGTTGATGGGTTAGATATAAAGTTTTTGCAATCTTTAGATAAACTTTCTTCCTTATTTAATTTATCATCCTTTATACCATTAAAGCAATATTTTCCATCACTTAAGTATAAGTAGTATTCTGCATAATAAGTAGAGTGATTATATTCTACTTTTACAAAAGCAGTTTTATACTTATTACCAAATGGACTTTCTATTAAATCTTCATACAATGTTATTGTTTTTGATGAACCATTTTTTGGATACCAAGTAGCATTTTTATTACCAATCGTAAATACAAAGTTTCCACTTTCTTGTATGTTATTAGAAACAATATATGATCTAGCAGTAGTAACAAGATCAGATGCTTTATCTTGAAATCTTCCAACTTTAGCAGTATTTACCATATCTAAAGTTGGCTTAAGTGAAAGAAGTCCTTGAACAAGCCCAATTCCTACACAGCAAAGTATAACAATAAGTACTACCATTCCTGCACTAGGTCTTTTTTTATACTTAGTATTTTTAAAACTATCATTATATACTTGATAGAATTGTTGGTTATTATATTGATTATTATAATTATTTTGTTTATAAATATCAAACCCGTTTTGATTATTGTTATTATTACTATTATTGTTGTTGTTATTTAAATTATCGTATAAATTCATATTATCACCAATATTAATATATCAAACTTATAACATAATAGCAATTAGTAACAATATTTTGTTTTGTAAGTGTAAAGTGATAAAACTTTTTTGTGAAATGGTAAAATTTTTTCTTACAAAAAGAAAAATAAAGTGTTATAATTATCTAGTCGTGTTGTTTGAAACGTAAATCCAGACATTGGGTTCACGTTTTTTATTTAGGAGGGATACAATGAACAAACAATTAGATTTAGGAATTGAAAGCATAAATAAATTATTATTAAAGTTTTCTATACCATGTGTTATCTCAATGCTTGTTGCTTCACTTTATAATATAGTGGATCAAATATACATTGGTCATATAAGTGGAGTAGATAATACTGGTCAAGCATTAAGTATTTTATGTAATGGAGCAACTAATGTTGTTTTTCCATTTACTTTAATTGCCCTTGCAATATGTTTATTAATCGGAGATGGTACTTCTGCATTATTTAGTCTTTATAGTGGTAAAAAAGATGAAAAAAGTGCTAATAAGGCAATTGGAAATAGCTTAATAATTCAAATTATAAGCATTATAATAATATTTATAATTGCATTCTTATTTAAAGATAATATATTACATCTATTTGGTGCTACTACTGGTAACTATAAATATGCATTAGATTATTATAATATTATATTATTAGGAATACCTGCTTATATGTTTGGTCAAGGTTTTAATTCAATAATAAGAGCAGATAAAAGTCCAAAATATGCTATGCTTGCAACAACACTTGGCGCTATTATAAATATTATACTTGATCCAATCTTTATCTTTACACTTGATATGGGTATAAGAGGAGCAGCAATAGCAACAATAATTGGTCAATACTTTACATTTTTATTAACTATTATTTATCTTTTTAAGGGTAAAACTTTCAAAATAAATAAAGATTCTATAAAGCTTGATTTAAATATTATAAAGAAAATAAGTTCTTTGGGTATCTCATCATTTATTACACAACTAGCAATAGTTATAATTATTACTGTTTGTAATAACTTAATTAACTATATTAATGATCCAATATATGGAGTAGATATACCTTTAGCGGTAATAGGAATAACCATGAAAGTATTTGGTATTGTTATATCAATATGTATTGGTATAGCACTCGGTGGTCAACCAATAGTTGGATACAATTATGGTGCAGGAAATATAGAAAGAGTAAAAGAAACATATAAAAAAATAATAATTTCATGCGGTATAATAGGTTTAATTGCTACTTTAATATTTGAGTTTATACCAGATCTTATAATAAATATTTTCGGAAAAGGAAATAGTGATATTTATATAAAATATGCTCATTATTGTATGAAACTTTATTTATCTACTATTATGATTACATGCATTGTAAAGGCTACAACTATATTCTTTCAATCAATCGGAGAATCCTTAAAAGCAATGGTGATATCTATAGCAAGAGATGTTATAATATTTGTACCAACAATACTAATAATAGGAATATATAGTAAGTCTGCTGTAACAATCTTATATTCACCAATAATCGTAGATATTATAACTCTAATTATTACAATTATATTTATTAAAAAAGTTTTAACTAACATGAATAACACTGAAGTGATAATAGATGAATATAATAATAAACATAACAAAAACAATAAGATAGTAATAACTATAGCAAGAGAATATGGATCTGGTGGAAGATATGTTGCCAAGTTATTAGCACAACAATTAAATATTAATTTTTATGATAAAGAAATAATCAATTTAACTGCAAAAGAGCTTGGATTTAGTAATGACTATATAATTAAAAACGAAGAAAAGAAAAATGGAATTGGTTATCAAAACGATGATGAACTTTTCTTAGCAGAGTCAAAAGTAATCAAAGATATAGCAAGTAAAGAATCATGCGTAATTGTTGGAAGATGCGCAAATTATATTTTAAAAGACACTGATATTAATACAACAAATATATTTTTATATAGTGATTTAAACTCAAAGATAAATAGAGTAGTAAAATATTATGGTATTAGTAAAGATAATGCATCGAAACAAATAGAAAAAATAAACAAAGAAAGAGCAAAATATTGTAAGTATTATACTGATAAAAAATGGAATGATTTAGAAAATTATGACTTGGCAATTAATGTTGATTTCTTTACTATAGAAAAAACTGTACAAATAATAATCAATTCCATAACAAAAAGAGGCTAGGCCTCTTTTTAAGTACTAGAATTTTCTATATAGTCCAATTACTTTACCAAGAATAGTAACACTATCTAATATAATAGGTTCCATATAATCATTTTCAGGTAGTAATCTAAAATGGTCAGTTTCTTTGTAGAAAGTTTTTACAGTTACTTCATTATCATCAGTAAGAGCTACTACTGTATCACCATTTTTAGCATCATTTCTTTTTTCTACAACAATGATATCTCCATCATAAATACCAACATTAATCATTGAATCTCCACTTGTCTTTAAAGTAAACACTTCGCTTTTACCATTAATCATAGTAACAGGTAAATCAAAATACTCATTTGGTTGTTCAATTGCTTCGATAGGGTTACCACATGATGCTTTTCCTAAAAGTGGTACTGAAATAATAGATTCATTCTTCTTGTCATATTCATTAGGTACAAGTATTTCAATAGTTCTATTCTTTCTATTATCCTTATTAATATAACCCTTACTTTGTAAATTATCTAAATGCACTTGAACAGTTGCAGTACTACTAAGACCAGTCGCTTCACATAAATCTCTTACAGTAGGCGGATAACCTTTTCTTGCCATATATTTTTTTAATGCTGTTAATACTGCTTCTTGTTTTTTAGTTAATTGTTCCATAATATTCCTCCTTTTTTATATTTTTATTATACATTACAAATAATCGTTTGTAAACACTAAAGTTCGATTTTTCAAAAAAATAGTATTTACAAATATATTTTTTGTGGTACAATATAAATGTATTATTTATTGATGCGAAAATAAGGCTTGGAAACCTTTAGCACTGTTATAAAAGAGATTCTTAAAGAATAAGTAAAGTGGAACCGCGGATCTAATTCGTCTTTACATGTTTTTTAAGTTTTTTTATTACAAGGGAGGAAAATATTATGGAAATGGAAAAAATGGTTAATTTTTGTAAAAATTATGGTTTTATATTTCAAGGAAGTGAAATATATGGTGGTCTTGCTAATACTTGGGATTATGGTCCACTTGGTTCAAGACTTAAAAACAATGTAAAAGATGCATGGAGAAAAAGATTTATTCAAGAAAGAAAAAATGCTTATGAAGTTGATGCTGATATATTAATGCATAAAAAAGTATGGGAAGCATCAGGTCATGTTTCTAGTTTCTCAGATCCATTAATTGATTGTAAAGAATGTAAAATGAGAGTTCGAGCAGATAACTTAGTAAATGATTTTACTGATTCATCTATCGGAGATACTTTAAATGAAGAAGACTTAATAAAATATATAAGGGATAACAAAATACCTTGTCCTAAATGCGGTAAAACTAACTTTACTGATGTACGTCAATTTAATCTTATGTTTGAAACATATCGTGGTGTTACTAATGATTCAAAAAGTGTTATTTATCTAAGGCCAGAAAATGCTCAAGGAGAATATGTAAACTTCTTAAATGTTCAAAGAAGTATGCGTGCTAAATTACCATTCTCAATTGGTCAAATAGGTAAAGCATTCAGAAATGAAATAACTCCAGGTAACTTTACTTTTAGGACTATTGAGTTTGAACAAATGGAATATCAAACTTTCTGTAAAGAAGGAACCGATAGTGAAATATATAACTATTTCAAAGAATATGGTAAAAAGTTCTATATGGACTTAGGTTTAAAAGAAGAACATTTAAGATTTCATGATCATGAAAAGCTTGCACATTATGCCAAAGAAGCATGTGACATAGAATATAAGTTTCCATTTGGATGGGGAGAAATAAATGGTACTCATAATCGTACTAATTTTGATTTGTCTAATCACCAAGAATATTCCAAGGTAAAACAAGAATATCTTGACCCTGAAACAAATGAAAAGTTTGTACCATATGTAATTGAATCAACTTATGGACTTGATAGAACTATTCTTGCAATTCTTTTCGAAGCATACGAAGAACAAGAATTAGAAAATGATACAAGAGAAGTTCTACATCTTACACCATATCTTGCACCATATAAAGTATGTGTATTGCCACTTGTGAAAAAATATCATAGTGATAAAGCAAGCGAAATATACGAAAGATTACAAAAAGAGTTCATGACTACTTATGATGATACTGGATCAATTGGAAAAAGATACAGAAGAAGTGATGCAATTGGTACTCCATATGCAATTACTATTGATGATGATACTATAAATAATGGTACTGTAACCCTTAGAGATAGAGATACAATGGAACAAGTAAAAATGAGTATTGATGAAGTTATTTCATATGTTAATGATAGAATTAAGTTTTAGACTTAGTTCTTTTTTCTTGACTTTTTGTTCGCTTTATGCTATAATTAGACTACTTTTAAGGGGTTGGTAATATGGACAAAGATTTAAATAATTATGAACTTTATTGTGAGGATATCGAAGATATTGAATTATTATCAAAAGAAGAAGAACAAGAACTATTTACTAGATATCATAATGGGGATATAAAAGCAAGAAACAGATTAATTGAGTCTAATTTAAGATTAATTAGAAAACTAGTTTCAAAGTATAAAAACTTAAATATTTCACTTGATGATTTAATTCAAGATCTTAGTCTATATTTATTCAATATAATAGATAATTTTGATTCATCTAAAGGATGTAAACTATCAACATACGCTCAAAAATGTCTAGAATTCAAAATGATAGAGTATTTAGATAAACAAATAAAAAATCCATTACTTACTAAAAAAGATAGAATTGAATTTAATATAATAAATAAGTTTTATTATAGTTATGCTAATAAGAATGGTAATTTTCCAGATATTGAAACGATTTCTAAAAATACTAACTTTTCTGAAAAAAGAATTACTTATTTATTTAATATTTCAAACTGTTGCATATCACTAAATGGTCTAATTGATGATAATTATTGGGAAACAATGGAACAAGATGATTTTGAAAATGTAGATATCTATAGAAAAAGTAACTATATACCGGATAATAGTAATCCAGAAGAAGAAGTATGCTCAAGACTTAAATATATTGCTTTAAAAGAACTAATATTGTCAAATAACAAATTGACTGACACTGAAAAAAGAAATATAAGTAGCATGTATGGTTTCTTTGATGGAGAAGCTAAAACTTATAGAGAAGTTGGAAAAAAATATGATGTAAGCGGTTCTGCAATCGAAGTATCGGTAAGAAACGGAATGAAAAAAATTAGAAAAATTAAAAATATTGATGAGTTTAAATAGAAAGGGGATAAGTATTATGATTGAAAACTTAAAATTATATGAAGAAGATTTAAAAACAATCGAAGACATATCACCTAAAGAAAGAAAAGAATTATTTATTAAATGTAAAAATGGAGATCATGAAGCTAGAAATAAACTTATAGAAAGTTACTTAAATAGCTTAAGAAAAATAGTTTTAAGATATAAAGATTTAGATATATCAGTTGAGGACTTAATTCAAGATGCTAGTATTTATTTAATTGATTTAATAGATAATATTGATTTATCCAATACTAAGAAACTGTCTAAATTAATGATTTACTTAAATACTGCTGTTTCAAATTTGGTAGAAAGAGCTCAGTATAATTCTTTGCTGAGTACTGGAGAAAATAAAATATTAAATAAAATTAACAAATATATAGAACAATATGAAAGTATATATGGACGCAAGCCTGATAAATGTTACATAGCAGCAGAACTTGGTTTATCGGTAGAGATAGTATTATATGTATTAAATAATGATAAAAATCTTTGCTATTTAGATGAAGATATAAAAAGAAAAGAGAGCATTACTGATGAGATAAGTGCTGAAGATATAGTATGTTCTAAACTAGGTTATAAAAAGCTGAGAGAAGACATTCTGAGTGATAAAAAACTAACTGATATTGAAAAGAAATATATAAAAAGTATATTTGGTTTCTTTGATGATGTACCAAAAAACTATAAAGAAGTTGGAAAACTATACAATATAAATAAAGCATCAGTAGGTCAGGTAACAAGATGTGGGATGAAAAAAATTAGAAATTATGCTTCATATATAAAAGATTATAGATAAAAAAATATTACTTATTCGTAATATTTTTTTTGATTATTTTTGCAATATATTCTTTATCTTCAAGTTTTAAATCATTCCAAAACAACTCTAATATAACACCGAGTCCTGGTAAAATAATTTCATCACCAGTGGTAACAGATTCATTAATCGTAGTAATTATATCCTCATAATTATCACTTTTAATGTTTTCAATTACATTTTTTCTAATACTTAAATCCATAATATCACCATTTATATTATGTACTATGTAAAGTTTTTTATACTTTTTTAAGATTTATGTTGAATAAATTATATTTTACTTATATAATTATCCTAGGAGGGATAATATGAATTATATAGTTATTGCAATAATTGTGGTATTAGTTTTATTAATTCTTTATGTAATTAGTACTTACAATGGATTAGTATCATTAAGAAACAAAAAAGATGACCAATGGGCACAAATTGATGTTCAATTAAAAAGAAGGGCTGATTTAATACCTAATTTAGTTGAAATAGTAAAAGGATATGCAAAACATGAAAGTGAAACTTTAGAAAAAGTTATCGAAGCAAGAAATACTTATATGACTGCAAAAACACCTGAAGATGAAATGAAAGCAAGTGGAGAAGTTACTCAAGCATTAAATAAATTACTTGCTCTTAGTGAAGCTTATCCAGAACTTAAAGCTAATCAAAACTTCTTAGGACTTCAACAAGATGTGTCTGATACTGAAGATAAAATATCTTATGCAAGACAATTTTATAATGATTCAGTGCTTACTTATAACAATAAAGTGCAAATGTTTCCATCTAACATAATCGCGGGAATGTTTAACTTTACTAAAGCTACTTTCTTTGAAGTATCTGATTCTGATAAAGAAGCACCAAAAATAAGTTTTTAGACTTACATTGTAAGTCTTTTTTTGGAGGAAAAAATATGAAAAAACTAAAATACATACTATTTACTTTTATATTCTTTTTTCTAATACTAAATGTAAATGCAGAAACATTTGATAAAAATACTATGGATATTTATATTGATAATACAGGTAATGCTCATGTTACTGAGGTATGGACTGGTTATTTTGATTCAAATACTGAGCTTTATAAAGCGTATAATAACTTAGGTAAATCAAAAATAAAGAACTTAAAAGTATCTATGAATGGTAAAGAGTTTAAAAATACTTGGTGGAATACTAAGAAAACATTTGATGAAAAGAAATACAAAAGTGGTATTAATAAAACAGATACTGGAGTAGAGTTATGTTTTGGGATATCAGAATATGGTAATAATACTTATACGTTTACTTATGATATAACTAATTTTGTTGTAAATACTACTGATTATCAAATGATATATTGGGATCTTCTTCATCAAAGCTTTAATAGTTATCAAATTACTATTTATAGTGATTTTAAATATAAAGACATCTTTTTAAGAGGATATGGTAACTATGGAGGACTAATTAATCTAAAAGATGGAAAAATAATACTTAGTAATTCAAAAGGACTAAAAACTAATGAATATATGGTTTTGTTAGCTAGATTCAATAAAGATACTTTCAAAGCAAAAGCTAAACTAGATGAAGACTTTAATACTTATTATAATATGGCTGAAGATGGTGCGATAAAGTATGAAACAAAAAAAGAAAATAAAGTGATAGAAAAAATTAAAAAGATAACTTCTAGTGATACATTTATAATAGCTAATATATACTTATTTTTTATAGTAATTATAACAATTCTAGTAGTATTAATTATAAAAGAAAAGAAAAATAATAGTTATTATAATAAAGAATTAGATATAGTACATGAACCAAAATTTAAATACTATAGAGATATACCTTGTAATAATGATTTATATAAAATATATTACATATCTTATAGATACTTAAGAACAAGAGGCAATAACTTACTTGGTGCAATTATGTTAAAATGGATTCTTTATAATAATATAACAATTACTAAGGAAAGTATAATATTTAATAATAAAAATAATATAATAAATCAATATGAAAGTGATCTATATGATATGTTTAATAGAATAAATGGTAATACTTTATCACTTAAAGAACTAAAGAAATGGTATAAATTCAATTATAGAAATAGTAACTATATACTTACTTCAATATATAATAAAGAAAAAGATAAAATATCTTACTATGTAAAGAAAGCATATCCAAATATCAATTCATTAGAACAATTAAATCTAATGACAAATAACTATTTAGCCTGTGATATAGATAAATTAAGGGGTTTATATAATTATTTAAATGACTTTTCTAGGATGTATGAGAAAATGCCAATTGAAGTACATCTATGGAAGGAATACTTAATAATTGCACAAATATTTGGTCTTGCAGATAAGGTTAAGAAAGAATTTAAATTTTTATATCCTAATTTAGATACAGAAAATATGTTTAAAAGTATCGATATATTTGAAATAATACTAGATTCATTATTCGATATAGAGTATAATGATAATGTAACAAAGACTAGTGGTAGTATATTAAAAGACTTATCAGATGCTGTATTCAATAATTCATCAAGTTCTCACTCCTCAGGTGGGGGAGGAACAGGATCATTTGGAAGCGGCTCTGGTGGTTCAAGATAAGGAGGAGTTTTATGAAAAAATTAAAATATTTGTTACTTGTTTTATTCTTATTTCCACTTTCTGTTTATGCAGATAATATTTATAGTAGAAATATGGATATTTATATCACAAAAGAAGGGACTGCTAATGTTACTGAAACATGGGATGTAAAAGCAGACTCTGGTAGTGAATGGTACACTACATTTAAAAATATGGGAAATACCACTATTAGTAATTATAAAGTACTAATGGATGGTAAAGAAATGACTAGTTTGAGTCACTGGGATGTAAGTGCTAGTCTAAGTCAAAAAAGTGGTAAGTATGGTATAAATTATCTTGAGGATGGATTAGAACTATGTTTTGGAAAAGGAGACTTTAAAAGACATAAGTTTACTGTGACATATAATATAAATAATATTATATTCAATGTATCAGATGCTCAAGTATTATATAATACATTTATACCAAAAACTAGCGCTGATTACTTTGATATTAAAATAAAAAGTTATTATAATTTTCCAAATGATTTAGCAGTATGGGGTTATGGTTATAAAGGTTATGCTTATGTAAAAGATGGGTACATAGAACTTACTACAGAATACGGACTTAGTAATCAATATGTAGTAGCACTAGTTAAGTTCCCACTTAATACATTTAATACCACTAATAGTTATGATTACTTCACATCATTTGATGATGTATCAGGAAAAGCAAAAGAAGGTTCATTTGAATATGATTATGACGATGATGATTCTATAGATCTTTCTTGGGTTTATGACTTCATAATCTTTATAGTAATGATTTTAGTAATACTTATTCCTATTCTAGTAGCTATCTTTGGTGGTAAAAAATACATATTCAAAGATAATAAAACAATACCAAAAGATGTAAATTATTTTAGGGATATACCATGTAATAAAGATCTTAAAAAAGCATATTACTTAGCTAGTAAGAACTATTTATTAAAAAGAAATACTGATCTTTTAGGTTGTTATCTTCTTAAATGGATAAAAGAGGAAATAGTTACTACTAATAAAAATGGTAAGAATAGTGTAATTGTATTTGATCCTGCAAAAAGACCAACTGATTTAGATGAGTTAAGTATGTTTAATATGATGTATGAAGCAAGTAAAGATGGTATTCTAGAAAAGAATGAGTTTAAATCTTATTGTAGTAAACATTATGAAAAAGTTCTAGGACATTTTGATAAAGTGTTAAATAATGAAGAAAATAATTTAGTTAGTAATAATAATATTACAACATTTAAACAAAAGAAGTTCCTATTTACAAAAACTTATTATGTTTTTGATGATAGTATATATACTGATGTAATATATCTAAAAGGACTTAAAAAATACTTCAAAGACTTTGCTAGAATGTATGAAAAGATGCCAATTGAAGTACACTTATGGCAAGATTACTTAATATTTGCTCAACTATTTGGTATGGCAGATAAAGTTGCAAAAGAGTTTAAAAACTTATATCCAGATGTTATTACAGATGATACATATAATGATATTCTACTTATGAATACAATCTATACTTCAGGAATATCAAGTGCAAACTCCGCTAGAAGTGCTGCAGAGTCATACTCATCTGGAGGAGGTGGCTTCTCTTCAGGTGGCGGAGGAGGAGGTTCCTTCGGTGGTGGAGGTTCTTCTGGAGGAAGATAACAAAAAAACAAGTAAAACACTTGTATAAAACTACAAAAAGTAGTATATTATATATAACGAAGCACGTTTGCTATGAACGTCAGCTTCAATTGTGTTTTGAAGCGACGTTTCCCATATTAGAGAGACGTCGCATTTTTTATTAATTAAAACACTTAGATTAATCTATAGATGATAATTAATAAGAAAAGGATGATAATAAGCAAGATGCAAATCAAGTCGTTCTTTCTACTCATTATACATCACCTCGCTTTCTTGAAAAAGTAGCGAAGCCGACGCCCATAACGAACATGCAATATAAATATAGCAATAATTGTTTGCGTGTCAAGTTTGTTGAGTAGAAGAATCAATGAGAAAAATAGTACTTGAAAAAGTGCTTTTTTTGTTATAGAATTAACTTATAAGAAACTATGGAGGTAAAATTATGGAAAACAAATATTCGTATGGGGGGGGGGCAAAATACTTATAAGATAAACCCTTTATTTAAAGATGTAAAAGAGTATAATAAATATCTATTATCATTAATAGGTATTTTTGTACTTTTATTAACGGGTATTATTTCTTATAATTATACAAATACATCATATGCAAAATGGAGTAGTAGTATAGAATCAAAGAATACTATCAAAATATATGTTAAAGCTAAAGACAATGCCTTATACTTTGCGGAATCTAATGTAGGAACAGGAGGATTAGAAAAAGTAACCCATGAAATAGATGATACACTTCAAGTGGATGAAAGATTTGCAACAGAGTATAGATATCGTGGAGGAAATGTAAACAATTATGTAACTTTTAATAATGAAGTATGGAGAATAATAGGAATAATACCAACCGAGGATACAGATGGCAATGTAGAAAATAGAATTAAAATAATAAAAGATACTTCAATAGGAAATAAATATTGGAATAAAACAGAAGATACAACAACTGAAACGTATAACAATTGGGTAACAGGAACATTAAATACATATTTAAATAATGATTATTATAATACATTAACAAGTGATGCAAAAAACATGATTGGAACAACAAAATATTATCTTGGAGGATACAAAGAAGCAAGTGTGATATCGGATGTAATGTGGCAATACGAAAGAAAAAATGAAGCAAATAGAACAGGATATTATTATGTAACAAATCCAATAATACAAAATGATGCAAATAAAAAAATAGCATTAATGTATGCGAGTGACTATGGATATGCGGCTTCAAAAGAATGTACAAACAGTTTATATAAGTATATTTCTTCTGTAAATTGTAAAACAGCAAATAATTGGTTAGATAAAAGTGTAACTACATGGTTACTTCCACAGGTTTCGGAAGCTGATCGCCTCGCTTTCCTTGTTAATGATGACGGTAGCGTCTACTTCGGCAACGTCGAATACAACGAGTATGCCGTGCGCCCAGTCCTAAGTCTTTCATTTAACGTGAAGATTTCAAGTGGAAATGGATCTTCGGAACAACCATATCAACTTACTGATTGACGGACAGTCTTGAAAGCTTTATTAGTAATTAATAAATGTACTAACAAATATGAAAATAAACCATTTGAGTATAAAACGTTAGCTATTCCTAATGTATACACAAAAGATTTAAATGATGTTAAAATACTTGAAAAAATTAAAAAAGAGTTATCTAAAATAAATATTAAGAAATTGAATGATATGATTGATTTTAGTGATAAAGGTATTTATAAAAAGATTATTAAAAAGCAATACGACATTTTTCGTATTTTTTTTATTTTTTATTCCTAAATATTTCATATTATGATATTATATATATAAGGTGATTTTGTATGAAGTTAGATATTATAATAAATAAGCACTTACTTATATGGCATTTACTGTATCAGTCTTCAGTGTCTATGGAAGTGCATAAATTAAAACAAAAACTGTGGATGGATCATAAAAAAGAATATACTTTAGTTCATAAAGATAAAGAAATTATTTTAAAAGAACTTGATGACTTTATTCCTGATGATGATACTATTTATAATATGGTTGAAACATCTCAAATATTTAAAAAAATTAAAAAAGAAACAAGTCAATATCGTTATACATTGCTTCAAATATGGGATGAAAATAGAAGAAAATACATGAGACATTTAAATAATATATTAAGATATGATACACGTGATAGTTATAAAATATGCGTTGTTCATCCTAGTTTGGATGTTATAGAAACGGACTTTGATACTAATATAATCACTATTGGTAAAAAAGTTAGTATGCGTGATAAAGATAATTTTCTAACTTATTTAATGTACAAAATAATAAAAAACGATTTAAATAATATTAAAACAAGTGAAAGAAATATAGTTGATGCAGTAGCGGAACTAGCTCTTACTAATGAATTATATACAAGAGTAACAGAAGAATCTAAATACTCAATGGGTAAGAAAAACTTACGTTCTTTAAAGGAAAAAATCTATCCTTACTGGTTAATGTATTTAGGAGTCAAACAAGAAGATATGCAAAAATATATGATAAGAGACAATATCTTTTTCAATGTAAACGATTATACATATGATAATCATCTTAGTTATGTTGATTTAGTTACTTTTATAGGTTTTATAATAAAAAATAAAAGAAAAGTTTTAAGAATAAGAACTGTTCAAATCGAAGATATCGAAGTATTATAGTTCTTTTTTAGGGAGGTATTATTATGAGTGAAAAAATAAAGAATCTACTTGATAAAATTAATTATCCAGAGTCTATGTATGAAGACTTTAATAATACCTCAATAAATAAAATAGTAGTCATTGATTCAAAAAAACAATGGGATATTTATATGAAAAATAATACCAATTTTAGATATGAAGCAATCAATTGCTTTTTATCATGTTTAAAAGAATATACTAAGAATAATTATAAATATAATCTATATATAAGTGTTGATGAAATAGATTATAAATTGCTTAATGAGTACTATAAAAACATATTAATCCTTTCTAATAACAATAATTTTTATTACAATTTATTTAGTGATAGATTAGTAAATGATGGAGATGCTTATTATATTGAGGTCTATAATAAAAGTGAAATAGATATATTAAATAATAAGTTTAGTGAAATGAATGAATATTTAAAAAATTATGGTTTTAATGAATTAGAATATAGATTAAATGAAGAAAAAGCAGATGAGATAAAAAATAGTATTAAAAATGATTTTAATAATGTTTCATATGTAGAAAAAAATAGTAATGAAAGTACTAATGATAAACCAACTTATAATAATGAGTTTAAACCTAAATATGAAAGAGCAAATTATCGTAGAAAAACTGGTCTTTTTGGTGAAGTAAAAGGAGATATTACCCCTCTTAGTGCTATTACATATGAAGTAAATGATATAAATGTTGAAGTGCAAATATTTGGAATTAGTCCTAGTACTAAGAAAGGTTTTAATTCGTTTACATTAAAAGTTACTGATTTTAAAAGTAGTATGTATGTAAGATTATTCCTTAATTCTTTTGAAGAATATGAAGAAACACTTGCTAAGTTTAAGGAAGGAATGTGGGTTAGAATAAATGGTTATGTAAAAAATAATACTTTTTATAATGACTTTGTACTAAATGCCAGAACTATTGAATTCATTGAAAAAGAAGAAAAAATAAAAATGGATGATGCTGAAGTTAAAAGAGTAGAGTTGCATGCTCATACTATGATGAGTCAAATGGATGGAGTAGTAGATGTAAAAAATCTTATAAAACGTGCAATTAAATGGGGACATAAAGCACTAGCTATAACAGATCATAATGGTATTCCAACATTCCCTGAAGCATTCCATCATAAGAATGAAATTAAAATATTATATGGTGTAGAACTATCTATGATAGATGATGATATTGATTTAGTTAAAAGACCAGATGAGAGTGTTTTAATGGATAATACTTATGTAGTATTCGACTTTGAAACAACAGGATTTAATGCTGGTGGGGGAGACTCAATCATTGAAATCGGAGCAGTAAAAATTAAAAATGGTGAAATAATAGATAGATTTGATAGATTAATTAATCCTGGTGTTAAATTACAACCACATATTATAAAACTAACTAATATAACAGATGAAATGTTAGTGGACTGTCCTAATGAAGAAGAAGCTGTAAAAGAGTTTATTGAATGGTATGGAGATTTGCCAATGGTTGCTCATAATGCTAAGTTTGATTCATCATTCTTAGAAATGGCTTATCAAAAATACAATCTTGGTGAATACAAAAACGTTCTTTTAGATACACTTCAACTTTCTCGTGCTTTAGACTCTGGTGCTTCCCGTCATTCACTTTCTGCACTTGTTAAAAGATATGATATTCCTTGGGATGAAGATGCCCACCATAGAGCAGACTACGATGCTGAGGCAACCGCATTAATATTTCATAAAATGATGGTTAAACTAAATGCTAAGCAAATCTATAAAATGAATCAAATAGATGATTTAGTATCCAAAGAAGATATCCATAAGTTTGGTGAATTATTTCATATAAATATCTTAGTAAAAAATCAAACTGGATTAAAAAATCTATTTAAAATAGTATCTCTTGCAAATACTAAATACTTATATAAAACACCTAGAATACTACGTTCTGAAATAGAAAGACTTCGTGAAGGACTTCTTATTGGTAGTAGTTGTGCAAATGGAGAAATATTTAGACAAGCAAGAAGTAAAAGTGAAGAAGAACTTGGAGACTTAATGAACTTTTATGATTATGTTGAAGTACAACCTCCTGATGTATATAGCTATTTAATTGATTTAGATGACTTCAAAAACAATGAAGAAGTACTATTAAATATTAAAAAGATAATTGAAGTAGCAGAAACTAAAAATAAAATGGTCGTAGCAACTGGAGATGTGCATCAATTAGATAAAGAAGATACTATTTATAGAAAAATAATAGTAAATCAAAAAGTTCCAGGTGGAGGAAGACATCCTCTTAATAAAAAGGATATAAAAGATATTCCTAGTATGTACTTTAGGACTACTAATGAAATGTTAAATGATTTCTCTTTTCTAGGAGAAGATAAAGCTTATGAAATAGTAGTTACAAATACCAATAAAGTAGCAGACCTAGTCGAAGAAGTAGAAATAATACCAGATACACATGGTATACCATTCTCTCCAAGATTTGAAAATAGTCAAGAAACTATAAAAAGTATTTGTTATAATAAAGCACATTCTATATATGGAGATCCACTTCCTGAATTAATTCAAACAAGACTAGACCAAGAACTTAATGGTATCATAAATGGGGGATTCGATACTATCTACTTAATTGCTCAAAAACTAGTAGAAAAATCAAACTCAGATGGGTATCAAGTAGGTTCCCGTGGTTCAGTAGGATCATCTTTTGTCGCTACAATGCTTGGGGTAACTGAAGTAAATCCACTTCCTGCTCATTATGTTTGTCCTAATTGTAAAAAGACTATATTTAATAATGATGAGGGAATACCATATGGAAAGGATTATCCATCAGGATATGATCTTCCAGATAGAAAATGTGAATGTGGTGCATTGTTTAAAAAAGAAGGACAAGATATGCCATTTGCAACATTCTTAGGATTTAATGCTGATAAAGTACCAGATATAGACCTTAACTTCTCCGGAGACTATCAACCAGTTGCTCATAATTATACTAAAGTACTTTTTGGTGAGGATCACGTATTTCGTGCTGGAACAATTGGTACAGTTGCGGAAAAAACAGCATTTGGTTTTGTAAAAGGATATTATGAAGATAGAGGTATTACTGATATAAAAATGCTTGAAGTAGAACGTTTAGCAAAAGGAGTTACAGGTATTAAAAGAACAACAGGACAACATCCAGGTGGTATAGTAGTAGTCCCAGACTATAAAGATATCTATGACTTTACTCCATTTCAATATCCTGCTGATTCTGATGACTCTGAATGGTTTACAACACACTTTAATTATCATGATATTGAATCATGCTTATTAAAACTAGATATACTAGGACACGATAACCCCACTATATTTAAGATGTTATATGATCTTACAGGAATAGATCCTACAACAATACCAATGGATGATAAAGAAGTAATGAGTTTATTTTCATCAACAAAAGCACTCGGAGTAACACCAGAACAGATAGAATGTGAAGTAGGTTGTGTAGGACTTCCAGAATTTACTAGATTCGTAATAGGAATAGTTTTAGAGACAAAACCAAAAACATTCGCAGAACTAGTAAAAATATCAGGACTTTCACATGGTACAGACGTATGGAATGGTAATGCTCAAGAACTAGTAAGAAATAATATTTGTCCATTCAGTCAAGTAATTGGATGTCGTGATGATATTATGGTTTATCTAAGTAATCATGGTGTAAAACCAATTGATGCCTTCAAAATAATGGAATTAGTTCGTAAAGGAAAACAAAAAAAAGAAAAAGAAAAATGGGATAATTATAAAGTTTTACTTAAAGAAACAGGTATTGCTGATTGGTATATAGATTCATGTGATAAAATAAAATACATGTTCCCAAAAGCCCATGCAACAGCTTATGTATCAGCAGCATGGAGAATAGCTTGGTACAAAATTAATAGAGCCATCGAATACTATGCAACATTCTTCTCAGTAAAATGCTTTGCCTTCGATCTAGAAGTAATGGAAGCAGGATACGATGCAATAAAAGAAAAATACGATGAAATGAATGTAAATAAGTTTGGACTTTCTGTAAAAGAACAAGATTTATTATCTACTCTTGAAGTAGCACTTGAAATGACTGCAAGAGGATATAAATTTGGTCCAGTTGATCTATTGAAATCACACTCAATGAACTTCATGATAGATGAAGATAGAAAAACTCTTATTCCTCCATTTAGAGCACTAGATGGGTTAGGTGGAACAGTAGCAAATAATATAATTACTGAAAGAGAAAAAGGTGAATTCTTAAGCATCGAAGACCTTCAAAAAAGAGGAAAACTATCTTCTACTTTAATAGAAAAAATGAGACTAATGGGAATATTAAAAGATTTACCAGAATCTAGTCAATTATCACTATTTGATATGATGTAGAAAGAACAAATGACTCAAACTCTGAGCTAGTTTGTTCTTTATTTTGTATCATTTACTTGACATTTCTTTACACTAGTGCTAAAATTAAATTATGAACGATAGAGGAGGGTACTTTATGATGAATGAAGTAAACAGAATTATAAATGAAAGTGGTATTTCAAAAGTTAATGTTGCAAAGTTTTTAGGAGTATCACGTCAAATGCTTTACAATTACTTGGCATTAAGTAGTACTGATGAATTACCAAAGGATAAACAAAATAAATTATTACTTCTTTTAGGAGTAGAAAATGAATCTGAATTAAAAAATATTAAAGTAAATGAAAAATATATTGCAACTTTAGAATCTAAAATAAATGATGGTATGGTTGACGATGTTAAAGAACAAATGACTGATTTTAAAGGACTTGGTAAGAAAGAACAAACACTTCTTACAGAAATATTTGTTTTATTAAAAGAAAAACTATTAACAGATCTAGATACATCAGATGATACTAACTATAAAACATTAAAATACTTACAAAATTATCTTCAATCAATGGAACAATTTGAAGAATTAAAATATGTTCTTGCATATGTTGCAAAGATAAATTGTATCACTAATGTAAATGAATATATATATGATGAAGATAAACAATATATTTTTGAAGGCATTGTCTACTCTGCTATGAACTTATATTCAAGCAGGGGAGCATCACGTAGTAAAGTTGCAGAACAACATAAAAAACTTGAAATGGAAATTGCTCAAAAAAATGAAGAAAAACTAAGTAGAACTGAAGAATTATTTACATTAAGAAAACAAGCATTACAAGAACTTGGTTATAGTTCTATAAATGAATCTAATGGTAAAGAAGTATTTGAAAAAATAGCAGAAATTATGTCTAGAAAGCTTTAATTATATATTTCCTATTTTAAATCGAGGTGGATAACTATCCATCTTTTTATTTGTCGATTTAAATCATAACCACATTTTTGAATTTGATTGAAAAGTAGTAGGAGAGTATGTTATAATAGAGTTATAAATATAGTATAAAGGAGTCGTATTTTAATGGATTCAGATTTATCTGTAATAATTTTTATTGGTTTTTGTGTTTTATTAATTATATTTGCTTTTAGATTTTTTATTTTTTGTATTGTTGAAGATGTAAAAACACATAATGAAATGAAAATTAATGATAGATATCTAGAAAAAGAAGCAGAATTAAAGGAATTAAGAGAACATAATATCAATATAAATCATAATAAAAATGAGGATTAAACCTCATCTTTTTAATAAATATACAACTTCCGATAATTGATATTATGACATTTTTAAGATTATTTTATTCAATAGCATTAATAATATCCTTACTAGTTATATTAAATCTTATATTGTTTTCTACAACACCTGAATAAAAATACAATTCATATATTTCCTTCTTAGCAACACTATATTCTAATATATAAGTAATAGTTTCATCTTTTTTGATTATATTAGTACTATTATTATAACTATTAGGTATTTGAACCTTATTTATATCATATAGCTTAAACATTTCATCTGATTTAATTGTAACAGTATTATCTCTCTTATTAGTCATTTTAACTTTAATTTTCAACGTTTGATGTGTTTCATTATAAATAACTTCATTTACAAGTAATTCAATATCATCTGCAATTGCTTGTTCATTTACACCATATTCTGGTTTAATTGGAATCTTATTAGAACATCCAACTATTGTAAATGTTAAAAGTACGATAATTAGTAAACTAAATATTCTTTTTATAATATCACTTCCCCTTCCCTATTATATTAGTTTATCTAAATATGATTCCCCAATCATTGGAGGATCTACTTCAAAGTTATCCGCTATAGTAGCACCAATATCTGCAAATGTTGACATAATTGGTAAGCTTTTAGGGTTTCTAAATACTCTACTATAAATAATTACTGGAGTATTTTCTCTTGTATGATCTGTTCCTGAATATGTTGGATCATTACCATGATCTGCTGTTATAATAAGTAAATCATCATTATTTAAGTTATTTAACATCATTGGTATTTCTACATCAAGTTCCTCAATAGCATTAGCATATCCTAAAGAATCTCTTCTATGACCATACAATGTATCAAAGTCATTTAAATTAGCAAAACATAAACCAGTGAAGTTTTTATTCATTACTTCGAGCACTTTATCTACAGCTTCTTTGTTTGAATGAGAAGTAAGTTTTTTAGTTATTCCTTCTCCATCAAATATATCATATATTTTACCAACTGATATAACACTTAATCCCTTATCACTTAATTTATTTAAAATAGACTTAGTAGGTGGTTTTAAAGCAAAATCTCTACGATTTCCTGTTCTTTTAAAATTATCTTTATTATTACCAATAAATGGTCTTGCAATAATTCTACCCACTTTCCATTCATCTCTAGTGGTTATATTTCTAATAATTTCACAATATTTATACAACAAATCTACTGGAATAACCGCTTCATGTGCTGCTACTTGTAAAACGGAATCTGCTGATGTATAGATAATAAGTGCACCAGTTTTTATATGCTCTTCTCCCAATTCTTTAATTATTTCAGTACCAGAAGCAGCACAATTACCAATAACTTTTCTTCCTGTTTGAGTTTCTATTTCTTTGATTAATTCATCTGGAAAACCATGTTCAGTAAATGTTTTAAATGGCACTTCATTTCTTAAGCCTACTATTTCATAATGACCATTTAATGTGTCTTTTCCTTTATTATTAGGTCTTGCAATAGTATAGTATGCTTCAACTTCATCATCTTCATTCATATTAATAGTATCTAAGAAACCTAATTTCTTTAGATTAGGTATAAATAGATTATGCTTATCATTAATATGCTTCAACGTATTAGCACCTATATCCCCATAATTTACTGCATCTTGTGCTTCCCCTACTCCAAGTGAATCACAAACTATTAAAAATACTCTTTTAAATCTCATAAATATCCTCCCTATCTTGTGTGGTATTTTAAATAATCATTTTTTACCTTTTCATTACTTACATGTGTATATATAGTAGTAGTACTAATATCAGAATGTCCAAGTAATTCTTGTATGCTTCTTAAGTCTGCACCTTGATTTAACATATGAGTAGCAAATGAATGTCTAAGCATATGAGGTGTAACCCTTTTATTTAATCCTTGTTTTTTTACTATTTTATTAAGTTCTAGTCCAAAGCTTTCTCTACTAATAGCATTTCCTTTATTATTTAAAAATATATAATCAGTAAGTTTACCTTTTAAGAAAGATCCTCTTATATCTAAATACATTCCTAAATACTTTAAAGCATACTTATTAATAGGAACAATTCTTTCTTTAGAACCCTTACCAAAGACTCTAACTACTTTATTAGTAAAATCTACATCTTGCATTTTTAAATTAGTAAGTTCACTAATTCTTATACCAGTAGCATATAAAACCTCAAGTATTGCTTTATCTCTATAATCTTCTTTAGTATGAAGTGGAATATCTAATAATTTATCAACTTCATTTACAGTCAATACATCAGGTAACCTTTTCTTCATCTTTGGTCTATCAATATTCTCGCAGGGATTAATATCAATCCTTTTATCCTTTACTAGATATATATAAAAGTTATTAATCGAAGTAATACTATTTGTCTTAGAACTAACACCCTTATCTTTAAAATAATTAGTAAGAAAGTCTATTATATTGTATTGTGTTACATCAAATAAATTAATATTCTTATTTAACATATACTTTTCAAAAACAATTAGACTATATTTGTATTTTTCTATTGTTCTAGAACTTAGGTTCTTTTCATATTTTAAATAATCAATATAATCTAAAATAAATGTATTAACTTCATACTTATCTTCCATATTATACCTCAACATAATTATAGCATATAAAAGGCTTTATTCGCAATATAACCATTAAACTTTATAAAACAAAAAAAGCCTAATGGCTTTATCTTTTTAAAAATGAAAGTATTTTTCTTTTTATTCCTGTTTTTTCAGGTTGTGTTTCTTCAAAATATGTATCTTTTCCTTCTAATTGATTTTTTCTAATTTTATATAAATCATCTCTACTCCATTCAGGACAGTCTTCAATTTTAATAAATACTTTTTTAAATATTTCGTGTTCACTTTCTGAAATTGTACTTGCAATTTTATATGAGTTAGTCCTCCATTCGTATTGATCAGACCTATTATTTAGTTCTAATTTAAATTCTTCTTCAGAATCATGTGCAAAAGATATATAAATAGAGTCACCAATAATATCAACTGAAACATCTGAATTCATTGACTTAATATCACGAACATAATAATCAAAAATTCTGTTATATTGAAGTACCGCATCATAAAGTTGTGAAATTGTATTTCCTAAAATCAGTAATATTTGTTTTCCTTGTGAAACATATATCAAAGGACATATAATACATAAATCATCATCTTCTTTAAAGAATAGTGCATTATCAAGTTTATTATTATATTTAGTATTAAAATCTATTTTTATCTTATTTTCATCCTTAAAATCATTATCAACAACTATATTTGTATAACCTAAACCATTACGTTTTGATATCGACGTAAGTCGTCTCTCATATGATTCTATAACATTCTCGTAATGTTCTCGTTTTCTTTTTATTAATTGAGCAACATCATATAAAGAAATACAATCATCATCTTTGTTAGGTTCAGAGAGTAATACATTTCGTATTTCTTTTAAGATTTCAGTTTTAGTTACTGGTTTTTCATGATTAATTTCAAAAACATAAGTATCAGCATGTCTCATATATAAACTCTTCCTTTCAGTTAAATAATTTTGAATATATTATAACAAAAACAACGATAAAAATAAAGAAAAGATTAAAAAAGAAACATTTTAAGAATAATTGTTTGTAATATATAAATATATTTGATAAAATATATATGAATGGAAGTGTTAGTATGAATGAACCATTAGCAATAAAACTAAAACCTAAAACTTTAAAAGATGTTTTAGGACAAGAAACATTAATTGGTAAAGACAAGATTATATCTAATATGGTTAAAAATAAAAAAATATTTTCAATGATTTTATATGGAGAACCAGGTATTGGTAAGACTAGTATAGCTACTGCGATTGTAAATGATTTGGGTATGAATTATCGTTTTTTAAATGCCGTTATTCATAAAAAACAAGACTTTGATATAGTAATTGAAGAAGCTAAAATGTATGATGGAATGATTTTAATTGTAGATGAAATTCATAGATTAAATAAAGATAAACAAGATATACTTCTTCCATGCTTAGAAAGTGGTCTTATTACTTTAATTGGTCTTACTACTTCTAATCCATACCATGCAATAAATCCTGCGATAAGAAGTAGATGTCAAATATTCAAACTAGAGCCTCTTAGTGAAGAAGATATATTAAAAGGACTTAAAAAAGCTATTAAAACAGAATATTTAAAAGATATTAAAATAACTAATGATGCATTAAAATACATTGCTAAAATATCTAAATATGACTTAAGATTTGCTTATAACTTACTTGAAGTATCTTATTATTATAATAAAGATCATAGTGTTAGTGTAGATACCATTAAAAGTATTAATAATACTTCAGTTATTACTGGTGATAAAAATGAAGAAAGCTATTATAACTCTCTTAGTGGACTTCAAAAGTCTATTAGAGGATCAGATGTTAATGCTGCCCTACATTATCTAGCACAACTTCTTATCATGGAAGATTTAAGTATTATATTTAGACGTCTTTCTGTTATATGTTATGAAGATATAGGACTTGGTAATCCTTCGATTGGTCCTAAACTTAATGCTGTTATTGATGCTTGTGAAAGAGTTGGTTTACCAGAAGCTAGAATTCCTCTTTCTAATATAGTTATTGAGATGTGTTTATCTCCAAAAAGCAATAGTGCTTATCTTGCAATAGATAAAGCCATTAACGAGATAAAAGAACATGCTATTGGAGAAGTACCAAGTATAATAAAAAGTCCTAATATTGGCTATTTATACCCTCATAATTACCCAAACAGTTTGGTTAAACAAAATTATATGCCAGATAAAATAAAAGATAGTATTTATTACTATCCTAAAGAAACTTCAAAATATGAAAAGTCATTAAAAGAAGTGTATGAAAAAATAAATAAAATAATAAAGTGATAAAAGACACTTTATTATTTCATACTAAAAAACAAAAAGAGGAATAGATATTATTCTATTTCCTTTTTTAATACATCAAGTTCTTCAAGTGATAGTCCAGTACACTCTGCAATAAGATCAAATGACAAGTTATTCTGAATCATCTTAAGAGCAGTTTCTCTTTTACTTTCTAAAGAACCTTCTTTTCGACCAGATTCAAGCCCTTCATTATATGCTTCTTCTCTGTTTTCTCTTATCTCTGCTCTTTTTAACATTTCATCATTTAACTCTTTGTCATACATTCCAATTATTTCGTCCTGCTCACTTGCATTTTTAGAATCTTCAATGTATTCTTTCATGATATCATCACCCTTACTTAACATATCAAGGACTTCATCATCCTCTTCATTAAAGATTAATAATAGTTTTTCATAATCCTCAAGACTATTATAATCTTTTTTTCTTATGTTTGGCAAGTAAATATTGTAAATATGTACTTTATTTGTATATATTTCATCGATATTACTTAAATTGACTATCATATACTCATCCAATACTTCTGTTTTTCCTTCAAAGGTAAAATTATTTACGTTAATTTGAAGGCAAGTTTCATAATTGTCTTCGTCTCCAATCTTCATTCCTCCACCATGAAGTCTAAACATATAATCAAGATTTCTTTCTAGATTAGTTCTTGTCTTATTCTTATTCATTTCAACATTTACTAATACTCCATCTATTCTACATAGATAACCAACTGTCTTTCTAGATTTATCCGCTTTTTCTTCGTCTACTGTTGGTTTAATTAATGTAGTATTTTCAAATATTTCATTATAATCTTGATTAAGTAAAAGAGCGATTAGATAACATCCATATTTTTTTCTGCTTTCATTAAAAAACATTGTTCTAAACATTACATCTGATACAAGTGGTATCCTGTAACCTTTATGTCTTGTTTTAAGTTTATATGCCATATCATTAGATACAGACTTATCTAAAAGAGCTAGCTTATTGCCTGTTAAGTTCATACTTTTCACCTCCCTTCACAAAGATTTTTTCCTTTGTAAAATCAATATAAAACATATAAAAGCCCTTGTCAAACGACCAATTTTAAGATTTGATCATATAAAAAAGAACCAATTTTTAAAATTGATTCAATTATTTTAATTATAAGTATCAAAAATGTATTATAACCACACTTTTCTTAACGAATATTTTTTGAAATGTCTGTTTTATATAGAATTGCACTTTTTTTTAAAAAATTAAAAGCAAAGCAGTTTTTGCTTTGCTTTTATTAGTACATAATTGCTTTTATTTCTTTATAAATGTCTTTTACATTGATGTCTTCTGATGTATGTTTATGTCTTTGTTTTAATTCAACCATATCACTATATACTTTCTTACCAATTGTAACTCTAATAGGTATTCCAATTAAGTCCATATCATTAAACTTAACACCTGGTCTTACGTCTCTATCATCAAGTATTGTATCAATACCATTACTCATTAATTCATTATATAAGTCTTGCGCTACTTCATTTTGTAATCTATCATTTTTATCAATTAAAACTATTGCTACTTTATAAGGAGCAACTGAAAGTGGGAATATAATACCATTTTCATCATTGTTTTGTTCAACAAGTGAAGCAAGTACTCTTTCTACACCAATTCCATAGCAACCCATAAGTGGATATTGTTCTTCATTATTTTGATCCAAATATTTCAAACCTAATGCTTCACAATATTTAGAACCAAGCTTAAACGTATTACCAATTTCAATTGATTTAGCTATTTCTATTTCATGTTGACATTCAGGACAATGATCACCTGGAATAGCAAACTTAATATCTGCAACTTTATAACCAGGCCAAATATCTCCGACATTAAAATCTTCATAATGATAGTCAGTCTTATTAGCACCTACTAAAAAATCTTCCATAAGTACTACTTCTTTATCTACGATAATAGGTATATTTAAATCACATGGACCAACAAATCCAATATCAGCACCTGTTATTTCTTTAACTTCTTCTGCACTTGCAAGATTTATATCAACTGACTTAGTAGTTCTTCTTAATTTATAATCATTTATTTCTCTAGTCGCAGGAATTACACAAGCATAGAATTCTCCTCTTTCATTTTTATAAATCATAGTCTTAGTAAGTTTATTTATATCGTATCCAAAGTCTACTAGTGCTTTAATTGAACCGGCATTTGGAGTATGAACTAGTTTCTTTTCTTTTTCTGATACTGGTACTTTATCATATACTGGAATCACATCAAATACCTCATTATTCGCAGCATAACCACAATTCTTACAATAAACTATGCTATCTTCACCAATATCTGCGATTGCTTGGAACTCTTCAGATAAAAGACCTCCCATAACTCCTGTATCAGCTTCTACTATTTTATAATTAATACCACATCTATCAAATATTCTACGATATGCATTATACATTTTTCTATATGAATTATCTAATCCTCTTTCATCTTTATCAAATGTATAAGCATCTTTCATAATAAATTCTCTTACTCTAATTAATCCATATCTTGGACGAGCTTCATCTCTATATTTATTAGCCATTTGGTAAATATTAAATGGCATATCTTTATATGATTTTATCATACTAGAAGCAGCATTAACAAATAACTCTTCATGAGTTGGACCAAGTACATACTCTCTATCATTTCTATCTTTTAAAGTAAACATACTATTACCAAAATTTTCTTTCCTTCCACTTTGTTCATATACTTCACTAGGTATTAAGCAAGGCATAGAAAGTTCTAAAGCACCAGCATCATTCATTTCTTCTCTAATGATTTGTTCTATGTTATTTAATGCTTTAAGTCCCATAGGCATGTACATATAAATACCACTTGAAACTTTTTTAATCATACCACTTTTTACTAATAAATTACTACTTACACAATCTTCGTTTTTTACATCTTCTCTTAAGGTGTAAAAAAAGTTTTCACTTAACTTCACTTTGTCACATCCTTTACTATATATTTTACTACATCTATATTATAGCATTTTTTTAACTTTTTGTATACTTTTCTATAAAATCTTTTTTATATTCATCAAAACTATCATTATTTATTGCATCTCTTATTTCTTCGGTTAGTTTAGTTAAAAATCTAATATTATGAATTGAAAGAAGTCTTTGGCCTAATACTTCATCAACACTAAATAAATGTCTTATATAAGCTCTTGTATAATTTTTGCAACAATAACAATCACAAGAATCCTCAACTGGAGTAAAGTCTTCCTTAAACTTAGCATTCTTAAGATTCATTTTACCATGTCTTGTAAAAGCATTACCATGTCTTGCTATTCTTGTTGGTAGGACACAATCAAATATATCTACTCCTCTTTCTACGCCTTCAAGAATATCTAGGGGGTCTCCGACTCCCATAAGATATCTTATCTTGTCAGTTGGTAAAAAGTCTATACAATTATCAATCATTTCATACATTGTTTTTTTGTCTTCTCCTACCGAAGTACCACCAATTGAATAACCATCAAAATTCATTTTTACTGTTTCTTTAGCGCTATATTCTCTTAAGTCTTTAAACTCTCCACCTTGTATTATTCCAAATAGCATTTGATTGTCATTCTTATGAGTATCTTTACCACGTTTTGCCCATCTTAAAGTTCTTTCAACACTATTTTTCATATATTCATGAGTACACGGGTAATATGGACACTCATCAAAGCTCATTATAATATCTGCTCCAATTTTATTTTGTATCTCAATTGATTTTTCTGGTGTTAAGAATAGATTTGAACCATCAATATGACTCTTGAACTTAACACCTTCTTCACTAATATCTTTAGGATTGGCAAGAGAAAACACTTGAAATCCTCCAGAATCAGTTAACATTGGTCTATTATAATTCATAAACTTATGAATATCTCCAGCTTTTTCTATAATATCTGGTCCTGGTCTTAACCAAAGATGATAAGTATTAGCTAAAGTTATCCCAGTATTACAAGCATATAGTTCTTCGACAGAAAGAGTTTTTACAGTAGCACGCGTTCCAACAGGCATAAACATTGGAGTATTAAAATCTCCATATTTACTGTGAATAACTCCATATCTTGCTTTTTTATCATTTTTTAATAATTCATATTTCATCTTACTCATATTATTACCTACTTTTTACTCTTTTTCTTTCAATTTTATAACCGAATATATCTTTAATAATTGGTAGTTCTAAATCAACTGGTACATACTCAATGTGAGCTTTCTTTAAACAATTAATCATATATTCACCATTCTCAAATGGTATTCTAATTAAATCATCAAAAAACTCTATATATAATGCCTCTGCATCAAACACAACACTATAGTCGCTATTACAAGTAACTACATTATTCTCTTTCAAATTATCAATTTCATCTTCCATATTCTTTTTATTAATATTTAATAACTCAATATCATTAAGATTAAAATAATCTTTTATACCATTATATAATTCTTCAATTGTCATTTTTATTCTCATAATTCAAAGTCTCCTAACATCATAGAATCTCCAAAAGAGAAGAATCTATATTTTTCTTTTACTGCACAATTATATGCATTAAGTATTATATCTTTACTAGCAAATGCACTAACTAACATAACAAGTGTAGACTTAGGTAAATGAAAATTAGTTATTTGTGCATCTATTGCTTTAAACTTATAACCAGGATATATAAATATATTAGTTTCTTCATGAGTTGGAACAAACTTATTATACTTAGTCATTACTGACTCTAATGTTCTAGTAGTAGTAGTACCAACACTTATTATTCTTCTTTTTTCTTCTCTAGCTTTATTTAATATATCACAAACATCTTTAGTAATTTGATACTCTTCGTAATGCATATTATGTTCCTTTACATCAGAAACCTTCACTGGTCTAAATGTTCCAAGTCCTACATGAAGTGTAACATAACAAACTATTACACCTTTCTTTTCAATCTTATCAAGCAATTCTTTAGTAAAATGAAGCCCCGCAGTAGGTGCAGCAGCAGAACCACTATACTTAGCATAAACTGTTTGATACCTATTTTTATCATCAAGTTTTTCATGAATATAAGGAGGAAGAGGCATTGTACCAAGCTCATCAAGTATCTCAAGAAGTATACCCGAATAAATCATTTTGAAGTGACATATTCCTTCGTCTAATACTTTAACACATTCACATTTTAACTTATCAGAAAACTTAACTACAGTTCCTACTTTAATTCTTCTAGCGGGTTTTACTAAGCATTCCCATGTATCATTTTCTAATTCTTTTAATAGTAATAACTCAATTACAGCATTAGTCTCTTCTTTAACACCAATTATTCTAGCGGGTATAACTTTAGTATTGTTAAGTACTAAGACATCACCTTTATTTAAATAATTAATTATATTAAAAAAATGTTCATGTTTTATCTTACCAGTATTTTTATCCACAAGCATTAATCTAGAATCACTCCGATTAGCAAGAGGAGTTTGTGCAATTAATTCTTCTGGTAAGTAGTAATCAAAATCATCTGTTTTCACAATATCACCAACTTCTAGAATATTTTACCACATTTTTTAGTATTTTAAAAGTGTTTCATGAATATCAATAAGTAAATGCAACAATATACATGTATGTGTGGTTATGTCAGTACTATTTATTCATTTCATTCAATTTGCTATAATAATCAACATAACTCTTATCATAAAAAGATATTTTTCCTTTTGGTAATTCTAAAACTCTTTCTATTCCTAGATTATCTACAAACTCAGGATTATGTGATACCACTAACATAGTGCCTTTAAAGTCTCTAAAAGTTTCTGCAATTATTTTTTGAGTGGTAGGATCTAAATGATTCGTAGGCTCATCAAGTATTAAAAAGTTTGCTTTAGAAAGTGATAGTTTAGCAAGTGCTACTCTACTTTTTTCGCCAGGTGATAATACTTTTACTTTTTTAAATACTTCATCATTATTAAATAAAAATCTACCTAAATGATTTCTTAACTTCTCATTACTCAATTTATATTCCGAAAAGTTCTCCATAATAGTTTTATCATCTTCAAGTAATTCATGTTCTTGTGCATAATAACCAATATCAGTTTTATTTCCTATAACAATTCTACCTTTATCTACTTGTAACTGCTTAATTATTAATTTTAGTAATGTAGATTTCCCTACTCCATTTTTACCAACGATTAAAAACTTTTCTCCTCTAGAAAGAGAAAAAGATAAATCTTTAATAATAGGTTCTTTCTTATCATAAGAAAAGCTTATTCTTTCTACTACTAAAGGTATTTTAGAACTTTCTCTATTAATAGAAATATCTATCTTAGCTTTCTTATCCTTTGGACCGATATCTATCTTATTATTAAGTAATTTTTCTAATTTTTTCTCTCTATCTTGAGCCATTTTCTTTCTATTACCAGAACTATTAGAATAATGAAGGACTATTTCTCTTAATTTATTTTCTTCTTGTTGTTGTAATTTCATTTGTCTTTCTAATGCTTTTTCATGTTCGGTGTGTAGTTTAATAAACCTATCATAATTACCATCATATAATTCAAACTTCTTAGTTATTTTATCTAAATATAATATTTTGTTTACTACTTTATTTAAAAAATCTATATCATGAGATATTATATAAACACTACCATTATAAGATTTTAAATAATTAATTACATAATCTTTAGTATCTTTATCTAAGTGATTAGTAGGTTCGTCTAAAAGCATTACCTCAGGTTTAGAATAAAGAAGTTTAGCAAATGCTATCTTTAATTTTTGTCCACCAGATAATTCATGTATTTTCTTATCTAAAAGACTATCATCAATATTCATACCATCGATTATTTTTAATAAAATACTATCAGCATTATATTGATCCCAATAAATAAGTTTCTTTTGTATTTTATCTATCTTATTAAATATATCTTTTTGTTCTTTTAAAGAAGCATTACCAAGTTTTTCATAACAATCTTGTAACTGATTATTTAGCTTATCAATAGGTCTTGCACTCATTAAATATTCTAAAACATTTATATCTAAACTTTCTAAATCATCTTCGATAACTTGAGGTAACCACTCAACTCTTGCATTATTCTTAAAAGTTATTTTACCCTTATCAGGATATTCTTTACCCATAATTATCTTAAATAAAGTAGTTTTACCTGCACCATTTAATCCAATTACTCCAACTTTTTGATTTTCATCAATTTGAATATTTATATCGTTAAATAGTTCTTGATTACCAAATGACATTGAAAGATTTTTTATGTTCATATTATCAGTCCTTTTTCTAGATAATTATAACATCAAACATAAAAAAACAAAATACTTTAAAAGTATCCTGTTTTATAAATTACCCTTATAAAAATAAATATTCATTGCATCTTCGCTATATGTTGGTTTAGAAATATCAATATTAAGATAATTAGATATATAATATATTAAGTATTGTGATGCTACAAGTAGATCGAACTCAGATAATATTCCATCATAACGACTTTCAATTATTAGATTTTTATCTTTAGATAAATATTTTAATAATTTTTTTTCATAATCACTTATATTCTTTTGTCTAAAATAAATATTTTTCTTAGTACTTAAATGTTCATAGTTAATAAATCTTCCATGAGAAAAGTTCTTCTTTTCATGCATTATACAACTATAAATACCTGATTCAATTATTTTGCTTTCTAAATCAAAACTTGCGCATTCTGTAAAATCTCCGGTAAATATATTAAAACAATCTCCTACATTAAAAAAGTCTTTTATAAATTCATTATTACTAAATAAATCATTAAAGTATTCTTTCCAATAATTAAGGCATTCTCTAATAAAAATTAAAATATCCTCTCCATTTTTGTCAAAATATAGTTTTAAAAACAAACTAGCAGGAGAAAGAACCCCTTCGAATGATAAAAAACCTCTTTCTTTACCTTTATTAGTACTACTTCGATAAGATATTACATTTGTTTTTGATATGCTTGCTTTTGTAACTACTTTTTGTATTTCTCCCTTAGTAATAATATATTTATTTTTAGTTATTAGATTACTAGAACATAGTACATCATTAGTGGTACCAGAATAAGAAAATAAGAATAATGAATCTACTAAAGTATTGTTTCTATAATAAAAATCTCTTGGCAATAAAGCTAAAGTATTAATACCATATAGTTCATTAATAACTTTAGAAGAAAACTTTGCTCCTGCAAAAGATCCGCCAGTTCCTATGAAAACACTATTATTAAAGCTCTTAAAATCTATTTTTACAAGCTTATCATAAGCACTACTATTAATTGCATTAATAACTCTTGTCTCTAAATTGTTTATATTTATATTACATCTTTTTATTTGTTTTCTTTTTATAATATCAAAATCATCACAAGAACATTTATCATTAATAGACTTAATTTTATAAAGACTATTAAGATGTCCTCTTGCACCAAACTTTTTTACAACTTTTTTAGTCAGTTTTGTTGCATCATCAAATGTCTTATTAATAAAATCTTCATCAATAATATAATCATTTTTTATATATGATGTAATAAAAACCGAAAAAAATGCATCACCTGCTCCAGTAGAATCTAATTCTTTTGATGGACTTACTAATTCTTTACTTATTGTTTTGTTTTTGAATGTAAAGGAAGAACCAAGTTTCCCTTTTGTTACAATTATCATTTTAGGGTTTAATAGATTATATAAGTCGTTAAGGGTATTGACAGAAAATCTATTATATAAATACTTTTCTACTCTTTCATTTAAGTTAATTAAATCAAACTTATTACTTATTTTATTAATAATTTCTTCATTAGTATAATTATCCAATTCAAAATATTGTCCTAAATCTAACATCTTTATATTGTTACAACCATCTATAATAAATTGATTCTTTGTATTTAGATTATCAAATACTAAAACATCATCATTATTTATTTTATTTATAATAGAAGTACAATCTATTTTACTTTCTTCATACCACCTTTTTTCATTACACAATGGACATCTTTTTTTAGATTTAAACTCTAATTTACCATTTTGATTGTTGTATGAAACATGGAAAAGACGTGTTTTTATATCATTAATAATTTTAATGTTTGAAATGTCTACTCCAAGAATGCTTAAGCTATCAATTGCTATTTTACCAGCCATATCATTTCCGCATGCTCCATAAACTGAAGTATTAAAACCAAGTTTTGAAATATTGGCAATTATATTATGTGAAGTCATTCCTCCATTTACTCCGACAAGCTTATCATTTTTATAATAATAATCTGTTACTAAATCTCCAATACTTATTATTTTCATATAATTCCTCCTTAAATATTTTTTTCTAACCATTCATACAAATAATTATCTTTAAATGTATGAGAGGTTAAAAAATGATAATCATTATCTATAATTTTTAATTCTAAATTATCTGCACCAATTTCTTTCAATTTTTGTTTTCATTTTACATTTTCCTTTTTAGACACAGTACTTCGCTATTATAAGAATAACTTCCATTTTTTAACAAACATTCTAATATTTTTCTTCTATTTAAATCAAAAATGCCAAGTGAATCTTCATAAAGATTATTACTATTAGGATCTTTCCAGCTATATGGACTCGGAAAATATAAACCTTCAATAAAATCGAAAAAATATTTATAGTCAATTGCACCATGATTCTGCATAAACATTTGTCCTATTCTATTTACTCCAGGATATCTAACAATTATAATTTTGCTAACATTTATTTTTAAATCATAAAATGTAGTCAAAGCCAATTGCATTGTTTTGCCTGTCAATAAATTGTCATCCATTAATATATAGTCTTTAGTTTGATCAATTCCAGTCAAAGCAATATTTTCATTTTTAAAAATATCAAAATACCTAAGTTCTAGTGCTTGTTTTTTAGAATAACCAGTCACATTTTTGTTAAATTTCAATATTGAAACATCATTTATTTTTTCATTAATAGCCTTCATAATAATCGGCAACTCCAAACCACCATAACATAGTCCACATACACCTTTATTTTCTATTTCTTCATTACTACTATTAACAGAATAACATGTAATAAAATTCTCAGCAAAATTATCTATTTCTCTATATGCTCTAAATTCTTTAGAATAATTATCTTTTTCCGGTGATATAACAAAGTCTTTAAAAAACTCACTTGTAATTGAAATTGTGTTGCTAAGTATTTCTTTAACTTTACAATCATCAATTAAATATTTTTCATTAAAAGAAATCTCTTTCATTAATTTTTCAATTTCAATCAAGTTAAAATATAATTTGTACAATAACGAATTATTAGGTAACTTCTCAAAATTTAATAATATATTATCCTGCTCATATTCATTAAATATTTTCTGATTTAGTAAAACAAGTAAATAATTTCTTGCATTATCCATTATACCTAACACCATCTTGATATTATTGAGATCATTAAAATCTTTAATACGAACAAGTGCACTTAAAGCGTCATTAAAAAAGTAATTATAGTTGTTTAACCATGAACATACCATTTCTTTTGATGTTATATCATTACCAGTATCTTTGTCGTGTCCTCTTTGAGCTAAAAAGTAATAATATGTATCAGAACCTCTCAATAAAATATTGTTGTTATCAAACATTGAATAAGTTAATTTAAAATCCTTATTAGTATTCCATAGTTGTTTTAACGGATTATCATCATCAATAGTTATCCATTCATACATTGGAATCTTTACGCTTCCGCTTGAATTATCAAATAAACTATCTATTCCATCAACATCAAGAAATTTGTTATCAACTAAATTATTAAAATGTGAAAACCTTTTATTTTTTCCAATAGTCATTTGTCTTTCCATTCTTGCATATGCCTTTGCATATTCTTCGTATACAGCATGTTCTAGACATATCGTAGGTAATAATTTAGCTTGTTTTAATAAACTCAATGTACCACTTACACCAGTTACAATGCTTCCGTTTTCAAAAACAGGAAAACATTTATCTTTTGATTTACTTGTTTTGAGCACACTAAATCCCTGCGCACAATTAAGCATGGAATAATCATTTCCAACCTCATCTCCACAATCTCCAATCCTTAGCATTGAATTTTGCGGTATCCCTATTATTTTTTCTGTTACTTGTATTGCTTTATCTTTGGTAGCAGTACCAATTTGGAATACTTGATCATTTCCATGCAATCCAATTGTTAAATTAATATTCTTATTTTTCAAATTGGCTATAATAGTATTAATGATCTGAACCATTTTTCTTTTTACATCTTTATTTTCAGACGAAACAATTATCCTTATATTAATTATCATATTAGTAACCGAATCTCTAGAATATGTTATTTTACAGCAATCATTTAATTGCATTCTCTCAATTATTGAAATTAATTCAGTATTTAATTCATTAAGTTTTTCAAAATCATCATTTGATGAAATATATTCATTTACATTAAATAACTTTTCACTATTAGAAGTAGTCATAAATATTCTGGCGCCATCATTAGTTAATGCATACATTCTTGATAATTGTTTCATGGATAAGTTATATTGATTAATAAGTTTCTCACTTATATCACTTATCAAATCATTTAATCCAGTTTCTCCTCTTCCAGTAATAAAAACAACAGGAATATATCTTCTTAATAAATCGGCCAGCATAAAAATAACACGTTCATCAATTTTTGTTGAATTGTGTTCAGTCAATGTGCCATCAACATCTAAGCACACTGCATTGTATTTTTGTTTTAATGCCAGCTCATAATTTTTAATTAACTCTTCATCCATAATAGCCTCCTATAAAATTCTACTTAAAGATCTTACTGTTTCAAGCCCTTCATACCTTACATTATTTTGATTAAAATAAATAGCTTTTCCACCGGACTCTTCCCAATCTACAAGATTCTTAATATTATCATCAATTAAAATTTCTCCATTAGCTGGTAAGTATATTTGACTTTTTTTAACATGTGGCGGTACAAATAACACTGGCATTTGTACTTTTGCATTTCTTAAGTAAGTAGCTTTAGCTTGCATTTCTAGCAGGGTATGAATTTTTGTTAAAATAAAAATTTCTTTTTGTTTATTATTTTGTGCTTCAATTATACAATTAATGGCATTATTAATAACTTTAGCCTCACTTAATAATAAAAACCAGTCTAGTTGTTCAAAGAATTCATTCCATGTCAGATCAGGACAATTATCTTTCAATCTTATTATTCGTTCTTCAGTATCTAATATCACACCATCAAAATCAATAAAAATTTTTTCACAAAGCATATAAAAACACCTCCTACGTTAATAATCATAACACATATATAGGAAATATTTGGTCTTAATTATTTATTTTTATTCTATCAACTTCAAAATGTCTAATATCATCTCTAAGTTCACAATATGCAGTTATATATAGCTTATTTTCATAGTTAAAAAATTGCAAAGGATGAATGATTCTCTCCTGCCAACTACCATTTAAATTTTTGTATAGTATGGTGAGCTGTTTTTTATTAATAATTGCATCATTTAAATTAAAGTATAGTTCGGTTTCTGATATATAACATTTGTCAAAAAAGTACTTACTCTTTTCCTCTTCAATATCGCTAGAAAATCTAATTTTATCGACTATTTTTTGATATTTTAATAAGTTTTCATAATTATTTCTTTTCAATAGAACTTCAACATTTTCTAATATTTGTAAATCATATTTATTAAAGTGGTTAAATTGCCTTCCAGTGTTTATAATATAATAACCACCATTTGGTCCCATAAAAGTTTCTATAGGAATACCGGCTTGTTCTAACTCATTCTTATAATACCTAACCATTCTTTCTGATATTTCCAATTTATTTGATAGTTCTTTCACACTGTATTTATTACCAGTATTCAAATAGTTCAACATTTCGATTGCATGCAATATTTTGCTCATATACTCCTCCATCAAATCAAAACAATTTATCTCTTGCTTATATTATAAATCATTAATAAAGAAAAGCACAAGAAAAAAGATCTCAAGCAAGATCTTTTTCAATATTCTATTTTAATTTTTTAATATTATTATTTAATGCATAATTTGATACTGCTACAAAATTATTATCATAAGGATAGATACTTTGACCAAACTTCAACCACATTTCTGACCAACTATTTCCTTCTTGAAGTAATTGATTTACAAGTTTATTATCCATAGTTTTGTTACCTTCTTGGTGATTTAAATCAACACAACCTTCTTCATCATATAACTTACTTTGTAAATCACATTCTAATTTATCACATTGATATGCAAACATTGCTTCTTTAGTTTTATGAGAATCAAACTCTAAAAATAATCTTTCAATTTGTTCACCATCTAGTAAACCACAAAGTATTTCTTTAACAGCATCATGTTCAATCTTCATCTTGTCATCTTTTGATATTTGAAATTGTGTTAAGTCTCCAATAATTGTTTCTCCAAGTTCATGGATCGCTAACATAAAAATAACTTTCATAATATCTACATCATATTGATATTCTGATTTCATTGCAATTGCAAGCATTTGAACACCAAAAATATGCTCTGCCACACTTTCTAATCTTTCTTTTTTTACATTCCAATCTTTCCAACCAGTTCTTATAATATTTTTTAATTTGTTACATATTACATAATAATTTACTACATTTTCTTCTTTTGTCATAATCTTCTCCTTTATTGATAATTATCATATTACACCAAGTAAAAAGAGTCAAGAAAAAAAGATTTCAAATGAAACCTTTTAATTATTATCAAACGAAAATGAATAATCATATTTTGTATTTTCAGTAGTAAGATATATAGTTATATAGTTATTGTCTATTTCATAGCTAAACTTTCCATTTTGTCTTAAATCTTCCTTTTCTTCGTCTTTTAAAACTTCATTGTTTAAAATATCTTCTTTAAGCTTATTGACATCTTTAAAAATATCTTCTACCTCTAATTTCTTTTTAGAATAAGCTTTATTATCTTTATATACTACATAATATTTATCATATACTTCTTTAGTAGTTACACTCATTTCCTTAAGTTTCTTTTTATAAGTATTGTAATCTCTTCCTTCGAAAGTAACAAAGTATGGAACAAACTTATCCTTAAATACACTTTTAGAACATTCATACGAATATAAATATGGTGTTATTTTAAATATCGGATTTGTCTCATAATCATAAAACTTAAACTCACCATCACTAAGAGATAATTCGCCATATAACATAACACCTTTATCACTTTTCTTATATGAATCAGGTATCTTCTTAGCCTCATCATAATATACTTTATATATTTTTCTTAATACTTTATTAGTGATTTTTGAATCTTTATTAGCGTCAAGAAAATCTTTTTCTGTATCGTATGAATAAGAAATATAGTAATAATCATTTTGATATCCTTCATAAGAAGATTCAGACTCTTCATCATTATATACACCAGTTAAAGTAAGAGGCATTATATTCTTATATCCAATATTATCATTCTTATAAATATTCTTACCATCTTTAAATCTATCAAATATTGCAATATATTTATAATACTTTTTCATATCAATTTCAATAGTTTCATCTTTTATGACTAAAAATATAGACTCTTGATCAAAATAATAAACATAATTTCCTTTATTATACTCATCAATTAATATTCTTATCATATCATCAGGACTTTTTTCTTTATCATACAAAATCATTCCATTATAATAACTCTTTAATATAATTGACTCAATCGGAGCATTGTCCACAAAAAATTCTTCGAATGATAAATCTTTTTCATCTTTTAAATTATAATTAAGCCCATAAAAGATAGATTTATCTTCATCTTTTTTAGTAGAATACTCGCATAAAATAGATAAAACATTACTATAACTAGCACGAGTATAACAATAACCATAGTTATCTTTCTTTGCAAAAGATTTAACTTGTTTTAATATATCTGTATTAATCTTATCTTGATATTTTGAATCTTTTAGACCATCAATAGCATCATAACTAAAAGTATTATCTTTAGATATTTCATATTCCTTTGAACTTATTTTTAAGCCATTAGTATTATATTTACCATTTAGATCAATTGCATACTTAGTTCCTATCTCTTTTTTCTCTTTTTCTTCATATTTTAAAACAAACTCTTTATGATTTTCTTTATATATTAAATATGCTGTAGTACCAGCGAAACCTAGTAATAAAACTATTATAACTATTATTAATACCTTCTTATTTAACTGGAACATAACCGGCCCCCATAGCTAGTTTTTGTCCTTGTTCACTAAGCATGGCGTTAACTAATTTTCTAACATTACTATCCTCTTTAGCATTTTTATTAATTACTATATAATATGAAGTAAGAAGAGGATAACTACCATCTCTAATAGTATCAAAATTAGGCTTAACTCCATCAATGCCTAAAAACTTAATATTATCATTAGCATACATTACATTAGCATAATAGTAATAAGAATATGCAATAGCACGTTTATCATCTTTATAATCTGCAACATAATCTATTACACCACTCATCGTAGGAACATACTCTTTTATCGTAGGACTCTTAATCTTTAAATCCTTCATTACTAATTCTTTTAAACCAGTTTGTGAACCACTTGTATCAGGTCTTTGATATGCAAGTATTTTAGCATCATCTCCTCCAAGATCTTTCCAATTAGTAACATCACCAGTATAAATAGATTGAACTTGTTTTAAAGATAAATTATCTACTTTATTTTCTTTATTTACAAAGAATACAAACCCTTCATTTACTACTGGTATTATATCTACATCAACATCATTTTTATCAAGTAAATCTTTCGCTGTTTTTGATGGATATGTAACAATTATTAAATCAGTTTCCCCTTTAGCAAGCTTTTCATAAGCAGGATGAGTATTAGTATAATCAATCTTTATATCACTATCAGTAAAATACTTAACATACTTATCCATAAGTGGTTGTGTAGCAAGAGAAGCATCAACTCTAGGAAGCTCTTCTTTAGTAAACATTCCTTTATAATCTTCTTTCTTAGTAAAATACTTATATGAATAATAACTAGATACACTAAATATTGCAATAAATACTAATACTATCAATATAAATAATACATTTCCTTTAAGATTACCCTTCTTTTCTTTTGACTTTTCACTCTTGATAGATTCATCTTTTTTCTTTTCAAGATCAATCTCCTTAGTCTTTTCTATGTCAGTTAAAACCTCAATATCATTGCTTTTTTGTTTGTCTTTTTTCAATTAAATCACCTCTTAATTATAATATATCATAAAAAAATAAAAATAGATATATTCTAAATTATAAGAAGTGTAAACAAAAGTAAAAGAATATTAAAAAAGACAATTATCTTTTGATGTGAACCCCAAATAGTAGATATTAATAAAAAAGAGGGCTATTAAAAAGAGAAAATTATTTTTCTCTTTTTGTA